>JALWGC010000019.1:88967-191537 GCA_027038835.1 Helicobacteraceae bacterium | reverse complement strand
AAACGCCCAGCTCCATTCCGAACCTGGAAGCTAAGCCTCTCATCGCTGATGATACTGCCCCCTTCGGGGGTGGGAACGTAGGTCGCCGCATAGTTGGTCGGTTTTTTCTTCCTTTTACTTCTTTTTTATTACCAAAACATTTAGGAATTTTATGAAAATCGTTTTCTTTTTATCTTTTTTTCTAATTACTATTTTTTTAAATGCATGTTCTGGGCATTTCGAGTCTTCATCTGCTGTTCCTTTAGTTTATAAAACCGGTGGTAATACACATTCTATTACTCTCGAAGCAGGAGAGGATATTGTAGATATGAATGAACTTACCGAAAGGGCTTACAGAAAAGCTGAAGATTATTGTGAGTCGATTCAAAAAAGATTTCAATTAGTCAACGAACAAACATCACAAACTCCCTTTTATCCCGGCAATCCCCCTCACGTGACTTTGATATTTAGGTGTTATTGATAATTCGTAGAATATTGCGTTTTACGTTTTATGTGGGTCTATAGACCTTTACATTTTCTGCTTTGAATTCATCTTTGAGGTATTGCGCATGCAGCTGACTCATAACACCTTTGTCGCAGTAAAGTAGATAGGTAGTATCTTTTGGGAGGCGAGGAAACTCTTTTTTGAGGTTGTAAAATGGAATATTGAGTGTTTTTGCAGATAAATTTATAGCTTCTTCTTCCCCTCGTATATCTATAATTACATCGTCTTCTTTTATTTCGTGTACTATCTCTACGGCTGCCATTTCGTTGATATCTTCAACTATTTCATCTACGTAGAGTCTTTGAGCGTTCATAACGGCATTTTGAAGTACGTCGTAGTTAAACTGTTTGGCTATTTTTTCAACCCGTTTGTAAGAGCCGTGAGTAACTGGGTTTTGGGAGATGACACCGCAGTATTCGGGCATACTCTCAGCAAAGTGGCGTGTACCGATACTATCAGCTATAGCGATAATTTCCGGTTTGTTCATCATTGCAAGTGGGCGTAGGACGAGTTTATCTGTAGCTTGGTCAATAAGAGCTAGATTGCGTAGTGTTTGACTTGAGACTTGCGCAACACTTTCTCCCGTCAAAAGAGCGTCTATTTCCATTTCGTTTGCAATTTCTTGCGCTGCTTGAAGCATTAAGCGTTTGAGCATGACACCCATGTAGGTTGGTGGGATAGAGCGAAAAATTTCGGTTACGATATCTTCGAAGTTGATGGTAATAAATCGTACTTTGTGCGAAGCGCTAAATTTCGACCAAAGATAGTAGGCAACTTGTTTGACACCGATTTCATGTGCTTTTCCACCAAGATTGAAAAAAAGATAATGGGTTTTCAATCCTCTTTTGATACTGAGAAACGAAGCTACGGTCGAATCGAAACCACCTGACATCAATGAGAGTATATCTCCTTGTGTGCCGATAGGGAAACCGCCAAGAGCTTTGTGTTTTGCGGTTATGATGTTTAGTTGGTTGTTTACAAGCTCGAGTGAAACGGTTATTTGCGGATTTTTGAGACTTACTTTTTTCGCGTTAGAGTGTGCTAAGAGGTATCCTCCAACACCCCGTTCGATATCTATCGATTTAAACGGATGTTGACCCGATCTTTTCGCGCGAACGACAAAAGTTTTATTTTCCAGCGTCTGAGCAAGCGTTTTTCCTACTATCGATTTGATATCGTCCAAAGTTTCGACGTTATCGAACTGAAGCGCTTCAAGTACCGTTTCGATACCCGGAGTGTTGAGCAATCTTTCTCGAACTTCCTCTACGACATCTACCAAAGAGACAACTTCGATTTTATCGGAAAATTTCGTAATTTCGATCGATGGGTCGATTTTTTCGAGCAAAACTTTCAAGTTGGCAAAAAGTTGCCCTATCATCTGCCGTTTTGCGCTTTGCCCCTTTATCATGATTTCTGGGAATAGTTTTACTATGAATTTTTGTGTTTTTTGCAATGTATAACCTTTATGAAATTCGATTTTGACGTTTTTTCATCTCTTGAGCGAGTTTTATGAGAATGGAACGAAGCTGCATGAAATAGTGTTCCATATCTTCTTTTTGCTGTAGTGCAACGGTTTGAAACGATGCTATCGTTTTATCCGTTACGGTATCGACGATAGTTACGCCATAAGGGGGGAGGGAAGTTTCTAGTACCGGGTTGAGGCGTAAAAACGTAATGCCTATCTCTTTGGAGATGGCATCGCGAATTTGTTTGAAACGTTCTATGTAGTATGTTTTGTCGTTGTTTAGAAAATGGAATACCTCTTCGCCGAGTTTGGCTTGGAGTTGGTTTATGGGTAAAATCTCGCCAAAGAGGATTTTTACCGGATATTTGGATGGAGTTTGTACTCTCTTGATACCAAATACGAAGCGCTGTTCTTGCTGCAAGTCGGTATGGATATTAGAGAGAATCTCTTCGATAAGCGGTGTATGCTTACCATCGTCTTCGAAGGATGCGACGATGTCGAGGCTTTGAAAAATCTTTTCTTGAAGTTTGGGATTTTGGAGCTCTTTTTGCAAATCTTCATAGTTTAGCAAATGGAGTTCGAACTCCCCGTCTTTTTGAAGTGTGAACTCTATTTCACTCGCATTAAGTGGAATAGGGTCGCTTTTTTCGGTGAGCATCTGAGGTAGAAACTCTTTGAACTTCTCTATGTGTTCTTTAGCCGACTTCTCTTCGATAAGTCGAAACAGTTTTGGTGATTCTTGCATCAAGCGCTCAATCCGTTTTCTTGGTAGTAGGCATACGCTTTAACGATGTTGTTTTGGCGCTGAATCTCTCTTAAATCTTCGAGTTTGACAATGGTGTCGCTACTGTATTCATCACCCGTCATCCCTTCCATATAAATTTCGAATTGACTCTTAACGGAGTTTATGCCGGCACTTAAAGCTACGAATTGGCGTAAATTGTCTTTTTTTTCGTCAATTTTGCTTTGTAGCGCTTCTTTGTCTATCGTTTCGGAGGGGTGTTTAATCGGTTGAATTTGCGGTTTTTCTATCGGGAGGATTTCCGCTTCTTTGTGTTTGTTTTGTGTCGCATCTTGTCTGTATCGCAAAAGCGCAGCGTAGTTGTCATAAAGCGATGTCCCTACTTGCATATCACACCTCCTTTTTTTGTATATTTTACCATAATTTCAATTTTTTTGGCAAAAGCTTATGCCAAAGGCTTTATATATTATCCATCAGCAAACTTTAATAGACAACATATTAGAATAAAAAATGTTTAAATTCAAAGATTACTCGATCAAATTGAAACTGATCGTCGTTTTTATCATTTTCAAAATAGTTCCATTGCTTTTGCTCGCAGGAATAGGGATAGTGAGTTTCATCGAGATCGATGGACTGCTTAAAGAAAGAACAGGCAATATCATCAAGAGTAGCCAGAACTCTTTGGAGAAAACGACCTATACGGCAATTACCGACAGCATAGAAGCGTTAGATGCGAAATCGCAATCGAATTTGGAATATTTAACGGTGCTTCTTGCCGATAGGATAGCCCATTTTCTGCGAGAAAGAGATGAAGATGTTCGATTTTTATCCACTCTAGATATCAATCAAAAAACACTTCAAGAGTTTTATGCGAAAAAAAATAAAGAAGTGTATGTACCTGCAAAATATTTTTACGATGCGAAAAATGACAGGTGGGTTTCCAAAGAGTTGAAAAATCAAGAATTGGTTCTAAACCGGACTTCGCTGGAAGATAATGCGAACGAATTTCACAAAGTGAAAAAACAAGAAAGAAAAAAAGAGATTATCCCTATCTACAAAGAGATAACATTTTTCAGACCCGACGGGAAAGAAATATATAAAGTTTCTTCTATAGACGCTACGTTGAAAGATATTTCTCTTCGAAAAAATACATATCTTCATGCAGAAAAATATTTTCAAGAAGCGAAAAAACTCAAAAAAGGGGAAATTTACGTTTCCGAAGTGATAGGAGCTTACGTACCATCGCCTGTTATCGGCTCGTTTACACGGAAAAAAGCGGCCAAAATGGGTGTCGTGTTCGAGCCGCAAAAGTATGCGTATGCCGGAAAAGAAAATCCCGTCGGTAAAAAATTCGAAGGTATCGTTCGATTCGTCGCGCCGGTTTATGACGGTTCGAAACTTTTGGGATATCTTACTTTGGCGCTGGATCATCGTCATTTGATGGATTATACCGACTATTTCAATCCTCTTTCTCCACAACCTTTGGATATCCCCGATGCCAGTAACGGTAACTACGCGTTCATGTGGGACAGTAATTTTTCGTGTATATCCCATCCAAGAGATTATTTTATCATGGGATATGATCCCAAAACGGGTAGGAAAGTTCCGGGTTGGATCGATGCCTCTTTGGCGAAAAAGTTCAAAGAAAGCAACGAAAGCGATTTGAGTTCTTTTTTACAAAAGCAACCTGTTTTTTTTAAGCAGTCTTTGAAGAAAAAACCGAATATCGAACAATTGAAAAAAGGGGAGATAGGGCTTGATTGCAAGTACCTCAACTTCGCTCCGCAGTGTGAAGGGTGGTCGGAGCTTGTCGGAGACGGTGGGTATGGTTCGTTTGTTATTTTTTGGAGTAAGGTTTGGAAGTTGACAACGGCAGCGGCGATTCCGTATTATGTTCAAAATCCGGGAAGTGCAAAAAAAAGTTTCGGTTTTGTAACAATAGGAGCGAATGTCGAGGAGTTTCATAGTGCGGCGAACGAAACGAAAAAGAATATCGATAAGGTGATCGATAAAGAAAACGAAAACATAACACAGAGTATTTCGGCGATATCCAATGAAATTTACAATAAAATAAAAGTGCAGATAGTCAAGATATCGTTTACGACTTTGGTTTTGATAGTGTTGGTCGTGTATGTCGCCGTGTTGATAGCCAACAATATTTCCAGTCGTATAAAAAGCGTTCTTGTCGCGACAAAAAAACTCAAAGAGAACGATTTTAACTATAAGATCGAATCGAACGCAAAAGACGAAATAGGGCAACTCGCTCACTCTTTCAATGAGATGGCGGATTCGATCGACACTTTGAACAAAGGGTTGAAACGGCAACTCTACATCGACGAATTGACAGGTTTGCACAATAGAAAGTCCTTACAGAAAGATTTGAAAAAAAGTGGCGAGAAAACGTTGATTTTACTCGATATCGATTCTTTTAAAAATATCAACGACTATTATGGTAGTGATGCTGGAAATTATATTTTGAAAGAGATAGCCGACGCACTGAGAGCTTTTACGAACGATACTGATATGCGGTTGTATAGAATCGGTTCGGACGAGTTCGTTTTACTAAAAGAGGGGCGATGCAATAAAGAAGAACTCGAGCAGATTATGCATGCGCTGGAAAAATCGATTTTAGATTTACATTTTACCAAAGAGCGCTTGCCTAGGGATATTAGAATAACATTTAGTGGCGGTGTTTCGTTTGGTGAGGAGAATCTAGTCGCATATGCCGACTTGGCTTTGAACGAAGCCAAAAGAACGAAGTCTTTGTTTATGATATACGATCCGACAAATTTGGAAATGAATAGACAATCAGAATTTATATTGTGGAGAACCAAACTCGAATACGCGATTGAAAACGACAATATCGTTGTCTTTTACCAGCCGATTGTCGATGTGAAAAATCCACAAAACAAAAAATACGAATCGCTTATACGTATGATCGATAACGACAAAGTGATAGCACCGCATATGTTTTTGAAAGTAGCGAAAGAATCGAAACTCTATCCTCAGCTTACCAAAATCGTCATAGAAAAGACGTTTAGAAAATTTCAAAATATCGATGCCGATTTTTCCATCAATATATCGATAGACGACATCCAAAACGAAGATACGGTGGCTTTTTTGGTCGATGCGCTCAAACATTATAATGTGCAAGACAAATTAATACTCGAGATTCTCGAAACGGAAGAGATAGACAACTTCGAGACGGTTCGTCCGTTTATCGCCAAGATGAGAAAGTTACGGGTACGTTTTGCCATAGATGATTTCGGCTCTGGATACTCTAACTTTTCTTATATTTTGCAGATACGTCCTGATTATATAAAAATAGACGGCTCACTGATTAAAAACATCCATTTGGACTCCGATGAATACTACGTTGTCGATGCTATTGTAAAATTCGCAAAATCTTTGGATATCAAGCTTATAGCCGAACATGTCTCAAGTAAAGAGATTTTGGAAGTGTTGGAGGGATTCGATATCGATTATATGCAAGGGTATTACCTTAGTGAACCTTTGGAAGTAATACAAGGGGTGAACGATTAAAACACGAATACAAAATGCACTCAAACAAACGGGTGTGATGCTAAAGATGGTAACACCGATGTTGTTGGCGGTTGTCGGATTGGTAGGGATTTTCAAAACCTACGTTACACCGGAGATGATAAAGGCGCTTTTTAACGGTTCGATGCTCCATGACATGATTGTTGGCGTAGGTGTGGGTGCCGTTTCGGTGGGGCAGCCGTTTGTAAGTTATATTATAGGGGGAGAGCTTCTGAAGGAGGGAGCTTCTTTTTACGGAGTGGCTGCGTTTATCCTTTCGTTCGTTACGTTAGGAGTGGTGCAGTTGCCTATGGAGTTTGGGATTTTCGGAGCACGTTTTACGCTGTGGCGAAACTTCTTGAGTTTCGTATTTTCTTTTTTCGTCGCCTATTTGACGGTATTGAGTGTGGAGATGTTTGGATGAAGAGAAAGAAAAACAACAAAACCGGACTGTATATGCTTGGTGGAGTCGTTTTTATATACATAGGGTTGTTTCTTTTCGATTCTGCCAAAGCACTCCAAGCGGTAGAGGAAGCGTTTGGAGTTTTGAAGATGGTTTTACCGATTGTTTTGGTGGTTTTTTTCTTGATGGGACTTGTCAACATAACTATCGACAAAGAGAAAATATCACGCCATTTCGGAAAAGAAAGCGGTATGAAAGGGTGGTTTTATGCTATCAGTGCCGGAGTGCTCAGTCATGGGCCGGCGTATGTGTGGTATCCGTTTTTGCAAAATTTACGCGAACATGGGGCGAAAGATTCCTTGGTTTTCGCGTTTTTGTACGCTCGTTCCATAAAGATACCGTGGATTCCACTTATGGTGAGCTATTTTGGATTGAGTTTCACCGTTTTTTTCTCTTTGTATATTGTTGTAGCGAGTCTTTTACAAGGGCTTGTCGTAGAAGCTTTCAGTAAAGCGAAACGCTAAGAGCGTTTCGCGTAGAACTCTTGTTTGAATTGGGTGAATCTACCTTCGAGAATCGCTTCACGCGCTTCTTTCATCAGATTGAGGTAGTAAAAAAGGTTATGGATGGTAGCCAAACGGAAATAACTGATTTCACGTGCTCTAAAGAGGTGATTGATATAGGCTCTTGAGTATGTTTGGCAAGTCGGGCATTGACAGTTTTGGTCTATGGGGCTTTCGTCCTCTTTGTATTTAGCGCCTTTGATGTTGAGTTTTCCAAACGAGGTAAAAAGAGTACCGTTTCTGGCATTACGCGTAGGCATTACACAGTCGAACATATCTACGCCGCGTTCGATATTTTCGATAAGGTCTTCGGGTGTTCCAACCCCCATAAGATAGCGGGGTTTGTCGCTTGGCATAAATTGGGTTGTGTATTCGACGGTATCGTACATTTCGTTATTGAGCTCACCGACACTTAATCCGCCGATTGCAAAACCGTCGTAATCGAGTGCGCAAAGTTCTTGTGCGCTTTTTTTTCTGAACTCTTTATCTATACCGCCTTGGATGATAGCGAAGATGTTTTGATCTGTTCCTATCCCTTTTTGCTGATTGGCTCTATGATACTCTATGGATTCTTTCGCCCAAGCGGTGGTTCTCTCGATGCTTAGCGCTATGCGTTCTTTGGTTGCTGGCAAAGCGACAAGGTCGTCCAGTATCATCATGATGTCCGAGCCGAGATTGTACTGGATATCGAGTACTTTTTTCGGGGTAAAGAAATGTTTGCTACCGTCTATATGGCTTCGAAACTCTATACCGTCGGTTTTTGGTTTGCTCATATCGCTTAGACTGAAAGCCTGAAAACCACCGCTGTCGGTAAGGAAGCTTTTTGGGTATTTGGTAAATCCGTGAAGTTTTCCAAGCTTGGCGACCGTGGTATCTCCGGGTCGGAGGTACATATGGTAGGTATTGGCGAGGATGATCTCGGCTTGGAGCGTTTCAAGCAGGTCGCGGATATCGAGACTCTTGACACTTCCAACCGTGCCTACGGGCATGAAAACGGGTGTTTTTATAACCGAATGGGCGGTTTGTAGCGTACAGGCACGGGCGTTGCCGTGCGTTGCGTCTATGGAAAAACGCATCTACTACATAGCTCCGATGATTTTGATGAGCTCTTCCGGTCTGTTGGAATACTTGATAGCGTTTTCTCTTGAGATGATATTTTTTTGCAACAAATCGAAAAGCACTTGGGTTTGTGTCGTCATTCTCGTTTCGGTTTGGTTGAGCTGCATTTGTGAGTAGATTTGGTGTACTTTGTCCTCTCTGATGAGGTTGGCGATAGCCGGATTGGTTATCATGATTTCATGTGTAGCGACTTTTCCCCCACCTTGACGTGGGATAAGTGTCTGGGAGATGACCGCAACGAGCGATTGTGCAAGTTGTGCGCGGATTTGCGGTTGTTTTTGGGAGTCGAAAACATCGATGATACGGTTGATGGTTCCGGGTGCGGAGTTGGTGTGGAGCGTACCAAATACCAAGTGCCCCGTTTCAGCCGCGGTCAGTGCCGCACCGATGGTTTCTTCGTCCCGCATCTCACCGATGAGTATGACATCCGGGTCTTGACGTAGCGAGTACTTCAAAGCTGCCGCGAAGGTATTCGTGGAGCTTCCGACCTCTCTTTGGGAGAAAAGCGACTTTTTGTTCGTGTGGACGAACTCGACCGGGTCTTCGATGGTGATGATATGCTTTCTTTCGTTTTCGTTGATTTCATTGAGCATCGCCGCGAGTGTGGTAGATTTACCGCTTCCTGTCGGACCGGTTACGAGAATGAGCCCTTTTTCACGTTTGACAAGCTCTTTGAAAACCGAAGGAGCGTTGTAGTCTTTGAGTGTCGGAATCTCTTTTGGGATCATCCTAAACGCACAACCGATGCCGTTTTCTATGGTTCTGTAGTAGTTCGCCCGAAAACGTCCTATCCCTTCGATGTTGATTGCGAAGTCGAGTTCGTTGTCTTCCTCGAAATGTTTTTTCTGTTTGTCTTCAAGTAGCGAGTACGCCATTCGCTCGAGCTCTTTGGCACCGAGTTTCGGAAAGTTGATTTTTCGTAGTTCCTTGTCTATACGGATACGAGGTTCGCTTCCTACCACCAAGTGCAAATCGGACGAACCGTATGCGAGCACGCTTTTTAAAAGTTTCTTTATATCCAGTGTTTTGTTCCCACTCTCTTGAGTTATTTCTTCTGCCATATTATCCTCCTATAAGATTATGTAGTGCCGCTTCGTCATACCCTACGACGACATTCGTGTCCGATTCGACTACGGCTCGTTTGATAAGAAGCGGTTCTTTTGCCATATACTCGATCTTTTGCTCGTCGTTTAGCTGGAGCTGTTTGAGCCCGAGATTTCTATATGTCGTGCTTCTGGTGTTGAAAAGTTTTTTGACTCCGACGGCATTCGCCCACCGGCGAATTTTTTCCACGCTTGGTTTTTCTTCTTTGAAATCGAGAAATTCGTACTCAAGATCATGTGAGTCGAGAAATTTCAGCGTTTTTTTGACCGTATCGCAGTTTCTTATGCCGTAAACTTTGAGATGCATGTGCTACTCGATGATCTTTGGAACGATGAAAAAATCCTCATCGCTTTGTGGTGCGTTTTTGAGAATCGATTCGCTTATTTCGGTGTTGCAACTCGGTATATCTTCGCGTAGCGACGTTGGTGCATCGTCCATGGCGAATTTATCGTCAACGCCGGAGGTATCGAGCTCTTTGAGATTGTCGGCGAAGTTGAGAAATTCACTCAATTCTTCGATAATTTCTTCCCTTTTTCGCTCGTCGATGCGTATCATGGAAAGAGTTTCAAGGCGTGTTAGCAGTTGGTCGTCTATTTGCATAAAGAAAGCTCCGGTTGTGAAATTTTTTATGATTGTAACAAATATTTGATAAAAGTTTAACAAACTTTGCGATAATATTCTAACTTAAATACCGAAAGTTTGAAGGAAGATACAGTGAGTTTGAAAGAGAATGTAGAGTTTATAAAAGAGGAACTTACCACAGAAGAGCAATTTTTCGAAAAAGCGGTCGTAACGGAGCGGTTTGTCAAAAAGTACAAAAAACCGCTTATAGCCGCGCTGGCTTTGGTGGTCGTGGTTGCACTCGGCAACGTGGCGTACACCGTCAAAGAACAAAACAGAATAACAAACGCGAACGCCAAACTGGCGACGCTTTTGAAAAACCCAAGCGATGTTAAAGCGCAAAACGAACTCAAAGAGTTGAGTCCGAGACTCTACAAAGTTTGGAGTTTCCAAAGGGCGGTTACCCAAAACGACACTAAAACTTTGGACACTCTGGCATCTTCGAACTTGCCGGTAGTTTCCGATATGGCATCGTACGAAGCGGCGGTACGCACACAAGACGAAAAGGCGCTTTCGCAGTACGAACTCAAACAGCATGCCATTTACAAAGATTTGGCACTTGCCGATGAGGCGGTATTGTACCTAAGTGCCGACAAAGTGAAAAAAGCGAAAGAAAAACTCGCAAGCATAAACGAAGCTTCTCCACTTGGCGGGGTGGTAAAAATCCTTTCTCACTATGGAGTGAAGTAGTTGAGGGCGTATCGTGTTTTAGGACTTGTTATTGCGGGAGTGTTCTTACTTGGGGGATGCAGTACGAAAGAGGTTTTCGAGCCGAAGCAGATAGACGGTGAGTGGAATCGAGTCGAATCAAGCGGTGTGGAAATAGTCGATAAAACGGCGGATTTCGCTCTTTTGGATAACGATGAAGTGCTTTCGAAAGAGAACAATACCACAAAAGCGGATATCGATACGCAAAAGAATTACCGTCTAATCGGTGAAAGCGGCGGTTATGTACTCTCAAGCGATATCAAAGGGGATCTCGTTTTGTTCGACCCCCGTACCAAGACTACAAAAACACTCGAACTCAAAAAGACGGTTGCGGCGGCAAGTACCGACGGTGAAGTGGTCGCGGTCGTTTTTGCAAGCGGTAAAATGGCGCTTTATTCTTTAGCTACGAAAGAACCTTTGCTTACACTCGAGGGTGCTACCTCCGTCGCACTCGATGGAAGGATTGTCAACCCGTACTTTATGAACGACCTTGTATTGTTTCTCACACTCGATGGAAAAGTGGTCATAGTCAACAAAAAACGTAAAAAACGTTTACGAACTATCATCGTCAGTGCGGATGAGTACTTCAACAACGTTATCTATTTCGATATTCTCAAAGAGAGGCTCATCGTAGCTACGGCGAAAAAAATCCTCTCTTTCGGGACGACTCAAAAACGAGTCGAATATGAAGCGAGAAACATCACCCATGACGATTCGACGCTTTATGTAGCTACAAAACAAGGGGATATCGTCGCTTTGAGTCCTAAGCTCAAAGAGGTTGCCAAAGTGCACTTCCCGTTTGCGCACTTTCTCGGGCTTGTGATAGATGGAGACAAACTGTACGCTTTGGAGCAAGAGGGGTATTTGATATCGCTTACGAAAGATTTACTGACTTATTCCGTTTATGAAATCGATATACCCGATGAAAGCAACGTTTATAGTGCGAAAGGGCGTTTTTATGTCGGAGACAAAGTCGTCTTAGTTGGTGATGCAGTCTCCAAGTAACGCCCTTGAAGCGTTTTTCGAGTATATAACCGTAACGAAAGGGTTGTCGAAAAAAACGCTTGAAGCGTACAAGAGCGATCTGCTTTCTTTGGAGAGTGCAGCGCAAAAGCCCCTTATAGAGCTTGGAAGCGACGAGGTGTTTTCGTTGCTTGCGAAGTATGAAAATAAACGCACTCTCAACCGGAAGCTTTCAAGCGTCAACGCTTTTTTCGATTTTTGCCATAAAAAAAACTTTCTGGAAGAAAAACTCCGTTTCAAAGCATCGAAAATCCCTAAAAATCTACCGAAGTTCTTGACGTTCGAGCATATCCAAAAAGGGCTTTCGCTAATAGAGAGAACGAACTGGATAGGGCAAAGGGATTACGCTCTTATAGTGTTTCTCTACGCAAGCGGAGCACGTATAAGTGAAGCGCTGGAGTTGAAACCTGAAGATATAGAAGAAGAATGGTTGCGAATTCGCCATGCAAAGGGGCAAAAAGAACGGGTAGTCCCTTTGGCAAAAAGCGCCATAGTGGCTATACGAAACTATATCGACGCTCGCCCTTTTGAGAGTGAATATGTATGGTGTAATTACAAAGGGGGGAAGTTGAGTCGCATTTCCGCTTTTGGGATAACGAAAAAATATTTGGGTGTTTCTCCCCATGTACTCCGCCACTCTTACGCGACGGCGCTTGTTAGCGGCGGGGCGGATTTACGGGTAGTGCAAGAGCTTCTTGGGCACTCTTCGCTTTTGACGACGCAGATATATACTCATGTGCAAAAACAAGAGTTACAAGACACCCTTTTAGCCTGCCACCCTATGGCTCAATCCCATATGTCGTAGAGTCTGTTCCCGTCTGCGATGATTTTATGAACCTCTTCCCACTCTTCGTTTTTGATGGCTTCTTGAAGCAGCCCAAGCTCTTTTTGGAAGCACCCAATCGCTTCAAGAAGGTTGTCTTTGTTTTGTCTGAAGATATCTTCCCACATATAGGGGGAGCTTTTCGCTAAACGACTCATGGAGCGAAATCCACCAGCGGCAAGAGCGAGGATGTTGTTCTTGTCCTCTTGATTGACGACGGTATTGGCTATGGAAAAACTTACCGCATGGGGCATATGGGAGATGAAAGCCGCGTGTCTGTCGTGTTCTTTTGCACCCATGTAGTATTTTTTCATTTTGAGTGATTTGAAAATCTTTTTCGCAACGTTTCTTTGGAGTTCGCCGCTTTGTTCAAGATCGCACAGTACGACCACCTTCTCTTCGTAAAGACCCTCTATGGCGGCACTTGGACCGAAGTTTTCAGTTCCCGTCATCGGATGAGCTGCGACGAAATTCTTGCGTATCTCCTTTGGACAGTTTTGGACGATTTTAGCTTTGGTACTTCCCATGTCGATGATAGTCGTGTCTTCCGCAACGTCGGTAAGGTTTTGCAAAGCTTTTATGATCCCCTCGACGGGGATAGCCAAAAAGATGACATCGAAATTTTTGAGTTGCTCGAACTCCACTATCTCTTCGACCAAGGAGAGTTTTAGCGCTTCTTTTCGGTGTGTCGGGTTGTGGTCGCATCCTACGATTTTTTCGATAAAATCGAACTTTTTCAAACTCAGCGCCAACGAACCGCCCATCAGTCCCAATCCAACTATCGCTATTGTCATTTCTACCGCCTTGAAAACGTTTTTGGTATTGTATCGAATTTACTAAAAAAAGGTAAAATCACATTTCAAAATACCCACTTAGGAACCAAATGCGAATCATATTTTTAGCTTTTTTACTTTTATTGCCGCTTGAGCTTTTAGCTTACAAGATAAAATCGGTACGATACCAAGGTCTTGTACATATTTCCGAGGGTGTGGCGACAAGGATGTTGCCGTTTTCTCTCGGTGACGATGTTGATGATGCAAAAATCGACAAAGCGTTGAAAAAGTTTTACAGACAAGGGTATTTCGACGATATCCGGGTCGATTACGAAAACGGTGTTTTGACGTTTCATTTCCAAGAAAAACCGATTATCGCGAAAGTGGAACTGCAAGGCTGGAAAGAGAACGACGATGACGTGCTTAAAAATGTCGTTCGAATCAAAAAAGGTTCCATCTTCGATATGAAAAAGCTCGAAGCTGCGAAAAAAAGGATTATAGAAGCGATTTCGCAAGACGGCAAGATAGACAGTGTCGTTGAGATTCGTACCCAAAAGCTCGATAGCGGCGGTATCAAAGTGACTTTCGTCGTCAACGAAGGGGAAGAGATAGTTATACAGAAGCTTCGCTATAGTGGAGTTAAACAACTCGATAGTGAAGAGTTCGACGACGTCATAGCCAACAAAGAGCATGAATTCATGGGATGGTTCTGGGGAAGAAACGACGGTAAGATGCATCTAAAAGACCTCGAGTACGATCCGCTTCGTATCAAAGACTTCTATATGCAGCACGGATTTTTGGATGCACAAGTCGATGAACCGTTCGTGCGTGTCAATTTCGACAGTTACGAAGCGCAGATGAGCTATCAAATACAAGAGGGTGAAGCGTACAAAATAGAGAAGGTTTCGATTTTCCAAACCAAGCAGGTTATAGACAACAGCAAACTTTTCGAGATTTTGAAACTCAAAAAAGGGAATGTGTTCAATATCAAACTCTTTAGAGAAGACATGGAGCGCATCAAAACGAAAATAGCCGATTTGGCGTATGCTTACGTTCAAGTCGTTCCCGATTTGAGAAAAAACGAAAAAGAGCATACCGTCGAGGTGGTTTTCAAAGTCATACCCGGAGAGAAGGTGCGCATACATGATGTCATAATTTCAGGAAACACCCGAACACTCGATAGGGTGATTCGGCGTGAGCTCTATCTCGGTCCGGGGGATATGTACTCGTTGACAGATTTGAAAGATTCCCGTCATGCGCTTGGAAGACTCGGTTATTTCGATGGTACGACAATAGAGGAAAAGCGGATAAACAACCATGAAATGGATTTGATCGTCAAGGTCAAAGAAGCACCTACGGGCAATATTCAGCTTGGAGGTGGTTATGGAAGTTACGGTGGATTGCTCCTTAGTATCGCGGTGAACGATAGAAATGTCTGGGGAAGCGGTATCAATGTAGGGATCAAAGCGGAGAAGTCGCAAAGAACGAAAAACGCTTCTTTTAGCATCTCCAACCCGCGCCTTAACGACAGCGACTTCAGCGGTAATTTTTCGGTCTATTATTCCAACTACGAGTACAACGACTATGCGGTTAACACCAACGGTGTTTCGGTAGGAACGGGGCATAGGTTCTCTCGTTATATCAGTGGATATTTGAGTTATGGATATTCCGGTAACGAATACGATATATACCATCCGGAAAACCTTTCGTCGTATTATATTTCGTTTTTCGAAAGCTATACGAAAAGCTCCATAACCACTTCGGTGACTTTTGACAATACGGACGATTACTATTTGCCGCGAAGCGGATTTGTCGTCAGTCAAAGTTTCGAAAAAGCTGGGCTTGGCGCGGATGCGGATTTTTTCAAATCCCGCACGCGTCTTGGGTACTACAAAGGGCTTGAAGACTATGTAGGTTTCGATGCGATTTTCCGATACAAAGCGAGATTTTATTTCGCCGAAAATACAGGGTATCTTCCAATTGCAGAGCGATACTACATGGGGGGAATCGGTAGCGTAAGAGGGTATGAGTCCTACTCGCTTTCTCCTGCGATTCGGGAGCTCGATGAAAACGGAAACGTACGATTTAGAAGAATCGGTGGGCGCATGACGTTCTCCAACTCCGCAGAAGTGAGTTTTCCGCTTGTTCCAAAGGCGAAAATGCGTCTTGTAACCTACTTGGACTGGGGTTTTATAGGGCAAGACAGTTTGAGTGAAATATCAAGAGGGGGATACGGAGCGGGGATCGAATGGTTCAGCCCGGTCGGTCCGATTCAGCTGATGTTCTCCAAAGCGATAAACCCGCAAACACATGACACGCTCACGCTTCCAGCAGACAGAACCGCGACGTTCGAGTTTACGATGGGGCAAAGATTCTAAAAAAGAACAAGCCCCTTAGATAAAGCGTATATCGAACTCTTCGATATATTTGAGCTTTTCACAGGCTTCTTTGCTGACTCGAAAACACTCCCTCTCCCCTTTGACGTAAAGCACGCCGTTTTCGTAGCTGAGAGTGAAGTCTTGTTTTTGCGGTCTGTGGGTCAAAAGTGCGATCGAAATGGAGACGATGAAGCTAAGTTTGTCCACGACCTCTTTTTTCGGTAGAAGTGCTTTGTATTTTTCGTAATGCTCTTTCGATGGGAGTTTTCTTTTTGCATAGCGAACGAGGGTGGCTATGAGCATCGTATCTTTGTGTGAAAACCCAAACTCCAGATTGGCCTGAACGACATAGTAGCTATGTTTGTTTTTGGAGTAGTAGTGGATAGCGCTTCCTACGGGAAAGAGTTTCGCAGCAACTGTTGCGTGGAAACGGTACTCTTTTTTCAGGTGCAAATCTTCATGTACCAGCTCGAATATCTCTTTGGTCACTTTTGCAAGAAGATTGGCGTAACGTTTGTCCGTAACGTAAGCATCGAGTAAATAACGGATGGAGGGGTTGAAATTCGCCGGAAAACGGAGCGCACTCGTTCTTAGCAGATCGTTTAGATACACCCCCTCTCTAACCCCTACACCGCTGGTTACAAGCTTTTTGATGGGTAGTTTTTTTATAATTCTCCATAAAACGAGCGCTCCGGGCTGAATGACATCGAAACGCTCCTCCTTGATAGAGAGTTTTTTCAACTCTTTGTGGCTTTTCGCTTCCAAGATTTTTTTGAGAAAATGTTTGAAAGTTTTGAAATCGGGTTCGTAACCGTGTATCTTCTCAAGCGGATAGTTCTCTTTTTCCATCAACGCACCACATAGCGCTCGAAAACTTCCCCCAATACCTACTATCGTATCCACACAAGAAAACGTTGCTAATTTTTCGAGCTCTTTGTCTATGTATTTGACGGCGCCTTCGACATCGTTTCGGTCGAAAAAAAGCTCTTTTATCCTTACCGCTCCGAGATTGAGCGAGATGGAGTTTTTCACATGATTGTCGTCGATAGAGGAAAACTCGGTCGAACCGCCGCCGATATCGACGGTGATCGTGTTTTTCATAGTCGGTAGGAGGTTCGCAGCTGCCAAACCTCCAAAAAACGCTTCTTTTTCACCGTCTATTATTTTGATGTTCAGACCGAGATTCTTTTTGACTCTTTTGACAAAGACCGACTTGTTGGGTGCGTCTCTGAGCGCGGAGGTAGCTACACAGAGGATTTTGCGCGCTTTGTACGATGAAGCGATAGAGAGAAAATCGCAAAGCGCGTCGTATGCGCGTTGCATCGGTTCTTCTTGAAGGTTGCCGCCGTTTTTGTAGGCATCTTCGCTGATGCGCACTTTCGATTTTGTTTCGTTGAGCATATGAAAAGCGAAACGACTCGTCTTCTCATATACCACCATTCTGGCAGAGTTGGACCCTATGTCGATAACTGCCGTGATTTTCGCCAAAACTACTCTTCTTCTTGGAGCGATTTGTACTTGAATTGCAATTCTGCGATCGTTTCGGTGTTGTCCGGATCGAGCACGATACAATCGACCGGGCAAACGGCTATACAAGCCGGTTCGTCGTAAACTCCGACACACTCGGTACATCGATCCGGATCGATGAAGTAGATAGGATCTCCCTCTTCGATAGCCTCTGTTGGACACTCTTCTCTACAAGCGTCACATGCTATACATTCATCGTTTATCATTAGTGCCATTTTTTTATCCTTTTTGTTCGTCGTAAAATTGTTTATTGGCACGATTTATAGCAAATTAAACCTTTATTGTTTTTTAATTTTTCCTTTTTTTAGCGGTAATGTACAAGAGAGGTCCGATTTGAGTTGTAAAGTAGCAACTGTTCCTTCGATTCCGTCTTCTCTATTTTTGATATCGATTTTCGCATCGAGTGCATCTGCGGCACTTTTTGCCAAGAACAGTCCAAGTCCGACACCGCTTTTATCACCGCTTCGCTTAAACGGAGCGAAGATGTCTAAACTTTCATCGATACCGCACCCTTCGTCTATTACTTGGATGCATAGACCGTATTCGTCCGGAAAGCTGACAAGGCGAACTTTTTTCCCTTTAGGGGTGAATTTGAGCGCGTTTTGTAAAAAGTTTTGAACTATCTGGTTCAAAAGCCCCACTTGCAAAGTTGCCAAAAAACTGTTTGGCTGAAAGTCCATAATAAGCTCTTTTTGTTCGTTTTCCGCCAGTAAGCGGAAATCGTTGGCTTTGTTTTTCAAAAACTCGATCACGTCTATTTGTTGCGGCTTTTCTAGCTGTGCTCCCTCTTGGCGACCCATGTTGAGGATGTTGGAGACTATGAGGTTCATTTCGTCAACCGTTTTGTTGGTCGTTTTTATAGCTTCGATATATTCTTCGGCGGAGCGTTTTTTTATAAGTGTAACTTGGTTTTTGAGTTTGATGACCGCAAGGGGTGTTTTTAGCTCATGTGCGGTACCGATAAAAAGCTCTTTTTGGTATTTGACGAAGTTCTGAATGCGGCGCAAAAGGTGGTTGATGGTTTCGCCAAGCGGGCGAAATTCGCTTGGAAGCTCTTCGATTTTTATTTCGTTCATAAGATGCTCGTTCATGTTGGAGAGTTTTTTCGTAAGCGTTTCGATAGGGATGACCAACATTTTCGAAAGAGCGATGGCATACAGAATGACAAGCCCGAAACCGGCGATGTTGATGATGAAAATGTAGTGTAAAATCTTGTCAAGCACCCTTTTTGTCTTGGTGGTGTCTTTGGTGATTTTCAAATAGAGTGAGTGTTTGGGGTCATAAGGATAGATGAGCGTGAGGTAGTTTTTGAATTTTTCGTTTTTTTGGTACACCTCGTACTCTTCGCTCAGGTTTTTTAGGTAGATGATATCTATGGAGAGACCGAAGGTATCATGGAGCGAACCCTCTTCGATAATCGATTTGTTGTTGATGATATTTTCGGCGTAGTGCTTCAAAGCGTCTATCCGTTCTGCGTAGATCGATTTTTCGATATAAAAATAGAGTATCGATGAAAAGATGATGATAAGCGAAGCCGAAGCGAAGAGAAGCTGTATGAGAAATTTGGTTCGTATGCTTTGTGTAGAGAACATTGGTGTCGCCTCTTTTTAGGGGGTATTATAACGAAGAAAAAGTAAAAGGGAAAATCACCGTCGCCGCAGTGGCGACGAGTCGTAGTGCAACGTATTAGTTGAGTGTTTTAGGGAAACAAAAACGGTATCCTCTTCGGCGCACCGTTTCGATAGTGGTGATGGAGAGTGGTTTGTCCATTTTTTGTCGAATCTGGTTGATGGCGACTTCGATGACGTTTGGAGTTACAAGTTCTGGTTCCTCCCAAATAGCGTCAAGAAGCTGTTCTTTGGAGACGATTTGGTCTCTGTGGCGTGCAAGGTGTGTCAACACTTCGAACGGTTTCCCTTTGAGTTCTATCTCTTGGTCTTTGTAGATGATTTTTTCCTCTTCCGGATTGATGATGAGGTCTTCTATTTCGATGATATTGCTACCGCCAAATCGCAGTCTCGCTTCGAGTCTCGCGACAAGTACGTCGAAATCGAACGGTTTTCTGATGTAATCGTCCGCACCTGCTTTGAGTGCTTCGATTTCACTTTCATTATCGTCACGCGCAGAGAGAACGACTACGACGGTTTTTGGTGTTTTGCTTTTGATGTCGCCGATGATATCGACGCTGTTTCCATCTGGCAACATCCAGTCCATAAGCACGAGGTCGTAGTTTCGGATGTCGAGATAGTACTCGCCGTCTTTGAGTGTTTCGACGACATCGCTTTGGTAGCCGTACTCTTTTAGCCCTTCTGCCAACATCTTGTTGAGTGTAACTTCATCTTCGATAATGAGTATTCGCATTGAGTTTCCTGCCTGAGTTAAAATTTTTGCGGAATTGTAGCATATTTTTAGGTTAATTTAATATTTTTTTCAAATTAGTTTAAAAAAAAGTGAAGTTTGTTTTAAGAATCGAAACGGCTTTCAAGCTCGATTCCTACCCTGCATTCGGGCAATATAGCGGGTTTTACGATTTTGATTTTGAGAAAGTGAATTTGGGGAAATTTTTTTTTCAATTTTTTTGCAAGAAACCTTTGCGCATCTTCCAAAAGATAGAATTTTCGTTTAATCATACTTTTTTTGATAATCTTCACCACCTTCGCATAGTCGATAAAACCATAATCGAAATCGTATGCAATCACTGCATCGATGCACACCTTTTGAGGTGTTTCTCTCTCGAAATCCAAAATCCCGACGATGCACTCGAACTCCAACTGTTCGATATAGATGGTGAACATACTAAATCACTCGCTTCTCTTCCCCTTTGAGAAGACGAACGATATTTGGAATATGTTTGTAGTAAAGGATGAGCACTATCAAAACAACGGGTGCATGAGGCATATTCGGGTGGATAAGAAAGCTAGCGACAAGAAGTGCGGCGACACCCGTGAGTGACGATAAAGAGGAGATGCGAACCGTTTTTGCCATCGCGAACCATACTCCAAGAGCGATGAGCGTTTCGATAGGGAGCATAAAAAGAAGTACTCCCATCCCCGTGGCTATCCCTTTACCCCCTTCGAAGTTGAGATACGGGCTGAAACAATGCCCCAAAACCGCCAAAACCGCAATCCCCCACAAAGTCGCTTCACTCACTCCGGCAACATAGCCCGCTACAAGAACGACAAGCCCTTTGAGAGCATCGAGTGCGAGTGTCGCGGCACCGAGTTTTTTGGCAAGCTTTGGGTCTTTTTCTTTGACGACGCGCAAAACGTTGGTCGCACCGATGCTTTGGCTACCTGCGCTTTTGACATCGACACCGGCGAATTTTTTCGCTAAAATCAGCCCAAAAGGGATACCCCCTACAAGATAAGCGAGGATGAAAAACTGTATATTTGTGTTGAAAAACATATCCATCGATGGTTTCCTAAGATTAAAGTGAGCGTAATTCTACAAGATTTAAGATAAAAATTGGATATAATTCGAAAAACATTGTGGGGGATTTTTTTTGAACTACACAAACGAAGAACTAAAACAAAAAATTCAAGAGCTTAAACGAAAGCTCGACGTAACGGTCGTGGCGCATTTCTATCAGCGCGATGAAGTGTATGAGATGGCGGACATCACCGGCGATTCGCTCGAACTTGCGATGAAGACGAAAAACGACGACAAGGAATTCGTCGTTTTTTGCGGTGTGGCGTTCATGGGGCAAAGCGTAAAGGTGCTCAGTCCAGAAAAAAGGGTCGTGATGCCAAAGCTTGCTTGCTGTTCGATGGCGAGAATGATAGATACGCTTTATTATGATGAAAGTGTGAAATTTTTGGAAGAGCGGGGGATTCCAAAAGAGAAGATTCTCCCGATAACCTACATCAACTCCAATGCCGATGTCAAAGCCAAAGTAGGTGAGATGGGAGGGATGGTGTGTACGAGTGCCAATGCCAAAAAAATCATCACTACCGCTTTGGGTGAAGGGAAAAAGATACTGTTCGTACCCGATAGATGTTTGGGGCAAAATATCGCCAACCAGATGGGGCTTAAATCGATGGTGATAGGTTTGGACGATATGGACCCAAAAGAAGCCGACATTATCTGTTATGACGGTTTTTGTTCTGTGCATCAGCTTTTTACTGTAGAGGATATCGAGTTTTATCGCAAAAAATACCCCGGTATCAAGATAGCCGTCCACCCCGAATGCGATCCGGCCATTTGTGAAAAAGCGGATTTCGTGGGTTCTACTTCCCAACTCATTCGTTACATAAGCGAGTTGCCAAAAGAGCAAAAAGTAGCCGTAGGAACGGAGTACAACCTTGTCAACCGTTTACGACCGGAGAACACGTATGTCCTTAGCTCTACCAAGCCTGAATGTCCGACTATGAACGAAACGACGCTTGAAGATTTGTACCTTACTCTTAAAAGTATCGACGAGGGTAAACCGATCAACGAGATAGAGGTGGATGAAAAAACGGTCAAATGGGCGAGAGTGGCATTAGAGAGGATGCTCGAGCTGTGAAAAGTGTAGAAGAGTTCGTTTTAGAAGCGCTTTATGAAGATGTAGGTAGAGGCGATCTCTACGCTTTGGTCGAAGAGAAAAAAGAAGCCGAAGCGAAAGTGATAGCCAAAAGCGATGGAGTTTTAGCCGGGGTTCTGTATGCCGATACTTTGGCGCAGTGTAAAGGTTTTTCTATAAAGTGGAGCAAAAACGACGGTGAGCGTTTTGCAAAAGGGGATATCATAGCCTCTTTAAGTGGCGATTCCCATACGCTTCTTGCCTGTGAGAGAACGGTGCTCAATATGCTTTTACATGCAAGCTCGATCGCGACTTTGACGAGAAAATATGTCGATATCATCGCCCCTTACGGCGTAAAACTCTTGGACACCAGAAAAACACGTCCGAATTTGCGTATCTTCGAAAAATACGCCACCCGCTGCGGCGGAGCGGTCAACCATAGAATGGGGCTGGACGATTCGCTTATGATAAAAGATACCCACCTAAAGACGATAACGAATCTCCAACAATACATAGAACGAGCAAGAAGGAAAATCCCTTTTACGGCGAAGATAGAAGTTGAAGCCGAGGAGATGAAAATAGCGGTTGAAGCGTTCGAAGCGGGTGCTGATATCGTCATGTGCGACAACATGACACCAAGCGAGGTAGCCGAGGTGGTCGCACTGAGAAACGTACAGTTTCCGCACATTTTGCTAGAAGCCAGCGGCAACATCTCCCTTACGACGATAGAAGAGTACGCAAAAACGGGAGTAGATGCCATCAGTAGCGGAAGCCTCATCCACCAAGCCAACTGGATAGACCTTTCGATGAAGATGCTATAAGCTCTTTTTGTGCTATAATTGAACCAACGGAGGTATCACAATGCAGACAATACAACTACAAGTAAAAGATGGTTATACACAAAATGTGCTGCGTATGCTTGAGAGTGTCAGAGATATCATGATAGAGAAAATCGAAGTGCAAAAAGATCGAAATCTTGAACTTGATCCCTACTTTTATGAGCGAAGAGAAGAGCTTCATCAGCTTCGTGAAGATATACGAAACGGGAAGATGAAGATGATAGATGAGGATGAGTGGAAAAAAGAGATGCAGAAGTTAGATGAGGAACTCGATGCACTCTATGCGAATTGAAAGAACACAAAGATATAAACGAGAGTTTAGAGAAATAATCTTTTATATCGCTAAAGATAAAAAATCTGCAAGTAAAAATTTTAAAAATACTCTCGATGAAGCTATAGAGGAGATCAGAAACTTCCCTTACAAGTATAGAAAATCGATCTACTACGATAATGACAATATTAGAGATATGATCTTTAGAGGCTATACGATCGTATATGAAGTTTTCGACGATAAAATCGAGATTTTAACCATTTTTAACCAAAATAAGCCACCAGAAATGAAAAGTGAAAATAAGATTCCTGAAGAAAAGGAGCGGTAAAAATGCAAACGATAAAGCTTGAAGTGGAAGACTCGAAGGTGGAATATTATTAAAAACTGACCTTACGCACCATATCACATACTGAGCGAAAGGAGAGGCGTTATAATGCAAGGCGGAGGAGGAGACGGTAAACGAAGAGAAGTATAAAAATTTCGATACCCTTTTGAGATTTTTGAATGGAAGAATTTTTACCACTTTGAAAGTGGTTACGAAACCGAGGATGTATTAACCGATGGCTGATGATCAGGAAAAAACCGAAGAACCCACCCCCAAGAAGATTGAAGACGCCCGAAAAAAAGGCAACGTTCCAAAATCGCAGGATACTGCAGGGATAGTTACGCTTTTTGTGGCTATTTTGGCGTTTTTGGTTTTGTTCCCGTTTATCTCCAAAGAACTGTTCGAAGCTTCGCGTTACTTTTTTACCCTTTTTGGAAGCGAGATAGACAAGCAAAAAGCGGTCGAGCTTGCCATCGTAACGACGAAAGTGATCTTTTTGGCCGTCTTGCCGCTTGCTGCGGCGATCGCGATAGCGGGTATTATAGGGAACGTTTCGCAGTTTGGTTTTTTGTTCACGACAGAACCGCTGGCTATCGATTTGAAAAAGATAGACCCCATAAAGGGGGCGAAAAACCTGTTTTCACTCAAAAAGATTATAGACGGACTGAAAAACACGTTCAAGTCGTTTGTCGTTTTGGGAGTGGGATTCGTGTTCTTTTTCAAGTTCATCCAAGAGTTGCCTACGGTTATGATGTTCGGACTTGGGGATCAGTTGCGATGGCTTGGGGAAAAAGCGTTTATCATAGCGGCGGTGATGCTTTTTGTTTTGTTGATTTTTGCCGCTATCGACCTTGTTATAACGCGTAAGCGTTATTTCGACGATTTGAAGATGAGCAAACAAGAGATAAAAGACGAGATGAAAAATATGGAAGGGGATCCGCAAGTCAAGGCGAAAATCCGTCAGATACAAATGGAGATGAGCCGAAAGAGGATGATGGCGGAAGTACCCAATGCCGATGTGGTCGTTACCAACCCGACCCACTACGCCGTTGCGCTAAAATACGACCAAACGAAACACAAAGCGCCGATAGTACTGGCAAAAGGAGCCGATATGGTCGCTTTGCAGATAAAGAAAATAGCGCGTCAAAACGGTGTGCATATCGTAGAGAACAAACCTTTGGCGCAGGCTCTTTACAAACAAGTCGATATCGACAAACCGATCCCTGAAGAGCTTTTCGCGGCTGTTGCCGAAGTGCTTGCGTATGTTTACAAGATGGAGAACAAAACGTTATGATAGACAAACTTGAAAAACTCCTCGCTTCTTCCAAAGAGGTGGTAGTTGTCGCACATGTAAAACCGGATGCCGATACCCTTGGGAGTTGCAGCGCACTTTATAGTTACATGTTGCAACTACATAAAAAAGTTCATTTTGTGTGTAAAACTAAAGAGATAGAAAAAAAGTTCGCATTTATCCCATGGAGTGAAAAAATCCGCAGCACGTTGCCCAAAAAGTACGATTTGGCTTTTGTGTGCGATTGTGCGTCGATGCAAAGAACGGGATTTGAAATCGCCTCTTGGGTAGTGGTGATAGACCATCATAAAACTAACGGAGGTTTTGGTACACTTCGGTTCATAGACGAACGAGCCATCAGCTCTACGCAAGTGGTGTACGAGCTTTTGAAAAAGTTGCGAACGAAGATAAATCCGAAAATGGCGACGGCTCTGTATGCGGGACTTGTAGAAGACAGCAGAGGGTTTAGCACCCAAGATGTCGATGGTATGGTGTTCGCTTTTGCGAAAGAGCTGGTGGAGCTGGGTGCGAACCACCCTTTGGTGGTAAAGTATTTACAAAAATATAGCACACTTTCACATCTAAGACTCCTTGGGCGTATGCTTGAGAGTATGGAGCTTCTTTTGGACGCTTCTTTAGCGGTTTTCGAAGTCGAGAGGGAGCTTTTGGAGCGTTGCGGAGCGAATGAAGAAGATGCCAAAGAAGCGCTCGAGCGTGCTTTGGAGCTACCGAGCGTGCGGGTAAGTTTGCTTCTGGTACGCACAGGCGATGGCGGAGTGAAAGTGTCGCTTAGAAGCGAAGATGTAGATGTCGCTTCGATCGCCAAGGAGTTTGGCGGCGGGGGGCATAGCTACCGTAGCGGATGCGAGTTTCCCCCTGTGGCGGACATGAAAAACATCAAACGAAAAATTATACAAAAGGTGGAAAAAATTGAGAAAGAGAAGAAATAGCGGTTCGGTCGTAGTCTTGACGTTCTTCGCGGTACTCATCGGTGCGGCGGTGTATTTGTACAACAGTGCGATGTTCGAGCGCGAAGCTCCGAAAATCGACATAAAACATGGAGCGTATTGGAATTTGCGTTCAGGTTTGCACCTTCGGCTGGAAGATGGCAGCGGTATAAAAAGCTACAAAGTCGTTTTGCAAACGGCAAAAGGGGAGCGAGAACTCGCTTCTTCGAGTTACACGACGCCGAGTAAAAAAGTGGAAATAGAAATAAAACCGCCAAGAGGCGTAGTCGGCGCGAAAGAGAAACAAGTCAAGCTTATCGTCCAAGCACAAGACGGTAGTAAATGGAACTTCTTCAACGGCAATACCGCGACCAAAGAGTTCGTTTTCACCATAGATAGAAGACGACCGAAAGTGAACGTTCTTGCCAACTCTTACAAAATCGAGCGTGGTGGAAGCGCTTTGGTCGTGTTCAAAGCTACCGACGAAAATATCGACCAGATTTACATTAAAACGAGCTTTGGTAAAGTGTTCCACCCGACACCGTTTTACAAAGAAGGTTATTTTATCTCTTTGCTCGCATGGCCGACGAATAAGAGAAACTTCCGAGCCGAAGTGATAGCGACCGATTTGGCGGGAAACAAAGTCAAAGCGTATATACCGCTTTATTTGAAAAACAGAAACTACAAAGTTTCCAATATTAAAGTGAGTGATCGTTTTTTGCTTGGCAAGGTTGCCGATTTGGCGAGTGAGTTTGACGAAACGGCGGATATCCAAGACCCTATAAAGCGTTTCAAAGCGGTAAATGAAGATATAAGGGCGAAAAACGAAGCGCTTATCCATAAGATAACTTCCAAAGTTCCCGACGAGATGATTGATGATTTCCGAATCAACAGAATGTACCCGCTTAAAAACGGGAAAGTTGTCGCGAGTTTCGGGGATCATCGCTACTTTTACTACAAAGGGAAGCTTATCAGCGAGTCGTACCATATGGGGTTGGATTTGGCAAGCAAAGCGATGGCGGAGATACGACCGCAAAACGGCGGAGAGGTCGTATATGCCGATTTTAACGGACTTTATGGTAATATGCCTATAATTCATCATGGGCTTGGGCTTTATACGCTGTATGGGCACTGCTCCTCATTGGCGGTTTCGCAAGGGGATGAGGTCGCATCCAAACAGATGATCGCTCGAACCGGAAAAACCGGTTACGCACTTGGAGATCATCTCCATTTTGGCGTTCTTGTACAAGGGGTGGAAATCAGACCTCAGGAGTGGATGGACAAAAAATGGATACAGCTCAATATCACGAAAGTGATACAACTTGCCAAAAAGATGATAGATAAAAGCGAGTAGGAATTTTCATGTACCAAACGACGATAGCCAAAGCGGTCGATATAGTCGGTATAGGATTGCACAAAGGTACGCCGGTCAGTCTTAGACTCGAACCTTTGGAAGCGGGAAGCGGGATCGTTTTTTATAGAAAAGATGTCGATGTTTCCATACCTTTGAAGCCTGAAAACGTGGTCGATACCCGCATGGCGACGGTGATAGGGAAAAACGGGCATGTCATCTCCACGATAGAACATCTGCTATCTGCGATATATGCGTACGGTATCGACAATGTGCGTGTAGTCGTCGATGGGGACGAAGTACCGGTGATGGACGGGAGTGCCGGTAGTTTTTGCCTTTTGCTCGATGAAGCGGGTATTAAAAAACTCGATGCCCCCAAAAAAGTGATGATTATCAAAAAAGAGGTGGTTGTAGAGCATGACGGCAAGTACGTCAAACTCACTCCGGCGAAAGATTTGAAATACAGCTTCACCATCAAGTTCGCCCATCCCGTTATCAACAAGCAGCATTATACGCTGGAGTTCACGAAAGAGGCGTACAAGAATGAGATAGCGCGCGCGAGGACATTTGGTTTCTTGCAAGAGGTGCAGTACCTTCGTTCAAAAGGGCTCGCTCTAGGAGGAAGCCTTGAAAACGCCGTCGTTCTCGATGACAAAAAAGTACTCAACCCAGAAGGGCTTCGATATAACGACGAGTTCGTCAGACACAAAATTTTAGATGCCATAGGCGATATGAGTCTTATCGGAATGGCTTTTATAGGCAATTACGAAGCGCTTGCGGGAAGCCACCATCTCAATCATCTCCTTACAAAAGCGCTTTTGGAGAGTGAAGAGAACTACGAAGTGGTCGAAACGCAGACGCAAGAGATGCCTGAGCTCGAAAAGGTGTACGCTTGAGCGTGAAAAAGCCGCAAGTCGATGTGGTACTTGTCGCGCTTTCGACACCTATCCTTGTTGGGGTGTATGAAAATTCCAAACTTATAGAGAAGATAGAAAACGAAGGCCGAAGTTCCGACGTTTTGCCTGTGATATACAAAGATTTGTTTAAAAGATACGACATAGCCTCTTTGGTTTATGCCAACGGTCCGGGGAGCTTCATGTCGATAAAAGTGGCATACGTTTTTTTGAAATCGCTCTCTATCTTGAAGTCTATTCCGCTCTTTGCGGTAGATGCGTTCTATTTTAACGCAAACACTCCGATAAAAGCGATAGGAAAGCTTCATTTTGTTAAAATTCAAGGCAAAATACAAACGCGCAAACTGCAAGATGTGCAGCCGCAGCGTTTCGAACTTCCTTTGCTACTCAAAAAGGAAGATTTAAGTGAAGACAACGCTCCGATGTACGGTATAGGAGCGGTATAAGGACAGTATGTGACAGTAAGCGTTCCAGCAACCAGTGCCAATCTCGGCCCGGGTTTCGATACCCTCGGATTGGCGGTCGATTTGCGAAACAAAGTGGAGTTCCATCCATCGCGATTTTTTTCACTCTCTATCAAAGGGGAGGGGGAAAACAACGTCAAGTTAAAAGGCAACAACCTTTTTGTAAGCATTTTCAACGACCATTACAACCGTTTGACGAAAAAGAAGCAGAACTTTCGTTTTACGTTTTACAATCAGATTCCGATGTCAAGAGGACTTGGTAGTTCTTCGGCGGTGATTGTAAGCGCTATCGCCAGTGCACATGAAGCAGCAGGGATAAGAGTGAGCAAAAGGCGCATTTTGAACCATGCACTTTTTTACGAGCCCCATCCCGACAATATCACTCCGGCGGTCATGGGTGGCTTCAACGTAGCGGCAATCGAAAAAAACAGAGTCTTTTCCCAAAAGAAACACCTCCCCGATTATATCAAAGCGGTGGTGGTGATACCAAACAAACCGATTTCCACTTCGAAAAGTAGAACCGTTTTGCCACGATCTTATTCGAAAGAAAATGCGGTTTTCAATCTTTCTCATGTAGCGCTTACTACGGCCGCTTTTTTCAACGAAGATTGGGAAATGCTTCGAATAGCTTCACAAGACAGATTTCATCAGCGAGTGAGGATGAAAACGCTTCCGGAGCTTTTCAGCGTACAGAAAATCGCTTACGAAAGCGGTGCGCTTATGAGTACGCTTAGTGGAAGCGGGAGTACGTTTTTCAACATGGCGTATGCCGAAGATGCCGTGATGATAGCGAATAAACTGAGGATGAAATTTCCCGATTTCGAAGTGAAAATTCTCGATTTCGACAACGACGGACTACTAACTCAAAGATAATCTTTATCTTTGTCGAGAGAATAGTAGGAAATAAAGCAAGATTTGGATATAATGGCGAAGAAATTTTACCAACCTACGAGAATGTGTGTGTCTTGCAGAGAAAGGGACGCGCAAAACAATCTGTTTCGGCTCCAGTGTAGTGACGGGATGTTACAAAGGTTCGGTGGGGTAGGTAGAAGTTTTTATTTTTGTCGTGAATGTTTACAAAACGACAAGAAAGTTCTCAAATCTTTGATGCGTCAATGCAAAAGCGGAGATAAAGAGAGATTATTGAACCAGTTAAAGGAGATACTCGCCCATGAGCGAAAAAGTTAGAGTACATGAAGTTGCAAAAGAGTTGGGGATTACCTCAAAAGAGGTGATGGCCAAGGCGCAAGAGATAGGGTATAGTGTGAAATCCGCTCAAAGTACGTTGAGTATGGAAGAAGCGGAAGGGTTGGCGAACTACATCTTAGACGGTGTAGCACCAAAACCGGCACAACCCAAAACAAGCGTCAAGAAGCAACAAAAAAAAGAAGAACCAAAGCCGGCGGGCGAAACTCCTAAACAAGAATCTGCGACCAAAGAGGAAAAACGAAGCGAAGCGGCTTTGAAAAAAGAAGAAATTGTAGAACCTAAAAAAGAAAAAAACGCTTCGAAAGAGGAAAAAGCACCTGTTTCCAAAGAGGAACCGAAAGCAAAAGCCGCTCCGAAAGAGGAAAAGGCAGAGGAAGCTTCGAAAGAGGAAACAGCGAAAGAGGCGGCTGCGGAGAAAAAAGAGCCGAAGAAGCAAACACATACTAGCGGCGTCAAGCTCGCTCAACCGCAAGTCAAACGCAAAGGTTTGACCATAGTCAAAAAGAAAAAACCGGCTCAAGCGACCCCAACAGCTTCAGAGAGAGCGAAAATCACTTCTTCATACGGAAAACTCGGCGCGGATGTTTTGGAAGAACTGCAAAGAAAGAAAAAAAGCAAAAAGCAGCAAGAGGGAACTCCAAGAAAGAAAGAAAGCGGTGTAAAACTCGATATTTTCGGTGATATCGGCGATGTTTCGATGGACTTCGAAGAGGACCAAGTCGAACTTATCGATATCAACATGACCGAACGTAAAGAGATTCAAGTAGAGGAGCCGAGAAAACGTGAACCACGTCCAATAGGCAGAAACAGCGGTAAAAAACAAGGCGGGAATCGACCAAGAAAAGTGGCAAAAGAGAAAAAGAAAAAATACAAAAAAGAACACAAAAGCGAAGAGGTCGTAACTCATGTAGAGATACCGGAAGATATCCGTGTTTACGAGTTCGCCGAGGCTATCAAACGACCGATGGGCGAGATTATCAAAGTGCTTTTCGACCTTGGTATCATGGCGACGAAAAACGACTTCTTGAAATCGGACGAGATCGAAATACTCTCCGAAGAGTTCGGTGTGGAAGTGAGTATCATCGATCCGACCGCACAGTTCGATGTAGAAAAAATCGTCGAAGAGCATGTAGATGAGAGCAACATGGTCGAGCGACCGCCTATCATCACCATTATGGGGCATGTCGATCATGGGAAGACCTCGCTTCTTGACAAAATCAGAAGTGCGAAAGTGGCTGACGGTGAAGCGGGTGGAATCACGCAGCACATCGGTGCATACACCGTTACACAAAACGGTAAGGAGATCACTTTCTTGGATACTCCGGGGCACGCGGCATTTAGTAATATGCGTCAACGCGGTACAGACGTAACCGATATCGTCATAATCGTCGTTGCGGCAGACGATGGTGTCAAACCGCAAACCGAAGAGGTTATCAAAATAGCGAAAGAAAGCGGCAAGCCGATTGTTGTAGCTATGAACAAAATAGACAAGCCCTCAGCAAATCCGGATATGGTCAAAGCGCAAATGGCGGAAAAAGGGGTCAATCCGGCTGATTGGGGCGGTGATGTCGAGTTCGTTCCGGTTTCGGCAAAGACCGGAGAGGGGATTGACGAGCTTCTTGAAACCATCTTGCTTACAGCCGAAGTGATGGAACTCAAAGCCGATCCGAGTGCACCTGCAAAAGCGGTCGTGGTCGAGTCGTCGCTTGAAAAAGGGCGTGGACCTGTCGCTACCGTCATCGTTCAAAACGGTACGCTTCACAAGGGTGATCACATCGTTTGCGGTATCGCTCATGGGCGCGTAAAAGCGATGATAAACGAAAACAACAAACAGCTAAAAGAACTCTCACCAAGCCATACCGCGGTCGTTGTCGGGCTTGATAAAGTGCCGCCGGCGGGTGAAGTGATGGCAGCGGTCGAGAGTGACAAAAAAGCCAAAGAACTTGCTGAGAAACGTTACGAGTACGAAAGACACAAAGAGCTTTCCAAATCGACTAAATCGACACTCGAAGATATGACCGCGATGATAGCCGAAGGGAAACTCAAAACCCTCAAAGTGGTTCTCAAAGCGGATGTTCACGGTTCACTCGAAGCTATCAAGTCTTCGCTCGAAGCGCTTAGAAACGACGAAGTGAAGGTGGAAGTGATCCAAAGCGGTGTCGGTGGGATTACCGAAAACGACGTCGAATTGGTCGCAGGGAGTGAAAATACGGCACTTATGGGCTTCAACGTTCGACCGACGGGTGCGGTAAAAGCGCTTGCGAAACAAAAAGGGGTCGATATCCGTACCTACAACGTTATCTACCAGCTACTTGACGATGTAACCGGAATGCTAACAGGTATGATGGCTCCGAAATGGACGGAAGAGCAAACGGGTCAAGCGGAAGTACGCGACGTGTTCAAGTCGCCAAAAGGGATGGTTGCTGGATGTCTCGTTGTGGACGGTAAGCTTATTCGCGGCGGTGAAGTGCGTGTCATTCGCGACGGTGTCGTGGCGTTCGAGGGCGAGCTTGTGAGTCTAAGACGTTTCAAAGACGACGTCGAAGAGGTTGGTAACGGGTATGAATGTGGTGTTATCGTTTCGGGTTATGACGATGTACGCGTCGGGGACGTTATAGAAACGTTTAGAAAAATCGAGCAAAAAGTGGAGCTGTAATCTCGATGACCGAAGCGCAGATAAAACTCAAGCGTACCGAATCGATACTCAAAGAGCTCATACCCGAAGCACTCAGCACTCTTAACGACAACAGGCTACATGAATTGACGGTCGTTGAGGTGAAGTGCTCCAAAGGAAGAAGCGATGCGAAGGTGTATTTGGACCCCGATTTCTACGACGAGAAGGAAAAGTCGGTTCTGCTCAAACAGCTTAAAAAAGCGCGCCCGATTATAGAGGATTATTGCATGAAAGACCAAGGGTGGTTTAGAAGCCCGAAGTTGGCGTTCGAGTTCGACGAGCATTTCCAAAAAGCGCAGCGTGTTGACGAGCTTTTTAAAAAAATAGAAAAAGAGATGGGAAAAAACGATGAGTCTTGAAAAAGATATCGAAGCGGTTGTGGAATCGGCCGGAGCGAAACTCTACGATATAGGGACGTTCAACGAAAATGGTGAGACAATTTATCGTGTCAGCATCATCGGTGAAGATGGAAAAACCGATATCGACAAATGTGTCGAGATAACCCATCTGCTTTCACCGCTTCTTGACGTAACTCCGCCTATAAGCGGCGAATACCGTTTGGAGGTCAGCTCTCCGGGGGTTGAGCGTAAACTCAAAAAGCCCCGCCACTACGAACTCTCCGTCGGTGAAAACGTTGAACTCAAACTCTACTCGACCGAGCGTGTCAAAGGGAAGCTCGAATCGTTCGATGGCAAAAGCGTAACTTTGCAAACCGAGTTTGGTAAAGAGCAGTTCGATTTGGACGATATTTCGAGTGCAAAGACCTACTTTGAATGGTGATTTCGCATAACTTCTACATGTCGCTGGCGCTAAACGAAGCGTGGCGATACCAGATTCTTACCTATCCTAATCCGGCTGTTGGTGCTACACTTGTAAGTCCTTGCGGGAAGATACTCGCCGTAGAGGCACATAAAAAAGCGGGTTTTCCCCATGCGGAAGTGGAAGCCTTGAAACAAGGGTACAAGGTTTTGACCCAAGACAGCTCCATCGACTCTTTGGAATCTTCCCATGATATTCATGACTATTTACTCAAGAACCATAACGGCTGTTTTGCCGGATGTGAAATGTACGTTACGCTTGAGCCTTGCGCCCATGAAGGTAAAACCCCTTCATGTGCGAACCTCATAAGCCGCTTAGGGTTACAAAAGCTCTATATCGGTGTTAAAGACGATAATAAAAAAGCAAGCGGCGGCATAAAGATACTTCAAAGTGCGGGTGTCGCATGTGAAGTCGGTATTTTACAAAAAGAGTGCGAAGAGTTGCTCAAGCCGTTTTATAGATATTTAGCGGGGAACTTCGTGTTTTTCAAGTGGGCAAGCAGACTTGACGGCTCTGTTGAGGGGGGAGTGATAAGTTCTTTGGACTCGCGGAAATTCGTACACAAGCTTCGAGATGTATGCGATTTGCTCGTAATTGGCGGTAATACCGTCAGAGTCGATAGACCCACACTCGATGCCCGCCTTGTAGGTGGTAAAGCCCCCGATGTTTTGATACTCTCCAATCAAAAGGAGTTTGACAGAACCATTCCCCTTTTTGGCGTTGAAGGAAGAGAAGTTTTCATAGAGCCGAGTTTGGAGCGCGTAAGAGAGTATGGATGTGTGATGGTCGAAGGGGGGGAGTCGATGTTGGAAGTTACGAAAGAGCTGACACATCTCTATCTTGCTTTCATAGCGCCTAAATTCGCCCCGGAGGGTGGTTTTGGGAATATAAAAGAGGAGTTTTTTATTTTGCATACCCAAAAAAGTGGAGAAGATATTTTGTTATGGATGGAGAGGAAATGAGCGAAGCAAAAAATCAAAAACAAGAAAAAATCGTTTCGATGTTCGACGATATCGCCCCGACGTACGATACCGCAAACCGTGTGATGAGTATGGGGGTGGATATTTCATGGAGAAAAAAAGCGTGCGATTTGTCTTTTGAGTATCTTGGGAAAAAAGAGATAGGGCGCATTATCGACGTGGCGTGTGGAACGGGTGATATGATGGGGTTTTGGCAAAAACAAGCGCAAAAAGCGGGTGTGAAGATAGAGGAGATTGTCGGAGTCGATCCATCTCGCGGTATGCTGGATGTCGCCAAAGAAAAATTTCCCGATTTTACCTACCATACCGCCAAAGCGACCGAAATCCCTTTGGAGGATGCCAAAGGGGATATTCTAAGCATCACCTATGGGATTCGCAACGTCGTCGATCGCCAAGAAGCACTTTTTGAGTTCAATCGCGTGCTTAAGCAAGGGGGGCTTGTCGTTATTTTGGAGTTTATGAAAGACGAGAACAAAACACTACTGAAAAAGATGCGCGATATCTATTTGCATAAAATTCTCCCGTATGTCGGTGGGCTTATTTCGAAAAACTTGGAAGCCTACACCTACTTGCCAAACTCCATCGAAAACTTCGTCACTATCCAAGGGATGCACGCCGAGCTTGAAAAAGCGGGATTCGAGATTCTCTATACGCAGAGTTTTTCGATGGATATCTCCACCCTTATCATAGCTAAAAAGCGATGAGCGAGACACTCTTTTTTATACTCCTTTTTATAGCTTTGGAGCTTTTCGAGGTATCTTGGCAAAAGGCCTCGACGCTTGGTGAAGTACTGCAGAAAATTTACCGCTACTATGAAAAAAACATATTTTTGGTTTTTTTGATGCATCCGACGATGTACCTTGCGATTTACATGATGATGGTCTCCAACTACGACATCTATCTGCAAGTGCTTTTTGGAATCAAACTTTCCGACATCGCTTTGAAATTGGTGTTCGTGCACAAAGTTTTCATAAAGCAAGAGGTAGAAGGGGAGATGAAAATGATGCTTGGGATGAAAGTGGAGTGGTATATGCTCTATTTCGGTGTCGTTTTTTACCCGGTTTTGATATGGCTTGGTATGAACTGATTATATATCGGAAAACCCTCGGCATCGAGAGTTATCCGTAAACTCTTTTAAATAGTGCGATAGCGCTGATAGTCGCAAAGAGCGTAAGCGTTACGTTTAGAAAGATATTCAGTGCCACTTTGGAAAACTCTCCGTCTTGCAGCATCGTCACGTTTTCGAGCGAAAAGGTGGAAAAGGTAGTCAATGCTCCTAAAAAGCCGGTTATGACAAACGCTTTGTACTCCGGTTGAATCGTTTGGGAGAAGTACATCGCGGCAAAACCGATGATGAAGCTTCCAAGGACGTTGACGCTCAGTGTTCCTACGGGAAAAAGCGCACCGCTTAGCTTTTGTACCTCCGTGGCTATGAGGTAACGGGAAATCGCTCCGAAAAAACCTCCCGCCCCTACAAAAAGAATCAAAACGAAATTACTCACTTTTGGCACCTTCTTTGTCGAAGTTTTCGTGTTTGTAGCGGATAACTTCGGTATCGGTGAGGGTTACCAGAGCGTTTTGCATCATCGAATCGATCGCGTTTAAAAAGTTGCGAATCTTTTCTTCTTCGTCTATAATCTCCACGATAACGGGAAGCTCTTGAGCGAGCGACCAAACTTTGAAACTGTGGATTTGACTAAACGCACCGATACCGGCATCCGCTTTGTAAACGGTCGCACCTGCCAAAGCGTGCTCTTTGACTTTTTTTAGCAGTTCTTCCCACAACGGTTTTCCATCGTGTTTATCGAGAGTGTCGATGTAGATTTTGAGTAGTTTTTTCTTTCCGAGGTAGCGTTTCATGCAGTAACTTTCCATTGGTTTTTCGTAGTATAGCAAAGAGGGATAAACTGCGGATAAATCGACCCGAAAGGGCCGGGAGGAAGAAGCTATTTTTTCACTATGGCTTGAATCTTCTCCACGACGCTTGGGTCTTCGAGTGTCGAGGTGTCTTGTGTTATCTCTTCCCCTTTGGCGATCGCACGTAAGATACGTCGCATGATTTTTCCGCTTCTGGTTTTTGGAAGTCCCGGAACGAAAGCGATATCGTCGCACAAAGCGATGTTGCCTATCTCTTTTTTGATGACGTCGTTGATAGCTTTGCTCTCTTCGAGCTCGTCGGCTACCCCTTGGTCGTTTTTCAAAACGACATAAGCGAATATCGACTCCCCTTTGATATCATGCGGGCGTCCCACAACCGCGACTTCGGCGACGTTGGGGTGCTTTTTGATTGCGGCTTCGATCTCCGCCGTTCCCATTCTGTGTCCCGAAACGTTGATGACGTCGTCGGTTCTACCGGTGATGGTGATATAGCCGTTTTCGTCGTACACAGCACCGTCACCGGTGAAATAAACCGCTTTGCCCTCTTTTTTGACATCGCCGAAGTACGACTTCTTGAAGCGCTCTTCATCGCCCCACACACCGCGAATCATACTTGGCCATGGGCGTGTTACACACATGTATCCTTTTTCGCCGACGGGTACTTTTTCGCCGGTTTGCGGGTCGAGGATTTCGCCGAATATCCCCGGAAGCGGTAGCGTCGCACAAGCCGGTTTTATAGGGGTCGCAAATGGAAGCGGGGTTACGATATGCCCTCCGGTTTCGGTTTGCCAGTAGGTATCGACTATGGCGCATCTGCCGCCGCCGACAACTTCGTAGTACCATTTCCAAGCAGGCGGGTCTATCGGTTCGCCGACTGTTCCAAGCACTTTAAGAGAGCTTAGGTCGTATTTGCGCGGTTCATCTTCTCCCATTTTGTGGAGTACGCGAATGGCTGTCGGAGCGGTGTAGAACTGGTTGATTTTGTACTCTTCGACCATTTTCCACGCTCTACCTGCATCGGGGTAGGTCGGAACACCTTCGAACATCACCGTCGTCGCACCCTGAGCTAGCGGACCGTAAACGATGTAGGTGTGTCCCGTTATCCAGCCCACATCGGCGGTACACCAGTAGGTATCGTTCTCTTTGACATCAAATACCCATTCGGTCGTAAGCTGCGCCCATAGGATGTACCCCGCTTGGTTGTGTTGTACCCCTTTTGGTTTTCCGGTACTGCCTGATGTGTAAAGCAAGAACAGCGGGTCTTCACTATCCATCACTTCCGGTTCACATTCACTTGGTTGGTTCTTGACAAGTTCGTTGTAGGAGTAGTCTCTTCCTTCTACCCAAGTGATATCTTCGTTGTTGCGCTCGACTACCAGTACTTTCTCTACCGGGGTATCGGCTTTGAGCGCTTCATCGACGACGGGTTTGAGCATGTACGGTTTATCTTTTCTGTATGCTCCATCGGCCGTGATCACCACTTTGGCATCGGCGTCGATGATGCGGTCTCGAAGCGCTTCGGCGCTAAAACCGCCAAAAACGACGGAGTGAATAGCACCTATGCGCGCACATGCGAGCATCGCGAACGCAGCTTCTGGAATCATCGGCATATAGATGATAACGCGATCCCCTTTTTTGACGCCAAACTCGTTTTTAAGCAGGTTCGCAAACCGGTTGACCTCGTAGTACAGTTCCAAATAGGTGATGATGCGCTTGTCGCCTCGATCCCCTTCCCAGATAATAGCGGCTTTGTTCTTGCGTTTGTCGAGATGTCTGTCTATACATTGATACGCGACGTTGAGTTTTCCGCCGCCAAACCATTTGACAAACGGAAAATCGCTCTCATCGAGCACTTTGTCGTCATCGAACGGTTCGAACCAATCGAGTTTCTCTTTTGCAAAATGTGTCCAAAAACCTTCATAATCCTCTTCTGCCCAGCGTACCAAATCTTCGTATTCGCACATGTTCTTTATGCGTGCTTCTTTGGCAAGTTCTCTGTTTGGATAGTAAAGCTCTTTTAGTTCACTCATCGCTTTTCCTTGTTTTAAAAAATAGTTGGTGTCATTATATCGCCCTTAGATAAATCGAAAATTTGATTCGAAGAAACTTTTTTTCCGTTTAAGGTTAACTAAAAGTGAAAAATTGCTATAATTAGGTAGGGAAAAAAGGTTGTCTATGAAAAAAGTTTTTCTTGTGCTGTTTGTTGCCATATACGCACTATTGCTCTTTGGTTGTTCCGCCGGTGAGACTCATAAAAATATCAAAATAGCCACAAATTCATGGATAGGCTACACACCGCTTTTTTACGCTCAAGAAACGGGTGAATTGAAAAAACTCGGTTTCGAACTCGTTATGAACGTTTCTTTGGCCGAAGCGATGGAACTTTACGCCGTCGATAAAGCGGATATGGTAACGACTACTCAACATGAATTTTACGCTTTGAAGCAAATGAGCGGCGATATACGACCCGTGATTTTGATCGATCGCTCGTACGGGGGTGATGTGATACTTGGAAACAAACCGCTTTCTCAGATAAAAAACGCCAAAAAGATAGACGTTTACCTCGAAGTCGATTCCATAAATTCCGAGCTTTTACAAGAGTTTATGAAAAAATACTCCATCGAAGAGAAAAAGATACAACTCCACAACCAAGACCAACAAAAAATAACACAGCTTCGAAACGACTCTTCGAAGAGGATTTTAGCCGTAAGCTACATCCCTTACAGCGACATACTGCAAAAAAACGGCTTTATAGAGCTCGCTTCGACGAAAGATATAGACGATTTGATAGTTATAGACGCTTTGTGTGTCAGAAAGAAAGTGCTTAAAAACCACAAAGCACAGCTTGAAGCTTTGAAAAAGGTGATAGATGCCAAAATAGAGCAGATACGAAAAGAGCCGAAGAAATCGTACGCAATAGTCAAAAACTACCTTAAAAACATCTCGTACGAAGAGTATGTGGAAGGTTTGAAAAAAATCAAATGGATAAACAAACCTTCACAAAAGCTTTTGCAAGTGATAGAGCCCATGGGATATGAAAAAGAGGAGCTTTTGCAGTGAAAGGCTTTTCTATCAAGACCTTCAGTTTGAGTGTCGTAGCGATTTTGTATATAGTGATGACGGGTTTGTTCGTCAATTTTTATTTCAAGTCGAAAGAAAACGTTTCCACTCTTTTACGAGACGATATTCAAACGAAAATCCTCTCTCTTCGCCATTTTCTTAAAACCAATATGGAAGTGGAGAACCCATACGCCGTCACCGCGTATCTTGACAATGCCGTAGCTACGAATATCCTGATCAAAGATGTGCACATCGTGAGCCAAAAACATAAAATCATCTACACTACCGACAGAAAAGAAGTGGAATACCATCGAAATATCTCTTGTCTTCCCGTCATAGAGATAGAGCGAGCCGATATTTTCAAACAGCGTTGCTACACTTTTCAAATCCGTCTGTTCAAAAAGTTCACGCCCCACTATTTTACAGTACATGTCTATACCGATTTGGAATATATCGACTCGTTGTTCTACAATCATGTAAAAAATGCCATGATATTTTTCGTGCTCTTTTCTGCATTGTTCCTTTTTACTTTCTACAGTGTTATGAGGCGTTTTATCATTTTACCGCTGGAGAAGCTACGGGAGTTCGCAATTTCGAGTACCAATCCGCCGGGAAGTTTTCTCATAAGCGAACTCGAGTGGATAAGACTCGCGCTGATAAAAACCTTCAAAAGGTTGAAAAAAGAACAGGAGAAGCTGTATAAACTCTCCACACAAGACCCCCTAAGCGGTCTTTTCAATCGTAAAAGTTTAATCGAAAAGCTTGATTGGCTCGTTTCGAAAAATAGCCGTTTTAACGAAAAGTTCGCGCTTGTGTTCATCGATCTGGACGACTTTAAAAACATCAACGATACCCTTGGGCATGAGTATGGCGATGAATTGCTCAAAGAAGTGGCGAAACAACTTGTCGGTGCCGTGCGTGATAACGATATAGTTTCTCGTTTCGGCGGGGACGAGTTCGTTATCGTCTTGCCGGAAATAGAAGAGGAAGTCTCCATTGTAAACGTTTTAGAGCGTATTACCGCTATATTTAAAAAACCGCTGCGGATAAAAGAGAGTAACATTGTCGTTACGATGAGTATGGGTGTGGCGGTGTTCCCAAAAGACGGTAAAGATACGAACACACTTTTAAAACACGCCGATATAGCGATGTATCTCGCCAAAGCGGATGGAAAGAACCGCTACCATTTCTTTACCGAGTCGCTCAACAAGTATGTCGAGGAAAAGGTCAAAATGCAGAAGTTGATGCAAAAAGCGCTTGAAAACGGTTGGTTCGAGCTGTATTACCAGCCAAAAGTGGACTTAGCGACGAACAAAATAGTCGCTTGCGAAGCGCTCGTTCGCCTCAACGACCCAGAAAGGGGTGTGCTCTCTCCAGATAGTTTCATCCCCGTTGCGGAACAAAACGGCTTTATTATCGTTCTTGGGGAGTGGATACTCCAAGAAGCATGCAAGCAGATACGCTTGTGGAGTCCAACAGCGTTGAAAGACGTAAAGGTGTCGGTCAATGTTTCGGGTACGCAGTTCGAAGATGAGAATTTACTTTTGCATATCGAAAAATGCCTAAACGACATAGACCCGAAAATGCTCGATATAGAGCTTACCGAAAGTGTTCTTATCAAAGATATAGAGATAAAAATAGCAAAGCTCGATGCCATAAAACGTCTTGGTGTGAGTTTGTCGCTCGATGATTTCGGTACGGGGTATTCCTCTTTGTCGTATTTGAAAAAGATTCCATACGATACGATAAAAGTCGATAAAGGCTTTATAGACTCCATCGATGACGAACAAGATGCCGCGTTTGTCGAGATGATAGTCAAAATAGCCAAACAGCTCCGCCTCGAGATAGTCGCAGAAGGGGTCGAGAGCGAGCGACAGTTGCAGCTTGTCAAAGAACTGGGGTGTGATATGTATCAGGGGTATTACTGCTCGAAGCCGCTTCGTGCCAAAGATTTCGAAGCACTGTTTCATGCAAACTTGTAGTCGTTTGGAGGTGATAACAAGATGGCATGCTGTAAGTTTGAAAATATTGTAACAGAAGTTAACCGAATTATAATGAAATTTATGATAATATCGTGCTTTAATTTTTAACTAAAAGGTTCAGAGGAAAATTGAAACGATTTTACTACAATAGATACTTCAATGTCAATATCAACCCTTTTACCCTTTCGTTCGACAATGAAGTGTTTGAAAAGGAGTTCATGCGCGATTTCAACGCCACCGCTTTGGTGATGATGAAATTCGGAATTTTGCTTACTATCATACTCTTTTCCCTCTATGCGATGCTTGACCACATAGTGTTTCCAAAACTCGATGAAGAGCTGTTGAAGATAAGAAGCATAGAGGGTGTTTTTTTGATAGCGCTTTATACTTTTTTGAACTATAGACAAGAGTATTCCATCGCAAAGCTGCAGTTTTTCAGCTCCATTTTGACGATAATAACGGGGATTATACTGCTAAAAATCAGCTCCTATTACCCTGAAGACAGCTTGGTGTATGTTTTGTACGATGCGGGCTTCGTTTTGTTCATAACCGCCGCGTTTACCGTTTTTGGAAACCGTTTCATAAACGCGTTGGTTATGGTAGTGGTTATCGACGTAGCGATAGCGTTCGTGTTGCAATCGCAACTTGATACTATATCGTTTTTGTTTTTGCAATCACTCTTTTTCTCCACTATTTTGCTTTCGGGTTTTAGTGCATATATTGCCGAGTACAACCAGCGAAACCTTTTCTTGGAACACAAATACTCCAATCAGATGGAACAGCAGGTACAAGAGTATGTCAAAAAGCTTGAAAAACTCTCCGTAACGGACAAACTGACTGGGCTTTATAACAGGGTGAAACTCGAAACGGAAATGGAAAGGGTTATGCAGGAGTTTCAAAGGTACAACGTCCCTTGTTGTGTCGTACTTGTAGATATAGACCATTTCAAAGCGGTCAACGACGAGTACGGGCATTTGGTAGGGGACGAGGTGCTTGTCAAAGTAGCTTCGATTTTACGAAAATACACAAGAGGGACCGATATCGTCGGAAGATGGGGAGGGGAGGAGTTTCTCATCATCGCTCCAAATACAACCTTGGAACAAGCTGCCGTTTTGGCGGAGAATCTGCGCTATATAATAGAGAGAGAAAATTTTGCCGAAGTCGGTAAAAAGACCATTAGCATAGGGGTGAGTTGTTTCAAGGAGGGGCTTTCTATCGGCGATGTCATCGAACATGCCGATAAAGCGCTCTACGAAGCCAAAAAAACAGGTAGAAACAAAGTTGTCCTCGCTACGGAAATAAAAGAACTTCACACCGCATAGCTCGTTACGTTTTTATTGCATATTTATAGAGTATAATTATACAAAATCTTTTCAAGGCGTGTTGTTATGAAGTATAAGTTTTTGTTTTTGTTGTTGATGCCGCTCGCTCTTTTTGGCGGGTTTGGGAAGTTCGTTTCCCCCCAAGAGGCGTTCAAACCCTCCGTGCGTGTAGAAAACGGAAAAATCGTAGCGAAAGTGAAGTTGGCGGAGCAGATATACATCTACGACAGTGCGCTTAAGTTCGAACTTGCAGGTACGCCCGATGTAAGCATAGACAAGATCGAAAAACCAAAGCCGATAGAGCATGACGGCGATAAAGTGTATGAAGGGGAGCCGACGTTTGTCGTCGTGTTGAAAAAGAACTCCGATACCGCCGGTGTTGTGGACGCGCGCTTTGTTTTTGGCTTTCAAGGGTGTAGTGCTATGGGACTGTGTTACGAACCGGTGGAAAAAAGCTACACTTTGCAAATAGACACTTCGAAAATAGGTAGCCAAAGTGCCAAAACCGCACAAAGTACCATAGAACGACACCCCCAAAGCGAAAACAGCGTCGATGCCATAGCACAGACCCTCAAAGAGGGAAGTTTATGGATGATAGTAGCGTCGTTTTTCGGTTTTGGGCTGTTGCTTGCGCTTACTCCTTGTGTATTTCCCATGATTCCAATTATATCGGGTCTTATCGTTTCTCAAGGGAAGGGGATAACGACGAAAAAAGCGTTTTTTCTCTCTTTGGTGTATGTGTTGGCGATGTCGCTTGCCTACACCATAGCGGGTGTTTTGGCGGGGCTTTTTGGAAGCAACCTCCAAGCTGCATTGCAAAACCCTTACGTAGTCGTTAGTTTCGCGGCGATTTTCGTTGCGCTGGCTATGAGTATGTTCGGTTACTATGAACTTAAACTCCCAGACAGTTTCGTCGCCAAAGTCAGCTCTAAAGGGCAAGACAAAGGGGGTGTCGTGGGTGTGGCTATCATGGGGTTTCTCTCAGCGCTTATCGTCGGACCTTGCGTTGCCGCGCCGCTTGCCGGAGCGCTTGTGTATATAGGTCAAACCGGTGATGCATGGCTTGGAGCACTCGCTTTGTTCGCTATGAGCCTTGGAATGGGCGTGCCCCTTTTGGTTGTCGGTACGGGGGCTGGAAAATTGATGCCGCGTCCCGGTCCTTGGATGACGCTTGTAAACGGGATTTTTGGTATTTTGATGCTTGGCGTGGCTATATGGATGTTGGAAAAAATCTTAAGCGCTTATGTAGTGATGTTGTTATGGGCGCTTCTTGGGCTTGGGAGTGCCATCTATCTCGGTGCTTTGGATGCCAAAAGCCATATTTTCAAAAGAACGCTCGCGCTTGCACTGCTTTTTTACTCCATTGTACTGGCAATTGGTGCGTTTGCCGGAAGCAAAAGTTTGAGCGAGCCTCTTGGTTTTTTACAAAAAAGTGTCGCGGTTTCCAAAAGCACACAAGAAGGTGTGAAAAAAGAGCTCGATTTCCAAAGGGTTACGACGCTTGGACAGCTCGATATGATGCTTGAAAAATACGAAGGTCGAAAGATATTGCTCGACTTTTCCGCAAAATGGTGTACGGCGTGTAAAGAGCTCGATGAGAAAACTTTCAGCGATGCCAAAGTGCAAGAGGCGCTGAAAGATTTCGTACTTATCCGTGCCGATTTGACCAAAAACGGGAAAGCGCAAAAAGAGCTTGCCAAAGAGTATGGGGTATTTGGTCCTCCGGTTGTCGTTTTTATAGATGAGAAAGGGCAGGAGGTGCGTGCTAAAAGGGTTGTCGGATTTGTCGAATCGGAGGAGTTTTTGGAGAATTTGCGTAAGTGAGAGCGCTGTTTTTTTCACTCTTTGTTTTTTTTACCCTTTATGCCAAGCCGTACAACGAAATTTCGCTTGAGCGCCTTGGAGAACGAAACCAAAGTTCGGTTTTCTCTTTTGCGGTCATGGGGGACAATCGTGACGGCGAGGAGGTGTTTAAAAAAATCATCGAAAAAATCGACAAAAGCGCTATGGCGTTTGCTCTAAACAACGGTGATATCACCTCCAACGGGGCAAAAGAGGAGTTTGTACGATACATCGACTTACTCAAAAACGCAAAAACACCGATAATCAGCATTATAGGCAACCATGAAATTCCGTTTTTCTTTGGAGATAAAACCAACTTCGAGCGTTTCATCGGAAAAACCGATTTTTCTTTTTCCTATGCCAACAGCTACTTCATTATCGTAGATGACGCGAATAAAAAGCGAGTGAAGAAAAAACGGATGAAGTGGCTGGAAAAAGAGCTTGAAAAAGCGCGCAAATATACGCACCGTTTCGTTTTTTTACATGTGCCGCTTTTTGACCCAAGAGAAGGAAAACTCGCCAAAGGGCACAGCCTCAAAGATACGAAAAACGCGTATGCACTTTTACAGCTTTTTAGAAAATACGGCGTTACGATGGTTTTTTCTTCCCATATACACGCGTACTTTCGGGGCGATTGGGACGGCGTGCCTTTTATTGTAACCGGAGGTGCAGGCGCTCCACACAGTCGCGATAGAGGTTTTTTCCATTTTATAAGGGTCGATGTGGAGAATGACAAAGTGCGCTACATACTCGAAAGATTATAATTTTTTGGGTAAAATACAAACACCTAAAACTGGAGAGATAGATGGTTTACAAAAACTGCCGAACAAGCAGCGGTGAAAAAGTCGATATCGAAACGAAAAACGGGAAAATAACCACGATAGCCAGCAACATCCAAGCCGATGATGCACAAGATATGCATGGCGCTTACATAGTGCCCAAACTTGTCGATTGTAACGTACGCCTAAAAGACGGTGTTCTCAATGCTACCAACATCAAAAAAGTCGCCAACGAAGCAAAAAAAGGGGGTGTGGGAACGATTGTGCTCCAAAGCGACTCCACCCCTCGCATCGACAACGAAATCGTCTTGGAATTTGCGCAGAACTCGACAAAAGACATCAAAGATGTCGATATACAAATAGCCATAAACGCGCTTTTGGACGACCTTTCACTTGCAAACATCGCCATACTGCTCAAAAAAGGGGGTATCGCTCCCGTTATGAGCACTTTCGCCAAAAACAATATCGCCATGAAAGTGGCGGAATATGTCAAAATGTACAAAACCACCCTTTTTGTCAAAGCCGAAGACAACTCGCTCGTTTCTCAGGGTGTGATGTTCGAAGGGGATGTCAGCTCCAAACTCGGGCTTGCAGGGATTCCCGAGCTTAGCGAAGTGGTGCATGTTTCGCGCATGATAGAAATAGCCAGATATTACGGTATAGCTATCGGTTTTCAAAGCATAGCCAGTCCGCGCAGTCTCGATATGATTCAAAAAGCGAAAAACGAGGGTGTCGATGTGCGTGCAGAGGTGAGTTTACACCATCTGCTCTTTAGCGACGAAGCGTGTGAAGACTTCAACACTACGGTAAAACTCGACCCGCCGCTTGTGGAAGAGTCGATGAGAAAGAAGCTCGTACAAAAGCTTAAAAACGGTGAAATAGACACGCTTACCCTTTTGCACAGGCCAAGCTCACCCGTGAACAAGGAGGTGGCGTTTTTCGATGCGGCGTATGGTTCGAGTGCACTCGCAGAAGGGTATGGACTGTATTATACCAAGCTTGTAAAAAGCGGCATAATCGACTTCGAAACCCTTATCGAACTGACCGTTGAGAATCCGTTGCGTCAGCTTGCCAAAAAAGCGCCTCGATTGGAGGTGGGAGAAAGTATAGAGAAATTTTTAGCTTTGGATGTAGAAGCTTCTTATAAGATTGAAAATAGCAACTCCCTTTATAATGGCGAAGAGATTTTTGGAAAAATTACGGAGTTACAATGATGAAGATAACCATAAACGGAGAAGAGCGGGAATTTAAAGAGGGAGTGAGTTTGGCAGATGTGATCAAGGAGTTGAACCTCGAGGGCAAAGTGATGGCGGCTGCGAAAAACATGCAGATAGTCAAACAAGACAAGTGGGCCAAAGAGATGCTTCAAAACGGCGATAAATTGGAGTTGCTCGACTTCGTCGGCGGAGGGTAAGCGTTGAAAAAGATTCTCATCCTCTCAAGCGGCGATGTCGGTACGCACTTCATTCAGCGTGTCATAGACACCTATACGAGTGAAAATATTTACTACGTCGTAGAACTCAAAGCCAAAGAGTACGAGCGGGTCAATCCCTCCCGTTTCAAGTTTTTCGAGTTCGACCCTACCAGCATTTACAAACTTTCCAATATTTTGAAAATGGAGTTCATCCAAGTACTTATAGCGATGGACAACAAAGCGGATGTCGAAAACACCATTAAAAATATCAAAATGATAAAAAAACATCTGCGTGTCGTCGTGATGGATGAATGGGGACTTTCTTACGAAGACGGTTCGGTCGTTTTCATAAACGCCAAAGATATCCTCGCATCGAAACTCATCGACTTCTTGCCAAACGTTCCCGTCATCGCGCAAAACGTCGGTTTGGGCGAGGGGGAGGTGATGGAGGTTTCCGTTCCCTTTGGTAGCTCTTTCGTGTACAAACATCTTGGAGTCATCCAGCAGAAAAATTGGAAAATCGCCGCGATTTACAGAAACAGAGAGCTTCTTTTGCCGACACGGCGCAGGATGATTCAGCCAAACGACATTTTGCTTCTCGTGGGTGAACCGCAAGTGCTCAAAACGGTGTATCGGGTGATAAAAAGGGAGCTTGGACAGTTTCCTGAACCGTTTGGTACGTCGTTGTACCTTTATGTCGATATGACGAAAAACGACCCCGATTCTATCAGGCTGATGCTCATGCAAGCGAAGTTTATTCAAGAAAAACTCGCAAAAGAGCTCTTTATCCGCATCGTCAATCCAAACGACATAGAGCTACTCGAAGAGATAAAATCCCAAAGCGACCTTTCCACCTTTGTCGATGTGCTTTACGAAGGGGATCGCTACGGGGTGGTAGCCGAAGATAAAAAGCGCTTTCATGTCGGTTTCGTGCTCGTTTCCAACGAGATATTTTTCGATACCGAAATGAGAAAGATACTTTACGGGATGCAAGTACCGGTTTTGAAACTTTCCCAAAAACCGTTCGAGCAAATCAAGGAGGCGGCTCTCATTGTTTCCGAGAGCAGGGAGAGTGAGAAGATATCCAACGCTATTTTCGACTTTTCGGAGCAGTTCGATTTGAAAATAGAGCTTTACAATTTCATAAAAGAGCATCAAGAGATAAAAGAGCAAGTTATCGAACATTATTACAATCTCTCCGCGATATTTTCGAAAAACATCAAGGTTTTCAAAGAGGAGGAAAACCCGATTCGGGTACTCAAAAGCCATAAGAACTTTCTTCATTTCGTGCCGTTTTCGAAAAAACTCACTAAAAGGGTTTTTTATTCCTACTTTTCGACCGATAGCGATTTGATGTACCACCATCTGGAGGATTTTCACCAAATGTTCATTCCGGTAGATAATCTTTAACCCCGTTTTTAGCGATTTTTAAGTAGAATGTAATCCAATTTACATATTTGGAAAAAGATAATGAAAGTACCCATAGAGCTGAAAAAAGTTATAGACAATTCTTACGATATCACAATCGATACACTGCCCAAACTTCGCTTCGACACGAAAGTCGCGATCGTTACGAACACCAAAGTTGCGGGGTTGCATCTTGGGTATCTGCTCGAGCGGATAGCAGCCAAAGAACTCTACGTCATAACCGTACAAGACGGCGAAGAGTACAAAAACCAAGAAACGATCGATTATATCCTCGAGGCGCTTTTCAATCACCGTTTCAACAGAAGTTCTCTCCTTGTCGCTTTTGGAGGCGGAGTGATAGGGGATATGACCGGATACGCCGCAAGCATCTACCAGCGCGGAATCGATTTCGTGCAAATCCCAACGACTCTACTGAGCCAAGTCGATGCGAGTGTCGGGGGTAAAACCGGCATCAACAACGCTTATGGTAAAAACCTTATAGGCGCGTTCTATCAGCCGCGTGGCGTGTATATCGATGCCCATTTTCTCTCAACGTTGCCAAAAAGGGAGTTCGGCGCAGGGGTAGCGGAGATAATCAAGATGGCGGTAACGTTCAATCGTGAGTTTTTCGAATTTTTGGAAAATGCCGATTTATCGAACGAAGAAAATCTCAAACTCGCTATCAAACATTCCGTCCAAACCAAAGCCGACGTCGTTTCGCAAGACGAAAAAGAAAGGGGATTGCGTGCGGCTTTGAACTACGGACATACGTTCGGGCATGTCATAGAGCAGCAAACAGGTTATAAAAAATATCTTCATGGAGAGAGTGTCGCTATCGGGATGGTGATGGCGAACGCTTTGGCGGTTCGTTTGGGTTTGATGAGCCAAGAGGAGGCAAAACGGGTGGAAACATTGCTAAAACGTTTCGATTTGCCTACGAGTTACGACATCGAAGATGTAGAAGCGTTTTACGAAGCGTTCTATCTCGACAAAAAAAGCGGTGATAGTAAAATCAAGTTCATCGTTCCAAAAGGGATAGGTGATGTAGAGATTCGCGACGATATCGCCAAAGAGGATGTTTTGGCGGTACTATCGGAGTTCAAAGGTAGATGATGAAACACCTCTTTTTATTTCTCTTTGTTCTTGGAAGTGCTTTGTTCTCGGCACAAATACAAGAAAACAACGTATCAGACACCACAAAGACGCAAGAGCAACTCGAGTTGGAAAAACAGCGTCAAGAGGAGTTGGCAAAAGAGCGCATACGAGAGAAGATTTCGGTTTTGTTTGTCAAACTTCAAAACATAGAGAGCGAATTGGAGCAGGAAAAAATCTGGACAAAAAGCTACTCTTCCTATCTTACCCGATTGGAAGTGGAAAAAAACCTAAAAAGTATCGAAAAACAGATAAAACGGCTCAAACGAAAGAGAAAACTGAAGAAAAAAGAGCTCGAAACACTCGAATCGCTTGTCGCGAAACAGAAGATTCTTACCACTCAGCTAAACGAACTCAAAGAGAAAGGCTCCGCTCCGTTTTCGGAGTTGATAACGCCGCCGACGATAGAAAACGTTCCAAAGGTGGTGAACCCTTTCGATATTTTCAGCGCTATCTCCTTTTTGAAAACCGTTAAACAGGAGTTTGAAAACTACATCCAGCGAAAAGAGGAACTTGAAAACCTTATAGCGCTTTTGAAAAAGGAGATTGTAGTTTACAAAGAGCTTGCGGGGCTTACGAAAGAGGAAAAATACGTTCAAGCTTTGAGAGAACGAAGCAAGGAGCTAGAGAAGTTCCAAACGGCGTTTGACATTATGAACGTTACGGTCGATGTGTATAAAAAACGTCTCGATGTGATAGAAACCAACCTCAACAAAGAGATAAAAGCGCAAGTGGTCAAACTCGGCAATCTCGGTATAATCGTTTTTGTGGTGTTTTTGAGTTTTTTCATTCTCAAACTTATCATCAAAAAGTACATTACCGACAACGAACGTTTCTATATGGCGAACAAGTTCATAACGTTTGCCAATTTCACCATTATCTTGCTTATCGTTTTTTTCAACTATATCGAAAACGTTTCGTATCTCGTAACGATTTTGGGGTTCGCTTCCGCGGGTATCGCGATTGCGATGAAAGACTGGTTCATGTCTATCCTTGGCTGGTTGGTTATCGTTTTTGGCGGAAGTATCCATGTGGGTGATAGAATCAGAGTCGATATGGATGGGATGAGGTACATAGGCGATGTTTTGGATATATCACTACTTCGTATAACTATCTTGGAAGATATCACCCTCACATCGGTGGAGCATAACAGACGGGCAGGGCGTATTATCTTCATACCGAACAACTACATCTTCACCCGTATGATCGCCAACTACACCCACTACTCGCTCAAAACGGTGTGGGATGGGGTGAAGATTGCGATTACGTTCGATTCGAACCATAAAAAAGCGATGCATTTGGCAAAAGAGATAGCGAAAAAATACTCCAAAGGTTATACCGACATTACGCGTAAACAGCTTAACAAACTGCGCCACCATTATAGCCTCAAAAACACCAACGTCGAGCCGAGAATCTATTCGTTCATCAAAGACTACGGTATCGATATCGAAGCGTGGTATTTGACAAATGCGTATGCGACGCTCACGCTTCGAAGTGTCATCTCAACCGAAATCATAGACGCTTTCAATGCCGAAGAGGACATCACCATCGCATACCCGACACAACAAATCAATATCGAAAAAAGCAAACCGCAACGAAAACCAAACGACGGTACGACGGTATGAGTAGAGAAAAGATATACTTCAAGACGTTTGGATGCAGGACGAATCTGTACGATTCGCAAGTGATGAAAAGTGCACTCAAAGACTACGACATCACCGAAAACGAAGCGGAAGCGGACGTGGTGGTGATCAACTCCTGTACCGTTACCAACGGTGCTGACAGTAATGTGCGCAATTACATCTCCAAGCTGGAAAAAACGACATCGCCGAAGATTTATCTCACGGGATGTGGAGCGCATACCAAAGGGGAGGAGCTCCTAAAAGAGGGAAGAGTCGCAGGGGTTTTCGGTCAAAGTGAAAAAACGCAAATCAACAAGCTCCTTTCGCGCCCTGATGGGTTTTACGAGATAGGCGATTTGCAGTTCGTAGATGAAGCGGTTGTCGGGGAGTTCATAGGTAAAAGCAGAGCGTTTATCAAGATTCAAGAGGGGTGTAATTTTCGTTGTTCCTACTGCATCATCCCTTATGTGCGTGGAGATGCGAGAAGCCTTGACGAGTCACGTATAATCGAACAGATAACCAAGCTTGCCGCAAACGGGTTTGGGGAGTTCATACTTACCGGTACAAACCTTGGAAGTTACGGAGTAGATACCAAAAGTTCCCTTGCGAAACTTTTGAAAAAAATAAGCTACGTTCGGGGTGTTCGACGCATACGTCTTGGGAGTATAGAGCCGATTCAAGTTACTGAAGAGTTCAAAGAACTTCTCGATGAACCGTGGCTTGAAAAACATCTGCATATAGCGCTGCAGCACACTTCCCCAAAGATGCTAAAACTGATGAACCGAAGAAACGTTTACAACCAAGATAGAGAGCTGTTTTCGTTCTTGCAAGAAAAAGGGTTCGCCATTGGGACGGATTTTATAACCGGACATCCCGGAGAAACTCAAGAGATATGGCAAGAAGCGGTAGAAAACCTCAAAAACATCCATCTGACCCATTTGCACGCATTTACCTACTCGAAACGTGACGGTACGCCATCGGCAACGCTCAAGCCTCAGATAAACGGTAAAACGGCAAAAGAAAGACTCCATGAAATAGAGGCTATCGTCCAAGAGAAGAACTACGCTTTTAGAAAAAGTCAAACACGCCCTTTGGTCGTTCTCATAGAGAGTTTCAAAGAGGGGTATTACCATGGGTATGATCAGTTTTTTAACCAAATTAAGGTAAAATCCTCCATAGACCTTGTCGGTAATTGGCTCGAGATAACCGACTACGAAGTGAAACCGGAGTGCAACTATGCCGTCTTTGAAGCTTAATCGAATCGTCATTTTAGTTTCGGCCGTTATTATCGTTTTGCTTGTGCTGTTTGCCTTGCTTCGGGACAACTCCCGTAACATCACGCTGCAAAAAGCGAACGAACTGTTGCGAAACGGTCAAGTCAAAGAGCTGGTCGCATCGTCGGATTATCTTTTTTTGAAAACCGCTTCGGGGATCTACAAAATACCCATCGAGCTTGTCGATCCGGAAATCTTCGCACACCACAAAGTGGTTTACGATAAAACTTCCAATATCATTCTCTATATATTCATCGCGGTCGTCTTCATCGGGCTTGGTTCCATTTTGTTTCGAAGATGGCAAAAAGGGGTGGAAAAACCAACTACCGCGCAGCCTCAAAAGAGCAAATTAAAAGAGGAACAACCCCAGCAAAACGAGCCTATCGAAGCTGTCAAGACCGATGTAACGTTCGATGATATCGGCGGAATAGAAGATGTCAAAGAGGAACTTCAAGAGATTATAGATTTTATGAAAAATCCGCAGAAGTACAAGCGCTTCGGTGCGAGATTGCCGCGTGGAGTGTTGCTTGTTGGGCCTCCGGGAGTCGGAAAGACGATGATAGCCAAAGCGGTAGCCAATGCCGCTGGAGTTTCTTTTTACTACCAAAGTGGAGCGAGTTTCGTACAGATTTATGTCGGAATGGGAGCCAAAAGAGTACATGAACTTTTCGCCGCTGCGAAAAAGAACGCCCCTTCTATCGTTTTTATCGACGAGATAGACGCCGTAGGAAAAAAGCGCGAGGGGAACCGCAACGATGAAAGGGAAGCTACGCTCAATCAGCTTTTGACCGAAATGGATGGTTTTGAGTCGCAAAGCGGAGTTATCGTCATAGCGGCGACGAACAAGATAGAGGTGCTGGATCCTGCATTGCTTCGTGCGGGGCGATTCGATAGACGAGTGTTTGTCGATTTGCCGACGAAAAACGAGCGTGCGTCGATTTTGAAAAAATATTTGCAAAACATCCCAAACGATGTCGATGTAGAGAAAATCGCCTCTATAACGGTCGGTTTCAACGGAGCGATGCTCTCATCGTTCGTCAACGAAGCGGCTTTGCTCGCACTCAGACAAAACGACTCCAAAGTGACGATGGAGCATTTTTACGGGGTGAAAGACAAAGTCGTCTTTGGCAAGAAAAAGATGCTCGTGCTCAATGAAAGGCAAAAACGCCATCGCATCACGTACCAAACGGGAAAAGTGCTTATGGCGACCCACTTCGACTTGCCGTTTGAAAAACTACTGCTTTCAAACGAACGTCTGACCCCTCCGGGACAGAATCTACCGCTACTGCAAAGCGAGTTGGAGCAAAAAATAAAAACGCTTCTTGGCGGTGTGGTGCTTTGCGATATCGAATACGGTGAACACGCAAGCAGTGCGCAAAACGATATAGCAGAAGCGAAGAGTTTGGCAAAAGCTATGGTGATGGAATACGGAATGGGTTCGAGTATCGCCGCGGAGTCGAACGAATGTGAAAAGATTCTCAGCCAAATGTACGATGAAACCAAAGAACTTTTATTGTCTTTCGAAGAAGCGGTCGTGAAAATAAAAACCCTCTTGGAGCAAAACGAATCGATAACGAAATCACAGGTAAGAGCTATTTTAGATGAAGTTCTATAGTGGATTTTGTTTACAAAACGAAAAACGACTCTTTGACGGTTTTGTCGAGGAGGGGGATTTTTTCGTTTACGGATTTAGCTATGGAGCCATAAAAGCGTTCGAAGCGGTAGCAAAAGAGATAAAAGAGGAAAAAAGGGTCGATAGACTCACATTACTCTCGCCAGCTTTTTTTCAAACCAAACCCAAAAGTTTCAAACGGCTTCAGACAAAAGCGTTCAAAGCCGACCCGAACCGCTATTTGCATAACTTTTTGGGAAGCTGTTTTTCACCGTACCAAAACGCCGATGTGGAGACGAAATTCGATACTTTGGAGGATTTGCAGACCCTTTTGGAGTACGAATGGAGCTTGAGCCGACTTTTGGAGCTTCAAAAGCTTGGAGTGAGCATAGAGGTTTATCTAGGTGGGAAAGACGGTGTGATAGATGTTGTGGGAGCTTTGGAGTTTTTCAGCCAAGTAGCCGATGTAACTTTCATCAAAGAGGCGAATCATTTTTTAAGGAGTAATTGATGGATACAATCAAAATTGGTGTCATAACCGCAAGCGACAGAGCGAGTAAAGGGATATACGAAGATATTTCAGGAATGGCGATACAAGATACGATGAAAGAGTATCTGCTCAACCCTTTCGAGATAGAATACAGATGTATTCCGGATGAACAAGATGTCATAGAGAAAACGATGATAGAGCTTTGTGACGAAAAAGGGTGTGATTTGGTCGTTACGACCGGTGGAACGGGACCTGCGCCAAGAGACGTTACACCGGAAGCGACCGAAAACGTATGCCAAAAGATGATGCCGGGATTCGGTGAGCAGATGAGAGCGGTGAGCTTGCAATATGTTCCTACGGCTATACTTTCTCGGCAAACGGCGGGGATTCGAGGAAAATCGCTTATAATCAATCTACCGGGAAAACCAAAGTCGATTCGAGAGTGTTTGGATGCAGTTTTTCCGGCCGTACCGTACTGTATAGACCTTATAGGAGGACGCTATATCGAAGCCAACGAAGAAGTGATCAAAGTTTTCAGACCCAAAGCGAAGTAGCTTTCGGTCTTTTATTTGCCTGCCTTGCGGCTGTTGTTGTAGTTGTAGTATTCTCGTAACATCTCATCGAGGAGTTGCGAGAGCTCGAGGCTCGCATTTTCCATCTCTTTGAATTTCTCTATAACCACAGGTGCGTTTTTCGGGTCGTATTTCTCTTTGAAAAGTTCTTCCGCTGCAATCGATGCTTCATGGACGATTCTGTGAGGTCTTTCTATCTCTTTGTACGCTTTTGTAAAACCAAACGTCTCTTTGGCTTCGCTATAGTACCATTTACCAAGGCGACACTCGGTATCTCTTGGAACGCCTTCGCTTCCTCTGTGGCTCATAACTCGGCTAAAAGCGTTGGATTTGAAAAGGATATGGTCTATTTTTATAAGAACCACCATCAAGGCGCTTTTGAGCTCTTCTGCATCCACTTTCATCATGTCGGTATCTTTGTTGAACTGAAGGAGTTTTTCTTTGAAACTCTCTAGCGTCGCGACCGACTCGCTCGAAACACTGTTCATAATCTCTGCAGATTCGGAGATAGTATTGGTTTCTTGCTTGAGCGTTTGGATGGAGATGCTTATTTCCCCCGTCGCTTTTTGGGTTCTCTCGGCCAATTTTCTCACCTCGTCGGCGACAACGGCGAAGCCCCTGCCGTGTTCACCTGCACGTGCGGCTTCGATGGCGGCGTTGAGTGCCAAAAGGTTGGTTTGGTCGGCGATATCCTTGATAAGATCGACTACGGCGTTGATTTCGTCTGTTCTAGCTATCAAGCTTTCTACCGCTACGACGTTTTGGTCGATGTATTGCGAAAGTTTGAGTAGTTTTTCTATAACCGCTTCACTTTCGACAAGGCTTTGGTTCGATGCTTCCGCGGTAATTTGCGCTTTTTTCGCCGTCTCTTTGAGCTCTTCGACCCCTTCGGCGAGTTGTTGTTGAATCGCTTGGAAACTTGCCACAAGCGGTTTACCGGTTTTACCGAGTTCAGCGGCGAAGTTCTTCTCGATTTGAGCGAGATATTCCGCTTCCATAGCATCGATGGCGGCGTTGATTTTTTTGGAGGTTTTTTCGAAACCTTTGTTCAAACCGTTGGTGTCGATGCGGCGGTAGTATTTGTTTTGCGAAGCGTAGTCTATGGAGGTGTTCACTTCACGTATGAACACTTCGAGTTGATCGAGAAAGTTGTTGATGTCCCACCCGAGTTTGCCGAGAATTTCCGTTTCGGCGATGTGGGTTTTTCTTATTTCGAAATTTCCCTCTCTGGCTTCTTCGAAAATGTGTACGACTTCTTCGATGTAATTTTTCATCTTTTTGACATAGGTGTAGATGGAGAAAATCAGTACGAGATTGATAAGGTTCAAAGCCATAAGCACCCATGAAAAACCGTATATTACGAACGAGACGATAAAACTTAGCAACAACGTAACGATAATAACGATGCTAAATACGCTGATTTTAGATAGAGAGGATAAATTCTTCATAAGAGAGTTCCTTTTGTTCAAGTATGTCGTCAATACGTTTTTTCGACGCTTCCATGCCGCCTGTTCTCTCAAGCTGTAAAAGCTCCGCATATAAAGGTTCGATAATTTGTAGCGACTCTCTTTTTGGTTTTCTACGAACCGAGAAGTAGCCGATGATGGTATCGTTATGGTCGTACGAAGGTGTTACGTTTGCAAAAACCCAGTAGTACGCACCGTCTTTAGCCATGTTTTTTACATACGCGTTTATCTCGTTGCCTTGTTGGATGGTATCCCAAAGAAGTTTAAAAATGATACGCGGCATATCGGGATGGCGAATGATGTTGTGGGGTTGTCCAAGGAGTTCTTCTTCGGTATAGCGGCTCATTTCGATAAAGAGTTCGTTACAGTAAGTGAGCTTACCTTTGAGGTCTGTTTTGGAAACGATGAGATTTCCATCGGGGTAGGGGACTTCGACGTTTTTTGGTTGCACCTTGTAGTTCATGGCTTTAACCTCTGGTTATTGTGTGAAAACTTCCGCAAAAAGCGAAAGTTTTGTGATATTTCTTGTTCCTGCTTAAAGCGGGAGGGGACTAAACGAAATTGACGTCCACGACGTGGTGTTGCAAGCCAAGCTCTTTTGGATCACATCCAAGAGCGAGGCCTACCATTTGTTGCATATGAAGTACAGGCATTTCGAGTTCACGACCTATCGCTTCACCGGCATGTTCGGCTTGTGTGTCGAGTTTGAGATGGCAAAGCGGACAAGGAGTTACCATCATGTCGGCATTGTTGTCCATCGCACCCGCTATGGCGTTTCCGGTAAGTACGGCAGCGGTTTTAGGAGCTTGCAATTCTACGTGGAAACCGCAACATTTGTTTTTCTCTTCGTAATCGACCGCTTCACCGCCGCAAGCGATGATAAGATCATCGAGTGAAGTAGGGCGGTATGGGCTCTCAGGTGTTTTGTGCCCTTCGTTGGCAAGTTCGCTTGGGCGGATGTTGTGGCATCCGTAAAACGGCGCGATGTTGAACTGAGAAAGGGGTTTTACGACCATCTCTTTGATTTTATCCAATCCGATATCGTCGATGATAGCGTAGAGGAAATGGGTTATTTTCGATGTTCCCTTGTACTCAAGACCGACTTCGGCAAGTTTTTCGTTGACTTTGGCTTTGAGCTCGGGGTCGTTGTCGAGTTTGTGTTTGGTCATAGCGGTATTGAGCTGACAAGTGTTACAGATAGTTACCATTGTCAAACCGTGTTTTTCCGCGTATGCGATGTTTCTGGCATTGAGAACGAGCGAGAGGAACTCGTCGTAATCTTGTAGGTGGGAAGCTCCGCAGCATGAAGCCTCTACAAGCTCAACAAGCTCTATGCCGAGTTTTTTAGCTACCGCCATAGTTGACATATATTGTTCAGGTGTACTTTGTTTAGCGGTACATCCCGTAAAAAGTGCGTATTTCAATTTACTCATATTATTCTCCTAAAACTTAGCGGTTGAGGATGATTTGACAAGTTTTTTGATCTCATCCATATTTTCTGATGTCGGAATGTTCCAAGGAAGAGCGATTTTCCCTTTTTTGAACATTTTCAGTGCGACTGGAACATGTTTGACTATGCCGCAACCTTCGGAATAAAGCACAAGACCGCCTTCGTCAAGTACACCCCGTTTTTGAATCGATTTTTTGAAGCCGACCGCATGGCGAACCGCGACGTTGTTTTCGGCGACCCCTTCTTGGAACGCCATCTGGTGGAGCTTGGTGATTTTCTCGATAGGATTGATCTCTTTTGGACACACTTCGGCACATTCGAAACATTTGACACAGTCCCAAACACCTTGTCCCATTTTGTTGACGTTTTTGAGACGCTCTTTGTCTTCGTCTCGAACATCCGCGCTGAATCTGTACGCTGCCGCGAAAGCCGCAGGACCGAAGTACTCTTCGTTGATTTCCACAACCGGACATGCGTAGTGGCACGCCCCACACTGGATACACAAGTCGGCATCGAGCAGTTTGTGCTCATCTTCAGGAGAGACGATGTTTTCACTTTCAGGTTCTTCTTCGATGTCGGCAACGAGGTATGGCGTGACCGCTGCGTGTTTCTCCCAAAAATCACCCTTGTCGATAATCATATCTTTGATAGCGCGTTTTTGGCTAAGTGGGTCGAGCGTGAGCTCTTCGCCGAAAAGCTCTACCATGTCGAACATACGCTCTTTACAAGCGAGTGTGCTTCTGCCGTTTACCTTGATGGCGCATGCACCGCAAATACCGTGTCGGCAACTTCGTCTGTAAGAGAAGCTTCCGTCATGTTCCCATTTGATGCGGTTAAGCACGTCAAGGACGACATCTTCGGAAGTTACGTCCATATCGTATTCGTCGTAATAAGGGAGATAATCCTCATCGGCGTTGAAGCGAAATACTTTAAATTTTACTTTTTTAGTTTCGATAGTACTCATCGTATTCCCTTTTAGTATTTTCTTTCTTTGAGCTCATGTTTTCCAAGAGTAACAGGCATGTAGTCAAGCGTGATGTTCCCCTCTTTGTCCATATATGCCATCGTGTGTTTGAGGAAGTTTTCGTCGTCTCTTTCTTGACAATCCTCTCTGTAGTGTGCACCGCGGCTCTCTTTACGCGCTATGGCACACTCGACGATAAATTTGGAATAATCGAGCATATGCCCGAATTCGATAGCTTCTTGAAGCTCGGTATTGAAAATTTTACTCTTGTCTTCGATGCGGATATTTTTGTAGCGCTCTCTAAGCTCGTTGATTTTCTCCAACGCGATTTGAAGCGATTCACCCGTTCTAAATGCACCTGCGTTTTCGGTCATAGTCGTTTGTAGTTCGTCTCGAAGTTGCGGTACGCTTTCTGTGCCGTTGTTTTTAAGAACGAATTCTATCTCTTTGAGTGCGTCTTTGGCATCTTCTTCCGTTGCCGGACGAAGCTCTATACCGTCTATCTCTTCGACCATCGTTTTTCCGACATAGCGACCAAAAAGCATCGCTTCAAGAACGGAGTTCGCACCCAATCGGTTCGCACCGTGAACGCTTACACATGAACACTCGCCGGCAGCGTAGAAACCTTCGATGAACTCGTCGTTGTTTTTACGTACATGTCCCGGGATGTCAACTGGAATACCGCCCATGGAGTAGTGCGCGGTCGCCGAGATGAGAATAGGCGCTTCTATCATATCTATTCCAAGGAACGTCAATGCCAAGTCTCGAAGTTCCGGTAGGCGTTCCATGATTTTTTCTTTACCGAGGTGTGTAAGGTCGAGGTAAACCGCATCTTTTCTCGGACCTACACCGCGACCTTCGCGGATTTCGTTTAAAATCGCACGGCTGACCACGTCGCGTGAAGCAAGTTCCAAAGCGTTTGGAGCGTATTTTTCCATAAAACGCTCCCCTTCGCTGTTGTAAAGACGCCCACCCTCGCCGCGAGCCGCTTCGGAGATAAGAACACCGTTACCGCTTAGACCTGATGGGTGGAACTGAACGAACTCCATATCTTCAAGCGGAATCCCTTTTCTCGCTACGATAGAAAGACCGTCACCCGTGTTGGCGTGAGCGTTGGAGTTGATTTTGTAGCATCTTGCGTATCCGCCTGTTGCGAACATGACGCTTTTCGCGTTGAAGATGGCTACTTGCATGTCGCGGATGTTGAAAGCGACTACACCGCTGACTTTACCGTCTTTGTAGATAATGTCGGCGACATACCACTCGTCCCAAAATTTCACCCCTTCGCGGTACGCTTGCTCGTACATGGTTTGCAAAAGGGTAAGCCCTGTTCTGTCTTTGGCAAAACATGCTCTTGGGCTACTTTGTCCACCAAAAGGGCGCTGGGCGATTTTACCTTCGGGTGTACGGCTAAAAGCCGCTCCCATTCTCTCAGCCCAACGGATAGTTTCAGGAGCGTTTTTACACATGAACTCGACTGCATCTTGGTCGGCCAAATAGTCCGAACCTTTGACGGTGTCGAACTCATGCAGCTCTACGCTGTCTTCGTCGCTCAAAGCGGCGTTGATACCGCCTTGTGCAGCACCTGAGTGGCTTCTAAGTGGATGGAGTTTCGTTAGCACGGCTACGTTCTTGCCTGCTTTTTGTAGTTCTCTCGCGGCTGCACAGCCGGCAAGACCGGCTCCGACAACTACCGCATCGTAAGTATAAACGGGAATACTCATTCGCTTTCCTTCGAGTAAAAATATTGCCCAATTATATCAAGAAATTATTGTAAAAAGGTTAAACAAGCTTATAATTTGGAGGAAGTGGGGGTTTGTTACGTTTTTATACATCGGACCAAGTGAGTCCGATGGTTTAGTCGAGTTTTCCTATGTGGAAGATTGTGCTATGGTACCGCCCCCTTTTTGTTTCGCGGTATGGAGCGCTTGGAGTGCTTGTTTGATGGTTTCTTCAAGAGTTTTGTTGTTCGGTTTGAGTACGAAACCGCCGCTTATACTCACTTCGGAAGTTTTGCCGTTAGGGAGTTTGAACTTGATTTCGGAGATGTTTTGTTGAATCGTTTCGATATCTTTGAGACATTGCTCTTTCGATTCACGAACGAGTATGATCGTGAACTGGTTGTAGTCGGTTCTTGCAATCACGTCCGCGGCTTGTTCGAAAAGAGAAAGTGTGAAGGCGACTTTTTTCAAGACCGATTGTACCAATTCTTGCGGAATACCGCGGTTGGATTTGGAGAAATTGTCTATCTCTATGACGGTAACGGAGGTGAAATACGACCCTTTTAGGTTTTTCTTCTGTCCGTAAATGGCACGTAAACCTTTGTGGTTGAGGATTTCCGTTACCGGGTCGATAAGGCTTTTGTCTCCCGTTTCACCCGTTTTTCTTCTCATACGCATTCTAATAGCGTCCATTTCGATAGTTTTGATCTCATGGTCAGGTTTGTTCGCATGGATGGCCGAGAGGAACAAGATATCGTCGAGAATCGTTTTGATTCTTCTTCTGTACCAAAGTGTCGTGATGATGGAAAGAACGAGCATAATCGTCGCGAACTGCGCGATGATGAAACTTTTTTGTTTGTTGTAGCGGACGTTTTTGATGTAGAGTTCATCTATTTTGCCGTTGAGTTTGGCAAAAGCCTGCATGAGTCTTTCTCTGTTCTCTTCGTCGTAGCTGTGGTCGGTGGTGTAGTATTGTTCCGCAGCTTTGTTGAACGCTTTTGTCAGACGTACAAGTTCATCGAGATCTGTCAAGTATTCTTTTTTGGAGAAGATGATGTAGTTTCCTACAAAATCGTATGTATAGAGTTGCTTGAGTTGGTTTATCTTCACTAGCAACATGTCGCTTTTGCCGTTGAACTGGATTTTCGCTAGTTCTATATCTTCGCGCGGGATGTTCATAAGTGATTGGATTATCCGTTTTTGTTCATCCAGATTTTCTATTTTTTTGTATGAATAGTTCTGCTCCAAAATAAAAGCAGCGACAATCACTACAAAAAACGTGTTCAATAGCAACATACCTGATAAATTACTGAGAATTTTTGCTATGGATAGCTTGGTTGGTTTCTTCATTGAAAGCCCCTTATGTTATAATCGCGGTGCATTTTATATAGTATTGTATTAATTTATTCTTAAAGGGTAGTGCGTGGATATGGAAAAATATTTTATTTCATTGTTAGCATCGGAAAATACGGGGGATGACGGTGCTTTTATCGATGGAATAGTGTACTCAAAAGACGCTTTTTTCGAGGATGTGCACTTCAAAAAAGAGTGGATAACCTACAAACAAGCCGCTTACAAATCGATGGTTGTGAACATCTCCGATGCGGTGGCTATGAATGCGACTCCGATGTACGCTCTTTTGGCGGTTTCGATGCCAAAAGGGATAACAGCGCATCACATGAAACAAATCGCGCAGGGGTTTGACGAGGCAGCGAAAAAGTACGCACTCGAAATAATAGGGGGCGATACGATTGCTGGAGAGAAACTCGACATCAGCGTTACCATCGTTTCCAAAGCGAAAAAACCGCTTTTTCGAAAAGGGTTGAAAAAGGGGGATTTGCTTGCATATACCGGCGAGCTCGGCAAAAGTAAAAAAGAGTTGACAAAACTGATGCGAGGCGGTAGAATCCATAAAAAATCGAAATTTGTCTCCATTGAATTGCGAAATGCGTTCGTTGCCAAAGCAAGGCGTTATTTGCGTGTGGGGATGGATATAAGCGATGGGCTTTTTAGCGATTTGGAAAAACTTGCTACAATAAACGAAAAAGGGTTTGATTTTATGCGAAAAATCTCCAAAGAGGTAGGATGCAGCGGCGAGGAGTACGAGATGCTCGTAGCATTCGATCCGCGTTACAAACAAGCGCTTTTACGCCGCGCCAAACAAACAAGAACGCCTTTGACGATATTCGCAAAAGCGACGAACAAAAAATACAAAAACATTTGCAAAAGGCATCATTTTGGATAGACTTTACGCTTTTTCCCATGCTCCAATAAGTTTTCATTTTCGTCAAAACGCCGCCGATTTCGTCGTCGAGGAGATACCGCTATATGAGTTTAGCGGTGAGGGGGAGCACCTTGTGTTGCATATCCGCAAGAAAAACCTCTCTACGTTCGAGCTTATAGACGCCATAACCCGCCATCTTGGGATAAAAAACAAAGAGATAGGCTATGCGGGGCTCAAAGACAAACACGCGCTTACCTATCAGTATATTTCGCTTCATAGAAAGTACGAGGAGCAGATGAAGCGGTTTTCCCATCCAAACGTGAAGATCCTTTCTGCAACGTACCACAACAACAAAATCCGCATGGGGCATCTCAAGGGCAACCGGTTTTTCATCCGTGTCAAAAAGGTCATGCCAAGCGATGCTGTGAAGATTTTCGAAGTTTTGAAGATGATAGAGCGTTACGGGATGCCCAACTTTTTTGGCTATCAGCGTTTTGGCAATAGCGGCGATAATCATGTATTGGGTGAGAAAATCGCCAAAGGGGAGAAAAAAGAGCGCAATCCAAAAGTGAGACGATTGCTAGTAAACGCGTATCAGAGCCATCTCTTCAATCTTTGGCTATCCAAAAGGGTCGAAATAAGCAAGCTCGTTAGTGAATTTAGCGTAAACGAACTCGAATCGTTACTCAATCTTCCTGCAAACGAGATAAAAAAGATGAAAGCGCAAGAGCATATTTTCAAGCTTTTAAGTGGTGATATCATGCAGCATTACCCTTATGGCAGGTTGTTCGAGTATGACGGCGAGGAGAGTGAAGCGTCGCGTTTTATGCAAAAAGATGTCGCCGTTACCGGGCTTTTGTGCGGTAAACGTGCAAAAGTGGCTGTCGAGTACGCACGAGAGATAGAGAAAAGTTTCGATGAGAAGATTTTAGCTGATGGAACGAGACGTTATGCGTGGGTGTTCCCAGAAGAGATAGAGGGCAGATACAAAGAGGAAGACGCGTGGTTCGAGTTTAAATTTTCGTTGCCAAAAGGGAGCTATGCCACAGTATTTTTAGAAGAGATAGCAAAAAAGGAGATACGATTAGATGAATAAAAAACATATAACTTCACTTATATCACAAAATTTCGGAAAGTTCGCTTCAAAAGCGTTTCCAAGTTGGTTTCAAAATATTATCAATGCAAGTTATGTCAAACTGATGGGGCTGGATATGAGCGAGTTCTATCCACCGCATCATTACAAAACTCTCAATGCACTTTTTACGAGAAACCTAAGAGAGATGCGCAGTTTCAGTTTGGATGCGGACGATTTCATAAGCCCGTGCGATTCGCTTATAACCGAAGTGGGAAAAGTGAAAAACGACTACGCTTTGCAGATAAAAGGGATGCGCTACCGTGTTAATGAGCTTTTGGGCGATTTTGTTCCAAAAGAATCGAAAGAGAAAATGGAGGGGGGAGATTTTATCAACTTCTACCTTTCGCCAAAGGACTACCACCGCTACCATATCCCGACAAATCTGAAAGTGCTTCGAGCGGTGCACATACCCGGAAAGTTCTATCCGGTCAATTTCCCTTCACTCAAAAAACGGCTCAACCTTTTTGTGGAAAACGAACGGGTCGTCATAGAGTGTGAAGCGGTAAAAAACAAAAAGCGCTTTTTCATAGTCCTTGTCTCGGCACTCAACGTCGGCGTGATGAAAGTGAACTTCATTCCCGAACTTCAAACCAACGCCGATGTAGAAAAACCGACTTTGTACGAATTTGAAGAACTGTACTTGAACAAAGGGGATGATTTTGGATGTTTCGAGATGGGCTCGACTATCGTGATTGTGAGTGAAGAAGGGATGATAAAGCCGCTTGTAAAAGTTGGACAAAAAGTGAAGTTCGCAGAGACTATAGCGAAAATGCTATAGAAATCTATTGTAAACTCATGAGAAATTTGACGATTGTTACATCGTTAAGTTTCTTATATTCTTCAATTTCCGATTCAATTGCTTCAGAAATATCGACGTTGTTTTCAACAATATTTTGAATATCATCTTGAAGTGAGTTTAAATGCAGAGTTATCACATTCCATACCTCTTCGGCATCTATACCAAAATATCCATGAACAATATTGTTTCTAAAGTTTACCACTCTTCTAAAATATTTAGGAGAGTGTTTTGCAAACTTTTCATCGACTAACAGTTTGTTCAATGCTTCACCAATAATCTCTAATTGCCTGATAGTTGCATCCCAATGTAAGCTACTATGTAATAAATCATTTGCACTACGAAACGAACTTGTATAATTTCTTATTTTTTCAATTGCAATGAAGATATCAACTATAAAAAGTTCGATATTTCTCCTCTTCTTAGACATAGATGATATCTTTTAGTATCTTGTTTTTATAAAAAGTGCGAATAGTATCTAAGTACCCAATATCAACATTTTTTTTCAGGTTTGACTCAAGATACTCCCTTAGCTCTTCTCGCAGAAAGAAATCTTTTTTTGTAGATTCTATAACTATGTCTATATCACTATTTTCATTTGCACAATCTTTTGCATAGCTGCCAAATAAGCCTATTTTGGTGATGTAAAACTCTTTTTGTAATTTTTCTTTATGGGATGTTAAAAAGTTTAGTATATCTGTTCTACTGAGCTGATATGACATCTTAACATCCTTTTTTAGAGTTGCTTTGGTTTAGTATAGCATATTTTTTCAAGTGTGTAAAAACGCACTTATATAAAACTTTAATTAGACGTTGAATCGAAAGTGCATGATATCGCCGTCTTGGACGATGTAGTCTTTTCCTTCGAGTCGCATTTTACCCGCTTCTTTAGCACCCGCTTCACCGCCGTATTTGACGAAATCTTCATAGCTTATCACTTCAGCGCGGATAAACCCTTTTTCAAAGTCGTTGTGGATGACGGCTGCCGCTTTTGGAGCGGTGGTGTTTTTCTTGATAGTCCAGCTTCGAACCTCTTTGACACCGGCTGTGAAGTAGCTCATAAGTCCGAGTTTATCAAACCCCTTGCGGATGATTTGCTCAAGACCTGACTCCTCGACACCGAGTGATTCCAAAAACTCTTTTGCTTCATCCTCTTCAAGACCTACGAGCTCCTCTTCGATTTTTGCACACAGTTTTATAAGTTCGCTGTTGTTCTTGTTCGCATGTTCTCTGAGTGCTTGGACATACTCGTTGTCTTCAAGCAGTCCATCTTCATCGACGTTGGCTGCGTACATGATCTCTTTGTCGGTGAGGAGTCGCACCTCTTTTGCGAGTTCTTTGTACTCGTCGGTGTCGGCTTTTGGAAAGTTTCGAGCCAAGTTGCCCTCAGCCAGCCACTCACTGAGTTCTTCGGCGATGTCGTATTTCGGTTGAGCTTTTTTGTCCGCTTTGAGCTGTTTTTTCAGCCGCTCCATTCTGTTTTGCACCACTTCGATATCGGCGAGAATTAACTCTCCTTCGATAATCTCCACATCGCGGATAGGGTCGATACTTCCTTCGTTGTGAACGATGTTTTCATCTTCGAAACAACGAACCACCTGCAAGATGACCTCGGTTTCACGAATGTTGGAAAGAAACTTGTTTCCAAGCCCCTCTCCTTGAGAGGCACCCTTGACTAGACCTGCGATATCGACGAAGTCGATAGTGGAGTATTGTATGCGTTCTGGATTGACGATTTTAGCTAGTTCGCCAAGTCTCTCATCGGGTACGGGAACGACCGCTTTGTTCGGTTCTATCGTACAAAACGGATAGTTCGCCGCTTCGGCGTTTTGTGCTTTTGTAAGTGCGTTGAAAGTGGTCGATTTTCCGACGTTTGGAAGTCCTACGAGTCCTATTGCGAGTCCCATATATTGCCTTGATAGTAAAATTTTTTGGAATTATAGCATGTAATAAGTCATTAGTAATGGCAGTTCTACGTATACAGATACCTTTTTATCTTTTTCGTCGGTGTTTTGATGAACTCCTCTTGCTGTTCTATGAATTTCGTGATTTTCGAAAAGCTCGCTAAGCGTTTGTTACTTTCGATGCGTATCTCTTCCAAAAGGTTTTCTATATCTTTTTTCACCTCGCTTTCGGGGCGTTTTTGGGCATTGAAGAGTTTATCGACTTGTTCATAATCCAGATGGATGCGTGCGACGAGTTTGCCATCTTTATCGAGAACGAGCGAATCGAGAACGAGTGGATGTTGATTGAGAATCGATTCTATCTGTTCGGGGTAGATGTTTTCACCGCTTGGCCCAAGAATCATGTTCTTGCTGCGTCCGCTGATGAAAAGATATCCGTCATCGTCTATGTAGCCAAGATCACCCGTTAAAAACCACCCATCCTCATCGAAAACCTCTTTGGTTTTTTCTTCGTCTTTGTAGTAGCCGAGCATCACGCTTGGGCTTTTGGCGCAAATCTCCCCCTCGCCATGTTCGTTTGGGTCTTTGATCTTGAGTTTCACGCCATAAAGTGCAGGTCCGGTCGAGCCTATTTTTTTGGTTGTACCAAGCGGTGTGCCACAAAGCAAAGGTGCGGTTTCTGTCAGACCGTACCCAACGACGTAGGGGATGCCGCCGTCATAGAGGAACTCTTCGACGTATCGTGGCAGGGGTGCACCTCCGATACCGTAAAAGCGTAGCCTGCCGCCGAACGTTTCCATAAGTGTTTTACCCGCTTTTTTATGGATAAGTCGTTTGAAAAACTCCGTTTTGTAGAGTGTACGAGTGATGAACGAAGCGTTGATGCGCGAGAGGATTTTGTTTTTGAATATTTTTTCTATAACCAGCGGGACGCTCAGCATCATCGTCGGGCGCACCTTCGCGAACGCTTTGAGTAAGATAGAAGGGGTAGGTGGCTTGTCGAGGTAGCGAACCGAAGCACCGTGGAGAACCGGAACGAGCATCCCTACGGTACATTCGAACGTGTGCGCCAAAGGAAGCATGGAGAGGAAAACGTCATCGGGTTTGATAGCCACCACGCTAAAAGAGCTCATGGCGTTTGTGGTGAGGTTTTTGTGAGTGAGCATCACCCCTTTTGAGTGCCCCGTCGTACCGGAGGTGTAAAGTAGCGCAGCAAGGTCCTCTTCTTGAGGTTTGTAATGCTCTTCGTTCTTTTTGATTTTCCCCGCGATTTTTTGGCGAAATTGTGCGATGTAGCCAAAGCGGCTGAGGTCTTCTATGAGTGTGAGGGTATCGAGATTGACTACGAACATGACGTTCGCTTCATCAAGGTCTTCGATGGTGTGTTGGTGTCTGGAAGAAACGAAAACCCCCTTCGCTTCGGAGTGGCGAAGTATATGGTGTACGTCGGCGGGATTGAAATCGGGCAGTATCGGCACGACTACCGCTCCGATGTAGGTTATGCTGAAGTAGGCAATAGGCCAGTTTGGCATATTTTCACTCAAAAGAGCGACTTTGTCCCCTTTTTTGATGCCGTTTTGACGAAGTATTTCGACCATGGCATCGACTTTTTTCTTCATCTCTTTGTAGCTCATCGCCAACCCCTCGACGCTTCCAAACGCTTCGTTGCCGCTGTAAAGCTCGACGCTTCTATCAAGAAGGTTCGCCAAGGTGTAGGGTTCTAGCCCTTTGTAAGGATAATCCATAAAAACCTCTTTTTGCTTTTTTAGTATTATATGCAAAAATGATAAACTACAAATAAGAGTAAAATTATCCGATTTTGGTATAATTTCGAAAAAAGCAGGAGAAAAGTATGACGATAAAAGATTTTATGACCCACAAACACAGAGAGTGTGACCATCTGCTCGCCAATGCGGAAGAAGCGGTTGAAAACGGAGATTTCGATACCGCTTTGGAGCGCTATATCGCTTTTAAGGATGAAACGCTCAAACATTTCGATATGGAAGAGGAGTATCTCTTTGCGGAATTCGAGGCAAGAACAGGTATGACACAAGGTCCGACACAAGTGATGAGGATGGAACATTCTCAAGCCAAATCGCTTTTTGAAAAGATGGACGAAGCATACAACGCCAAAGACAAAGAGCGCATTTACGGGCTTGGGGAGTCGATGAACATTTTACTGCAACAACACAACGCGAAAGAGGAACAGATGCTTTATACGATGATGCAACAGCACCTAAGCGACAAAAACGACGAAATGGTGGAAAAACTGCAAAACTGGTGATGAAAGAGATTTTCCTCGATGTAAGTGAGCTTGAAGCGCCAAAGCCGCTTATAGAAGCTGTTTTGGCGTTGGAGCAGCTGCAAGAGAACGAGGTGCTTTTTTTTAAGCACCGCATGAATCCTCGCCACCTTTTTGGCGAGATTGCCGCGCGTCATATGGAGTACGAGGTGCTCAAAGACGAGCCGGGAGATTTTTTGATGAAAATATGGAGAAAAAATGTTTCAAGGTCTTAGTCTAGAGCAAGCACCGCCATATGCGATACCGCTTCGGTTCTATATAACGGGTGGAGTGTATCTTGTCGTTTTGAGCGTGCTAACGGCACTTTTTGGCACCCAAATACAAACACGCTACGAGTATGAAGCTATTGCGCTCACTCATGTACTTACCATCGGATTTTTTTCACATATTATGATAGGCTCGATGTTTCAAATGCTACCCGTGATGCTTGGTATCCCTTATAAAAACGTCGTTACTAATGCAAATCTCATCTACGGCTTGCTTAATCTTGGGGCGGTTTTGTTTGTCGGCGGTTTTTTGTCCGAGACAACTTTGTCGATGCATCTGGGCGGGTCGATGTTACTTGGAGCTTTTTTGTACTTTGCCTACCTCTCGTTCAACACCGTTTTTCAAAGTCAGGAGAAGGACTTCTTGGTGCAAAACTTCGCAGCGAGTTTCGCCCTTTTGTTCGTTGCAACGGTGTTTGGTTTTATCGCTTTGATAGGGCATAGCGGGTTTGTCGATACGGTAAGATTTGGAGAAATCCATATAGCGCTTATGTTGTTTGGGTGGGTCTTTTTACTGATCGATGCGGTTTCGTACCGAATTATCCCTATGTTTTTCGTCGCGAACGAATTTCCAAAACTCCTAAAAGAGCATCTGTATAAACTTATACTGCTTTTGCTTCTTGGGTTCGTATTTTTTCGTCTTGATGAAAATTTACATTTGGTGAGCGTTTTGAAGATTTTGCTCGCTTTATGTGTAATGGTATTTGCGTTTTTCAGCATCAAAATCTTGAAAAACAGAAAACGGGCACGAAGCGATATCAGCGTTACATTGTGGTACTTTTCCATGCTCAACCTAAGTGTGGCGGCATCGCTCTTTGGTGTTGACGATTTTTTCAAAACCGATGTCGCGTTAGCGGTAGGGTTTTTCGCTTTTTTTGGCGGTATCTACGCGCTTATAAATGCGATGTTGTACAAGATAGTGCCGTTTTTGACTTGGTTTCATCTAAGCTCTTCGATGGTTTTCGAAGCGGAGATGAGTGAAGTGATACAACGCAAACGGATGCAATGGCAGGTTTGGTTCTATTTCGCTTCGTATGCGACGTTTTTGCTGACACCTTTTGGAAGCTTTTTCGTTGTCGTGGCGTCGATTTTGTTTTTCCTCTCCTCCTCTATGCTTCTAAGCAACATCGTCGGCGGATACGGCTATTATAAAGAGTATATAAAGAAAAAGGTCGATTTGGGTGTTTAGAAAACATCCAAATCTACAATCGTTATCCCTTTTTTCCCGTTTGCGACATACGCTTTCGTTCCATCATGGGAGATGACAATTTGATGAGGGGAGAACCTCTTACCAAAGTAAGAATCGATAACGGTTGGATTTTTGGCATCGCTTACATCGATGACGACCATCCCTTTTTTGTTATCGGTTGCATAGATTTTCTTCTCGTCTTTTGAGAGCGTGACGCTCGTTATGGTACTGTTGGTGTCGCATCTGCCAAGAAGCGTCGGATGGGAAACATCTTCGACGTCGATGATCGCTATCCCTTTCTTTCCCGTCGATACATACGCTTTGGTCGCATCTTTGGAGATGACGACGCTTTGGGTGTTGCTTCTTGTTTTGTACGAACCTGCCAAATAGGGGTTCGCCGGGTCGGATACGTCGATGATTTTCAACCCTTTTCTTCCATCGGCTATGTAGGCTTTTTTCTCGTCATTCGAAATGGCAATAGCGAAACAAGCGCCGTTGGTGTCGTAGTTGCCAAGAAGTAGCGGATTGTGTGCGTCGGTGATATCGACGATGAAGACTCCCTTTTTCCCCGCAGTTATGTAGGCTTTTTTACCATCTTTGGAGAGAGCGAGTGCGTAGGTGTTGTTGCCTGTTTCGAAACTTCCAAGCGGTGTCGTTTGTGAAGCGTTGATATCGACAATGAGCAACCCTTTCGTTTTATCTACGATGTAGGCTTTGGAGATATCTGCGCTAAGTGCGACATCCAAAGCGATTATGCCGGGTGTAGCGAAATTTTCAATGGTTTTCGGCTTTGTTTTTTTTGTGATATCGACGATGAATATCCCTTTTTGCCCACCCGCTACGAACAGCTTGTTTTCATCTTTTGAGAGAGCGAGTTTGTGAGCGAAGCCGACTTTGCCCAATCTCGCTACGATATGATACTTTCTATCCAGTGCAGGCTTGCCGTCGTGGATGGCAAAGAGGATGTGTCTAAGCTTTTTTCTGTAATGTTTTTTCAATCTATGCCGTTTTTTGTGAGGGTGGAATTTGATGATATCTTTGTTGTTTATTTCTCCGTTGTTGTCTATGTCTAGTATGACACTTGCGGCTTCTTTTTGTAGAATTTTTTCGAATGTTTTTGGGTCGAAGTCGTATTTGAGGGTTTTGGCTACTTTTTCAAAAACGATTTCGCTGACGATGGTCACTTTGAATTCGTCGGCGACCTCTTTGATTTCGCTTCCTTTGGCTATGGCTCTTACGACGCCTTTGTTTTTGGTCGGTTGTTTGTCTTTGATGCCGTTGTCGTCGGCATCCCAGTCCTCTCCGCCTTTGACTGCGTAGAGGTAGAACGTGTTTGGTTTTAGCTCATCGGCGTGGAGATTGAACTTACCGATTTTCTCAAGAGTGTCACCATTGGAAGTTTTTTCTTTCCATTTGAGAATCCTTTTCCCATCGTCAGTGATTTCGAAGATTTTTACATGTGCATTAGCGAGGTTTCCAAGTTGCGCCGTACCTTGGGGTGGGGTGTTGCGTGTAGGTTTTGGCGTGCTTGTCTGCGGGGTGGATGAAGTTTCACCGCCTCCGCCACCGCAGCCATAAAAAGCCAGCAGCGACAATGTCACAGTCATGGTTGTGAAAGTGAGTATTTTTTTCAAAATCTATCCTTTATCCTTTATAATGTTTAGAAAATTTTGTTGAGTTCAAAATCATTTTTACTAAAAAATAACATAAATATAATAAAACATTGATTTCTATTGTTATTTTATTAAGTCTATGTTGAATTTATATTGAATGTTTTGTTTAGTCCAAATAGTTAAGAATAAATCAAGAATATCTCTTCGTTGCGGTCGTAATAGCTACGTTTGTAGCGATTTTCGTCAAAGCGGCAAGAATTAGCAATAATTGTTCCACTCTTACAAAACTTTTAGTTTTTTTTCCCTACAATACCCCTATGCGAATAGATAAATTTTTAAACAGTGTAAATCTGACTAAAAGGCGCAGTGTCGCGCAGGATATGATAAAAAACGGTGTCGTGGAATTAAACGGCAAAGTTGCCAAGGCGAGTAAGGACGTAAACGTCGGGGATCGCATAACGCTCAATTACCTTAACGGTTCTAAAAGTTACGAGGTGTTGGCGCTACCGCTGACTAAATCGACTCCGAAATCGGAACAAGACAAATATATAAAGGAACTTTGATGACGTACGACGAAGCAAAAAAAGCGTTTTTGAGACTTTTCGAACATGAAATGAACGATGAGGAGATGCGGGAATTTCTCCTTGGTTTGAAACTCGATGCAACCACACCGGTAGAGACGATAGCCGCGGCGGCGGAAGTGATGAGGGAGTTTTCGATTCCTCTGCCGATTTCCGATGAGCTGCGTGAAAAAGCTATCGATATCGTAGGAACCGGCGGAGACAAGATAGGAAGCTTCAACATCTCGACCGCGACTTCCATAGTGTGTGCGGCGGCAGGTAGTTATGTCGCCAAACATGGTAACCGCTCCATCACTTCCAAAAGCGGTAGTGCGGATGTTTTGGAAGTACTTGGAGTGCGCTTAAAACTCACTCCCGAGCAAAACGCCAAGCTGCTCGAAGAGACGGGGTGGTGTTTTATGTTCGCGCAAAACCATCATCCGGCTATGAAGTTCATCATGCCTGTGCGTAAGTCGATTCCCGATAAAACGGTTTTCAATATCCTTGGACCGCTTACCAATCCCGCCGGAGTGAAAAAGTCGCTTCTTGGGGTGTTCGATAAGAGCTTCGTGCCGAAAATGGCCGAAGCGATGAAGCTAAACGGCGCGAAACGCGTGATGGTGGTCAGTAGTGAAGAGGGGATGGACGAGATAAGCATTAGCGGTGTGACCTATGCAACGATGATAGAAGGTGAAGAAACGAAAGAGTTTGTCATCGACCCTGCGGAGTATGGCATACGTAAAAACTTGCTTGCAAGCATAAAAGGGGGCGATGCGGAGAAAAACGGTGCTATCATCATGGATATTTTGCAAAACCAAGCCAGTGACGCGCAACGAGATGTCGTCGTGCTCAACGCGGCGGCTTCGCTCTATGTTGACGGTATGGCGCGAGATATGAAAGAGGGTATCGATATGGCGCGCGATGTTTTGGAGTTTGGCATAGCGTTTGAAAAGCTGCATGATATTGTGGAGGTTTCGAGTAAACTATGAAAAAACGGTATGAGCTTGGAGTCGATGAGATAGAGAGTTTCGTCGATGAATTTTTAGCCGATTTTCGATCCGGCGTGGTTCTTCTAAAAGGGGATTTGGCTGCCGGAAAGACGACGCTTGTCAAGGCGTTCGCGAAGAAGCTTGGGATTACCAAAGATGTTACTTCACCGACGTTTTCTTTGCAACATATCTACTCCGACGGGGTGTACCATTACGACTTGTACAACAAAGGGGTGGAGCATTTCATCTCTCTTGGGATGCTCGAAGAGCTTGAAAAAGAGGGGCTGCATTTTGTAGAATGGGGCGATAGATATTTGGAAAACCTTCTTCTGGATGCCGGTTTGGATGTCGCTACCATCGACATAAACAAAATCGCTTTTGACAAAAGAGAGTATATCGTATGCATACACTAAAAGCGGTAGAGCTAAAAAAGCAGATAAAAACGCTCGAGATAGTTCGCGGTATGAGCTTGGAGGTCAAAAGCGGTGAAGTTGTGGGGCTTTTAGGACCAAACGGTGCCGGCAAGACGACGACGTTTTACATGATTTGCGGTCTTATCGAAGCGACAAGCGGTGAAGTGTTTTTCGATGATGAAGAGATATCCTCTTTGCCGCTACACAAACGCGCCATCAAGGGGATAGGCTATTTGCCTCAAGAAGCGTCGGTTTTCAAAGATTTGAGTGTGGAAGAAAACCTGCTTGTCGCCGCGCAAGTCGCCATAAAAGAAAAACACAAACAGCAAGAACGCATAGAAGAGCTTTTGGATATGTTCAACATCGAACCTATTCGTAACCGAAAAGGGATAAGCCTCTCAGGGGGTGAGCGGCGGCGTGTGGAGATAGCCAGAGCGCTTGTGAATCGACCGAAGTTCTTGTTGCTTGACGAGCCTTTTGCCGGGGTCGATCCCATAGCGGTTTTGGATATTCAAAAAGTTATCCATCAGCTTGTAGAGCACGATATCGGCGTACTTATAACCGACCATAACGTCAGAGAAACGCTGGCGGTGTGCGACAGGGCGTACGTCATCAAATCGGGCGCGCTTCTTGCAAGCGGTACAAGCCAAGAGATAGCCCAAAACGCCGATGTACGTACCCATTATCTCGGCGAAGAATTCAAGTTTTAAAGGTAGTGTGTCGTGGCAGCTTTGAGACAAACCCAAAACGTTGCCGCGAAACACAAACTCTCCACAACGCTTAGAAACTGGCTCCCTATACTCCATAGCAGTTTGAGCGAACTTCAAGAAGCCATAGAACCTTTTGTCGAATCCAATCCGGTCGTTGAGGTGAAAAACCCGTTTGAGGAGAACCTCTCCAAATCGATCCCAAAACGGATACTTTACGGCTCCGTCTCCAACGCTTCGAGTGAAAAGATAGAAGCGCTGACCATCGGGCAGAAGAGCCTTTACGAGGTTCTCGAGGAGCAGATAGACTCCCGTCTTTTTCCAACACCGTCATCTCGCAGTATAGCGCGTTTTATAGTGGAAAATCTCGATGAAAACGGTTACTACGAAGGGGACAGCGAGGCGTTTTGTGCGCAAAACGGTATGGAGATGGAGAGTTTCGAGCGTGTGCGAAAGCGCTTTGCGTATGTCGAACCGGTCGGGATAGGAGCAAAAGATGTCAAAGAGTGTTTTTTGTTTCAGCTTGAAAACGTCGAACTTGGCGATGAGGTGTATGCTCTGGCGAAGAAGATGATAGAAGATTTGGAAAACATCCATACATACGCAAAAGAGGAGCGTTTTGGTGAAGCGATGCATGTGATTTCGCGCTTTAGAAATCCGCCAAATATCGATTTTGTCGAAAAGTCGCCGGAGGTTATCCCCGATATTATGATTTTTTTCGACGATGATGGAAATATAGAGGTCAAACTCAACGACGATTACTACCCCGTTATCAAAATAGACAACGACTACGGTGTAGCGCATGAGTTCGTGACCAAAAAGCTAAAAGAAGCAAAAAGCCTTGTCGATGCGCTTGAGATGCGGCGTGCGACTTTGTATAAAGTGGGACTGATGATAGTGGAGTATCAGTACGATTTTTTCCTCGGAGGGGACATAAAGCCACTTACACTCAAAACACTTGCCGATGAATTCGGACACAACCCCTCGACTATCTCAAGAGCGATCGCCAACAAGTTCATAGCGTGTGATAGAGGGGTGATACCGATGAAAGATTTCTTCACCACCGCCATAGACGAAGATATATCCAACGCTGCCATCAAGGAGTATGTCGCCGAGCTTGTTAAAAACGAGCCAAGAGAAAAACCGCTAAGCGATATGAAAATACTCCAGCTCGTTCAAGAAAAATTCAAAGTGAAAATGGTGCGCAGAACCATAGCCAAGTACCGTAAACAGCTCAATATCGCCGGCTCGAGCGAACGGAAAAAACTGTATAAGTTGAATTGTTCGTAATGAAGCGGCTATGTATGTAACGATAACGAAAGGGAAAAAGTGTATGCAATAAAAAAGCTTTTCGAGGAGTTCAAAAACTCCCCAAGTATCATTTACTTTTTACTCGAGAACAAAGCTTTGACAATAGGGTTTGTCGCTACTTTGGCTTTTGTGGTTCGTTTTGTGCTTGCTGTGCAGTCACAAAACTTCAGCGATGCGCTATCGACATCTTTGGAGTTTTCCTCCATCATCTCCGCTTCGGTTATAGCGGTGCTTATCTACTTCAAAGATGCGGTGAATTTTCAGATAGTCAAAAAGATTTCACGCCGTCCCCATACGGTGGTATTTGGACTTGGGGAGTTCAGCACGGCGTTGCTTGAGAACGAGATAGACAGAGGGAAAAGCTACATAATCTTTGAGAAAAACACCCAAAACGACAAAATAGAATATTTCAGAAAATACGGATTTGGAGTAGTGACGGGTGATGCGCTCTTAAAAGAGCATCTTGACAAGCTCAACTTCGAGACGATGGAGTTCGCCATCATCGCACTTGGAAATGACAGGCTCAACATCGAGCTTGCCACCAACATCATCGACTACTACATCGACAAAGATGTCAAAACACCCATCAAACTGGTCGTGCATATCATCAATCCGGACTTGAATGCACTTTTTCACCAAAAATTTATAACACAGCAAAAGGAGAAAAAAGCGCAGATCGACATCCAAACCTTCTCTTTTTACGAAGAGGCGGCGGAGAGCTTCTTTGAAGAGAACTTCATCGATGGAGAGGATGATGCCATTATGCGAAGCGATGAGAGCTTTCGCATCGTTGTCGCGGGCGATGGGGAGCTTGCATCCAACATCGTCTATCAAGCCGCAAAGATAGCGCATTTGCCAAACGAGAATCGTCTGGTTATCGACTTGGTCGATAAAAATGCCGAAGCTTTCAAAGAAAAACTGCTTAAAAGATTTACGGGGATTACCGAAGTGGTAGATTTATATGCGCACAATCTCGACAACGAAACACCTGCATACTTCGAAAACGAAACATTATGGAGTGGTAAAAATCTTACTCATGTGATCGTTTGTTATGACGATGAAGAGAAAAATATCAACATAGCGATAGACCTCTTTAACAAGACTTATCTATCCGATGCGGTTGATGGCACTCTCAAAACACGGGTGAGTTTCGCCATCTTCAACGCGTATCATATGAGTGGCAAAGTCGATGCGGACAAAGAGAGTTTCAAGCAGTTTTACAGCTTCGGTAACGTCAAAAACATATGCACACGAGAACATCTACTCGATGAAAAGAACGATCTTATCGCGAAGTTGGTGCATTTTGGATATGCGCAGGAGTACGACCCTTGGATGCTTTATGATTTGAGAGATGAAGAGATGATGCAAAAAATAATCAGAAAATGGTTCGATGCTTCACGCCTTAGCGACAGGCTTTCTAGCAAAGCCCAAAGCAAACATATAGATATGAAGCTAAAAGCTTTGGGGTTGAAAAAAATCGTTTCTTCCAAAAACAGTAGTGAGCTTTTGAAAAAAAATAGAGAGATTCTCGATGCGAAATTGGCTGCCAATCGAGATGCTTTGGGGCTTAGTGATACGTTCTTACAAGAGTATTCCAAAGAGCTTGAGAAGTTCTATAGCGGCAAACCGTTTGAGGTGAAGTACTTCCCAAAAGAGTATAAAACGATGTTTGAAAAACTTATCCGTACCGAACACAACCGGTGGAACGCGTTTCATTACCTAAACGGTTGGAAGCATGGCAAAACAAAAAACAAAGCCAAGAAAGCACATGATTGCCTTTTGCCTCTTGAAAAGTTCAAAAAACCTGAGCTGCAACTAAGCGTCATCTACGATATGTACGCCATACTCTACATCCCGAACTACTTGGCAAATGCAGGGTACGAGGTAGCGGAGGTTCGAAAAAAATAGCGAAGTAGCCGGCAATTTAGCGGCTAGCTGTTTGTGTCGATTTTTTCGTTGTGAGTCCGTAGAATTGTTTCACCCACTTACGCTCTAAGGGGGTCTTGAAAGCAATGGTTTTTATTTCTACACCTTGGTCGTTAAGAACGATAACCGCTTTGTCTGTTAGTAGTAAATGGCTTTTTCCCCACTCTTTTTGCAGTTCGTCCATTCTGTGCATGACACTTGCGGCGTCGGGTTTTTCTTTTTTTCCGGTCTGGGTGTTTACGATGCTAAGTCCACCTACCGCTTTTTCGAATTTATAGGGGCTGAAGATGGTTATCTCTTTGTAGATGCGTTCTTCTTTGTGTTCTGGAAGGGCACGTTGCAAGGAGATGAATCCAAGTGTGAAAAACGCCAACGCCATCCCTATAAAAACCAATTTTTTGAAATTCATCCATTCCATCCTTTTATATATTGTTTCGCTTTTTCTTCAAGCAGTTTCATCCGTTCTTTCCCTTTTGGGAGTGTTTTTCTGTATGCTCGCATCTCTTGCAAAAAATCGTCGATATTCTTTGGCAATAGATTTTGCAAATAGATACGCAACTGCTTCGCAAAAGCAGGAGACGCCCCCGAAGTCGATACGGCGATGGTCAACTCCCCTTGTTTGATGAACGAAGGGAAGATAAAATCGCAAAGTTCGGGAACATCGACCGCATTGTAGAGGCAATTATACTTTCTTGTTTCTTTGTGAATCCTTTTTTGCAGTTGTATGTCATCTACAGCCGCTATGACGATACCGAACTCTTTTGCATCCCCTTCTTCATAATTTTTTCGGGTGTAGTCAAGAGAGTGTTTTTGGATCATCTCCAACAGCGTAGGCTCGAACTCTTTAGCTATGAATCGAATGTCGGTGGTGAACTCGAGCAGTTTTTCGAGTTTCTCTTTGGCTATTTTGCCACCGCCGACGATAAGGACTTTTCTGTTCTTAAGTTGAATAAATGCCGGAAAATAAGCCAATTTCTACCTTTTTTTAAGTATGATGATATCTTAAAAAAGTTTGCACTTAGTTGATAAAGGTCAAAAAAAGAGTAACTTTTTTCTACTAAAATAAAGAAATTAATTTATTGGATGGTTTTTAGCATGAAAGACGAGATATTATCAAGAGTACAAAAGGCGTTTCCTCTCACACCAAGACCTTTCGAGGCGATAGCTAACGAGCTGGGTATAGCAGAAGATGAAGTTCTATCGGTTCTAAATGAGCAAAAAGAGGCGGGTATCATTCGCCAAACTTCGGCAATATTCGACACAAAAAGGCTTGGTTATAAATCTTCGCTCGTGGCGTTTGAAGTGGATGAAAACGATATAGACAAAGCGGTGGCGATACTAAACGCCCATCCGGGTATATCGCACAATTACGAACGCAATCACGATTTCAACATTTGGTTCACTATCGCCATAGAGCCCCAAAGCGATTATACGTTGGAAGAGACCGTCGCACGTTTGGCTGAACTCAGCGGTGCGAAAGATTTTATCATCTTGCCGACACTCAAGCTTTTCAAAATCAACGTCAAGCTCGATACGACCGGAAAAGATGCGAAAAAAGAGAAAGTCAAAAAGGTCAAACATAAAGAGATAGAAATAACGCCGTTATATAAAGAGGTTATCCGCTTGACGCAATACGACATCGATTTTGTCAAAGAACCGTTTAAAAAGGTAGTCGATACCCTTGGGATAAGCTACGAAGAGTATTTCGACATACTTTCCAAACTGCAAGATGCCGGTGTCATGCGGCGATTCGCTTCGATACTCAACCATAGAAAGGCGGGATTTAACGCCAACGCCATGGTGGTTTGGGATGTTGAAGAGGGGCAAAAAGGGGAAGAGATAGGTGCCAAAGCGGCAGCTTTTAGTGCAGTGAGCCACTGTTACTTGCGCCCAAAATATCCAAACTGGCCTTATAACCTTTTTACGATGGTGCATGGAAAAACACATGATGAGACCAACTCCATCATCGAAGAGATGGCGCGTGAGATACCGACAAACAACTATATGCCGCTTTATAGCTCGAGGGAGTTCAAAAAAGTGCGCATAGAGTATTTTACCCCCGCTTTTAGAGAGTGGGAAGAAAAATATATGGAGAAAAGCGCATGAATACCTTTTTCGAACTCGAAATTCCTTATATCGTCATAGGGTTGTTCTTTCTCGCTGTAACGGCGTTTGTAACGACGAGAGATTTTATGCCTCGTGTCGCTTTCAAACGGGGGATGATAGGGGTGGCGAGCATCTTTGCCATCTTCATAGGGTGGCATTATAAAATCACTACCGACAGAATGGCTGAGGTAAAACAACTCTTCGCACAGGGTAAAACGGTGATATGTGAGAATAAAATGAGAAGAGAAGTCATGCCTTCGGTGCTTGTGAGTAAAAAGTACGGTTGGAGTCTCAAAGGGGATGTGTTTACCAATCCGGAATATATAAGAGATTTTCACACCGCCAGATGTGTCGAATACATTTACGAAGAGCCTAAAAAATGAAAAGAGTTGTTTTTATCGTCTCGCTTTTTGTGTTTGCTTTGCAGGCCAAAGAGATACCGCTTAGCTCTTCGAAAGTGTGTCAGAAGTGCCACCCTTTAATATATAAAGAATACAAAAACTCGATGCATGCCAAAGCTTCGATTTTCAAAGACCCGTTGCACAATGCAGTATGGCAAAAGCACCCCGATAGAAAAAAAGGAAACTACAAGTGCAAGAAGTGCCATACACCCGCAGATACGGCACTAAAAGGGTTACCGCAAAAAAACGAAGTACAGCTGCACGAGCCTATATCATGTGTGTATTGTCACCGTATCGAAAGTATCGAAGAACATACCAAAAGTAACGTGAATGTTTTGGATAAAAGAGGCGATACCCTATTTGGAGCCAGAGCGGCGCAGAAAAATCGAAAAGATGTCGAGTATGGGCTTAAAAGTTCTTTTTTCGGACTTGTAAAAAAAGAACATGGTTCGCCGTTTCATAAAATAGACTTTTCCAACGAAAACTTCTATAACGGAAAAGTTTGTATGGGGTGCCATTCACATAAACAAAACGGGCATGGCTTTAGTGTTTGTAAAACAGATGAACACATGAGTGAAAAACGTAATTGCATTACTTGCCATATGCCAAAAGTACAAGGAAGTTTTTCCACTATCAAGCATACGAAAACGCATAGATTCCACGGTTTTGCCGGGGTGTCCGTTGCAGAAGAGCTTTTGAGCGAATATGTAAAAATGGAGTTGAAACAAGGGCAAAACGGTTACGATGTGGTTGTAACGAACCTTGCACCGCATGAATTGCTCTTGCATCCTATGCGGCTTGGGGAGTTGAGGATTTACGTTTATACAAACGGAGAAAGAACACTTGTGAAAAAGTACGCTTTTTTCAAAGTTTTGGGAAAAGAGGGGAAACCCTCAGCCCCTTGGGAAGCGACTCAGATGCTTAAAAACACTCAGCTTAGACCTGAGCGAACCAAAGCGTTTTCATTGGGAGAGTCCGTTAAAAAAGGCGCGCAGGTCGAAGTTGTACTCGGTTTTTACAAAGTAAGTCCTAAAATTGCTAAAAAGTTTCATATAACCGACAAAGAGTTGTTACGCTTTAAAGTGCTCAAAACTTTGCATAAGGAACTCTAAGGTGAAAGAGATATTGAAAAGATACGGCGTGGCGTTTGTCATTTTGGCGTTTGTGGTGTTTTTGATGCTACTTGGAACGATGGGAGTGACTATGTTCGAGAAAAAGATGTTTCAAGACGTAAACGTATCTATTAAACCGGTGGGGGAGAGATTGAATTGAGTGTTTATCTACTGATAGGGATTGGTATTGTCGTAACTTTTCTTTTGCATTTGGTGGGCATTTATGTCAAATCGCTCAAAATTGTATGGATAGCTATCGTTTTTCTTTGGGCGGTGGCTATCGGGACTTTTACAAACGAGATAAAACCGCAAGGTTACAATGAGATAGCGAAGATGAAAGGAAAATACCCACAAACCGACAAGCTTATCGAACAAGCCGGAGAGAAAGTGTCGTTTTATGAACTGATGCAGATAAAATCGAGCTATTTAAAACAAAAAAAGCAAGAGCAGAAGAGAAGAGGAGATTAATGCTCCTCTTGTTGTGCTTCTAGAAGGTCTTCGATATACTCTTTGAGATCGACTATATCACCCGAGTCGGTTCCTTCCATATTGTTAAAATCCACAACGCCGTTACCGATTTTGATAGTTGTCGCCTTTGGGTTGTCTGAATCGAACTTTTCTGCGATTATCGCATTCTCACCCAACGCTGTCGTGCGCCATCCTTGTTCTTTAGCGGCTTTGAGTACCAGTTTCTTCAACTGCTTGTCGTTTTTTACAGAGCTATAAACGGCATTTTCGGAGTGACTCGCACTTTCTTGTGAGGCTGAAGGGGAAGTATGCGAACATCCACCAAATAGTAAAACCAACGAAAAAGTGACACCTGCGATCAACTTCTTTTGCATGGTATATCCTTTTTTTTGTAATCTTGGTATAATACTATATAAATATATGATTAATTCTATTGACGAAAGTCAAGCAAAGGAGCGTTATGCATGATTTTGTTTTGATAATGGTGATGGGTTTTCCTATGCTTATTTTTACCGTTTTTCCGGCTTTGAAACTCGGTGATTATCTTGAAGAGCGCTTAGGGCTCGATGAAACGAAAAAAAGAACGGTAGTCGTCGTAACCACTATAGTGGTAACACTCTCTTTATCTTCCCTCTTTTATTATATGTAAGCAACAGAAATCGTATAGATTGTATTTTTTGTTGCTAAAATCTTCCTTTTAACCTTAAACGAAGAAATTTTTCTATTTTTTGACAATATTATGACAATATTGTCAATTTTTCGAAAAAAAATCGAGAAATGTTACAAAATGAAACAAAAAAAGCGTATTTTTTTATAATTTCTATTTTAGTATGGAAAATTGATACAGGTCAATTAATTTTAAACCTAAAGAATGATAAACTACATTTGATTCTAAAGAAAAAATAAGAAAAGGGGTAGAAAATGGAGCAAAATCTTATATTGACGCCGGAGATAGCATCGGGAGATTTTCTAACCATTTTCGTCGCCTCTGCTCTTGTTTTGGTATTTGGAGGATTGTACGTAGGGCTTTTTACGGCAGTGAAAGTAAGACTGCTAAAACCATGGTTTATGATAATAGGCTATGGCTTTTGGCTTCTTACCGTGTACTGTTTGTATTTGATGGGGAGCCTGATGCATGTGGATCATTTCACGGCTAAAGCTCTGGTTGTTGCCGCGGTGGGACTGCTTTTGGTTCCGCATGCGGTTTATTATATGCAAGATCATGTTCATCGTGAAAATGAACATTGACAGGAGGGTAATGTGGCACAAAAATCCGTATGGAGTGACAATCGCTTTTGGCGAAGGTCGGCAACATGGGTAACAGGAGTCGCGTCGGTATTGTTGATTTGGTTGACGTTCGATACGATGGGTCAAATCTCGATGGGAACCGATGCAGATTTGAAAAACGGAGTGACTAAAAGAGTCCCTGCTCCAACTGTTATCAACTATAAAGTTGATTATGTATTCGATAGCAGAAGAGGGCATGAAGTTCCAAAAATCGGTCCTGAAAAAGAGAAGTTTTTCGGTAAGTTCTGGAGCGAAGAAGAAGCTGCAGCGCTTTTACACAAGGGGAAACTCGCTTCTCAAGCGAAAAACTGTATGGATTGCCATACATTGCTTGGTAACGGTGCTTATTTTGCTCCGGATCTTACAAAAGCTTGGCTCGATCCGGCTTGGCAAGACGGCGGCACTATGCAAGCGATGACCGGCAAAAACTCTAAAGAAGAGGCTATGGTGGCATTTTTGATGAATCCGGATCAATATCCGACACATGAAAGAATGATGCCAAATCTTGGAATAACACATGACGAAGCGGTAGCGCTTGTCGCGTTTTTGAAACATATGGCTAGTATCGACACGAATGGATTCCCAAGAAACTTCGGTCGTATGCAAGGAGCGGTTCATGGCAAATAATGCATTAACAGGAGTAGGAAGCGAATCGAAACAGCTTGCTACATGGTATTTTACGTTTGCGGCGATCATTTTCGGCGCGCAGTTGGTTTTTGGTGTGGTAGCCGCTATTCAGTTCGTCGAGCCTAGTTTCCTTTACGGTGTGCTTGACTTTTCCATTGCAAGAATCTTGCATATCAATGCGCTTGTCGTATGGATGGTTTTTGCGATGTTTGGTTCCGTTTATTGGTTGCTACCTGATGAAACCGGTATCGAAACGGTAGGTATCAAAATAGGGAAGCTTTTATTTTGGATCTTTGCAGCGGCTATCGTCGTAGTCGTTTTGGTGTACCTTTTCATTCAAGTTGGACCGGCGGACGATACGACCATCTGGTTCATCACCGAAGGGCGTGAGTATATCGAAGCGCCAAGATGGGCTGACCTTGGGATCGTCGTTGTGGCACTCGGGTTTGTCGCCAACTTGTTCTTTACCGGAATGAAAGGTAACAGAAGCGGTATCGTAACGGTGCTTATGGCAGATATGATCGCGTTTTCAGGTTTGTACCTTTGTGGTATGTTCTTTACTGACAACATCTCTATGGATCAGTACTGGTGGTGGTGGGTTATCCACCTTTGGGTTGAAGCGACTTGGGAAGTGTTTGTCGGTTCACTCGCAGCGTACGCACTCATCACTATCATCGGTGCACACAGAAAAGTTGTCGAGATGTGGCTGTGGATCGAAGTTGCGATGCTCTTTGGTTCTGGTATCTTGGGTCTTGGTCACCACTATTTCTGGATCGGTACACCTGAATACTGGTGGGAAATCGGAGCACTTTTCTCTGCACTTGAACCGTTACCGCTTGTTGCGATGTTCATCCACGTTCTTTACGACTGGGGTAAAACGCAAGGTGAGCAGATGGGTGCAGAGCATACCGATGAAGATCATGTAAAATCGGTTATTACAAACAAACCGGCATTTACGTGGATCACGCTCAATGCGTTTGGTAACTTCTTGGGTGCAGGTATTTGGGGATTCTTCCATACGTTGCCTCAAGTCAACCTCTATACGCACGGTACGCAGTTTACCGCGGCACACGGTCACTTGGCGTTCTTTGGAGCGTATGCGACGATACTTATCGGTATGATGTATCTTGCTATTCAAGGTACCAACGGCATTAAAGTGATGAATCACACCAAAGCTTCTATCTGGGGTGTTAGTTTGATCACTTCCGGTGTCGTGGGTATGACGGTAGCGCTTACGATCGCCGGTTACTCTCAAGTGCTTGTAGCTCGTGCTCAAATGGGTGGTACTTGGCAGGCATATTTCGACGGTCAAGCCGGTATGTGGTTTCAACAAGCGATGGATTGGAGACTTGTGATGGGTGTCGTTACCCTTCTTGGTTTCGTTTTCCTCGCTAAAGACTTGCTCACTTCCGGTAAAAGTCCGGTACATGAAAGATAAGGAGAGAAAATGTTCGAACCGTTTGTAGATGTGAATCCAAGCTTTTTTGGATGGCTCAATCAAGGTCCTTTGACCTTGACGATCTTTTTGCATACTTTAGTTGTATTGCCAATGATCTTTATCTACTATCAAGAGAAAAAGAGATTGGAAAACGAAAAATAAACCTTGTGCCTCTCTTGTGAGGCACAATCCAAACAAAGGAGAAAAAAATGGGATTGAATAAACTTGTTATGTCGGCAGCTGCTATTGCGTTGGTTTCAACAGGAGTTTTTGCGGGTACGTCCAACATGGATGTAGAAAAAGTGTTCGAAAAAGAGTGTCAAGGGTGTCACGGTCCTAACCATGAAGGTGGTGTCGGAGCAGACCTTAGACCTGCCAAGCTAAAAGGGAAAAACGCTTATATGCTAGCTGAGACTATTTTGAACGGTCGCCCGGGTACTGCGATGCCTCCGTTTAAAAACAGCTTCTCAAAAGCCGATGCACAGAAAATGGTCGATTATCTTCAACATTTCAAAGGGAAAAAGATCGAAGTTCTTAGCCTTGAAAACGTGAAGAAAAAATGGGTAAAAATCAACGATAGAATGAAGCTCTACAAAAAATACCCTCATCCAGCAGATGTGAAAAAAGTTACCGATATCTGTTTCGTAACCGAGCGTGACGCTTCTCGTGTCGCTTTCATCGACGGAACTACGGGTAAAATTCTTTCAAAACACAATGCAGGTTTCGCGGTTCACGTAACGGTAACCAACAAGCGTATGCCACGTTATGCTTACTCTATTTCAAGAGACGGTTTGGTCACGATGTTCGACCTCGCTTCTAAAGGTCAACAAAAAATCGCTGAAGTAAGAGTCGGTAGCGAATCTCGCGGTCTTGCGGTTTCACCTGATGGTAAATACCTTGTAGCAGGTAACTATGTACCGGGTGGTGCTATTTTGATGGATGCTATGACGCTCGAGCCGCTTAAAGTGTATCCGACTTCAAGCGTGATCGATCCGGATGGAAATATCAATTCTTCTCGTGTAGCGGGGATTTTCGATACTCCATACGGGCCGTATATCGCATTTGCACTCAAAGATGGTGGTCATGTGTATATTATAGACTACTCAAAACCTGATTATCCAATCGTAGGGGATATTCCAAATATCGGTAAAATCCTCCATGACGGTTTCGAAAACGAAGGGAAAGAGATCGGTCGTTACCTCTTTATCGCTTCACAAGGAAGTGACGTCATGGGTGTCGTTGACTTCAAGACCAAAAAACTCGTTACAAAAGTTTATACCGGTCCCGGTTCGAAACCACACCCGGGTCAAGGTTCTTCTTGGTACAACGAAAGATACGGTCAGCTTTACGCTACAAACAGTATGAACGTGGGTGATGTCGTTATCTGGGACAGTAACTGGGATGTTGTAGCGCATGTGAGAACTGCAGGCGGTGGTTTGTTTGTGGGTACAAGTGAGCATACGCCGTTTATCTGGTCTGACAACGTTCTAGGTGGTCCTACTGCATGGAACAAAGTGCATCTTATCAACAAACAAGAGCTCGTAGTCGATAGAATCATCGAAGTCGGTACGAAAACAGGTAGAGTGTATGACCCTGTAACTCATAAAACACTTTACAAATGGAGCGTACCTACTGTAAAAGATAAAAACGGCAAAGCGGTAATACCTAGAATCCTCCACGCTGAGCCGGCAAATCATGGTAAATGGACTATGATTAGTGAGTGGAATACCGGACGTATCGGTATTTACGAAGCTAAAACAGGAAAATTCGTCAAATATATCAAAGGTTTGACTACTCCTACATTTACTTACTCCATCGAGCATAGACAATCTATTCCGGGTGCGTAAGCCTTGTTTCACACTCCTTTTTGGGGTGTGAATCTGTGTACACAATAAAAGAGGGAAACTATGAGAACTTTCTACATAATCGCTCTTTTATCTTCATTTTTATATGCAAAATATCTAACGAACGAGTCTTGTAAAGAGTGTCACGAAGAGATTTATTACGAGTATCAGAACTCTTACCACTCCAAGACCTATTTCAACGATGAATTGCATAGAAAAGTGGCAGATAAAGTCAGCAAAAAAAAATACGACTGCGCTCCTTGCCATATGCCGGCAGCACGAAACCTGCAAGCTTTGGTTGAAGGGAGCGAGCATCCAAGTAAATTGTACGAGGATCAAACAGACGCTATAGGGTGCATGTTTTGTCACCAAATCGCTTATGTGAAAAAAGCGCATAAGCACAATATCAACGTCGTTGCCAAACAGGTAGAAGGGTACAAACCAAATATGTACGGCTCGCTTCAAGACCCGGACGACAGCGATAAACATGCGATGCTCAACAACCCTATTTACGATAAAAACGTTTGCTTGGGATGCCATTCCCACAAACGAAACGACCAAGATGTTTTGATTTTTCAAGCTATACAAGAGAATCAAGACGCTAAAGAGTGTATCAAGTGCCATATGCCTATGGTAAACGGAGGCGCGGAAAAAACGAATAAAAAAGGGAGGATGCAGCATCATTCCCATGAATTTGTCGGTATCCATAATGAAGAGATGCGAAAAGAGAGTGTCGATTTGGCGGTAAAGAAGATTCCAAACGGCATAGAAGTCATCGTAACGAACAAGATGCCCCATCCGCTTATCATTCAAGCCGCACGAATGAAGTATCTCGATATCGAAGTGGTGAGAGATGGCGAAGTTGTATGGCGTAACTTTACCAAAGACCCGACAGAGGACAAACAAGGAGCGTTTCATATAGAGTTTTTAAACGATAAGAACGAAAGTGTCATCATCCCTTCAAGCGCTACAAAAAGAGGATTTGTCAACAACCTTGGAGCGAAGCGGACCAAAATATTGACATACGAAATACCAAATATCCAAAAAGGGGATGTCGTGGAGGTGAAGATGTATCTTCTCTTGGCCAAACCTAACTGTACGAAAGTGTTGGATTTGGAAGATGAAACGCTTACCAAACCGACGTTAATGAAACACTATAGTTACAAAGTGCGATAGATATGTGGGGTATTGTTCTTTTGATGGTTTTAATAGGGTAGAATAAATAGTTATCTAAGAGGAATGAAAATGAAAAGAATGGTGTTTGTTAGTTTGTTCGTTTCCCTTTCGTTGTTTGCAAGCGACGTAAGCGGTGAGAAAGTTTTCAAAACCTACTGTTGGGGGTGCCATCATCAGAGTGCAATGGCGTTTGGACCCCCTTTTAGCGAGATAGCCAAAAAACGCTCCAAAGCGGAAATCATGGCGTATATCTCTTCACCGAGGACGATGTACAAGAAGTTCGGTTACAAACGTAGCGTTATGACACAGTTGCACCTCTCACCCGAAGAGCTGGACGCTATAAGCGATTATGTACTTTCGTACAAGGGAGCGAAGTGATGTTTCGACTATCTAACCTCATAGCTTCGGTAGTGGAGGAAAAACTCGAACGCTCACTCGATGGCAGCATCGCCATTTGGAACTTCACCAACCGATGTAACCTCAACTGTTTGCACTGTTATTCCAAGTCGGGGCTCGATGCGGTCGATACCTTGACGACGGAAGATATAAAAAAGACGATTCTGCAGATGAAAGAAGCGGGGGTGAAGTTTATCATATTTTCCGGCGGTGAGCCGCTAACGAGAAAAGATATCTTCGAAATCGCCGAGTTTTGCAAACAAAACGGCATCATTACCTACCTTTCAAGTAACGGTCTTTACTTTACCAAAGGGAATGTCGAAAAAATCACCAAGACGTTCAACTATGTCGGCGTGAGCATCGACGGCGATGAAAAAACGCATGATTATTTTCGAGGGCTTCCCGGCGCGTTCAAAGAAACGCTAAAAGCGGTCAAACTCGCTAATGCAGTGGGTAACTCCAAAGTCGGTATCCGTTTTACAATGACAAAAGACACCATAGGTTCTTTGCGCTTCATTTTCGAACTTGCCGAAAAAGAGAATATCCCAAAAATCTACATTTCCCACCTTGTTTACAGCGGGAGAGGGTTGGACAACCTCAAGATGGATTTGAGTAAAGAGCAGCGCAGAGAAGCGGTGGAGTTCATCCTCGATAAGGCATTTGAGTACTATGAAAACGGCAGAGATATCGAGATAGTGACGGGCAATATGGAGATGGATGCGATAATGCTTCTTGAGCGTTTTGCAAAGAAATACCCCGATAAAAAAGAGAAACTAAAAGACCGACTTCTAAAATGGGGCGGAAATTCGGCAGGGAGAAAACTGCTTAATATCAATTCCGAAGGGGATGTCAGACCCGACCCGTTTTTCCCTTTTACGGTAGGGAACATTTTAAAGCAGGATTTTAGAGAAATCTGGAAGGGCGGAGAGCTTTTAGACAAGCTTCGAAAGCATCCGCGTGATATTAGCGGCATATGTAGCACTTGCAAACACATAGCCATCTGTAACGGAGGTTCAAGAGCCAGAGCGTACGCCATCAGCGGCGATTTATGGGCGGAAGACCCGTCGTGTTATTTAACTAAAGAAGAAAGAGAGAGGGAAATATGAAAATAAAAAAACTACTTTTAGGTGCATTGGTAATTGGGATTGGAATGACGAATCTCAGTGCGAAAGAGAAAATTTTCGTCGTCGAGCGTGAAAGTAGCAGTGTGGCAATTATCGAAGATGGATTGCCAAGAGGCAGAATGGAGCATATGCACAATCTCAATCATGGCATTATCAAGTTCTACGACCATGACGGGTATTTGATCAGTCGTGACGGATATGTCGTACGTTTCGATCCGATAAAAGAAAAAAAACTCAACGAGTATAAAACGAGTAAAAGTGCCATAGGATTCGTTATAGACAAAGATTTTGTCGCGGTTGCGAACTACGACGACAAAAGTGTCGATATTTTAACACGTGATCTAAAACCGATCCAAAAAATCAAAACCGGTTCTCGAAACGTCGGTATAAAAATATATAAAGATTATCTTGTCTTTTCCGAAATGGACAAAGACGCGATAGCGGTCTATAAAAAAAGCTACAAAAACGGTAAACCTCACTTTGCATTGGTCAAAGAGTTCGAGCATACCGGTACTATGCCGTTTGATGCGATGATAAAAGGGGACAAGTACATTAACGGTTACTTTATGAGTCCATGGTTTGGCGTGGTCGATCTCGATAGTTTGAAGTTTGAGAAGATTCAGCTTAAACTTGGAGATAGAAAACCGGTGCTTAAAGTACCCCATTTCGGTTTTTGGTCCATCAGCGATAAAAACGTTTTCATTCCTGCTGTTGGAGACAACAAAGTGTTTGTTTATACGCCCGATTTCAAGTTCGTAAAAGCGATACAAACAAAAGGGCTTCCCGTGTTCACTTCACTTAGTCCCGATGGCAAATATCTCGCAGTCACTTTTAGCGGAAAAGATTTCCCGACTATTCAAATTATCGATACCAAAACGTTCAAAATCATCAAAACCCACACGTTTGACGGTAAAGTGCTTCATGTGCGATGGTCCAAAGAAAAACCGAAACTTTACGTCTCCGTCAATGACACGAACAAAGTTGCCGTACTCAATACCAACGGTTTTTGGCTCAATCGTGAGATATTCACTATAAAAAAACCTTCGGGAATATTTATCTACCAATACGAGGAGAAGAAACGATGAGTGGCAAAGTTTACCTAACGGGCGCGGGTCCGGGTGATGTGGAGCTGCTGACCCTTAAAGCTGCACGTGTCATAGAAGAAGCGGACGTTATCATCTACGACCGTCTTGCAAATCCGAAAATTTTGGAGATGGCGAAAGACGGTTGCCGTTTTGTCTATGTCGGAAAAGAGGATGGCAGACATACGCTCCCTCAAGAGGAGATAAACGAAACGATCTACCAAGAAGCGCTTAAAAGCGGTATCGTGTGCCGTCTTAAAGGGGGCGATCCGTTTGTTTTTGGTCGTGGCGGAGAAGAGGGGGCGTACCTGAAAGAGCGGGGTGTGGCTTTTGAGATTATCCCCGGAATCACTTCGGCTATCAGTGTACCTGCTTATGCCGGTATTCCCGTGACACATAGAGGTGTAGCGGTGAGTTTTCGGGTCGTAACGGGGCATGAAGCCAAAAAAAGTGCTTCGCAGATTCCATGGGAGAACTTCAAAACCGACGATACTATCATCTTTTTGATGGGGCTGCACAACCTTGGCAATATCGCAAAAAAACTGATCGAGATTGGCAAATCGCCCGATTTCCCCGTAGCAGTTATTTCCAAAGGGACGACACCGCAACAAAGAGTTGTAGTCGGTAAGTTGAACGACATAGAAGAAAAAGCGAAAAATCTGCCTACCCCTGCACTTATAGTTGTCGGCAAGGTGGTTGAGCTTCGAGAACAATTGGCGTGGTTTGGGAGCGATGAAACGGTATGAGGAGGCTGTAAAAATAGCCGATAATATCTATTGGGTCGGGATGTATTTACCCGATGATGCGTTTCAATGCCATCCTTACCTGATAGAAAACGGTGAAGAGTCGATTTTGATTGACCCGGGCTCGATGATAGAGTTTGAAGAAACGACTCGAAAAATCGCGAGCGTTACCGACTTTAAAAACATCAAATATATCGTTTTGCATCATCAAGACCCAGACCTCGTAGCCGCAGTACCGGAGATAGAAAAACTCATAGACAGAGAAGATTTGCAAATCATCACCCATTCACGTATGACGGTATTGATAAAACATTATCTTGTGCGCTCGAGTTACTATGAAATAGACAAGAACAACTACGAACTTCTTACCCAAAACGGTTTGAAGTTAGAGTTTTTGACCACTCCGTATTGCCATTCGCCGGGTGCTTTTGTAACGTACGAGCCAAGAAGCAAAACATTGTTTTCGGGAGATATTTTCGGAGGTATAGAGCAAAGCTGGGAATTTTATGCGCGTGAGGACTATTTTTTAAAAGCGAAACAGTTCCATCAAGAGTATATGCCAAGCAAAGATATTTTCAATTACGCTTTGAAAAAAATCGAATCGCTCGATATCGATCTCATAGCTCCCCAACACGGTTCTATCATCAAAAAACCTTTTATCGCTTCGCTGATAGAAGATATGAAACAACTCGATTGCGGTTTGTACATAGACAAAAAATACAACGAAGAGTTGCTTGACACCATAGAGCGTCTCAAAGAGCAGGAGCGAACCATAGAAGAGCGCAACAGAGCGCTTTTTGCACAGTCGAAGCGCGCCGAGATTGGAGAGATGCTTGGCAATATCGCACATCAATGGCGTCAACCTTTGGCGATACTCGGTACCCTTGTCGCGATAATAAAAGAGAAAAATCAGATGGAAATGCTGCGTCCGGAGGAGCTTGGTGAAAAACTCGAGAGTATGCAGCACCACATAGAGTATATGTCGGAGACGATAGAGGATTTTATGAACTACTACCGACCCGATAAGGAAAAATCGTTTTTTAGCATCGCCGAAGCTATTTACAAAGCACTCGATATCGTCAACTTCTCGATCTCGAAGGAGTTCAAAGTAGCTGTAAGCCTTGAGATAGACCAAACCTTGCAAGCGTACGGGCTTATCAACGAATTCGTTCAAGTGCTCGTTACGATACTTTCGAACATTCGAGATATCGTAGTCGAGAAGCATATGAAAAAAGCCAACGTCAAGATACGGTTATATACAAAAAACAAAAGAATCTACCTTGTCATAGAGGATGATTGCGGGGGGATAGCCAAAGAGCATTTGGGTAAGATTTTCGATCCCTATTTTACCACCAAGCACCAGTCTATGGGAACGGGGCTTGGACTCTACATAGCCAAGATGATAATCGAAGACAATATGGGTGGAAGATTAACGGCACGTAACGTCGGTAAGGGCGCTGCGTTTACCATCGAAATAGGAGAGGGTGATGGAAAGTAGAATCAATGACATATCGCTTCTTGTCGCGGAGGATGAAAAAGAGCTTTTGGAGTATATCAGCGAGTATCTGCACCTTTTTTTTGTCAAGGTATATAGCGCGCAAAACGGGGAAGAAGCGTACAAGATATATAAAGACAAAAAGCCTGATATCATCATAACCGATATCAATATGCCATCACTCGATGGGCTTTCACTCATTTCGAAGATTCGAGAGGAGGATAAAGAAACGCGCATAGTGATTATGAGTGCGCATTCGGAAGAAGAAAAACTTCTAAAAGCGGTGGAACTGCATCTTGAGACCTATCTTATCAAACCGATCAATGTCGAAAAACTCAAAGATATCCTTTTTAAAAGCGTGTTCGAGCTTCGAAAAACACAAAAAAGGGTATATCTAGACGATGATGTTTACTGGGACAAGATAGGGGAAAAGCTTTATAGAAACAAAGAGGAGATTCCCCTAAAAACGAAAGAAAGGTTGTGTATGCGCCTTTTGTGCGAGAACCTCTCCAAACCGGTTTCGGCACAGACGATTTTTTATACGATCCATCCAAACAATCAGGAGATGAAGTTTTCTTCCGATTCGGTAACATCGCTTATAAAACGGTTACGCTCAAAACTCCCAAAAGGAGTTTTGAGAAACGTTTACGGAGCGGGCTACGTCATCTATGAAAGGTAGCTTTTTATCTGCTCCACAAGCTCTTTGAAGGAGGTGTGAAACGCTTTGAACGCAGGCTTGTACTCCCCCGTTTTGACGTTTTGTAACGATTGTTTGAGTCTCATAGAATCGCTATGGAGCGTCTCTGCACCGATATTTGCAGTAATCCCCATGATATCGAGTAACAAAGCATCCGCGTCTTTGAGCTTTCCTTTGCTAAGGAGTTCTTTTACGTTTTCATGGGCATTTTCGTAATCTTGAAGAAACTCTTGTAGAATCTCTTTGTAAAAACCTTCATCTCCACCTGAAATAGCTATCCCTTTTTGGGTGTCGAGTTGAGAGAATTTCAAAGCTTGCGTTTGCTCTTTTGCTTCTTTTTTGTTTTCTTCTTCTTTTGTAGTGAAAGCGTAGAGTACGTCATACAACGCATCCATTTTGAGCGGTTTCTCCAAATGGGCATCCATCCCCGATTCGTACATTTTTTTGATGTCGTCTTTTGCGACGTCACCGCTTAGAGCGACTACGGGAATGTCCGAAAACTCTTCATGTTCTCGAATTTTTCTCGTCGCTTCGAACCCATCGAGATTGGGCATATGGGCATCCATCAAAACGATATCGAAATCTTTTTGGTTGTTGAGGTAGCTAATGGCCTCCAAACCGTCGTTGGCGAATTCCAAGACAATGCCCGAACCGTCCAAAAGACCGGCTATGACCTTTTGGTTGATGAGGTTGTCTTCGGCTACCAAGACTTTGATACCGCTGAAATGTTTGAAATCCTCTTTGGATATTTTTCCATGTGGAGGAACCGATACTTTTTTCGCTCGGCTTTGTGGATTGTGGTTGTGAGGAACCTCTTGTGGTTGTTCCTGCATCGCAAGCTCTTGCGCGTGCGTTTCTTCAAGAGGTTCTTTTGGCTCCTTTTTGGGAGTTTGAGGCGGTGTGGGCTGCCCAACTTCGTCTTGTCGTTTGAGCGACTTTTCTTCGGGCGCACTCTCTTGAGGCGCTGCGTCGTCGCTGATGCTCTTTTGCTTGAAAACGTCGTTTTTCAAAGGTTTGTTTTGAGCGTAGATATCATCGACAACGTCTGTCGTGTATTCGTTGAGTTGGATGATATCGGTCTTTTTCGTACGAAAGATTCTGTAGAGGAAAAAGAGTATCCCAACGCCTAATAGAACGACGATAAGTATAGAGAGATTGTTCTGTAAAATCTGCATAGAGATAACCTTTGCTTGAAAATATTAGAGTTTGATTATATAATTTTAAAGCTTTACATATCTTTAGTATAATATACCTATATTTTCCAAGGATGCGCATTTGAGTGAGAACATACCCCATATCCCCGTTTTGTACAATGAAGTGCTGGAGAGTTTCGCACATATCGACAAAGGGGTGGTCGTTGATTGTACCATGGGGTACGGTGGACACTCTTCACTGCTTCTAGAACACAATCCAAACATCGAACTTATCGGGATAGACCAAGACAAAACCGCCATCGAGTTCAGCACAAAAAGGCTCGCAAAATACGGGAATCGTGTCGAAATCCGCAAAGGGCGTTTTAGCGAGGTTTTGAAAAACATACTCGATGAAGGGGTGCAACCTCGAGGGATTTTAGCCGATATTGGGGTTTCTTCGTTGCAGCTCGATGAAAAAGAGCGGGGTTTTTCGTTTCTTAGCCAGACGCTTGATATGAGAATGGACGCATCGCGCCCTTTAAGTGCCGCAGATGTGATAAACGGCTATTCTCAAGGTGAGCTCGAGCGAATACTCAAAGAGTACGGCGAGTTGAAAAACGCCAAAAAGGTCGCTTCTCTCATCTGCTCCAAACGACCTTTTTCTTCGGCGATCGAATTGAGCAAGATGTTGGAGTCGTTCTTGCCAAAAACGAAAAAAATCCACCCTGCAACCCTTGTGTTTCAAGCTATTCGGATCGAAGTCAACGACGAACTGGGTGAATTGACACGCCTTTTGGATGCCATAGAGCGAAGCGAACTTGAAAGTTCCACCGTGGGTATCATCTCGTTTCATTCGCTTGAAGATCGCATCGTCAAACAGCGTTTTGCCAAATGGGCGAAATCTTGCATCTGTCCAAGCGAGGCGATGCGTTGTACCTGCGGCAACGATCATGCTCTTGGAAAAATTCTCACCAAGAAACCTATAACCGCTACAAAAGAAGAGATGGCGCAAAACCCACGTAGCAGAAGCGCGAAGTTGAGGGTGTTTCAAATTGAAAGATAAAGATGAACTTTTAGACTCGATCGAGGAGGTGATAGCACCGAAGAAAAAACTCGATGTGAACTACTTGGCTATGACCTACCTCGTGATGGCCATCGTTATCGCATTGGCGTTTTTCAAAATCTACATTCATCAGCAAATTTACTACGAAAGCAGAAAAATCGCCAAACTAAGAGCGGAGCGTGATTTACTCAAAGAGGAAAATAAAGTGATAGAATCTTCCGTCGAAGCGATGCGGTTTAAAAATCAAATAGCCGATACGATGTTTGACGACGAGGAGTAAGCGAGGTGTTGAGAAAATTTTTAGAATTCGCCATAGACAAGCCGCTACTAAATCATATATTTTTGATTTTTATCCTTTTGCTTTCCATTTTCGCCTATACGAATATCCCAAAAGAGATTTTCCCTCCGATGAACATGGACAAAATTACCATCAAAGGGGCGTATGCGGGAGCGAGTGCCGATACACTCGATAAAATGATCGTCGATTCGATAGAAAGCGATCTTAACAATATCAGCGAGTTAAGCGACATCACCACGTTTATAAAAAACGGTTTTTTCAACATCACCGCCGATATCAAAGAGGGAAGCGACAACATCTTGGTGCTTCAAGATGTCAAAGATGTCATCTCCAACCTCAAACGCGACCTTCCAAGCGATATGAACGAACCGACTGCGCAGATAAAGCAGCACTCTTTCCCTCTTGTACTTATCGCTCTTTCTGGAGATTTGAGTAAAAAAGAGCTTTTGGAATATGCCGACGAGCTCAAAGAAAAACTCTCGGCTTTTAAAGATTTGAGCGATATCACCATCCGAGGGGATGCCGATATGGAGCTCGATATCGACCTCGATTTTCACAAGATGCAAGCTTATGGGCTCGATCCGACATTGGTGGTGCAGTCGATTTCAGGCATTAGCTCCATTTTTCCTATAGGAACTATCAAACAAAAAGCTTCCCATCTCTACATCTCCACTTACAACGGTCCTAAAACCGACAAAGAAGTCGCCGATACCATCATTTCGGTAGGGGATAAAAAAGTACGCATAGGGGATATCGCCGATGTCGCTTTCAAGCTCAGCGACGAAAATGAACTTTCCCACTACAACGGTAAACGCAACATCTCGGTAAACGTAACCAAAAGCAAGCAGGGTAACGCCATAGCACTTGTGAAGCAGATTCGAAAGTTACTCAAACAACTGCACAAAAAGCACCCTCAAGTGACATACAGCATCTATACCGATACTTCCGTATGGGTCAAAAACCGCCTTAACGTCGTTTTTTCCAATATCGCGTTTGGGTTGATGCTCGTTTTTATAGCGATGCTCATTTTCATCAACCGCGGTATAGCCATCGTCGTCGCGATGGGGATACCGGTGAGTTTTATGATAGGACTTGTCGCGACTGAGATGCTTGGAGACAGCCTCAATATGCTTTCACTCCTTGGTGCGCTCATCGCACTTGGGATGCTTGTCGATGAAGCGATAGTGGTTGCGGAGAACATCTATCGCCATCTCGAAGAGGGGATGCAGCGGCGTGAAGCGGTCATTCAGGGTGCATTGGAGATGTTTCCGGCAGTCGTGACTGCGACGCTAACGACGATTTTCGCGTTTTTACCTATGCTTTTGATGACGGGAGAGATGGGGATGTTCATTCGAATCATCCCTATTATGATAACCGTTTTACTTCTTTCTTCCCTTTTCGAAGCGTTTTATTTTCTCCCGCTTCATGCGAAAGATTTCTTGCGTGTTTCGAAAGAGGGGAGTTTTACCAAACGGTTTTGGGAACGGATGTATGCACGTTATGACGCTTTGTTGCACTTTTTGTTCCGCCATCGTTACATTTGGCTTGGCGTTATGGTAGTGGGCATCTTGATAGCGGAGTGGGTGATGCTCAAACATTCCAAATTTCAACTTTTTCCCGAATTCGACACGACACAGGTGTACGTGTACGGTAAAGTCGATATCAACAACGATTTGCAAGATACCGAAAAGTACGTTACACAAGTCGAAAATGTGTTGCTAAAGTATATGGACAAACAAAACATCTCCTCCATCACTTCGGTTGTCGGATTCAAGATGGATGCCAAAAACAGAGTCGATTTAGGGGAAAATATGTTTCATATTTTCATAGATTTACATGAAAGAGCCCCGGTGAACTTTTTCGATAAATACATAAGTCCCTACCTTTCGCTCGAATACGACAAAAAGGTTCTTACCCGAACGAAAAGTGCCAAAGAGATAGCAAAAGAGGTGCAAAAACAGCTTGCAAACGTCAAAGAGCTCAAAGATAAAAACGGCAAAAAAGTTTTTGAAGAGTTCGTCGTCAAAGTTCCGGGTGCGGGTATAGTCGCACATGATATTGAAGTTGGACTAAGCGGCAAAAAGGACAAAGAGATAGTGCGTGGACTGCACTTGATAGAGCATGCACTTGGGAAGATAAACGGGGTGTTCAATATCTCCGACGATGCCGACATAGGGGAGAAGGAATTGAAGTTGAAGCTCAACGAATACGCAGAACGTCTTGGTTTTGATGAGCGTATTTTACAGCAACAACTTCAAGCGTACTACCTCAAAGGGGAGTATGGAAAACTCTTCAATGACGAAGGGCTTTTGAGAATTCGAATCGAAAGCGGTTTGGACACCTACATAAACTCCATAAAAGAGGTGGAATTACAAGTTCCGGGCAGAAAACAGCTTGTCGCACTTCAAGATATTGCCGATTTTATCTATAAGCAAGGATTCGTTACCATCAAAAAAGAAGACGGTGAGCGGATTCGAAACGTATTCGCGACGGTCGATAAGAAAAAAATCACTCCGATGGAGGTGATGAAAAAACTAAAACCGCTTTTGAACGAGCTCAAAAACAAAGGGTTCAAAGTGGTTGTCAAAGGGGAAGAGAAGGAGAATGAAAAAAATATTCGTGAAATGATGCAAGCGGGAACCATAGCGATATTTTTGATATTTATCACCCTTGTGTGGCTGTTCGATTCGATCGTCAAATCACTTGTCGTCATCTCTACCATTCCTCTTGTGCTTCTTGGAGTTTTTGTCGGGCATTTTATCATGGGGCTCAACCTTTCGATGCCGGGGCTTATAGGCATTGTCGGGCTTGCAGGAGTAGTTGTCAACGATGGACTTATCATGGTCGATTTTATCAAACGAGCGAAAGATTCCGAAGAGCTTATGCGGCGTGCTCGAACACGACTACGACCGATATTGCTTACTTCCTTGACCACCGTGTTGGGGCTTTTTACGTTGATGTTCTTCGCTTCGGGACAGGCGATGATACTCCAGCCTATGGCGATTTCACTTGGGTTCGGTATCGCTTGGGCGACGGTGCTTAATTTGCTCTATATCCCACTGCTTTATGCGGTTGTTTACAGGATTCGATGATGGCGATAGCGATAATGTGTTCAGGTGGTGATGCTCCGGGGATGAATCCGGCTATAAAGAAGTTCGTCGATTATGTTTATGAAAAAGGGGAAAAACCGTATTTCATATATGACGGTTTGGAGGGGCTTATCGATGGTAGTTTGAAAGAAGCGAGCTACAAAGATGTAGCGGGTATTATCCATTTAGGGGGTACTATCATCCGTACTTCGCGTTCCAAACGGTTCTTTCAACGCTCCTTTAGAGAACAGGCGTATGAAAATCTAAAAAAAGAGAGGATAGACTCGCTTGTCGTGTTAGGGGGCGATGGTTCCTTTCGTGCTATGGAGCTTTTTTACAGAGAGTTCGGTATCAATTTTGTAGGTATTCCGACAACTATCGACAACGATATCTACGGAACGAACTATTGCTTGGGGGTAGATACCGCGCTGAACGTCATCCGCGATGCGATAGACAAGATAAAAGATACCGCAAGCGCGTTCAACAGAGCGTTCGTCGTGGAGACGATGGGGAGAGAATGTGGCTACCTCGCTGCCGTTTCCGCACTTACAAGCGGAGCGGAAATTTGCTTGATTCCCGAAAAGAAGTTTGAGAAGTCGTCGGCAAAAAAGAAACTCACAAACGAGATAGCAAACGGCAGAAAATACCTGCTTGCAGTCGTAGCTGAGGGGTGTGAAGCTTCCAGAGAACTCAAAGAGTGGATAGAGCGGACTTTTGGTTTTGAAACACGTATAAGTGTTTTAGGACATATTCAAAGGGGAGGAAACCCAACGGTTTACGATAGAATGATGGCTGCATCGTTCGTAACCAAAGCTGTCGATGCACTTTTGTCAAACGAGCGTATAGGTAAAGCGATCGGCTATAAAGAAGGCAGTTTCGAATTTGTCGATATAGCGGAAGTTGCTGCAAACAAATACCAAATACCCAACGATATCTTAAACGCACTCGAACATTTAGACTGAAACGCCAATTCTAAAAATGCCAATTCTAAAAACAAGTGCAATTTTTAAGAATGGGCGTAGTGAAATGAGCAGGTTGTTGTCTGGCAAAACTTAGGTGAAATTGCACTTGATATTAGAATGGGCGGAATAAGAGTGAACCCCAAGGTGAACACCGACAGTTTCTTAAGTGATTGTGATTTTGATAAAAGTGCTTGAAAGTTCGTTATTTAGGGGATTTTAGATGGTGTCAAGAGGGAGACTTGAACTCCCGACCTCCGGCTTATGAGACCAGCGCTCTAACCAGCTGAGCTACCTTGACATTTATGTTTGGAGGTCGCAATTATAGTGGTGTTTTGCTTAAAAGTTTATTAACCAAGAGCTTTTTCTATGGCTTTTTGATCGAAGCCGCAAATCCATCTGCTGCCGACAAGTACTACCGGTACACCTCTACAACCGTGTCTCTCACAGTCCTTTGCCGCTTTTTCGTCTTTGGTGATGTCTATTTCTTTAAATTTCAGACCGTTTTTTTTGAAGTGCTCTTTGGCGACTTTGCACCAATGGCAGCTTGGAGATGTAAAAAGGACTATCTTTTTTTGTTTTTTCTTTTCCATAAATTTTCTCCTTTTTTCTTTTTTGCAATTATAGTATCTGTTTTCTTAAAATAAATAAAGTTTCTTTTATTTTTTTAAGAAAGTTTAGTGAGAATGACTAAACTTCTTGACATTGTTAAAAAAATTGTGTACAATTCCTGCTGAAAAAATTGATAGAAAATGAATCAACTTAAATAGGAGGTTGAAATGAACTTCAAACCACTAGGTGATAGAGTTTTAGTAGAAAGAGTAGAAGAAACCAATACGACTGCAAGCGGGATTATCATCCCCGACAATGCGAAAGAAAAACCTTCTGAAGGGAAAGTGCTCGCTATCGGAAGTGATGTTGAGGATGTCAAAGAGGGTGATGTGGTCGTTTTTGGTAAGTATTCGGGAACCGAGCTTGTATTAGACGGAAAAGAGTATTTGGTTTTAGAGGTTTCCGACATACTTGGAATCAAGGGATAATTTTAGCTATATATAGAAAGTAAAGAAAAAAAGGAGTGATTATGGCAGGAAAAGAGATAATTTTTTCAGATGAAGCAAGAAACAAACTCGCAAAAGGTGTTGAAAAACTCGCAAATGCGGTAAAAGTGACTATGGGACCAAGAGGACGCAATGTTCTTATTCAAAAAAGTTACGGTTCTCCGGTTATTACAAAAGACGGTGTATCGGTTGCCAGAGAGATCGAGCTTAGCGACAAACTCGAAGATATGGGAGCACAACTTGTCAAAGAAGTTGCCAGCAAAACGGCTGATGAAGCAGGTGATGGAACTACAACTGCAACCGTACTTGCCAATGCAATTTTTAGCGAGGGGCTTAAAAACATCACAGCCGGTGCGAACCCTATCGAAGTGAAACGCGGTATGGACAAAGCGTGTGAAGCGATTTTGGAAAACCTCAAAGCCAATGCGAAAGCTATCAAAGATAAAAACGAAATCGCGCAGGTTGCGACCATCTCGGCTAACAGCGACAGTGCTATCGGTGATATGATCGCAGAAGCGATGGAAAAAGTAGGACAAGACGGTGTTATCACGGTTGAAGAAGCAAAAGGGATTAGCGATGAGCTCGATGTAGTCGAGGGTATGCAGTTCGATCGTGGATACCTAAGCCCGTATTTCATTACAAATACCGAAAAGATGATTGCGGAAGTTGAAAATCCGTTCATCCTTTTGACTGATAAAAAGATTACAAGCCTAAAAGACCTTCTTCCAGTACTCGAGCAGATACAACAAAGCGGAAGACCTATGGTTATCATTGCCGAAGATATAGAAGGGGAAGCGCTTTCTACTTTGGTTGTGAACAAACTAAGAGGTGTGCTTAACGTTTCAGCCGTAAAAGCACCGGGATTCGGTGATAGAAGAAAAGCGATGCTTCAAGATATAGCGGTTCTTACAGGTGGTACGGTCATTAGCGAAGAAACAGGACACACACTTGAAGGAACGACACTTGAGCACCTTGGACAAGCAGGTCGTATCGTTATGGATAAAGACAATACGACAATCGTTGACGGTGCAGGTAACAAAGAGGCGGTTCAAGCACGCATCAACGAAATCAAAGCGCAAATCGAGACAACTACAAGCGAGTACGATAAAGAAAAACTTCAAGAGCGACTTGCGAAACTTAGCGGTGGTGTAGCGGTCATCAAAGTAGGTGCTGCAACTGAGACTGAGATGAAAGAGAAAAAAGATAGAGTCGATGATGCACTCTCAGCTACCAAAGCGGCGGTTGAAGAAGGAATCGTCATTGGTGGTGGAGCGGCACTTGTAAGAGCAGCTGCAAAAGTGAACCTTGAGCTAGAAGGCGATCAAAAAATAGGTGCGGATATCATCTTAAGAGCTGTCAAAGCACCGATGAAACAAATAGCGACAAATGCCGGATACGATGCAGGAGTTGTTGTCAATACCGTTGAAAATGCGGACAATGAGACAACCGGTTTCGATGCTGCAAAAGGTGAGTATGTCGATATGTTCGAAGCGGGTATCATCGACCCACTTAAAGTGGAGAGAGTCGCTCTTACAAATGCGACATCGGTTTCAAGCTTGCTTCTAACTACCGAAGCCGCAGTCTTCGAGATCCCAGAAGATAAACCGGCTGCCCCTGCAGCACCTGATATGGGCGGCATGGGCGGAATGGGCATGATGTAAGGCTGCGATAAGCAAACGCCAACTGCTTGGCGTTTGCCGCAGCCGCACCAAAGCTTCATGTCCGAAGGACGAAGCGACGGAGTCCACAAAAGACGCCAACTGCTTGGCGTTTG
>JALWGC010000019.1:0-88867 GCA_027038835.1 Helicobacteraceae bacterium | reverse complement strand
TGGGCATGATGTAAGGCTGCGATAAGCAAACGCCAACTGCTTGGCGTTTGCCGCAGCCGCACCAAAGCTTCATGTCCGAAGGACGAAGCGACGGAGTCCACAAAAGACGCCAACTGCTTGGCGTTTGCCGCAGCCGCACCAAAGCTTCATGTCCGAAGGACGAAGCGACGGAGTCCACAAAAGACGCCAACTGCTTGGCGTTTGCCGCAGCCCCATCCCCCTCATTTCCTATAATCAAGTAGTTTTTAGCAAATTTTCCACTAAAATTCGTTACACTTTCATAAAAAAGTAGAAACGGATTTTATGAAAGTCAAAGATACCAAAAGTTTTCTCGTCAAATTCGCTTATTTTCTCGAGTCGTCCGAGAAGTACCAAAGCGTCAAACGTTTTTTCTACAACCTTCTTGAAAACGACGATTACCCTTACAAAAAATACTTCGATTTTTTCATGATTTTTGTCATTTTAAGTAGTGTTACGCTGCTTGTGATGGATGTCAAACACCATGTACCGCAATGGCTTGATGATTTGGACCTCTACTTCGTTACAACCGTTTTCATTATCGAATATTTGCTTCGGATGTGGGTGTATAGCGATATACATAAAATCATCATCGACGAATACGAAGAAGCCTTGTTTTTTAGTAGAGATTTGAGTTTTACAAGACTTTTTTGGCGTATATTGAAAAACAAGTGGGAGTACATGACGACACTCTCCGCGGTTATCGATTTACTGGCGATATTTCCAAGTTACAGGGGACTTAGGGTGCTTCGGGTTTTGGTGTTGTTTCGGGCATTTAAGATGCTTCGCTACACCAAAAGTCTTACCAGCTTTTTGGAAGTTCTAAAAAACAAGAAGTTCGAACTCCTCACCCTTTTGACCCTGTCGGCTTTTTTCATTTTTATCGCCGGTATTATGTTGTATGTTTTCGAGGGCGATAACGACAACCCAAACATCCACAACCTTTTCGATGCTTTTTACTGGGCGCTCATAACCATTTCAACTGTAGGTTACGGTGATATCTCTCCGGTAACGACCGAAGGGAGAGTCGTTACGATGATGATTATCTTGACGGGGATAGGACTCATATCTTTCGTTACTTCCATCATCGTATCTTCGTTTAGCGAGAGGCTTGGAATTTTGCGTGAAGACAGAATCGTGAACTCGTTGGCGAAAAAAGAGAGTGTGACGGTTATTTGCGGTTTTGGACTTTTGGGGCGTTTGGTCGCTAAAGAGTTGGCAAAAGAGGGGGTCGATTTCGTCGTTATAGAAAAAGAGGAACATATGGCACAACTTGCCTATTCGATGGGATACAAATCGATTTGTGCCGACGCTACGAGTGAAAATGTGTTTTCGCAGTTGAAAGTAAAAACGAACGTTTCCCATGTACTTTGTCTGACTTCCGATGATATTCAAAACACTTTCATAGCCGTCAACGTCAAAAGTCTCAATCCTAACGTGTATGTAACGGCAAGGTGTAGCGATGAAGAGATAGCACAGAAGATGCGTTTTGCCGATGTCAATCAGGTGATAATGCCCGAAGAGATAGCGGGGATGATGGCATCGGTGTATGTGGGTGAGCCGGTGGCGTTTGAGGTACTTTTGTCGATAATCGAGCAAAAAGAGAAAATCCAAATAGACGAAATGGAGGTTTTACCGGGAAGTTTCGCCGAGGGTAAAACCGTTTCGCACATCAACTTCGACGAGCTACGTATCATCCTTCTTGGGGTATTGCGTGGAGAGAAAAAAGAGTTCGTTTTCAATCCAAAAGAGGATTTCGAGCTTCATAGTGGCGACAATCTTGTGTTTATCGGCTATTTAACCGCTATAAGCAACTTCAAAAGGAGTATGCAGTGAAGCAGATAACGGGGCGGATATTTATATTTGGTTATGGGAGTTTCGGAAAGCATCTTTATAAGCATCTTTACAAACATAACAAAAACATCACCGTGGTTATAGACAACACACAAACGCAAGATGTGCAAGATTCCCAAGCGAATATTGTAAGCATCAATATAAAACAAAACGACGACGTGCTTTCACTCGGAATCGACCCCAAAGAGGATATCATTTACTGTGCGATGAACAAAACCGCCAATAACTTGTTTTTAGTTCTAACACTCAAAACGCTTTTCAAAGAGATCAACATCATAGCTATTTCCAACTCCTATGAAAACGCCCGCAAACTCAAATACGCCGGAGCTTCCAGCGTTATAGACCTCTACGAAGCGACGGCAAGACGTTTTGTGAACATTTTGACAAAACCGGCCGTTACAAGAGCGGTCGATGAGATTATCTACAAAGAAAACGACTTGAAGATGGCGGAGATCGTTTTGCCTGAAAATTCCGCTGTAGATAAAAAGCTTCTTAGTCAATTCGACTTCAAAGCGCACGGTATTATCCTTATAGCTATCATCGACAAGGAAAAAGGTAACGACCTTTATTTTGTCGATCATAGAGTCGATCATAAACTCGATAGTGGAGATACGCTGGTAGTGGTTGCGAAAAAGAACGATTTGGAGCGGTTTCAAAAATTTTTAGGAAACGAAAATGGGTAAGAAAATTTCGCTCGTTCTTGGAAGCGGCGGTGCACGAGGGCTTGCACACATAGGTGTTTTAAAACGCATAGAGGAACTTGGATACGAAGTGGTGTCGGTTTCTGGTTGTTCCATGGGAGCGCTTGTAGGTGGTTTTTTCGTCGCTAATAAATTGGAAGTTTTCGAAGCTTGGGTTAGAGAGCTCGAGCCGCTTGATATCGTCAAGTTGTTGGATTTGCAAGGTGAGGGTGGTTTGGTCGATGGGAAAAAACTGATGCAAAAACTCCAAGAGCTTCTTGGAGATGTCGCCATTGAAGAACTTCCTATCTCCTACACGGCGGTCGCGGCGGATATAGACAACGAAAAAGAGGTATGGTTGAGTTCGGGTGCGCTTATCGATGCTATCCGTGCTTCGATTTCGATCCCTATTTTTTTCGCACCTGTTGAAAAAGAGGGAAAAAAACTCGTTGATGGAGGTGTGCTAAACCCTGTTCCTATCGCTCCTACTTTTGGAGATGGGAGTGATGTGACCATAGCGGTAAATCTCGGAGGAGCGATGATGCACAAAGAGCTTTTGCCAAAACCGACAACGAAAGAAACAAGTTTTGCAAAGCGTCTTCAAGAAGCTATCTCCACTTTTTCACTTAAGAGTTCTTTATTGCAAAAAGGTGTTTTTTCGGTTGCCAACAGCTCTTTTGACGCTATGCAAGCGAATCTGAGTCGTATCAAACTTGCCGCCTATCCACCCGATATTTTGATAGAGATTCCGCGAGATTTGTGCGGAACGTTCGAGTTTTATCGAGCGAACGAGATTATCGACTTCGGCTACGACGCGGCGAAAAAGGTGTTAGGATGAAAATAGAAAACCCGTTTGAAAGCGGACATATAAAAAACTACGTTCTTGCGTATGTCGGTGTGGTTGTGATTATGGTGCTGTTTTTCATAGCTGCGCAACTTTTCAACGAGCCTAAGAAACACTCCAAAAAAGTGTTCGCGACACAACCGACGCAACTGCAAAAACGGCAGGAATCGCAAGAAAAAAAAGCTAAAGAGAGAGCTGAGGAAAAACGAGTCAGCCCTATCAAAATTTTGGAAAAAGCGTACTGATGGTATATGATGTCGCGATTGTGGGTGCTGGGATAAACGGCTCTTTGCTTGCGTATAAACTGCAAGAAAAAGGGCTTAAGGTCGCAGTTTTCGACAAAGAGGTCGCTAGTGGCGGCAGCGGCGCGGCAGGAGCGTTTCTCTCACCGAAATTTTCCAAATCAGGCGAGCTGAAAGAGCTTATAAATACGGCACTCGATGAAGCGTTTTCGTTTTATGAAAGCAGATTTGGAGAACATATACGTTTTTTCCCTCTTTTGCATATCGCCAAAAACGAAAAGGAGGCTCAAGCACTTCGTCTTATGAAACAAAACGGCGAAGTGCCTCTGCTGAAAAACCCTCCGTTCATACCGAAAGAGGAGTTTGTCTATACTTCCAAAAGCGCCATCGTCGATGCCAAGGCGATGTGTGAAGCCTTGCTTGGTAGAGCCGTTTTTGTGCAACATGTTGTAAAGAATATAGAGCGCAAAAAAGCTCTTTGGCATATCGACGAGGTATATAAAGCACACAAAATCATCCTTGCAACGGGTGCGTACAAACATCTAGTACATGAAACCTATCTCGAAAAAGCGGTACGGGGTATATGGGGGCATAGAATCGATATCAAAACCTCCACTACCATCCCTTGCTCCATCCATCAGTATCTCTCCATCTCACCAACACAAGGGGGAAAAAGTGCTCTTGGTGCAACCCATGATGTCCATTTCCATCCGCAAGCAGGTACACCTTACGACTATGAAGCAGGTAGAGCGGAATTGTTGCAAAACGCTTCCAAGACGCTTGTGCTTGAGAATGTCGAGGTTCTCAAAGATTATGTAGGTTTAAGAAGCGGGAGTTTCGATTATTTGCCCTTTATCGGGAAGCTTGTCGATAGCGAGAGAACTTTTGAGCGTTTTTCCAAAACGGAACTTATGAGAAAACCACCCCGTTTCGAGACGTTTAGCTACTACGAAAACCTGTATGTCATAAACGGCAGTGCGGGATACGGCTTCGTTTTAGCTCCCCTTTTGGCGCGTCTTTTAAGTGGAAGTATCGTAGATGGCGAGGAGATACCAAGCCTGCTTCAAGCGGCACGATTTTTTCCAAGGTATGTCAGGAGAAATTTTTGATATATTTTCTTTATATAGTCGTAACTCTCATGCTTGTTTTTTTCGTGTACCGCAGATGGCAGTATGTGAGGGTGTTTCATCCGAAATTGTATAGAGAAACGGCTTTCGATGAACGGTTTCGTTTTTTGTATGTAACGACAAAAGAGGGGATAAAGCTCGAGGGGTGCGTGTTTGAGCCACAAAACAGCAAAGCGACGCTTTTGTACTTCGGCGGTAGAGGGCAAGATAGTGTCGGGCTTTTGCCAAAACTCTCGAAATGCTACGATGAGTGCACTATCGTTACGTTCAACTACCGCGGTTATGGCAAAAGCGAAGGAAAACCGAGTGAAAACGCACTCTTTGAAGATGGTGTGGAAGTGTATGACAAGGTGGTGAAAAATTTCGGCAAGGTTTATGTTGTTGGGTATTCGCTTGGATGTAGCGTTGCAAGTTTTGTAGCAATGCAAAGAGCGCCCGAAAAACTTTTTCTAATCGCCGGATTTTGTTCTATGAAAACACTCGTAGCGGACACGTACGGCTTTGTCTTGCCTCTACTTCGGTTTCGTTTCGATACTTGCGCTTTTTTGAAAAAAGTGACTTCGCAAGTGTATATATTTTCCAGTGAAAATGACAATGTCGTTGCGTTTGCAAACACGAAACGCCTACAAAAGAGTGTGCCAAACGGGACGTTTCGTGTTTTCAAAGGGCTCGATCATGTAGAGATACTTTGTGATGAAAGGGTAGTGGATGGTATTAAAACTCATATATAACGAAAAGTTGCAAAGGGTTTTGTTCTTTATCGCTTTGGCGGCGGTGGAGTATCTTGCCACGACATCGAGACATATTCCCATTGTGGAATCTTTGTGGGACAAGTTCAACCACTTTTTCGCTTTTTGTGTTTTGTATGTACTGCTTTCTTTAGGCTTTATTGGTCTTAAGTGGTGGCAAAAGATGGGGTTGCTAGTGTTGTTTGGGATGCAGATAGAGCTTGTGCAAAGTTTTTTACCGGCAAGATTTTTCAGTATGCTCGATGTCGTTGCCGATTTTGTCGGGATAGTTATCGGGATGGGGGTGTATGTGCTTATGAGTCGATATCTACCCCGTCCCAAAATTCGTCGTAACTAAGAGAAGTCAGGGCGTTTTCATCTGCCATCGCTTTTTCCAAAAGCTCTTTTTCCACTTTGGCGAAATAGTCTTCAAGCGCTTCTTTGACGATGGTATCTACGGGGCGCTTGAGGATTTGGCTATACTCCCCGAGCGCTTCGACCGTTTTGGCATCGAGTTTGAAATCAAGATGCGACTCACTCATCAAGCAGCCTCTTCATAAGCTCTATATGGTAGTTTTCTTGGTTGTCGATAAAGGTGAAAAAGCTCGAGAGACGCTCGTCGTTTATCGACGATGCGAGTTCTCTACACATCTCTTTTGCCGCTTCCTCTTCCGCTATGCCGTCTTTTATGAACTTTTTGAGGTCGGTGATTTTGTATGTGAGTTCATGAAGCTCCCTTGGAAGTGCCAAAATCCCAAGTTTCGCCATCATGTTACCAAAGCTCTTGAGATGGAAATGGGATTCGTCAACCAAGTCTTGAAACACGTTGTACTCTTTGAGACTGTCGGTTCTTGCTTGCATATAAGCGTAAACCAATATCAGCTCGTATTCTTTGTAGGACTCTTCGAACAAGAACATCGTCAAGCTCATAAGCGAAGGCGCATCGAGTTTGTCCCATCGGTTTTTCATACTAAAAGCTTCTACCGCTTGGTCGTTTTTCTCATCGGCAAGCAGTTCGTCGAGGTATTGCAACAGATACGACTCGTCGCTTTTTATACGTTCAAACAGTACGCTTTTGCCATAGAGTTCTTGCGTTTTGAGAATATCTTCTTTAAGCGGCTCTAAAACTTCGAAAACGCTTTGGCGTTTGTAAAGCATCATATCTCTTTCGTAGTTGTAATCCCCTCCGTTTTCAAGTATCGCTTCACCGAGCCATTTCATGTGGCGAAAAGCGATTTGGGAAAAGTCGTAGAGTCTACTTTTTATAGCTTCGTCGTCTATGGCGAAAGAGGCGAAAAGGATTTTCAGCCAAAGTTCGTGTTTTCTTTTATAAAGTTCATTGTTCATCTTGTTGCTCCTCTGGGGTTTCACAGCTTTGTTTCATTTTTAAGATATGCGCTTCCTCTTTTTTACCGTTTTGGAGGTTTTCGTAGTTTTTCAGTGCCGCCATAAGGGAGGTAAAGACCATATCGGCACACACTTGCTGTTTTTCGCTCATGGTAGAGCCGAGTTTTTCATACACTTTTTCGACCGCTTTTTGCGCATAGGAGATTTTTTGCTCTTTGACCATGTCGGTAAAGATACTTCCCACCACGACGGTGTCTTGACATCCGTTGGTCGCGAAGCGGATGTCGTCGATAGTGTCGTTTTTTATATCGAGATAGAGTATGACGTATTCACCCGTTTTTTCGTCCATCGCTATTCCGATGCCGTTTGCGTCGTCAAGTTTACCGTAATTGTGCGGATACATCAAATGTTCCAAAATTTCGGGGTTTAGCCCCTCGGGCATTTCGACGCCGTCAAATACTGAAGCCATGTTCAACCTTTATAGTGGATTTTACTCAGATACAACCCGTTTGGCGAAGCGGGTTTGAGTTTGAAGCGCTCTTTTTTCTCAAGCATCGCTTCTATCTGCTTGGGCTGAAGTGTGAGTGCCGCAGCGCACATCAAACGCACCTGTGAGCGCAAAAAACCGTTCGCTTTGAAATGTAGTATAGTGTAGTTTTTATAAAAATAAGCAAAAGAAGCGTAGATATCTCTTGTAGTCGTCGCGACGTCGCTTCCGGTTTTTTGGAAGTAAGCAAAGTCGTGTTCACCCAGAAAAAGGGGTAGGTTGGCGTGAAGTCGTTCCAAGTCGATGTTTGGGACGTAGGTAACGTACTTGGAGGTAAAAGGGGTAGGGCGAGTGGTTGTGAGAATGTAACGGTAGCTTCTCGCAACGGCATCGTATCTGGCGTGAAAATCCTCTTTTGCTTGGGTTATACTTTTTATGTGTATGGACAAGGGGAGCATCTTTTCAAGGGTTGCGTGGAGTTTTCGTAAATCGCTCCAAAAGTCGGGCAAATCGAGATGACAAACTTGCGATGTCGCATGCACTCCGGTGTCGGTTCGTCCACTTGCGACGATTTTGTTCGTGATACCAAGATGGTGAAGAACGTTTTGCAAAGTGCCAAGTACCGTTTGTCGGGTGTGCTTTTGTTGTTGCGAGCCGAAAAATTCGCTTCCGTCGTAACTCATAACCAGCTTGATGCGCACGTTAGAACCTTTTGAGGATTTTTCTGCGGTAGATAACGTAGGTGATGATTACCCATGGAATCAAGACGGTAGGGATAGTTACAAAATGTAGCGGTTTTTGCAATGCGAGTGTCGAGATGAAGTACCCGACGATTCCGACAAACAAAAAGAGATACATATACGATTTTTGATGCCTTGCATGCACGATACCGAGGCTAAGTGCCAAAAACAAACTCACTAACGGAAAAAGGGAAAACATCGTTCCAAGTATGAGTTTTCTGTCTTTGTTACCGCGTCTATAATCGCTTTGCCAGAACTCCAAAGGGGTTTCATAGCGCGTCAAATCGGCACTCATGGAGTCGTTGATGAACATTTTTTCAAATTCCGTTTGGGAGAACTTCTGCGTCGAATAGCTATACCCCTCGCCGTTGTAAAGTTTGAGTTGCAAAATGTTGTTCTTGTTTTCGATGGTCGCTTTTTTAGCGCTTATGAGTACCTCTTCTTCTTGTTTTTTGTTGAAAAGAAAAATGTCTTTAAAAGTACCGTTATCGTCTTTTGCCCCTATGTAAAGCAACCAATCCCCAAAGGTATGTCCAAATTCACTCGGGCTGAGGTTGAATTTCGCTTCGCTTTTTTTGTAGGCGATGAAGTTTCTATACAGCACCGTGGTATGGGGAAAAAGGATCAAAAAATCGAAAGCCAACAAAAGTGAGAGGAGCAAAGCGGGCTTTGAAAGTGTTCTAAGTAGAAATTTCGGTGATATGCCAAGAGCGAATATCGAAACTATCTCGTTGTCGTTGGATAAACGCGCAAGTGCGATGGTGGTCGCTATGAAAAAAGTTACCGGAAGGGTATAGAACAAGATTTCCGGCAACAAGAAGAGATAAAGTTTGAGCATCTCGAAAAAGCTCAAGTGGATTACGGCGGTGTAGGTTGCAAGCTTGATGAGGATTATCACCGAAGCGATAACCCATAGCGGTGCAAATATGGAGAAAAAAAGTAAAGATAGATTTTTTATTATATATTTTTTCAGTTCGTACATGAAACTTCGTATGTCGCTTTTTTTAAATGTGATTGTACATAAAAAGGGCTTACAGACCTATAAGTCGTAAAAGCTGTGAATCGAACATAAACGCTATGAAGCTTCCAAGTGCCAAAAACGGAACGAAAGGTACGCGTTGTTCTTCGGCACTTCTGTTTCTAACAGCGAGCATCACCGGTAAAGCCAAAACCGCCGAGAGGAAGATAGCCACCAGTCCGAGTTTCACGCCAAGGAGCGCCCCCATAGTTGCTGCGACCATAATGTCTCCCTCGCCCATCGCTTCTATCATGGGAGCGCGGTCGTAATGTTTGTTCCAAGGGGTTTTCGTCTTCAGTCCCGCTCTGTAAACACCGGAAGTGAGGTAGTACGAAAGTGCGAAGCGAAGCAAAGTAAACCCCCCTGCGAACAAAAGGGCGTTTTTGAGGTTTTCGACAAGTCCTTGAGGGGTCCAAGCACCTAAAACGGCAAAAAAGATAGCCAAAAGATTGAGGCTGTCTGGAACCATTTTGAATTCGAAATCTATCATCGAGAGTGTCAAGAGCATCAAAAAGCTCAAAGAGATGAAAACCACGGGAACGCTAAGGGAGTATTTGTGCACTACCGACATCACTATTATCCCAGAAATCAGCTCTATAAGCGGATAGCGCAACGAGATAGGATGATGGCAGTATGCACATTTGCCATGTAGAAACAGCCAAGAAAACAGCGGAATGTTATGGTAGAACTTCAGTTTGTTTTGGCAGTGGGGACAATGAGAAGATGGAAAGACCACACTTTCATCTCGTGGAATACGGTATATGAGAACATTTAAAAAAGAGCCAAAAACCGCACCGAATATAAAACCTATCAATTCATCCATTGTTGAGTCCTCCAAAACGGCGTTCTATTTTTTTGAATTTCGTTATGATTTTTTCGAGTTCTTTGGTCGTGAAATCGGGCCAAAGGGTATCTGTGAAGAAAAGCTCCGCGTATGCTGCTTGCCAAAGCAGGAAGTTCGAAAGCCGCTTGTCTCCGCCTGTGCGTATGAGTATGTCCACGTCCTCTTTGCAATCAAGCGCGTTGTAAAGCATCTCTTCGGTGATGTTCTCTTTGTTTTTCAGTTTGTTAAACGCGCGAACTATTTCGTTGTGCGCGCCGTAGTTGAGTGCTAATGATTGCACCAGTGCGTCGCAATGCTTGGTTTGCTCTTTGACGTGCTTTATCGTTTTTTGCAAAGAGGAGGAAAACGCGCGAATATCTCCGATGGGTTCGAAGCGGATGTTGTTTTTGAGGTAGTTTGGCAACTCTTGTTTGAGGTACTTTTCCAAAAGCTTCATCAAAAACTCCACTTCAAGACGCGGGCGTTTCCAGTTTTCGGTCGAAAACGCATAAAGGGTAAGGCGGGTTATCTCTTCGTTTTTTGCGCAGTATTCGGTGATGTTTCGCACCACCTCTGCCCCCGCTTCATGCCCTTTGACGCGTTTTTTCCCTTTGGCGGTCGCCCATCTGCCGTTTCCGTCCATGATAATGGCTATATGTTTTGGTTTGTTCATAGTTTATGTACTTATATCCAGTATTTGTCTGTTGTTCGACTCAAAAAGCGGTTCGATCTTCTCGGCGATGCTTACATGTAGCTCTAAAGGAAGTGAGTGAGCGTTTTTTCGTAAAAGCTCCGCTACCTCTTCGTACGCGACATTGATACGCACGCTTCGTTCATCGACCACACCGCTAAGTGCACCCAAATGGGCGAAAAAAGCGTAAAAATCGAGAAAACTTCTTTTCGTTTTTTTATTGTACCTTTTTTTTATTTGAAAAAAGGCAAAATGACCGAAAATATGAACCGGAAAGCTCAAAACGTTTTGGTGGAGCGAAAGGAGTAGATTCGAAAGTGCATGAAACTGCTCTTTTGTTTGGCTCGAGGCGAGTTTGTGTAGAAGCCCGGTTTTGAAACTCTCAAGCGATGTTTCGCTTTTGAGAACTTTTTTGAGTGTTTCTACGTCGTATGCAAGGGGTGCGTTTTGGGGAGATTTGAGCGTTAGCAGGAGTGATGGGAGTTTAAGCAGATGTGATAGTGTCGGTTTGGCATCTTTTGGTTGTGTGAGTTTGGCGTAATACAGCGCCCCTTTTTGCAGCGGTTGTTTCGAAAACGCCCTTAGCTCTTTTCCTTCCATCTTTAGCAGGTAGTTTTTTTCTCCAAGCGATTCGAGCACCTCGATTTGCATCAGTTTCACAAGCGGTTTTATCGATTTGAGATCGCCGCTTTGGAGTGTTTTGAGAATCGAAGCGAGGGAAGTGGCGGAGATCATTGAAGCGACTTCGCCTTTTGGAGTATTTCAAACGCCAAGGAGAGTTTGTCTTTGTTTGGCAGAAAGCTTTTTTGCTCTTTGGTTATGAACGTTACTTCGTTGGTTTCTTTGCCGAAATCTTTGGAGTTTTTTAGAACATTGAGACAAACTGCGTCAAGGCGCTTTTTTCGAAGCATCGCTTCAGCGTTTTGGAGCGCGTCTTCTTCGTTCATCTCCGCTTTGAATCCAACCGTTACGATCCCCTCTTTATCGATGTTTTCAAGAATGTCGATGTTTTGTTTTAGCTCCAAACACCACGCATCACCTAGCGTTGCTTTTTTGAGTTTTCCCGTTTGTGGGTGTTTTGGAATGTAGTCGCTAACGGCGGCAGCCATGAAAAGATACGGGGTTTTTTGAATGAGGTGGATATGCTCTTCACGCATAAGTGTCGGTTTGGAGAGCTTGCCTTTTTTTGCGACTCTGATACTGTCTTGGAGGTATTCAAGCATCTCTAAAGAGCTTTCGACGTCGATGGTGTGTACCCCTTTTGGAAGGTCTGAGTCGAATCTTGTGGCGATGAGGTTGACATCGGCTCCAAGAAGGTGTAAAGCACATGCAAGAGCCGAAGCCATCTTGCCGCTTGAAAAGTTGGAGATGTAGCGAACCTCGTCTATTTTTTCGATAGTACCGCCACCGGTTACGATGACACGTCTGTCTGCCCAAAAATCGTCTTGTAGAAGAATTTTCGCAGTCGTGTAGAAAATATCCAAAGGTTCGGCAAGTGCGCCTTCTCCGGTCGTGCGGCAAGCGAGCTCTTTTGTCTGGGTATCGACAAATTCATAATCGGCAATGGCGAGCATTTTCATATTTGCCTGAGTGATGGGATGAGTTATCATGTTCGTGTTCGCCGATGGTGCCAAGACTTTTTTGCCATCATACGCCAAAAGGGTTTGCAGCAAGATATTGTCCGCTATGGCGTTGGCAAGCTTTGCTATGGTGTTTGCGGTCGCAGGGGCTACGACGACGGTGTCCGCCCATTTGGCAAGCCCTATGTGGTTATGCTCACCGCTCCAGTCCTCGTTGCTTTCAAGAAGTACTTTGTTGCCGCTGATAGCTTCGAACGTAAGGGGTGTAACGAACTTCGTGGCGGCTTGGGTCATCACCACTTTCACCTGTGCTCCCGCTTTGTAGAACAAGCGTGCGAGCTCTATGGCTTTGTATGCGGCTATGGAGCCTGTAACTGCCAAGAGAACCTTTTTGTTTTGTAATAGTGTTGCCGGTATCGTCATAGAAAATCTTCACTCTTTTTTTTCGCTATTTTATCGAAAACGATTAAAACTGACCTTATTGAAAATCGGTTAAACATTTTTTAAAACAAATCGTACTATGATTTGGGAAGTTTATTACGAAGGAACAATATGACACAAACACTTGTTAAAAACATAGATGCTGTTCCGGCGCTACCGGAGTCGGTTCAAGCGGTTGAGAGGGTGTATCAAAACAGTGAAAGTACGTTCGAAGATTTCACCAAAATCATCGAAAAAGACCCTTTGCTTTCTGCCAACATCCTCAAAGTGGTCAATTCACCCCTTTTTGGTTTGCCTCGAAAAATAGTCTCCATTTCCCAAGCGGTTTCTCTACTTGGAAAAGACGCGGTTCGAGCGTGTGCGCTTGGAAGCGTGGTCGATAGTTTCGAAATCGACCTCTCACCATACAACATGACAAGTCAAGATTTTCAAAAAGCGTGTGAGCTGCAACTCTCCTTGGCGCTGAATTGGGCAGGGAAAATCGACAGAGAGATAACGCCTGTTTTAGCTCCGGCGGCGTTTTTGGTCGATATAGGGCGCGTGGTGATAGCAAAAACGCTTATAGAGGACGATAAAGCCGATGTCATAGAGGTTGCACTTCTTTCCGGCGAAGATATCTCCCAAGCGGAAATTACAGCATGCGGAGCGCAAACGACCGATGTTACGGCGACACTTTTTGCCAAATGGAACTTCGACCCCGATACGATTCACATCATCCGCTATGCAGACGACCCAGAAGGCGCGAATCCGGACGAGCAAAAAGCTGCGGCGTATCTCAAAGCTATTAGAGAAGCGGTAATGCCAAACGGAGATATAACGGAAGATTCCATCAATCAAGCGCTCGAGACCATAGAAGAGTTCGGACTCGATGAAGCGAAGTTCAAAGAAACGATAGAGAAAATTACAAAAGAGGATTAATCCTCTTTTGAAAAGAATTTATGGAAAAAACCTTCGATGGTGCGGAGTTTTTGACGGCTGATAGCCAAAACGCCGCTTTTTAGCGTACCGCTCGTAACGGTCGTACCCGCGGCGATCATCACGTTGTCTTCGACGGTAACGGGTGCGACAAGCTGTGAGTCGCTTCCAATGAAGACGTTTTTACCGATTTTGGTTTTGTATTTGTTCTTTCCGTCGTAGTTGCAAGTGATAGTGCCCGCTCCTATGTTCGTTCCTTCGTCTATTTCGCTATCGCCGAGGTAGCTTAGATGCCCCGCTTTGACACCTTTTAGAGTAGATTTTTTCACTTCGACGAAGTTGCCGATATGGGTGTGCTTCAAAACGCTTTTTGGGCGAAGGTGCGCCAAAGGCCCTACGTCGCTTTCTTCGACGATGCTCTCTTCGATAACGCTGTGGGCTTTTATGTGGGAGTTTTTTATAACCGTTTTACCGGTTATTCTACACCCTTGCTCTACAATACACTCCCCCTCGAAAACGACATCGGTTTCGATGTAGATGGTTTGGGGAAGATGCATGATAACCCCCTGTGCCATCCACTCGTTGCGAATACGCTCGCACATGATCTCTTCGGCGTGCGATAGGTCTTTTTTGGAGTTCACCCCTTTGAAGTGTTCTTCATCGACTAGCAAAGCCGATACCGACAAATTCTCTTTTTTCGCCATTTCGACAAGGTCTGTGAGGTAGTATTCTTTTTGTGCGTTGTCGTTGCTGAGTTTGGGTATGAAACGCTCCAACACCTCTTTTTTGAACGCATACACTCCGGCGTTGACCGTCGTTACGCACAGCTCTTTTTCGCTGGCGTCTTTTTGTTCGACGATGTAGCACACTTCGTTTTCGTCCAAAACGACGCGACCGTAACCGTCTGGATTTTCCAAATCGAAAATCGACATTACGATGTCGCTTGTTTCATCGAAGAACCGCTTCATCGCTTCGGCGGTGACCAAAGGCATATCGCCGTTTAGTACCAAAACTTTTTCGTATTTGGGAGTGTAGTTTTTCAGCGCTCCTCCGGTTCCGGGAAAATTCTCGGTGTCTTGTTCTACGAAGTTGAGATTTTCAAAAAGAGTCTGCAGAACCTCTTTGACTTTTTCTTTTTGGTGGGCGATGACGACGGTGATGTCGTCACTCACCTTTTGCGCTTCTTTGATGATGTGATAAAGCATCGGTTTACCGCAGATTTCATGCAACACCTTCGCGGTGCTTGATTTCATGCGGCTTCCTTTGCCGGCAGCGAGTATGACTATACTTGTTTTTGCTTCGTTGTTCATATTTTCGTATTCCGTAAAAAAAATTTACTCGTATTTTACAATTCTTTAGCAAAAAAAACGGCAAAAATATCGAAATTATTTCAACTTACAGAGAGTTTGTGGTATTATATCTTCAAAAATTCGGGCAAAACGCCCTAAACTCAAGCGAGGTGGTATGGATTTAGGTACGGTCATCGGTTTAGTGTTGATTTTGGCGTTGCTTTTCGGCGCTATGGCGATGGGTGTGGGGATCGGTCCATACATAGACATCCCTTCGGTCTTGATCGTTATCGGGGGTAGTATCGGGGCGCTTATGATCTCGTTCAAGCCCGATCAGATGAAAAAGTTCGTCAAAGTTTTCATGATCGCTATCAAGCCTCCTCAAGAAGACAAGCAGGAACTGATCAAAAAACTTGTGGAGTTTTCGACAAAAGCGAGAAAAGACGGTATTTTGGCACTTGAGGGGGATGTCAACAACGAGCCCAACGAGTTTTTGAAAAAAGGGCTTTCGATGGCGATCGATGGGAACGAGCCCGATATGATTCGTGAGCTGTTGGAGATCGAGATGGAGCAAACCGAAGAGCGCCATAACGTGCATGCTTCTATCTTCAGTCAGTGGGCGGGGCTTGCCGGTGCGATGGGGATGATCGGTACGCTTATCGGTCTGGTCGCGATGCTTTTGAACATGGCGGACCCCTCGGCGATCGGTCCTTCGATGGCGGTCGCGCTCCTTACGACGATGTACGGTGCGATGATAGGGAACATTTTCGGAGCGCCTATTGCCAATATTCTCGGGATACGTAACAAAGAAGAGACGCTTGTCAAGACGATGATATTAGAAGGTATCATGTCGATTCAAGCCGGAGACGCTCCAAGAGCGCTTGAAGCCAAGCTGCTCTCTTTCTTGCCGCCGAGTGAACGTGTGAGTCAGTTCGATTAGTGATGGAATGTAATGGCTAAGAAAAAGTGTCCCGAATGTCCCGAATGTTTGCCTGAATGGTTGGCAGCGTTTGGGGACTTGATGTCCTTGCTTCTTTGTTTTTTCGTTTTGCTCCTTTCTATGTCGAGTATGGATGCCAAGAAAGTCAGCGAAGCAATCGGCTCTTTGAGCGGGGCTATGAGTGTGCTCGAGGGGGGAACCAAAACGGAGATTTCCAAGCGGCGTATCCAAGAATCGACACCTATTCAGCAACAAGACGAAACAAGCGAAGCGGTCAACCGCATAACCCAAGCGGTGATAGATGCCAACGAGATGATGGAAAAAGGGCATGGACCTACCATCTCCGTTGAAGAAGCCGAAGAGGGGTTTATGATACAGCTTCCCGCTTCGTTGCTCTTCAAGCCGGGGCAAGCGAAGATAGAAAACGAAGATGCCCTTTTGTTCTTGAAACGGGTCGCTCTTATCATTCAACAATTGCCCAACAATCTTGAAATCGGCGTACAGGGATATACCGACAATACACCTCCGGGAAAGAATTCCCCTTATCTGGATAACTGGGAGCTTTCTGCCGCAAGGGCGATATCGGTCGTCAAAGAACTTGTCAAAGACGGTGTCGATCCCCATAGGCTTTTTGCCGCAGGTTTTGGAGAGTACCACCCAATAGCCACGAACGCTACCCCAAAAGGGCGTGAGAAAAACAGACGCGTAGAGATCCATTTCTACGGTAAAAAGAGTGAACAAGAAGGAAAAGTCAAAAAAAGCGTACTCGATGGAGCGAAGTAGATGAAAAAACTTTTCGTTCTTTTTGCTTTGTTCGTAGGTGTGACGCTTTTTGGTGCATCAGTTGACGTTCCGACGGTAAATCTCTCTTTAAGCAGTCCAGATACCCCAAAACAGCTTGTAACCTCTTTGAATGTCGTAGCTATCTTGACCCTTTTGGTGCTTGCACCTTCTTTGGTGCTTGTAGCGACGACGTTCACCCGTTTTGTCATAGTTCTCGGGTTCTTGCGTCAAGCACTTGGAACACAGCAAACACCGCCGACACAAGTGCTTGTGATGCTTGCGATGATACTGACCTATTTCGTCATGGAACCGATAGGGCAGCAGGCGTACCAGCAGGGTATCAAGCCGTATGTCGAAGAGAAAATAGGGTACGAAGAAGCGTTTGACAAGGCGACTTTGCCTTTTAAAAACTTCATGATTCGCAACACGAGGGAAAAAGATTTGGCATTGTTCGTGCGCATACGTAAACTGCCAAATCCAAAATCGGTAAGTGATGTTCCCCTCTCTGTCGTTATACCCGCTTTTTTGATAAGTGAGCTAAAAACCGCATTCGAGATAGGTTTTTTACTCTTCTTACCGTTTTTGATAATCGATATGGTAGTGGCGTCGGTTTTGATGTCGATGGGGATGATGATGCTTCCGCCTGTTATGATATCGCTACCGTTTAAGATTTTGGTATTTGTGCTTATAGATGGATGGAATCTGCTTATCGGCAATATGATTGCAGCGATTAAATAGGAGTTTGTGTGGAGTGTAGATATTTTGGCAAGTGCGGTTCATGTAGGGTGTATGAAAACGGCTACGACTCGCAACTACAAGACAAGCTAACGCAGAACAAGGAGCGTTTTGCACCTTTTTACGATGGCGAAATAGCGGTTTTTCGCAGCAAAGAGGAACATTACAGAGCGCGTGCGGAGTTTCGTATCTGGCATGATAAGGAAAAAACGAGCTATGCTATGACCTCTTTGGAGAAAACTCCCGTTCCCATCGAAGAGTGTCCGCAGGTAAACGAGCGCATAGCGAAGTTGATGACACCGCTTTTGGAAGAGATAGAACGACTTGAGATGAAAGAGAAACTGTTTGGATGCGATTTTTTAAGTACCAAAGGTGGTGATACGGTGGTTTCGCTTTTGTATCATAAACGGCTCGATGACACTTGGCTCGAAAAAGCCGCTACACTTGCAAAGCGTTTTGATATCGGGCTTATCGGCAGAAGCAGAAAACAAAAACTCGTTGTCGGTAAAGATTATGTGCTGGAGCGTTTACAAGTAGAAAAGAGAGAATTTCTCTACAAGCATGTCGAAAACAGCTTTACCCAGCCTAATCCTTACGTCAACGAAAAGATGATAGCGTGGACACTACGGGGAATAGATGCGAAAAAAGATTTGTTGGAGCTTTACTGCGGGGCGGGGAACTTCACCATCCCTTTTGCGACGAAGTTCCAAAAAGTGCTTGCGACGGAGATTTCGAAGTTTTCCATAGCCGCAGCGAAAGAAAATATGCGCCTAAACGGGGTGGAGAATATCGAATTTGTCAGAATGAGTGTCGAGGAGTTTACCGACGCGCTCGATGGCGGCAGAGTTTATAACCGCATGAAGCATATAAATATCGACGAGTACGATTTTAGTACCGTTTTTGTCGATCCTCCAAGAGCGGGGATGGATGGGAAAAGTTGCGATTTCGTATCGAGATTCGAGCGTATTGTTTATATTTCATGCAATCCCCAAACTCTTTATAGAGACTTGGAGCGTCTAAGCTCGACTCATGTGGTAGAAGAGATGGCGCTGTTTGATCAATTCCCATATACCCATCATGTGGAAATGGGTGTGAAGTTGGTAAGGAAACGATTGTGAAAAAGGTAGTTTTTGGTGTTTTGCTTTTGAGTATGACGGCTATGGCCGATGAGATCGGGCGTATGGACGCTTTGGCACAAGAGGTGCAAAAACTGCGAGCCGATTTTGCAAGTTGCAAAGAAAAACTCGCTTCGAAAGATTCGCAGCAAACAGCGCTTGAAAGTGAGCGAAATATCGAGTCGCAACTACGCCTTGAGCAGGAAAAAAACGAACAGCTTTCGCGGCAGTTGCAAAAGTATGCACAGCAGTTGCAAAAAGCGCAAAAAGAACTAAAAGAGCTTCAAAAGAAAAACGCGGTACTGCAAACACGGCTCGAGGCGAAAAACGAAGAGATTTTCGTTAAAGAGATGCAACTGCAAAGAGCACGGTACAAACTGAAAAAAAGAGCGCAAAAAAAGAAAACGAAGCCAAAAAAACTACCGAAAAATTCAAAGCTCGCTTGCGATACGCAAAAAATCATCATCGAAAAAAAAGAAAAACAAGTCACACTCGCTTTGGATAAACAAAAGCATGTTGTCCTCAAAGAGCGTATCAAAACGACAATCACCAAACCAAAAACTTACCGAACCAACAAAGAGACCGCTATTTACGATGGAAAAAACGGAAAGAAAATAGCGAACTGGGAAAAAGGAAGGTCGTTCACTTCGTACATCGAGTCGGGTGAATGGATAAAAATAACGGGGTATTTCGTCAATAGAAAATGGAGAAAAGCCAAAAAGGAGCTTTGGATAAAAAAAGAGGACGCTATGCTAAGATAGCCGCTGGGTTTGCAACCCCAACGGCGTAAGCTCACTTTCGTAGTATCACCGTGGTCGAATGGTCGAAGTCGAAGTATTTGTCGGCGACTTCTTGGAGTGTCTTCGCATCGATGGCGTTGACTCGCTCTTCGTAGTGAAGAAGCGGTTCTATGTCGCCGCGAACGAGGTAACTACCAAAGAGATTGGCAACCGAAGAGGAGCTCTCAAGAGAGTAGATGAAGTCCGCTTTGGTGTTGATTTTGACTTTTTCGAGTTCTTTTTTCGTTACCGGTTTCTCTTTTATCTTTGCTATCTGTTTTTTCAGTTCCTTTTCCACCGTTTCCGCTTTTACACCCGGGTTGCAGATAGCCAAAAAGAGGAACAGTCCGGGGTCGGTATTTTCCATATTGTAAGCGTATATCTGGTTGACGAGCTGTTTTTTATCTATGAGCTCTTTGTAGAGTCTGGAACTTTTACCGGAGTAGAGAATCTCGCTAAGAACACTGAGTGCCACTTGGTCTTTTGATTGGAAGTTAGGGATGTGAAACGCGATGGCAAGCATCTCCACTTGGCTTTCTTTATGTAAAATCACCCTTTTTGGACCGTCTTGTTTTGGCTCGACGAATTTGACTTTCGGGATTTTCGTTTTCGGGTTCTTTATATGGGCGAACTCTTTTTGCGCCGCTTCGAAGACCGCCTCTGGAGCGATGTCACCCGTTACGACCAAAACGGCGTTGTCTGGACGGTAGTAGGTTTTGTGAAACTCCCGTATATCTTCGATGCTCCATGTTTGGATGTCGTTCATAAACCCGATAGGCGTCCAATGGTAGGGGTGATACACATAAGCGTTATTGAACAGTCTAAAATACAGATACCCCATCGGAGAATTGTCGGTTCTCCATCTTCGCTCTTCGGCTACGACTTCCCTCTCGGTTTGAAACTCCTCCTCTTTAAGGTTCAAATTTGCCATGAGTTCTGCAAAAAGATGGAGTGATTCACTCATGTTCTTCGAACTCGATTTGATGAAATAGTGGGTGTAGTCAAATCCGGTCGAAGCGTTGTTCACGCCGCCGTAGCCTTTGACGATATGGTCGAATTCTCCTGCTTTGAGGTTTTTGGTCGATTTGAAGTTCATATGTTCGAGCATATGCGCTATACCGGTTTTTCCCATGACTTCGTTTCTACTGCCGACTTTGTAGAAGATGTCGCAGCTAACGACGTCGCTGTTGTTGTGAAGCGGTATCGCGACGACTTCGAGTCCGTTTTTTAGTGTTTTGGTGTAGTGTTTGGGTAAGTTCGATGCCATAAGACTCCCTATAGTTAAAAATATCAGTAACAGTGTTTTCATTTTCTATCGGCTCCGATAGCTTCGGTGATGTTTTTGTAGCCGTCGTTTTGTAAAAGCTCGACAAGCCCTTGGTTGATGTTCTTGACAAGTTCCGGCCCTTCGAAAACGAGCGCGCTTAAAACTTGCACAAGCGAGGCTCCCGCTTTGATGCGCTTGTAGGCTTCCTCGGCGGAGTCGATTCCTCCGACACTTATAAGGGTGGTCTTTCCGTAGAGCTCTTTGGCGATAGCTTCGAAGATGGCGAAACTTTTTTGTTTGAGCACCGCTCCGCTAAGACCCCCTATATCTTTTGGGTGTTTGACAAGCGAGTAGTCGATAGTCGTATTGGTAGCGATGATGCCGTCCGCCCCACACTCGACCGCGAAAGAGGTCAGTGAAAGAGCGTCTTCTTCGCTCATATCGGGTGCTATTTTTAGCAGTATCGGTGTATCTGTCAGCGTTTTCGCCTCTCCAAAAAGGCGTTTGATGAACTCTTCGTTTTGCAAGTCTCTAAGCCCGGGCGTATTTGGGGAAGAGATGTTGATGACGAAATAATCCCCAAGCCCTTTGAACGTACGAAGCAGCTTTGTATAGTCGTTGATAGCCTCTTTTTCAGGGGTGATTTTGTTCTTGCCGATATTGATGCCGATAGGGATGGAAAACGGGTAGCGTTCTTTGACCCGTTTTTGCACTTTGTATGCGCCGTCGTTGTTGAAACCCATCGCGTTTTGGATGGTTCTTTCCTCTACATGACGAAACATACGCGGTTTTGGGTTGCCTGCTTGTGGCAATGGCGTTACCGTGCCTATTTCGGTAAAACCAAAACCAAGCATCTCTATGCCTCGTATCATCGTCGCGTTCTTGTCGAACCCCGCACCAAGCCCCACGGGGTTGTAAAAGGTTCGTCCAAAGAGTTCTTGCTCCAAAACAGGGTCGGCGACGAAGAGTTTTTCCAAGATAGGATTGAACGGTATCTGACAAAGATTTGGCAAACGTAGCACCGTTTCGGCGATGTGGTGCGCGTTTTCTGGTTGAAACTTGAAAAGGAACGGTTTGATTTTCTCGTAGTTTATCATTTGGATACTTTCGAAACAAAAATTTATGGGATTATAACCATTATTAGGTAAAAATTTGATAATATATCCAAAGACAACACTACGGAGGTGAAAGATGGCAAAAGTTTTAGTTCCACTTGCAAACGGTTTTGAAGAGATAGAAGCGGTAAGCATCATCGATGTTTTAAGACGCGCGGAAATAGAAGTCGTAGTCGCCGCACTCGATAGCAACAAGCTTGTAACAGGTGCCAACGGCATCAAGATAGAAGCCGACACCAGCATCCCGAATGTCGATGTAGATAGCCTCGATATGGTCGTACTACCGGGAGGTTGGGGCGGTACGCACGCTTTGGCGGATGATGAGAATGTTCAAACTATTTTAAAGCATATGGATGAAAAAGGGAAGAATATCGGTGCTATTTGTGCCGCTCCGTTCGCACTGAATAAAGCGGGAGTGCTGAAAGAGAAATACACCTGTTACCCATCGGTCGAGAACGACATAGCCAAAGAGGGGTATATGGGAGATGCTTCGATGGTGGTCGAAGACCAAAATGTTATGACCTCAAGGGGTCCGGGGACTGCGCTTTGTTTTGGACTTAGCATCGTCAAGAAGCTAAAAGGGGAGGAAACTTACAATATGCTAAAAGAGGGTCTGTTGGCGACCTACTGCGAGTAGGTTGTCATGCAGTATATTTTCGGTTTTTTCATAGCGCTTTTTTTTGGTGCTTGTTCCACTTTGTCGGTACAAAACGACTACGACCCGTCGTACGATTTTACGAAAGTGAAAAGTTTTGCCGTAGTGCACAAGCTAAAAGAGGGTGAGGACGGTTTGACTTCGAAACGGATTTACAAAGCGCTTGTCGATACCTTGAAAGCCAAAGGGCTCGAAGAAGTAGATGTCAAAAAAGCGGATTTGATATTTTTGTACCATATCAACGTTACGAACAAAACACAGATATATACCGACTATCAGATGGTAGGGTATGGAAGATATGGCGGTATGGTCATAAGTACGCCAAGAAGTTACAATTACGACGAGGGAAAACTCATCATCGACGGGTACGACCCGAAGATGAACCAAACGGTCTATCGTGTCGTTTTGGTCGATGAAATAAAACAGCATAAAACGCCAAAAGAGCGTCAAGCCTACATAAAAGAAGCGATAGAAAAAGCGCTTGCAAAGTTTCCTCCGCGTTAGCCTCTACGCTCCGCCAAGCGCTTTTTTGACGTTTTCATCCGCCATGGAGATGTTCCAAGCCGGTTCCCATACAAGAGTGATGTCCACAGATTCCACTTCGGGCAACTCTCTTAGTACCGCCTCTTCGACCCATTGCAAAATCATCTGATGGAGCGGACACGCTTTGGTACTGAGTGTCATCGTTACTTGAACGTGTTTTGTCTCCGGATTGTACTCCGCATCGTAGATAAGCCCCATCTCGACAAGGTTGAACCCGACTTCTGGGTCTTTGACCGTGGAGATAGCTTTGAATATATCCTCTTTCGTTACCATAATCCTCTTTCCTTGATTTTTATTTTTTATTCTTTATAGTTTATCATATAGAGTATATCTTTGAAAACGAAGATAGACCCGATAAGCAAAAAACTCACTCCCGCTTTGAAAATAAACGGTTGGTCAAACGCTATGGCGAGTGTCGTTACACTCACTCCAACAGCGTTGTAGTAAAATCCGAACTTCGCGCTGTACGCCGGTACCATATCGGCAAGCATCGGGACTTTTCGTTTACCTACAAGGGGGCTGAAACGTTCGTACCAGACCAAAAACGGTACGATTTTGTACAGATGTCCGATGATCAAAAACGCAACGAACCCGACAAGTGCTAAAAATCCCGCAGCGACGAAGATGCGCTCGTTGGAAAACACGAACCCCGCAACACCTAAAAGGAGCGCGACAACGAAGCTGATGTAGGAAAAAAGAAGAGAATCTTTGTAGATATCCTCTTCGATGCGTACTCTCGTTTTGTAGATAATGTAGATTTGGTAGATGTAAAATCCATATGCCGCGAGGGTAAGTGCGTATCCTGCGTATCCAAAAAGCGCGATATCGCTCAAAGAAGCGAGTACAACCGAGACGACACCTATGGAGATGAGCCATAAAGCGGTTTTGACCGGTCTCCAGCTAAAACTATGACTTAGCCAGAACATCGGCAACAATACCATACTAATCCCCATGATCGTCGTACCTACATACCCAAAAAGCACGAGATAGATGTGCGCTTTGAGCAGTGCGTGCAAATCGACGGCTATCTCACCGGCAAACCCAAGTGCAAGAGTGATGCCAAAAATCATTCCCAAAAAAAGGAATAAATTGGCGATGATGACACTTACCATGACGGTGTTGAACCTTTTGACCTTGTTGATGGTCAAAAAGGTTTCACTGACGAAAATGAGCAAGGAGATCAGCACGACCGTTCCGCCGTAAGGCAAGAGACCCGGAGAGTGCAAAAAACCGTAACTCATCATAAATGACCCGGTAAGTAAAAGGGGATAGATAGCGTAGTACAGATCGACCGCGAAATGCCCCACTTCAAGCACCACCGGAACAAGCTGCGCCATCGCACCGAAAATCACCATCATAACAAAACCGAGTAAAAATAGATGAACCCAAGCGATAGTTTGGGGTGAAGTTTGGAAAATGTCGTCGATATCTACGCCATAGAGCATCAATACCGAGACTATGAAAGAAAGCGTCCCCAAAAGAAAATAGGGCGCTATAAGTTTAAAAGGTGGTGCGAAGTCGGTTGAGACCGCCATAACGTAACCTTTTACCCGTTACAAGCGGTGTCGTTGAAGTTCGTAGCACCTTGTGCATCACCTTTTTTTGAAAAGACTATCTTGAAAAGTCCGTTATCGAGTTCGTTCACTTCGTAGTCGAAATCGGCTTCGATTTTAGGGAAAAGTCCCATAGGTGGCTTGTGGTTGATCATAACGAGTTTTTGTCCGTCTTTGAGCGTTTTAAGCCCTGCCATAGCGTTTACCATAGGTTCTGGATGTCCTGTTTTTGAAGTATCGAAGTAAAGATAGTTCACACCATCTTCTTCATAAGTGAAAAAAGGAACCGTAGAACCTTCGACTTGTATCTCTTGTGCGTTTTGTGGTAGTGCATTCATTTGCATCTCCTTTAAATAAGACTAATTTAGTCCGAATTATATCAGATATTCCATTTAATTATGGAAATTATAAGGGAGATAATGAAAAAAATCGAAAAAAAGTAAAAAAATCTCTATGAGGCGTTGTTTTTTATATCTTGAAGTGTTTGGGATAGGAAGTCGTTCACTACGCTTTCTTTTGGAGCTTTCCACGAGTCATGCAAGAGGCATTTGTCGCTTTCTTTACACTTGCCAAACCCCATGATGCACTGATGGATGTCGGTGCTTTCGGTGATGTCGGTGATGTCTTGTAGCGTAACTTCACTTAAGTCTTTTGTAAATGTGATGCCGCCGTTTCTCCCTTTGGAAGAACTGATGATACCCGCTTTGGAAAGATTGGTGATGATGGCGCTTAGGTATTTGTAAGGGATGTCGAGTGTTTCGCAAAGCTCTTTTGACTTGAACATCTCAGCATCTTGCGTTGCCATGTAGGTAAGAAGTTTTATAGCGTATTTCGATGTTTTGCTAAGATGCATACCAAAGCCTTTTTTCGGCGGATTTTACATAATCTTTTCTAATAAAAAGTGAAGAGAGGAAAACTCCCTCCACTTTATAAGGAGAATATAATTTTTCGCTTATTTTGTAGCGAATTTGTAATCAAGCATAACCCAGAATTTGGTTACGTCTTTTGTTTGTCCGATATCTCCACCTGAGAACATAGCACCTTTGATAAGACCTTTAAGGTTGTTGACACCCGGGATTTTGTTCGCATAGAGCATATCGATTTCAGAACCTAAATCATCTTTACCGTTTACAGCTTTATCGGCTGTAAATTGGTGATAGACGAGTAAAGCTTTTCCAAAACCTTTTGCTGTATATCCAAGTTTTGCGTTCATATCGATCAAACCTGTTCCGGCACGACCACCCATATAGACGTCTGCCCAACCGTTGAATTTATGGTTTGTACCAAGTGGAGTTTTAAATGATTTTCTTGTAGCATCAGTCGTATCATCATCACCACTCATAAATTCATAGTTAGCACCTACGATAAAGCCGGAAATATTTGCACTTAGATCAAGATTGTAGTACGAAGCATCCGCTTTGATATCGTCCGTTTTTGTGCCATCTGACAATGTATCATGTATTGTCATAGTCGGGTCAGCTTGTTGTGCGTATTCGGCTCTATACGAGATTTTCGCACCGGCAGCTTTGACATTCCCGGTTAGTGCGATACCGTAAGTATCTGCAAAGTTCGCTATCATATAGTCATAAGCGGTAACTTTGAGTTCCGGCATAACGCTGTAACTTGCGTGGAGCAATACCGTGTTCGTATCCGCAGTCGGATTTGCGTTTACTCCTTGTAGTCCATAAACCCAAGCAGCTAAGAGGCTAAGATTTTTGACACTGTTGTCCGCTACGAAAACAGAGTCATAGCTTCGCTCGAGTTGTCTCCAACCGACCGTACCGATGAAACGTTGGTTGTCGAGGTTGACTTGACCGCGACCTGCATGGAACAAAGTTTTTCCAACTTTGTAGTTGATATCGGCATTGGAAATCATCGCTTTTTGAGGATCTCCAATTTTATCGTATTGAGTTTGCCCATTTGCTCCACTGTTATAATCGTTCCAACCGAAGTTGTTGACAGAGATAATACCGATGTTGGTTGTAAGCCCTTCTACTCCCAAAAGACCGGCACTAACATTCAACTTCGTTCTTGCAGTAAACGCTTGTCCAGCATCTATATCTTTATTGGCAGCATCTTTGTTGTCCTTGACGTCTGCGTACTCGTATCTTGGTCTGATTTGAGCGTTGAGTTTTACGTTGTCCAAGATGTTGATGCCATCTGCCGCGCTTGCACTTACACTAAAACCACCTACCATTAGCGGTACTGCCGCCAAGCTTAACATTAACTTTCTCATATATTTCCTTTTGAAGTGAAGTTGTTAGAGATAACAATCTCTGGAAAGCATACCTCGATATGTTTTCCAAAGATTGCAATCACTCTATAAATAGCGAAAAATTATATTATACCAAATCCAACTAAAAACTGTGAAAGTAAACGAACATATGGAAGTATAGTACAAGGCGAAAGTTCGCAGGAGCTACAGGTAGCTTCAAGAGCTTTCAACGCAGTAATATGCTTCCATATGTTCGCCCATCGGGTAAAAGATAAGCTATCATCTGCTGCGTTAGACTATCTTGAGGCTACCAGTAGCATCTGCGATAGTCTGTCTTGCATCTAATAGCCTCTCTTTTATTTAATTTCCCAGCTTTTAGTTGGGTTTGGTATTAAACATAAAATTTAACGCTTTGCACAATCATACACCTTGAAATTTTAAAAAAACTTTAAATTAGAAGAAAAACTCCATATTTTTATAGTTTTATTGATTTAAGTCAAGAATAAGGGGGTGGAATGGTATAATTGAATGATTGAATTATAAAAAATATAACGGTGGTAAATACATGAAAAATATCAAAGCGGTTTTGAGAAATATAGAACTTTTTTCTTCGTTGAGTGACGAAGATATCGACAAGCTTGCCGCTATATCGAAAATGGAGCATTACTCCCCCGGAAGTATCGTATTTTACGAAAACGACAGCCTTTCACATATCTATTATCTTGCAGAGGGGAGAGTGAAACTTTATAAAATAGACAAGTTCGATAACGAGATATTTCTAAACGATGTAAAAGAGGATGCTTTTATCTATCTTGTAAAGAAAACTTACAAACATGAGTTTGTTTGTTCCACTTTTTACAGTGTGGAAACGCTGAGCGAAGCGCAAATTTTGCTAATAGATATCGAAAAATTCAAACATATGTTCATAGGCAGGTATGAAATCCTTACCGGTGTACTCCATGAAACCTACAATCTTTTGGAACAGTTTCAGTACATCATCAACCGCGACCTTATATATGACGGTACGGCGAAAGTGGCACATATGTTGTGTAACAATCTCGAAGATTTCAACAAGATGAAAAAAAACGATATCGCTTACAGATTGCATATTCAACCCGAGACACTTTCTCGTATAGTGAAAAAACTGCAAAAAGAGGGCTGCATAGAGATCGAGAACAGAAATGTTACGATTCTAAACAGAGCTGCACTCGAAAAGCATTATAAATAATCCACCCCTCAAAATCCATCAGCATATAGAAAATTAGCCGTTTTCCCGATTTTTCTTAAAAAAATCTTTTGAAACGGAACTATTTTCTTGATGTTAGTCAAAAAAAGTTTTTCTATATTGGAGTAGAATTGTACCGAAACTTATGTGTTTGGGGCAGTCTTGTTGCTTTAAGCATAATTTCAAGTAGTAGGAGAAAAAATGGCACTCACTAGAAGAGAATTTCTCAAAAGTTCAGCCGCTGCAAGTGCAGCTGCAGCGATAGGTATGCAAGTACCTAGCGAACTCGAAGCGGCAGCTGGAAACGCTGAGGCTGGATGGAGATGGGATAAGGCGGCTTGTAGATTCTGCGGTACCGGTTGTGGTATCATGCTTGCAACTACGGGTGAAGGAAAAGATCGCAAGATCGTAGCGGTCAAAGGTGACCCGGCAGCACCGGTTAACCGTGGTCTTAACTGTATCAAGGGTTACTTCAACGCGAAAATCATGTACGGAGCGGACAGACTGACAACTCCACTTCTTCGTGTAAACGAAAAAGGGGAATTCGACAAACATGGTAAATTCGCTCCTGTTTCTTGGAAACGTGCGTTTGACGAGATGGAAAAACACATCAGAAAAGCGCTCAAAGCAAGCGGTCCTGAAGGGGTAGCGGTATTTGCTTCCGGTCAATACACCATCATGGAAGGATACGCAGCACAAAAAATGATGAAAGGCGGTTTCCGCTCCAACGCAATCGATCCAAACGCTCGTCACTGTATGGCATCTGCGGTTGTCGGTTTCTATCAGACATTCGGTATAGATGAGCCGTCAGGTTGTTACGACGATATCGAACTTACCGATACTATCGTAACTTGGGGTTCGAATATGGCGGAGATGCACCCGATCCTTTGGTCTCGTGTTACGGACAGAAAACTAAGTGATCCTGATAACGTAAAAGTTGTCAACATCCAAACATATACACACAGAACGTGCGACCTTGGGGACTTCAACATCATCTTCAAGCCACAAACAGACCTTCTTTTGTGGAACTACCTCGCTCGTGAGATTGTTTACAACCATCCTGAAGCGATCGATTGGGATTTCATCAAGAAAAACATCATCTTTACAGCCGGTCCAGTCAACATCGGTTACGGTATGAGAAGAAAAGGGGAGAAATCTCTAACACCTGAGAGACCAGATGGTAGTGCAGGGAAATACAGCGCTAAAGAGATGCAAACTATCCGTCAAGAGATGGTGCATAAAGTTAGCGAAGACGAAGCACCGGCGCTTGCACCGTATGGATACAAAGCGGGTGATGAGATGCACCATACTCCGGGAACCCTCAAACACTGGGAAATCAGTTTCGAAGAGTACAAAAAATCTCTCGCACCTTATACGCTTGATTATGTAGCAAGAGTTGCTAAAGGTGATCCGGACGAGTCTATCGAGAGCTTCAAGAAAAAACTCCAAGACCTCGCAGCGCTCTACATAGAAAAAGATAGAAAAGTGGTCTCTTTCTGGACGATGGGTATGAACCAACACACAAGAGGTACTTGGGATAATACTTTGTCATACAACGTTCACTTCCTTCTTAACAAACAAGCAAAACCGGGTTCTGGAGCGTTCTCGCTAACAGGTCAGCCATCAGCTTGTGGTACGGCACGTGAAGTTGGTACGTTCTGCCACAGACTTCCGGCAGATATGATGGTCAAAAACCCAAAACACAGAAAAATCGTCGAGAAAAAATGGCAGATTCCAGAAGGTACGCTCAACCCTGTCGGTAATCAGCACATTATGAAAATCCACAGAGACATAGAAGACGGTGTCGTGAAATTCGCTTGGGTGAACGTATGTAACGCGTACCAAGACTCTGCGAGTGCGAAACACTGGATCAAAGCGGCAAGAACGATGGACAACTTCATCGTAACGTCTGACGGTTATCCCGGAATTAGTGCAAAAGTTTCCGACCTTATCTTGCCATCGGCTATGATTTATGAAAAATGGGGAGCGTACGGAAACGCAGAGCGTCGTACACAACACTGGAGACAACAAGTTCTGCCTGTCGGTGATGCGATGAGTGATACATGGCAGTGGGTAGAGCTTTCAAAAAGATTTACCGTCGATGATCTCTGGGGTGGATACACTCTAAGAAACGGTAAAAAGCTTCCAGATGTTCGTAAAAAAGCGTACGCTATGGGTTACAAACCGGACACTACGATGTTTGAGATCCTCTTTGCCAACGATAGAGCGAAATCGTACAAAATCGATCTTAACTCCTTCCCACAAAAAGGGTATGACAATACTGAATGTCTTGGAGATGAAAGAAACGTTGTCGGAAGTGACGGTAAAGTGTTCAAAGGGTATGGATTTATGATCCATCAGTATCTCTTCGAAGAGTACGCTTGGTTTGGTAGAGGTCATGGACACGACCTTGCAGACTTCGTTACCTACCATAAAGTTAGAGGGCTTAAATGGCCGGTTGTCAACGGTAAAGAGACTGCATGGAGATTCAACGTCAAGTACGACCCATATGCAGCTAAACACGCGAAAGAAAACGGAAGAGGTAGTGAGTTCGCATTCTACGGACCGCTTGCAAAAGCACTTCCAAAAGGTACACTTACCGGAATTACGGACAAAAAGAAAACACCACTTCCAGACAAAGCGAAAATCTTCGCTCGCCCTTACATGCAGCCACCGGAAATTCCGGATGCAGAGTACGACACTTGGCTATGTACGGGACGTGTGCTTGAGCACTGGCATAGTGGTACGATGACTATGAGAGTTCCGGAACTCTATAGAGCGGTACCGGAAGCACTTTGTTATATGCATCCAAAAACGGCAGAAGAAAAAGGTCTCAAACAAGGTGATCTTTGTTGGATCGAATCTCGCCGTGGTCGCGTAAAAGCACGTGTCGAGACAAGAGGACGTAACAGACCTCCAAGAACGTTAGTGTTCGTTCCATGGTTCGATGAGCGTGTATTTATCAACAAAGTTACGCTCGATGCGACTTGTCCGATGTCTAAACAAACCGACTACAAAAAATGTGCGGTTAAAATCTACAAAGCGTAAGCAGGAAAGAGATAGATGAAAAACGATGCAGGGAACGATAGAAGAAAGTTTCTCCTCACCATGGCAAGAGACGTCGGTCTTCTTGCTTTTGGTGGGTTCATTTGGAGTGCGTACGTAGATGAAGCGGTAGCGAACAAACTTGCCCTTCGTCCGCCGGGCGCACTTAAAGGGAAAGACTTTCTCAAAACGTGTATCAAATGCGGTATGTGTGTCGAAGCGTGTCCATACGATACGCTCAAACTCGCAAGCCCCGGGGAGAACATCCCAATCGGTACGCCGTATTTCGAGCCGCGTGACGTTCCTTGCTATATGTGCACCGACATCCCGTGTGTACCTGCTTGTCCAACCGGAGCGCTCGATGTAGAAAGCGTTTCGACTGACGGTAAGCTGGACATCAACAAAGCCGACATGGGGGTCGCCATAGTCGATGAGAAAAACTGTATAGCCTTTTGGGGTATCCAGTGCGATGCGTGTTATCGTGCATGTCCGGTGATGGACAAAGCGCTTTATCTCGAGTACGACAAAAACGACCGTACCGGTAAGCATGCGTATCTTAAACCGATCGTCGATCCTGACTACTGCACGGGTTGCGGTATGTGTGAACATGCTTGTGTTACGAAAAAACCGGCTATCATAGTGCGTCCAAGAGAGCTCGTTATGGGTGAAGTCGGTACGCATTATGTCAAAGGTTGGGATAAAAAAGATGAAAAACGTCTTGAAAACGCGCATGAAATCCACACCGTAACTCCAAGAAGCGAGAAAAAAGCGGTCGATACACTCAACGACATGGGAGGGCTCTTAGATGATTAAACATAAGTATATGATACTAAGACGCCTGACTCAGATCGGTGTGATGCTGCTGTATGTAGGTGCGAATTTTTGGGGTTGGAAAGTACTTGAGGGGAACTTGAGTGCTTCGAAACTCTTTGAGAAGATTCCCCTAGCCGATCCGTATGCGGTTTTACAGATGACTGTAGCAGGTGCGACGTTAGCGAGTGATGTGATCATTGGAGCGGTTATCATAACCGTTTTGTATGCACTTATCGGTGGGCGTGCTTTTTGTTCATGGGTATGTCCTATAAACATGGTAACCGATGCGGCGAACTGGTTAAGAAGGAAGCTTCGTATGAACCAAGTCGCCAAAAAACCGCCGGTTTATCGTAACGCACGCTACTGGGTGCTTGGGCTTAGCCTTATTTTGTCCTATCTCTTAGGTGTCGCGGCATTCGAGTTCGTTTCCCCTATCTCGATGCTACACCGTGGGATCGTTTTTGGACTTGGCTTTGGCTGGGCGGCTGCACTGAGCGTTTTTCTGTTCGATCTGTTTATTTTGAAAAACGGATGGTGCGGGTATGTTTGCCCGCTTGGAGGATTTTACTCGACCATAGGGAGATTTAGCCTGATTCGCGTTACACATGACGCGGAGAAATGTACCGAGTGTATGCACTGTAAAGAGGTGTGTCCGGAACATCAGGTTCTATTTATGATCGGGAAAGAATCCATACCCGTTTTATCGGGTGAGTGCACGAACTGTGCACGATGTATAGAAGTATGTAACGATGATGCGCTGAACTTCCACATACGAAGTTTCGCACAACAAGTTAAAAAGGAGAAATAGATGAAAGTACTAACAAAACTCGGCATAAGCACGGCAGTCGCTGCAAGTGCGTTTTTGCTGTTTACCGGTTGTGGCGCGGAACAGGCGGCACCTGCCAAAGCTGAAGCGAAAGTTGTAAAAAAAGAGGTTGTAAAGCCTTTGGTTTCAGATAAACAACTAAGCTATAGAAACGTTGATTTGGAAGATGAAACGACTGTAGTTCCTCCAAAAGTTGAATACACCGATGCAGCACCGGGAACTTCGAAAAAATTTAAGCGTGCTTACCAAGACGCACCACCGATGATTCCACACAGTGTCGTAGGTTTGGTACCTATCAAGATGGGTAACAACCAGTGTCTTGGATGCCATATGCCAGATGTCGCTCCTGCAGTAGGCGCAACACCGATTCCAACATCTCACTTTACGGACTTTAGACCGAAAACGACTGTTAAAAACGGTGTAATTTATAAAAATGGTAAACCTATCAAAAACACTTCATCGGAAGAGTTGAAAAACGTTTCTATCAAACCGATGAAAAAACTCTACATGGGTAGATACAACTGTACGCAGTGCCACGCACCGCAAGCGAAACTCAACCCACTTGTAGAGAACAAATTCCAAGCTCAATACACCGACCCTAAAGGTGCGTTCAAATCATCTTGGCAAGGTGATAAATTTATGGAGCACATCAAAATCCCTGCAAACTAACAGCTTGCACAAAAGGACAAAAAGCCGTTTTGGCTTTTTGCCATCATACCCACTAACAAACAATCTATAAATCGAGAGAAAATGGAGAGAAGAGATTTTTTCAAAAACCTTACACAGTCTATACAGATGCCGAAAAAAAAGGAGGTCGTAGCACGTCCAGCGTACTTTTCAAACACGGAAGATTTTGCAAAATGTATGGAGTGTGCAGGGTTGTGTGCCGATAAATGTGAAACGCATATCATCAAAATCGCTGAAGATAAAACACCGTATCTCGATTTTTCGATTAGCGGGTGTACTTTTTGTGACGAATGTGCCAATGTATGTCCAGAGGGTGTTTTGCAGTTGGAGTACAAAAGCGATATCGACGTAGAAGTGTATATCGATCCGAAAAAATGTATGAGTTGGTCGAAAAACATCTGTTTTAGCTGCAAAGACCCCTGCTTGGACAATGCCATAGAATTTAGCGGGATGTTCTATCCGGAAATCGTGACAGACAGATGTACCGCTTGCGGGTTTTGTATCAAGTATTGTCCAACTGAGGCTATAATTATCAAAGAAAAAGTAAAGGAAAACGACGATGTTTAGAAAAACGCTTCTTATCGTTTTACTATCGGTAACGGCGCTTGTCGCACGTGAGATAAAACCGCAAAAAATTTATAAGGTAAACGGCAATATCAACGATGCCATTTACAAAAATGAAAAACTGTATGTCGGTACGGCAAACGGGAAAGTCGATATTCTCGATGTAAAAACGGCTAAAGTAAAAAAAGAGATATCTTTAACTAAAATCACCGATTTTATGGGGGATGTGATAGACTCGGAAGTTTTTAGCGTCGATGTTTCCAAGCATGGCATTTTGATACTTTCGCAAGATGTCAACGGTTATAGCAGGCTCGATGTTTATAAAGATGGAAAATTGGAACATATACTGGACAAAAAAGACAAACTCTACATCGTCAAGGCGAAGTTTGTGAGCGATACTACCGTTTTGCTCGCACAACTAAGCAACGTTTACATGCTTTATGACGTCAAATCGAGAAAAACGCTTTGGCAAGAACAGATAACGATGTCGAAGTTCTCCAATTTCGCGCTAAATGATGATAAAACCGAAGTAGCAACAGCGGATGAAAGCGGCGATGTCAATATCGTTTCGCTCAAAGACGGAAAGGTTGTCAAACATTTTCCCGGCATCAACAAAGACGAAGTGTTTGGAATAGACTGGAGAAAAAATACCATCATCACCGGTGGCAAAGATAAAAAAGTGGGTATCTACGATGCGAAGAGTTATAAATCTTACGAAAAAACATACAGCTTTTTCATCTATAGCGTTGCGCTTTCAAGCGATGCTAAAACCGCCGCCGCTTCGGTCGATGTCGATAACAATGTCGTTTTGTTCGATACGACATCGAAAGTGGATAAAGCGAAACTGGTAAAAAACAGCTCGAAAATCGTCTCGATTATTTTTTTCGACAACGATAAGCAGGTGTTTGTCGTTGCCAATAACGATACGATAAATTTGTATAAGCTAAAATAGAAGGAGAGAAAAAATGAACATTTCAAGCATTGTGGTACAAACAAGACCCGAATTTGTAGAGAAAGTTGTAGAGGATTTGAAAAAAAGTGGAGTGTGCGATTACCATCTGCATGATGCAAAAGGGCGCATCATCGTTACAATCGAGGGTGAAGGGGTTTCCGAAGAGCTGAAGAAGTTGCGTGTTATAGAGGCAATACCGCATGTTATAGCTGCCGATATGCAAATGGCGTACAGTGAGGACGAACTTGACGAGCATATGCAAGTGCTCAACAACAGAGATGCCGTGCCTAAAGTACTGCAAGATGAGAATATCCCCGTCGAAGAGATTTCCTATAACGGAGATTTGAAGAAAAAAGATTTAGAGACGTTCGCCGAAGCGATGAAAAAAGAGTAAAAGGGATACGATGGTAGTTTTCGAAGCGACAATCAAAAACGACAACGCGGGTGGATGGTTCATAGAACTAAAAGATACGACCGATGGCAGGGTAGAGGTGTGTAAAGACCTCGATGAGTTCGAAGAGAAAATAGAACTTTTAGGGGATGACTACGGCGGTCATATCGACGAGGTGAAATGGTTCAAAGATGAAGATTTGCATCCGGCTTTTATGGATGAAGTACGTACACTTATGGCGGAAAAGCGAGCTAAAATCGAAGAGGAAAGGGGTGACTTTATAACGCCTGTCGCAACACCGAAAGAACAATAAAGCTACTACTACCTCGTGGTAGCTTCTACATCTCCATTGTAAATATATTCCGCTATCTCTTTGACGACATCTTTTTCAAACGCCATTTGGGGCATTAGGCCGTATTTTTCTATTTTATCATGCATAAGGGAAGTTTCTTTTTTGGGGTTTGTCACCCAGTTGGTCATGTAGGCGACAAACTCTGTTTTGGTTGGAAAAGCTTGGAGGTATCGCGCGCGTATCTCATCGACGGAGGGTGCCGAGACGGCTTTATGGGTAAAATGGCACGTGGCACAGTTGCCATTGAATAGGAGGGAAGCCGCCTCGACATTCCAAGCAATAGGAGAAATAGATATAAATAGATAAATAAACTTTATCATAAATATAATTATATCTGAAGATTAGTTAAGAAAAATTATCCTTTAACGGATAATCAAAAAGATTAAGAGTATATTTATGATAAAAGATATTGTAAAAGCAACACGATAGAACATATATGGATTTCGCTCTATTATAGAGACGTTTTTGTTGAAATAAGGCTTGACTTTTTTAGGGTACTTGAGTTCGAAATCCATCTCGCTGTAATGCTCGTAACGCTCTTTTTTGTCTATGGCGATAGCACGTAGTATGACGCTATCGAGCCACTGAGGGATGTTGGAGTTGTAAGTGCTTGGTTTTTTCGCTTCTTTGAACGTCGGGTTTTGAAACGGTTCTATTTCGCCGTATGGGTATTTTCCAGTTAGAGCGAGGTAGAGAGTGACACCGATGGAGAAGATTTCACTCGCTTCGCTGATACTTTCGCCCAAAAAACGCTCAGGTGCCAAAAAACTGGGTGTGCCTGCTTTGGAAGTTGTAGAAAACACCTCCGTAACGCTTCCAAAGTCGATAATCTTGAATTTGGCGTTATCGCTTTCTTCCTCTTTGTCGATGATGATATTATCGGGTTTTATATCGCCGTGAACGAGGTCGTATTTGAGAAGGTATTGAGACATTTTCAAAAGTGTTCTTGCAAGTTCGACGGTATCGTCCACAGAAAGATGTTTGTTCTTTTTGGTATAGTTTTCCAGCGATTCACCCCGGATAAGCTCCATAACGTAGTAACGGTAGGTTCTGTTTTTCGGGATAACCGCTTTTGGAAAAAACGGTGCTTTGAGCCGTTTGGCGTTCCATGCCTCTTTGACGTACATATCGAGCAGAGTTTCATCTTCAAGCGCTTCAATGGGAGCGAACTTTAAGACGTATTGTTTCGTTTTTTTCGTCGCAAGCCATGTGCGTTCGTTTTGGATAAGCGGTTTTTCCAAAATGTAGCCGTCGATGTTCTGGTTTGGTTTGAGTTTTTCTGGAATCGTCAAGTTCTGGTTTCTCAGATATACCGTTTCGTTTTCTTTAAGAACATCGATCGTAACGGCAGTCGTGTCGTCTGGAAGGTCGTCATCGACTTTTTTCGAAGCGTGTTTGACCAATTTCGTCGCTCCAAAAGGGATGTACTTTTGTATTTCCTCCGTGCTTAGTATATTGTAAAGTCCGTCGCTACAAAGCAGTATCTTGTCATCTTTTTTGATACTGTTTTCGAAATAGTAGGGTTCCACTTCGCTCGTTATCCCGATAGCTTGAGTGAGAACGTTTTCGTATCCTTCTTCTTCCATGGCGTGGTCTTTGGAGAGTTGTGAGAGGGAGTTCTCCCGCAAAAGGTACACGCGGCTGTCGCCGACGTTGGCACCATAAAGCCTGTTCCCCTCTATGACGACCATCGCCAAGGTGGTAACAAGCTCACTTCGTTCGTATTCGACGAGCGATTCTTCATATAAGATGGAGTTGATGGAATTTATGAACGTTTTGATGCTTTTTTCGATACTCCATGATTTCGGTCGGATACGGAAGTTTTTCATCATGTAGCGCACGACCCGCTGGCTTGCCTGCGCACCGCCGAGTGCGCTTCCGACACCGTCACACACAATCGCAACGGTGATGTTGCCGATGGTTTGGACATCGAAAAAGTCGTCTCCCGTAAGTTCTTTCCCTTTTGCCAGAGAAAAACCGGTCGTTTTTATGTGCTCTTTGTTCATGCAATCCCTTTGAATTTACAAAAAGATTTTACCAATCTCTTTGAAAATTCAAATAAATAAATCGCAAGAGATTGCTCTTGCGAAGTTTTTTTAGATTTTTCCTCCGGCTTGAAGTCCCCAAGTGGTTCTCCATCTTGTTTTGACAAGGCTGATGCCGGAAATCGCAACAAAAACGATACCGGCAAATATCATAAACCCGACACTATAGCCGTCAAACGCTTCTTTCGACCAACCAAGCGTTTTGACAAGTATAGTACCGCCTATACCACCCGCAGCACCGATGATACCGGTCATTATACCGATATCTTTTCCAAAGCGTTGCGGTACGAGTTGGAAAACCGCACCGTTAGCCATACCGAGGTTTGCCATAATCAAAAACAAAACGAAAATCGCCCCCCAAAACGGTAGATCGACAAAACCGTTTACAAGAGCCAAAACCGCAACCGAACCAAAGAAGATATAAAGCGATTTGACGCCCCCCATCTTATCAGCTATAGCTCCACCGACGGGTCGAAGCATCGCACCGGCGAAGATGGTAAGCGCACCGAAATAACCGGCGATCACTTTGACGTTGGGTTCGTTGAGGAAGTCCACTCCAAAAGCGCTCATGTCACTTTGGTAGGTGTTCATCAGATACACTTTCATGTAGTTGGCAAAACCAACGAACCCACCGAAACTTACCGCATAGAAAAGGTTGAACCACCATGTGTCCTTGTCGCGCAGAAGTTTAAGATAATCACCTATCTTTTTCGGTCGTGGGGTGTAAACCTCTTTTGGAGCGTCTTTCGCCATAAAAAGATACATTACGAAAATCAACGTAGAAAGGACGCCGCCAACGAGAAAAACAGCTTGCCATCCCCAAAGTTCCGCAATTTTTGGTGCCATCAAGAAGTCTATAACAACCCCTATGTTACCCGCGCCGGCAATCCCTAAAACCACGCCTTGGAGTTTTGGCGGATACCACTGTCCGGCTTGCGGAAGTGCGACGGCGAAACTCGCACCCGCAAAACCAAGACCAAGAGCGACGACAAGAAGTTCGTTATAGGTTATGTTCTGACCTCTGAAAAATGCATAAAAAAGTACCGAGATGACGATGCTTTGCGCAGCGAGTGCCGTTTTTTTCGCTCCGAATTTATCGACACCGAAACCAAGAAGTATGCGCAAAAGCGCTCCTGCCAAGATAGGGATAGAAAGAAGCGTCGCTTTTTGCGAAGGGCTCATAATGAAATCTTGAGAGATTTTTAGCGATTCTGCAATCTCCGTAGAAAGTGGACCGAGCATCGTCCACACCATGAAACTGAAATCGAAATATAAAAATGCAGCAAAGAGAGTCGGCCAATGTCCTTGACCTTTGAGAGCTTTGAAGCCACCTGCCATGGAAATCCTTTTGTGTAATGTTGACGGAATTATAGACAATTTATAGGGATTTGTATGCAAAGTATTGATTAAAAAATAATCATACTAATTATTTTAAGCACTTTAGGTTTAGCTTAAAAAGTTTCGATATAATTTGCCCGATAAATCACATTATAAAAGGAATGCAATGTTCAAAAAAGTCGCTTTCGTTTCTTTGGCACTTTCGTCGCTATTGTTCGCACAAGATACGGCAGACGCCGCTAAGAGCACACCGCTCAAAACACATACGAAACTTGGGTACATCTCCACTCAAGGGAATACGAAAACGGAGAGTTTCTCATTCGATACGAAATGGGAAAAAGCTTTCGGGCAGCACAAATTCAACTGGATGTTCGATGCGCAGTACGGAAAAGCGGAAGATTCCGCAGGTGTGTACGCTACGAACAAAAACAAGTTTTTCACCGAACTTGGATACGACTACGCTATAACCGAGAGATTGGCGTTTAACTACCTCATAGGTTACAAACACGACAAGTTTTCGGCTTACAACTACCAGTTCTACACCGGTCCGGGTGCGAAATATCAAGCACTTAAAATGAAAGCGCACAACCTTTCATTGGAAGGGAACGTTTTGTATTCTCGTGATGAATATCAAGACGACAACATCCCTGCCGGCGATGACCAAACCAACGATTATGCAGCTATTCAAGCAAAAGGTGTTTACACTTGGCAGATAACCGAAACACTCAAGTTCGAAGAAACGGCGAGCTATAGAGCCGATATGTCCGATTTCGACAACTATTTCGTTTATTCCGACAGTGAGCTTTTGGCTAAAATCAGCGACATTTTCTCTGCCGGTCTTGGGTATAAAATCGACTATGTCAACCTTTCCGGTGATAGAGAACATACAGACAGAACTTTACTCGCTACACTCTCTATGGACTACTAACCACACCGACTTTCCGACGAGAGTCGGGTGGTTAAAAAATAAACACTTCCTTCCCCTTTTTTCTTGATTAAAGTGATATAATTTCGTTATCTATCATATATTGGACTACGAAATATGCAAACACCTTTAGAATCTTTCATAGACTACAAAGCTCAGACCGGAATGCAGTGCGGGAACTATTCCATCGACGTTCCGCCGCTTAAAGAGGGGCAACAGTACCGTTTCCACTTCGATGCGCTCAAATGTGTAGGGTGTCGCTGTTGCGAAGTGGCATGTAACGAGCAAAACAACAACCCTGCAGATATCAAGTGGAGACGTGTCGGTGAGATGGAGGGGGGAGAATTTCCCGCTTTTACGCAGCTGCTAAACTCCATGAGTTGTAATCACTGTATAGACCCCGAGTGTCTCAAAGGGTGTCCGACCAACTCCTACATCAAGTTCGAAAACGGCATCGTGTACCACGACGACGATGCGTGTATCGGGTGTCAGTACTGCACATGGAACTGCCCTTACCAAGTACCGGTGTTCAACGAAGACAGAGGTATAGTGACGAAATGTCATATGTGCCATGAGCGACTTGAAGAGGGGCAAAGTCCGGCATGTGTGCAAGCATGCCCCGCAGGTGCCATCGAGATAGAGGTTGTCGATGTAGAGGAGTGGCTGGAAAACGACATAGACGAACAAGCCAATATGCCGTTTTTGCCCGATGCTCGCATAACCAACTCCACTACGCGCTACACACTACCGAAAAACCTTCCAGAAAACCTAAAAGAGGTGGACGAACATATACTCAAACCGGCTCACAGCGAGTTGCCGCTTGTTTTTATGACCGTTTTGACGCAGCTTTCTCTTGGTGGGTTTTTCGCATTGTTCGCCGGAGATTTTTTAAGTTTGTTCGGTTTTGAAGCGACAAACTGGGTGATGGCTTTGTTGGTGCTTCTACCAAGTGCCATAGGGTTACCGCTCTCGGCACTCCACCTTGGACGTCCCGGACTTGCCATAACCGCTATGAAAAATCTCAAAACTTCTTGGCTAAGTCGCGAAGCGGCGGCTCTTGGAGCCTTCGCGGGATTGATGACGTTTGTCGTGGCCGCGTATTTGCTCGAGTTTCCAAAAGCGCTTCGGTTGCTGCTCGAAGCAGGTGCACTTGGACTTGGGGTTTGCGGTATCTACGCTCAGAGTATGATTTACCGCATAAAAGCGCGCCCATCATGGAACAGAACGACAACGACGCTGAAGTTTTTCGGCGTGGCGTATGTCGGAGTGTTTTTCATGGCGTTTTTGGCTTCTGTCTTTTCCCAAACGCAAGCTGTTACGCCGCTTGTCTCTTTGGGGATGCTCGGGGCACTTTCGCAGCTGTTTTTTACCTATGAAGATATCCGCACACTCGATAACGAAAATGAAAACAGCTACCAACTTCAAAGAACAAAGCGGCTGCTTGAGGAGCACTTCGGGCGTATTAAAACGATCCGCTATGCGACACTTCTTGTCGGGGGTATCGTGTTACCGCTTTTGGCGTTGGTTTTTGGTGCGGACTCGGCTTTGACGAGTTTCGTGCTGTTTTTGGTGTTCGTTTCAACGTTTGCAAGCGAATTGATGGATAGATTTTTATTTTATACCACCGTCGTGCCTCTTGGTATGGCGGGTGGATTTTTTGTCGGTAAACAGCGACATTAAGGATTGGATATGTTAAAAAAACTCAAAGATTTTTTAGGATTGGATATCAAAGAGGAGAAGTACCGCCTCTCGAGCGATCCGGTATTTGGCAAGATTGCCGATGAGCGAAAACCGGACAAATGGGTTTTTTCGACTTGCGGATATTGCGGTGTCGGGTGTGGTTTGTACATTGGCGTCAAAGGGGGAAAAGCGGTCTATACCAAAGGAAATCCCAAACATTTCGTCAACCAAGGAACGTTGTGTCCAAAAGGGCTTAGCGAACATCAGATGATCAACTCTCCCCACCGTGTCGCTTCACCGCTTGTTCGAAAAAACGGTAAGCTAGAGCGTGTAAGCTGGGATGAGGCTTTTGGTAAAGTCAGCGAAACGTTCAAGCGTATCCAAAAAGAACATGGCAACAAAGCCGTAGCGGTCATCTCTACCGGACAGCTCCTTACCGAGGAGTTCTATGCCCTTGGAAAGTTCGTGCAGTTAGGTCTTCGAACCAACAACTACGACGGTAACACCACCCTTTGTATGGCAAGTGCGGTGATGGGGTACAAACAAAGCCTTGGAAGTGACGGACCGGTTGGCAGTTATGAAGATTTCGAAAAAGCAGATACCATCTTTCTTATAGGTGCGAACATAGCGGATAATCATCCAATTTTGACTCTTCATATAAACAAGAACAAAAAACCGAACAAAAAAGTGATCGTCATCGATCCTCGCGCTTCGAAAACTTCGCAAATGGCGGATTTGTACGTGCCTATCAAACCGCGAACCGATCTTGCGCTTTTTAACGGTTTGGCGTACATAATTTTGGAGCAGGGGTGGGAAAACGAAGCGTACATCAAAAAGTATGTCGATAACTTCAAAGAGTTCAAAAGAAGTATCCAGAACTATCCGCCTCAAGAGGTAGCCAACATCACCGGAATCGATGTCAAAACACTCTACAACCTCGCAAAGGAGTTTGTCGTAAACGATGCGGTTTTAAGCGCGTGGACGATGGGAGTGAACCAGTCGGCTCAAGGGACGGACACGGTGAGCGCCATTGTCAACCTTCATTTGCTTACGGGGCAAATCGGTCGAGAGGGAGCAGGGCCTTTTAGCATCACGGGGCAATGCAACGCGATGGGAACGAGAGAGACCGGTTTCACTTCGAGTTTGCCGGGGTATAGAAACTTCGGCGATGAAGAAGCGCTCAGGGAGTATGCGAGTATCGTCGGTGTTCCCGAGGAGATTATCCCAAGAGAGCGGGGGTACAAATATGCCGAGATTATCGAAGCGATAGAGCGTGGGGAGATAAAAGCGCTATGGATAGTCGCGACCAATCCGCTTGTGAGTTTCGTCAACCAAAACCGTCTTCGAAAAGCGTTTGAAAAACTCGATTTGCTGGTGGTGCAAGATGCGTTTATGAGCGATACCGCCGAGATGGCCGACGTAGTTTTCGCTGCGGCGACTTGGGGCGAAAAAGAGGGTACTTACACCAACAGCGAAAGGCGTTGCAACAAAGCCAACAAAGCGGTAGAGCCTTACGGAGAGTCCAAAAGCGATTTCGATATTGTTTTGGAGTTTTCAAGCTATTTCTACGGTGTCAAAGAGATGCTTTTTCCAAATTGGCGCAAACCTCGCGATGCGTTCGAAGAGTGGAAAAAGGTTTCAAAAGGGAGACTGTGCGATTATAGCGGGATGAGTTACGAACTTATCGAAGAGTTAGGGGGTGTGCAATGGCCTTGTAACGAGCGGTTTCCAAAAGGAACGAAACGACTTTACACACCCGAAATACCCTATAGAACCCAAAACGCGAAAGCGAAACTTGTATTTACCGAGTGGCTGCCTGTTCTTGACAATATCTGCGAAGCGTTTCCAGTTACCCTTAACACCGGAAGAACGGTAGAGCAGTGGCATACAAGAACGAAAACCAGAGCCATCGACATTCTTGACAACTTAGCACCTGAAGCATGGGTAGATATAAACCCAAAAGATGCCCAAAAACTCCAAGTACGAAGCGGTGAGCGTATAGCTCTTAGCAGCGCAAGAGGACGCATAGAGGATGTGGTGGTTCGGGTCACTTCGAGTGTCAGACCCGGAACGGTTTTCGTGCCGTTTCATTTCAATACCCAGCTTGTCAATACACTTACAAACAGCGACTTTTGTCCAAAATCGGGCGAGCCTAACTACAAACAAAGCGCTATTCAGCTTCATTCCCAAAAAGTACCGCAAGGATTGAAAATAGAGCAAAAAGAAAGTAGCGGTGAGATTGCGCATCAAAAAACGGAAGTTGCTTATGAGATGAGTCAAAAAGAGAGTATCAAGGCTCAGTAGAATAGTAAGGAAAATTTTTATTTGATTAAAAAATAATCAATTGTATTGTAAAAAAGAGGGCAGTTTTTTAGTATAATTTTCACAAATAAATATATTATGGATTATATATGGAAAAACTGCAATCAGCTTACGAAGCACGCTCGAAAAAACTCAATAAAATAGAAAAACTCAAACAGACTAAAGATGTTTTTGAAGCTTGGGAGAAGTTGGAGTACTATGCCCAAAACGGTTACGACTCGATCCCCGATGAAGACAAGAGCTATTTTTTGAAGTGTTTCGGTATCTACGATAGACCAAAAACCCCAAAGCAGTTCATGCTCAAACTTCGCATCCCGGCAGGGCATCTAAATGCTAAACAAGCAAGGGTGATAGGGGAGTGTGCCCAAGAATTCGCTCAAGATTATCTCGACCTTACCACGCGTGCACAATGTGAGTTGCGTTATCTCGATATTCAAAACATTCCAACGATTTTAAAACGTCTCGAAGCAGTCGGTATCAACGCGCACCAAACGGGGGTGGATAACGTTCGCGGTATCATGGGGGACCCGTTTGACGATTTGGCTATGGACTGCATTCTCCCCTCACATGATACCCTTTTGGCTATGCAAGAAGAGATACTGTTCAAAAAAGAATGGGTTAGTCAGCTTCCACGAAAATTCAACGTAGCGATAACGGGTTGTATGAGTAACAGATGCAACGTTTTTGTCCATGACCTTTGCTTCGTTCTTGCCAACAAAAACGGGGTGTACGGTTATAATGTCTATCTCGGCGGGAAAGTGGGGCTTATAGCCAAAAGTGCCGACTTGTTCGTCAGCGGCAAGGAAGAGGTGCTTTCTTGTTTCAAAGCGGTCGTTTCGTTGTACAAAAAATATGGCTTTAGGGACAATCGTAACAAGAACCGCTTGGCGTACCTGCTCGATTCTGTCGGTATGGAGAGTTTTGTGCAAGCTATTAGAGACGAAGCCGGATCTGATTTTCAAACAGCGGGTGTAACCTTGACCAACATCGACTATTTCGAACCCGATAGCGGAAAAGTGCAGCTGAAAAACCATACATTCGCCGTAAGAGCGGTCGTACCTTCGGGGATATTTAGCGGAAGCGCGCTTGGTGAAGCGGCGGAGCTTGCAAGAAAGTACGGCAACGGTGAGATTCGCATAGATATGGAACAATCTTTGTACATCCTTGGTGTCAAAGAGGTGGAAAGCTTACTGCAAGAGCCGTTTTTTAGTCGTTATAAAAATGTCGATTCGGCGTATTTCAACCATCTAATAGCGTGTGCGGGGACGCAACATTGCCCTTTTGGAGTTATCGAGAACAAAAACGACGCTATCGAGATGTCCTCTTATCTTGCGAAGAATGTCCCTTTGAGTGAAGATGCAAGGGTGAGGCTCTATTGGAGTGCGTGCCCTAAAGGGTGCGGAATCCATGGGCTTGGTGATATCGGCTTCGAGGGGTGCAAAGCGAAATACGAAGGGGAGAGTACAAGCGGTGTACATATAAGCATAGGAGGCAAACTTGTCAGCGAAGGGGTGGAGGGGCATACCGTCATCAAGTCCGCTCCGCTAATCGTAGCGAAAAAATATGTCGCGGCGTTGATGAGAGAGTACGATAGACTTCGAAAGAAAAACGAGAGTTTCGAGCGATTCTACGACAGAGTGCTTGCGAACTATTCTCATGCCGCCATAGGGTTTATGATGCGGTTTTTGGCATATTGTGAAGCAAACGGCGTGAAAATAGACGGATTCGGTTTTTTCGAAAATGTCAAAACGGCAAGAAACGAGGAGTTCGAAGTATTCGAATTCGGTCGTAAACTTTACTACACTTTGAGCAAAACCGAGCCATATAGCGAGGTCGAGCGTTTCACCAACGTCAATAAAAGAGAAAAACCCCAAAATATAGAAAAACTTGTCGGTGATGTCGATGAAAATGTCGCGATGCTTGTGCATCGGTGTATCGAACCGGATGAGAAAAAACGTGCTCTTGTCTTTTCGGAGCTTTGGGAGTTGGTGCAGATATAAAACTATGGTATAATCTCCAATATTGTATTATTGGATTTCTTAAGTATGTATCAAGAATTCCGTTGGAGTGTAGTGTGTTTGGTTTTTTGAAAAAACTATCTATAAAAACGAAGATTCTTCTTCTTTCTATTGTCGCTTTTTGGCTGCTTGTCGTTTCTTTGAACATCATATTCGTCGATAAATTCAAAGATATCAAACTTGAAGATAAAGCTCACCAGCTAAGTGCTATCAATATGGCGAAATACGACGAACTCGAAAACGCATTTGAAAATTTGGGTTCTTTGCTCGTTTCTTGTGCGAACAACAACGGTACGGTAGATGCGTACGAAGCGTTTAGCAAGTCGTTTTACAAACTCTCTTCGCAATTGCACCTTGACTTCGAAGAGGTTACGAAAGTACTGTTAAACGACTACGATGTCAATTACTTGCCCTTGATAGACTACGACATACCCGACGCTCCTAAAAAACGGCTCACTTCGCAGTATTTACCGAAAAACCCGAACGCTCTTGTCGCTCAATATATCTTCATAGCGCAAAATCCCGCACCTGTGGGTAAAAAGAACAGTCTCATCTACAGCGACAAATACAAAAGCGATTACTTGCTCGCTCATAAAAGGTTCCATCCCCAATTCAACAAGCTTATAAAAAAATTCGCCCTTTACGATATTTTCTTGATAGACCTATCGGGAAATGTCGTCTATACCGCTTTGAAAGAAAAAGATTTCGCTACGAACCTCTACAACGGAGTCTATGCCAAAAGCGGCTTAGCGAACGTATTCAAAAAAGCGCTTTCGCTAAATTCCGCCGAAATAGCGTTTGAGGATTTTTCCCCCTACGAACCAAGCTACAATGTACCCGCTGCGTTTTTAGCGACACCGATTTACAAAAACGGGAACAAAGTGGGTATTTTGGCGTTTCAAATGCCGATAGAGAAAATAGACGCCATCGTCGCTTTTAACGGCAAGTATGAAGAGGTGGGACTTGGGAAAACCGGAGATTCCTACCTTGTGGGTGAAGACCATAAATTGCGCTCCAATCCCCGTTTTTACAAACGCATAAACGACCCGATAGTTAAAAAGCTCGGCACCACCATAGGGATAGTCAAAGTTGATGACGCGATAGTGGAACATATTTTAAAAAGCAACAAACAAAGCGGTGAAATGTTCGTAACGAGAAACGCCCAAAAGTATATGAGTGTTTTTCGAACCATCGATATCTATCATCAGACGAAATGGGTGTTGATATCGGAAATAACGACCCAAGAGATACACGCACCCGTCAAAGAGCTGCAAAAACAGATATACCTTGTCGGTATGTTGCTCTTTTTGCTCTCAAGTGCTGTTTATTTCCTTGTCGTCAACAGGCTGATAGTCAGACCTTTAGAGCAGTTTCAAAATGGTTTGAGCGCTTTTTTCGAGTTTTTGAACGAAAAAAGAAAAGATGTTCAACCCCTTGAGGTGGTTGCCGAAGATGAAATAGGCAAGATGGTACATTTCGTCAATGAAGGTATCGAAGCGACGCGACAAAGTTTGGAGCTAAAAAGAAAAAAACGTTGGATAAAAGAGGGGATTTTACAGCTTGGAAATACCCTTGTCGGCTTGGACACGCTCAAAGATGTTTGTGAAGCTTCATTGACAAAAGTGTGTAAATATACGCGGTGTAGCGTCGGGGTGATTTACGTTTACGACGAGGAAAAAGAGCTTTTTAAAGAGACGGCGGGATACGCCCATCGACCAAGTGAGGATTCTTCAAAGGGTATAAAACCGGGTGAAGGGATTGTCGGGCAAGTCGCAAAAGAGAAAAACGGCGTGCTGTTGGAGGTTAGTGACGATTTGGTTGTCGAATCGGCGACAATCAAGGAAAAACCGAAATCGGTCTATGTGGTCGCACTTGTTTTTCAAAAGAAAACGTTCGGTGTATTGGAAGTTGGCAGTTTGAAAGAGTTTGGGGAAAAAGAGGTGGAGTTTTTGAACGAATGTGCAAAAACGGTGGCGACTTCGATTTTCACGACGCTACAAAACAATACGGTCAAAAAACTGTTGGAAGCTTCCAACGCCGCTAACGAGCGTCTAAAGCGGCAACAAAAAGAGCTCGAACACGCAAACGCCCAGATGGAAGAGCAGCAACAGCAGCTTGAAGAGTCGAACATGCAGTTAGAAGAGCAACAACAACAACTCGAAGAAGCCAACATCGCTTTGGAAGAGCAAAAACAAGAGCTTATGGCTTCCAAAGAGAAACTCAAAGAGCAGTATGAAGTGCTGGAAAAGGCCAAGCAGGAAGTGGAGCTTGCAAGCAAATACAAGTCGGAGTTCATGGCTAACATGTCCCATGAACTGCGCACTCCGCTCAATGCCATCATACTCCTTTCGGAGCTGTTGGCGAAAAACTCGAAAAACAACCTCGATAAAGACGACATAAAAAAAGCCAAAACTATCAACAATTCGGGAAAAGATTTGTTGGAGCTTATCAACGACTTGCTTGACCTTTCAAAAGTGGAAGCGGGTAAGATGGAGTTGTCGCTCGAGCGTTTCGATTCAAGCGAGTTTTGTGAGAACACAAAAGCGATGTTTGAAAATACCGCTTTGGAAAAGGGGTTGGAGCTAAGAATCGTCGATGGGTACAAAGGGGAGATTCTCAGCGACAGAACCCGTTTGTCCCAAATAGTGCGAAATCTTCTCTCCAACGCCTTGAAGTTTACGAGTCGCGGGTATGTCGAATTTGCATTGTCCAAAGCCGATAGTGATGGAGGGTTGCGCATACTCGTCAGCGATACCGGCATAGGGATCCCTAAAGAGAAGCTGGAAAAAATCTTCGAAGCGTTCGTTCAAGCCGATGGAAGCACAAGCAGAAAGTATGGCGGAACAGGGCTTGGTCTTAGTATAACCAAAGAGCTTGTGCATCTGCTTGGAGGAGAGATAAAACTGACAAGCAAAGAGGGAGAGGGGACGACATTCGAGGTGATTTTGCCAAATCTCGACACAAATAGTTTCACCGCCGAAGAACCGCAAGCAAACACTACCGAGAATCAACCGTCGCGAAACACTCAAAAAGAGTGGGAAATCGCAGACGATAGAGCCGACTTGGAAGGAAAAAACGGATTTTTGGTCGTTAGTGACGATGAACGACTCGCTTGGGTGATTTTGAAGCGGCTCCACCTACTGGATGAAAAAGTGCTTTTTGCAAAAAACGCCGCAGAAGCGGTGGAGTTGCTTCACCACTACGGTATAGCAGGGGTGGTGCTTGCTTTGACGCAGCCGGATAATAGCGGTGTCGATTTGCTAAAAGAGATAAAAAACAACGTTGTATGGCATGACCTTTTGGTACATACGGTCTTGCCAAAGAGTGAAGATGCACTAATAGCGCAAAATCTTGAAAGTTTCGTTCGAACCGTTCGTGATGCAGGAGAGAAACACGCGCAAACCGCTTTGTGCGATCTTGACTTGGAGGGGGTGAAAGTGTTGATAGTCGATGATGACGTGAAAAACAGTTTCATCCTCGATGCCGCTTTGAACGACTACAACGCCCAAACCGCCATAGCGTACAACGGCGAAGAAGCGCTGCAAAAGTTGCAAGAGGAGCGTTTCGATGCCGTTTTGATGGATATTATGATGCCGGTTATGGATGGGTTCGAAGCGATAGAGAAGATTCGAAAAGAGCTTGGACTCGATGTTCCTATCATAGCCGTTACCGCCAAAACTATGAAAGAAGACAGAGAAAAAGCGTTCGAACTCGGTGCGAACGACTACGTTACCAAACCGCTGGACGTAGAAGCGCTTGTGAGGATAATACAAGGGTGGGTTCAAAAGTAGATGAACGGCTTTTTGCTCCATCGAAACGGCGATGTCGATAAGATAGTGGTTCATTCGATCAAAAAAGAGACGATAGACTCGCTTGTCCAATCTTTGATGGAGGCTCGAGAATACGAAATATCTTTTTTCAATATCAAGATGATTCCCCTTACACTGCTTTTGGCTCTTGAAAAAACGAAGACGAAAAATATCCGCATAGAGACCAACGAGAAACGTTTAGCTACCTATTTACGCCAAATGGGATTCGATTCGCTAAGATACTTGGAGAAGAAAACCCCGTTTAGTTCCTATAACCGCTCGTTTCCAAAAGCGATAGCCATAGGAGGAAGTGCGGGAAGTTTGGAAAAGATTACCAAACTGCTCCAAACGCTTCCAGAAGCGGAAACTTCCATTTTCGTCATCGCGCACCAAAAAAAAGAGAGTCAAAACCTCATAGCGCCTATTTTGCGAAGATACACCAAACACTACGACGTCCAAACCGCACATGATGCCCAAAAGATTCTGCCGGGGACGATTTACGTCGCTCCGGTGGACAAACAGATGGAGATACACGGGGAGTATATCTTCCTAAACGACAAAGAGGAGAGAAACTTCGCCAAACCCTCCATAAGCGTTACTTTCGAATCGCTAGCAAAAGAGTACGAAGAGGAGTTTGTTGCTATTTTGTTGTGTGGATACGGACAAGACGGAAGCGATGCTTTGGAGACGGTCAAGGAGCTAGGTGGAACCGTTATCGTGCAGCAGCCTTTTGAGTGTATGGCGACCCCTATGCTCACACACGCTATAGAAACGAAACGTTTCGATTATATTTTTCCACTTGAAGATATAGCCGCTTATTTGCAAGAGCGGCTTTGGCATCCGAGTTTGACCAAAGAGGAGCTTGAGGAATTTTTAGAAAAAATCAACGATGTTTACGGGTACGATTTTCGAAATTACGACGTCAAACATATTCGCCGAAGAATAGAGCTTTTTTACAAAAAGTACGAATTTGGCAGTTTTACCGCGTTGCAATATAGGGTTTTGCAAAACAGAGCGTTTTTCGAGATGATGTTTTTGGAATTCTCTATCAATGTCAGTACGTTTTTCAGACAACCCGCGGCTTTTGCCAAACTCAAAGAGATACTTGCAAAGAGTTTGAAAGAAAAAGGGGTTATCAAGATATGGAGTGCGGGTTGTAGTACTGCAGAAGAGCCGTATTCATTGGCGATTTTACTCGAAGAGATGGGATTGTTGGATAGATGTATCATCTATGCTACCGACATGAACGACACGGCATTGCAACAAGCCAAAAACGCAGCGTATCCAAAGGAGCGTTTCGAAGATTTTTACATCAATTACAAAGCTGCAGGAGGGAAGCGTAGTTTTGCGAGTTATTTCGATATTTACGAAGATTTCATAGTTGTCAAAAAACGTTTACGGGAAAAAGTGCTTTTTTTTAAACACAACCTTGTAGCCGATGGAGTCTTGAACGAGTTTCAGCTCATTTTTTGCCGGAACGTGATAATATATTTCGATACAGAGTTGACAAACCGTGTTCTTAGGCTTTTTCACGATAGCCTCGAAACGGGAGGGATTTTGGTTCTTGGAGAGAGTGAAACGAACAGGGAGACCGACTTCGTTGCATTGGATGAAAAAAACAGAATATTTCAAAAAGTGGTAAAAGATGGAAACAACCGTCAAAATATTGATAGTCGATGATATTGAGGCCAACCTTATCTCTTTGGAGTATCTCTTTGGGGAGTATTTCGAAGAGGTGGAAGTACTAAAAGCGCAAAGTGCCCAAGAGGCGTTGCAGACGGTTTTGGCGCAGCCCGTCGATTGTATCATCCTTGATATCCAGATGCCGGAAATGGATGGTTTCGAGGTTGCCAAACTACTCAAAAGCAATAAAAAAACCAAAGATATCCCCATCGTTTTCTTGACAGCCGCTTTCAAAGAAGAAGAGTTTCAAGAGCGGGGGTTCGCCCTTGGAGCGGTCGATTACTTGACAAAACCCATCGACAACAGACAGTTTATCAACAAAATACGGCTCTATATAGAGATTTTCAAAAAAAATCGCCAATTGCAAAATACCAACACGGTTTTACAACAAGCACTCAAAGAGAACCTCAAACAAAGACACCTTCTGCGTACCATTCTCGATACCCAAACCAACCTCGTGCTTGTCAACGATTTTGAAGAGTTGTTCATGGGGAACAAAGCGTTGCTCGATTTTTTCGGTTTGTCGAGCGAAGAGGAATTTCATTCGCGTTATCGGTGCCTGATAGAGAGTTTCATCGGTGATGAAAATACGATCGATTTAGCTTCGTTGCAGGAGTTGGAGTCGCCAAAAGAGCGTTTTGAGCGTCTGTATGAAATAGTTCGAGAAAGTGACGAAAGTGCACGTATAGTGATGCTAAGGGGGCGAAAAAGAGGAGGGGTGAAGGTTTTTTACATCGACATAGCCAAACAAGACGATTTCTATCTACTTAGTCTCACCGATATAACCAAGATGCAAAGGCTCCACCATGAAACGGCGCAAAAGGCGTTTTACGACAACCTTACGGGAGTGTTCAATAGAAACAAGTTCAACGAACTCGCCCATGACCTGATCGATGAAGCGCTTGAAATATCTTTGGAATTGAGTTGTTTGATGTTCGACATTGACCATTTCAAAAGCGTCAACGACACCTACGGGCATCTCGTGGGGGATGAGGTTTTGAAAAGTGTCGCTGCTATCATCCAAAAAAATGTGCGAAAAACCGACTTGCTTTGTAGATGGGGCGGGGAGGAGTTCATCATGGTACTTCCCGGAAGCGATGCCGAAAAAGCACGTCAAATCGCCGAGAAGATTAGAGAGTCGATAGCTACGACACATTTTGACGAAATCGGAAATGTCACTATCAGTATAGGGGTTACGCAACTCCAAAAAGATGATAGCGTCGAATCGCTTATAGAGCGGTGCGACAAAGCACTCTACAAAGCCAAAGAAAACGGAAGGAACAGAGTTGAAAAGATGTAAGTAACGCGGCGTAAATAAGGGTTCGTTTTTTCGGGTGTATTGTTCTATAGATGAAACGAAGATGATTGTTTGCGTTTGCAACTTGTCGATTCCGACAACGTAGAAACCGATAAGATAGTATGTTATTCGCCATTTTGTACGGAGCTTGAAGAGAGGGTGAACAGGGAACTTGCCTTCCACATTTAGAAAAATTCGATATGATACTAGAATCGTGTTTTTGATTTCAGTTTGGAGTATGATAGATGAAAAAACGACCGACAACTTTGATAATCGGTGCCGGAGGCGTAGGGCGGGTTGTCGCTCACAAATGTGTCCAAAACAAAGAAACTTTCGGTAGAATCGTTCTTGCGAGCCGAACGCTTGCAAAATGTGAGCAGATACGCGACGAGCTTCCAAAAGGGGCGATCGAGATCGATACACTCGATGCCGATGAGGTGCGAAACGTTGTCGATATCATAGAAAAATACGACGCCGATATCGTTATAAACGTCGCGCTTCCGTATCAGGATTTGACCATCATGGATGCGTGTATAGCGACAAAAACCGACTATCTCGATACGGCGAACTACGAACATCCCGATGAAGCGAAGTTCGAATACAAACTTCAGTGGGAGCGCGACGCCGCGTTTAAAGAAGCAGGTGTGATGGCGCTGCTTGGAAGTGGATTCGACCCGGGTGCGACCAACGTTTTTTGCGCCTATGCGCAAAAACATTATTTCGACGAAATTCACTATATCGACATCCTCGATTGCAACGCAGGTGATCATGGCTACCCGTTCGCGACCAATTTCAACCCGGAAATCAACCTTCGCGAAGTGAGTGCCAACGGCAGATACTGGGAAAACGGCAAATGGATAGAAACGAAGCCGATGGAGATAAAAATGGTTTGGGATTATCCCGAAGTGGGACCCAAAGAGAGCTATTTGCTCTACCATGAAGAGATGGAATCGCTTGTCAAGCACATAAAAGGTCTCAAGCGTATCCGTTTTTTCATGACGTTTGGAGAGAGTTATCTCAAACATATGGAAGTGTTGCAAAATGTCGGCATGCTCGGGATAGAGCCCGTCAAACACAAAGATTGCGAAATAATCCCCATAGAGTTTTTAAAAACCCTCCTTCCAGACCCTGCGACTTTGGGTGAGAGAACGAAAGGGAAAACCAATATCGGTATAGTTGCCGAAGGGATAAAAGACGGAAAAAAACGTAAAATCTACATCTATCAAGTCAGCGACCATGAAAAATGTTACGCCGAGGTCAAATCGCAAGCGGTAAGCTACACGACAGGCGTTCCGGCGATGATAGGTGCGAAGTTGATGCTGGAGAAAAAATGGTACAAACCGGGGGTGTGGAACATGGAACAGTTCGACCCCGATGCGTTCATGAAAGAGATGAACACCCAAGGGCTTCCTTGGAAAGTTCTCGAACTGCAATAGGTAAGTGAAGCGATTATGTTGACATTCGCCGACATCGTCAAACAAGTCGAGTCTCTACCGCCGCTTTCGCAGGTGATGTTGCAAATAGAACATCTGTACAATAACGGGGCGGAAAATGTCAACGTAATCAAACTTATACGCCTTATCGAAAAAGACGCGACCCTCACGGCAAACGTCTTGAAATTCGTCAACGACCCGAAATACGGCTTTTCGAAGAAGATATCCTCCGTATCGCAAGCGGTAACGTTGCTTGGAACGCAAATAGTCTATGGTATCGTAACCGACTATGCGCTCCATAAAATACTACAAGCGGATGTGAGTGCGTATGGGGTTACCAACATCACCTTCAACGACGTGTGTCATCTTCAAAGTGCGCTTGTGATGCAATGGTACAGCGTCATAGACTTGAGAGACGCTCAGTTTCTGACTCCGTTGGCGCTTATCATGGAAGCCGGAAAGATAGTGATATCCAAAGAGGTCGCGAGAAGCAACTATACGTCGGCTTTTAGAAAGGCGCTTGCAAAATCGAAAAAAATAGAGGATTTCGAGCTTGAAATGTTCGATACCACTTCCTACTATGTTTCGGCGCTGCTATTTGAGCATTGGAATCTCAACACGACGTTTGTGGAAGTTTTGAAAAATCTCGATTTTGAGCAAAAAGGTGTCTCAAAAAGGATTTTGGCGCTTCGAGATGTGTTGCATGTAGCAAGAACCGCGGTCAATCTCAAAGAACCACTTAGCTACAAATCGATATCCGAGGCGGCGGAGTTGGTGAAACAGATGGGGATGAGCGAAGAGACTTTCTTTCATGTAGCGACAAGATTGAAAAAAACATACGAAAAAAGTAAGGGGATAGCATAGAAACACCGGTTTATGTTTGCGAAGAAGCGCTTTTGGAAAAGAACTTGCAGTTGTTGGAGTATGTGCAAGAGCGAAGCGGCGCGAAGATCATTTTGGCACTTAAAGGATTCGCGATGTGGAGCACGTTCGATCTTGTCGCGAAGTATCTCAAAGGGTGTACCGCAAGCGGATTGTGGGAGGCGAAACTCGCGCGTGAGGAGTTTTGCAAACACAACGAAAAGGGGGAGGTACACACCTACTCGCCGGCTTTCAAAGAGAGCGATATTGACGAGATAGCACAAATAAGCGACCATATCGTTTTCAATTCCCCTTCGCAGTTGCGGCGGTTTTACGACCGAGTCAAAGAACACAACCCTGACATAGAGATTTCCTTGCGACTCAACCCCCAAACCTCCGCTTCACCTACGGAGTTGTACAATCCATGCGCACCCTATAGTCGGCTGGGAACGACACAAAAGAATTTCGACCAAAGGGTAGTTCCAAAACTCGATGGATTGAACTTTCACGCTCTTTGCGAACAAGACGCGGACGCACTCGAGCAAGTACTAAAAGGTTTTGAAGAACGTTTTGGCGAGTATATAGAAGGGGTGAAGTATGTCAACTTCGGCGGTGGGCATCATATAACCCGCAAAGGGTATGACGTGGAGAAACTCATTCGCATCATACGGGAGTTTCGTTCCCGTTACGGAGTGGAGGTTTACTTAGAACCCGGTGAAGCGGTAGGGTGGCAAACCGGTTATCTCGAAGCTACGGTTTTGGATATCGTACACAACGGTATCGACATAGCTATTTTGGACACTTCCGCCGAGGCGCATATGCCAGACACCCTTGCGATGCCTTATCGCGCCGAAGTGAGAGGCGCTGCACAAGCGGGGGAAAAACCCTACACATACCGGCTTGCCGGGAACACGTGTCTTGCCGGAGATATCATGGGGGATTACAGTTTCGATACACCGCTTCGAATCGGCGATAGAATCATCTTCGAAGATCAAATCCACTATACATTCGTTAAAAACACCACCTTCAACGGTATCAAGCTCCCAAGCTTGGCGATAAAACGCAAAAACGGCGAAATCGAAGTCGTTAGAGAGTTTCGGTATGAAGATTACAAAACAAGGTTGTCGTGATGCAAGAAGTTAAAGCCCTTCGAGGAGGATGTACCACATTCTATCCACTTCGGTATCGCTAAGAAAAAGTGAACTTTTGGTTTTGTAGAGTTCGTTCAGGGCTTGTTTGGAAATCGGAAGGGTGTGGGTGCACTCTTTGTGTGTCGGTAAAAAAGCTCTTACCAAAGAGATATCCCCTTGAATATCCTCTCCACATAAAAAACATTCGAACTCGCTATGGAGTCGCCCTTCATACTCCAGTAGTTTTACATAACTTTCTATAGCTACGCGTTTTGGGTTTTGCTCACTCCATTTTGTGGAGGCATCTTGCAAAAGGTCGAAGTAAAACGGTTCGAGTTCGTCGGTGTCGCGAAGATGCCGGTAGAAAAGTTTTACGAAATCTTGCCAAAGGCGTAGCAGCTTGTAGTCGTGAATCCAGCGAAAACCGATATGCATCACGTCTTTGAGTCTGGAAATGGTCGATTTTGGACTCGATTCTTTTTCGAAATCGATAAGAAAACCGATGTTGATGCTCCCATGACGCGCACCATAGAACCTATAAAGAGTTTCTAAGCCGTTTTGCGATAATATACTGACAATCAAGTCTTCTTCTTTGACTCTGTTAACGTTGAGTATGAATCCTTGCATTTGCTTCTTTTTTGCACATTTTTAGTTTTTTTTCCAATTTTCTCGTCGTATTATACAACTTTAATCTGACTTTTTGTAAAATACATAACTTCATCTCTTAAATAAGATAATTTACTTTAAAAAGAGATTAAAAAACGGGAAATCTTTAAGAATTTCCAAAAAAAGGGAGAGTTTCAATGAGTAAACTGAATAAACACGAAGAATTGCTTCGTTCATTTAAAGACAACTGCGGTTTTGGTTTGATCGCGAATATCAAAAACAAACCCTCGAAAAAAATTCTCGACAACGCGGTAACCGCGCTGGAGCGCATGATGCACCGCGGTGCGATCGCCGCAGACGGCAAGACGGGTGATGGAAGCGGACTTTTGCTTTCTCTACCCGATGAGTTTCTACGCCAAAAAGCGAGCGAAGCGGGTGTGGAGTTTCCGGAGCTCTACGCCGTCGCCGTGGTTTTCACCAAAGACAAAGAGTGCCTGAAAACGGTCGAAGAGATGTGTTCGAAAAACGACCTCAAAGTGGTTTTGGAGCGAGACGTTCCAATAGATACGAACGCACTTGGAGATCAGGCTTTAGCGACTCTCCCACATATCGTTCAGGTGTTCATCACGCCAAACTCCATCATGGCGAGAAAACGTTTCGATGCGTTATTGTACCTAAGCCGTAAAGAGATCGAACACGCACTTGTAGAAGATAAAGATTTCTACATCCCTTCTATGAGCTCGAAGCTTATCTCCTACAAAGGTCTTGTTATGCCGACGCATATCAAGGAGTTCTACAAAGACCTACAAGACCCGAATTTCAAGATATCGTTTTCCCTTTTTCACCAAAGATTCTCGACCAACACTCTCCCGCAGTGGAAGCTGGCACAACCTTTTAGAGCGGTTGCGCACAACGGTGAGATCAACTCCGTTGAAGGAAACCGTTTCAACGTAGAGATAAAATCGCTCGCTATCAAAAGCGAAGTGTTCTCCCAAGAGGAGATAGAGCGGATTTTGCCTATTCTTCAAGAGGGGGCGAGTGACAGTGCGAGTGCCGACAACTTCTTGGAATTTTTGCTTGTCAACGGTATGGACTTTTTCAAAGCGGTTCGCGCGCTTATACCGTTCGCTTGGCAAAACGCTCCCCACATGGACCCTGAGCTTAGAGCTTACTACGAATACTTTTCGACGGTTTTCGAAGCATGGGACGGTCCTGCGGCGTTTAGCGTCACCGATGGTCGCTACATCGGTTGTGTGCTCGATAGAAACGGTCTTCGCCCTTCGAAATACGTCATCACCAAAGACGACACGTTGTTGATAGCGAGCGAATACGGCGTTATCGATTTCGACGACGATGAAGTGCTCGAGCGTGGAAGATTGCAATCGGGTGAAATGATAGGGCTCGATTTGCAGTTTGGAAAAGTGCTCAAAAACGAAGATATCAACGATTATCTAAAAAGCTCCAACCCGTACATGAAATGGCTCAACGAACACATGGTGTATCTTCAAGAGCACACGGGTGAAAACTACGACGACAATCTCGAACTCGATGAAAACAACATCACCGAGCGTCAGCGATATTTCAACATTACACATGAAATTGTGGAGCAAGTGATAGAACCGATGCTCAAAGACGGTAAAGAAGCGGTTGGAAGTATGGGGGATGACACTCCACTTGCGGCATTCTCCCAAAAACAGCGCCGTTTCACCGACTTTTTCAAACAAAAGTTCGCTCAAGTTACCAACCCGCCTATCGACCCGATTCGTGAAAAGGTGGTGATGAGTCTCAATACAGGTTTTGGTGAAACCCACAACATACTCGACGAGCTCCCTACACATGCACACAGACTCAAAGCGGTTTCACCTATTTTGACAAGCGAAAAGATCGAAATTCTCAAATCGTTTGGAGACCCTTCTTCACCGCGATACGAAGAGTTCTACAAAAACGGCACTTTCTCTACGGCATACAAAGGTTCACTCAAACAAGCGCTTGACGCTCTTGTGAAAGAAGTCGTAGAAGCGGTCAAAACAGAGGGTATTCGCATCGTTATTCTCGATGATAGCGGTTTTGACAAAGACCATGCGGTGATTCCGATGGCGATGGCGATAGGGCGTCTTAACATCGCGCTTCTTGAAGCCAAAGTCAGACATCTCGTTTCGATGATAGCGGTAACGGACGAAGTGCAAGATTCCCATTCCGCGGCGGTTCTCATAGGTTATGGTGCGAACGCGGTATATCCAAAACTTCTTTTCTCTACGGCACTCAAGCATATCAAACACTCTAAAGAATTGAACTTGAGTGCGAAAGAAGCTATGAAAGCTATCCAGGGTGCACTCAACGGCGGGCTTTTGAAGATTCTTTCGAAAATGGGTATTTCGACTATCGCTTCGTATAGAAACTCTGGCTTGTTCGATATTTTGGGACTGGGAGATGAAATCGTTTCGGAATGTTTCGCGGCATCGAATTCCGCTCTTGGAGGACTTGGTTACGACGACATCGACGAAAGACTCAAAAAGTGGCACAAAGACGCTTTTAGAAGTGACGGTTTCAACAAAATCTTCCCTTTGAAAGTGGGAGGTTTTTACAAGTTCTACAGCGGTGAAGAATACCATGACTTCGGTCCTATGGTTATCAAAGCGATTCACCGCGTAGCGGATGAGGGAACGAGCGAAGCGTGGGATGAACTCAAAAACCTTATAGAAAACAGAGATAGAAAATTCATTCGCGACTTTTTCGAGTTCAATTCCGATAGAGAGCCTATCAGCATCGACGAGGTGGAGCCGAAAGAGGAGATATTCAAGCGTTTCGCCAGTGCGGCTATGAGTCTTGGTTCTATCAGCCCCGAAGCACATGAAACACTTGCGATAGCGATGAACACCATCGGCGGTCAGTCCAACTCGGGTGAGGGTGGTGAAGACCCTGCGCGATTTGGAACGGAGCGCAATTCCAAGATCAAACAAGTCGCTTCCGGACGTTTCGGTGTTACGCCGGCGTACCTTAGAAGTGCCGAAGAGATTCAGATAAAAGTCGCCCAAGGTGCGAAACCGGGTGAGGGTGGTCAGCTACCGGGTCATAAAGTAACGGCCCTTATAGCGAAACTGCGCCATACGACAAAAGGGGTAACGCTCATTTCCCCTCCACCTCACCACGATATCTACTCTATCGAGGATTTGGCACAGCTTATTTTCGACCTCAAGCAGGTCAACCCTAAAGCGAAAATCGCTGTCAAACTCGTTTCTACCATCGGTGTAGGAACGATCGCAGCCGGAGTTGCCAAAGCGTATGCGGACAAAATCATCATCTCCGGTGGTGACGGCGGTACGGGTGCGGCACCGCTTACTTCGATCAAATTTGCCGGTAACCCTTGGGAGATAGGTCTTGCAGAAGCGCACAACGCTCTAAAAGCCAACCACCTAAGAGAGTTCGTCCATGTACAAACAGACGGTGGTCTCAAAACCGGTATGGACGTTGTCAAAGCGGCACTACTGGGTGCGGAGAGCTATGCGTTTGGTACAGGTGTGCTTACGATGGTCGGATGTAAAATGCTTCGTATATGTCATGTCAACAAATGTTCCGTCGGTATCGCGACTCAAAACGAAAAACTTCGCCAAGAGTTCTTCAAAGGGAATGTCCAAAAAGTGATCAACTACTTCACACTCCTTGCAGAAGATGTACGTTCAATTATGGCGCAACTTGGTTTTAGAACCATGGAAGAGATGATAGGTCGAAGCGATATTTTAAAAGTTATCGACGACGAGTTCGCGAAAAAATTCGATTTCAGCGCTATTTTACACCGAGAAAAAGGTGTCGATACTTGTCAGATGGAATCGAACGAACCGTTTGACGACAATGCGTTTGAAAAAGATGTGCTCAAAGAGGCATACAGCGCTATCAAAAATCCTGAAATGCCTATCAAGATAAAACGTACCATCTGCAACCTCAACAGAAGTTTCGGTGCACTGGTAAGTGGTGAGATAGCGCAGTACTACGGCGATGCCGGACTCAAGCCAGACACTATCAAAATCGAACTCGATGGGATAGCCGGACAAGCGTTTGGAGCGTTTCTCATCAACGGTATCACGATGAAGCTAAACGGTGTAGCCAACGATTACATAGCTAAAGGGATGCACGGCGGTAAAATCGTCATCACCCCTAAACAGCAAGGAGAAGCTTTCAGCGCCGGTGGTAACACCTGTCTTTACGGTGCGACCGGCGGTAAAGTGTATATAGCCGGAAGCGTTGGTGAGCGTTTTGCCGTTAGAAATTCCGGTGCGGTTACGGTAGTTGAAGGAGCGGGTGATAACGCTTGTGAATATATGACCGGAGGTATCGTCGTTATTCTCGGTCAAACCGGTATCAACTTCGGTGCGGGTATGACAGGCGGTTTGGCGTTCGTTTACGATGCGGAACACAAGTTCATCGAAAATATCAACCAAGAGCTTGTCGAAGCCGTGCGCATCGATACCGACGAAGGGGATGAAGCACGCCACTTCTTGAAAAAATTGCTTAAAGATTACCTTGTCGAAACAGGAAGCGAAAAAGCGCAGATGATTTTGGACAGCTTTAGAATAGAAGTGAGAAACTTCTGGATGGTAAGACCGAAAAATCTAACCAAACTCCCACTAAACCTTGAGAATGGAGACTAAGAGATGAGAGAATTTTTAACTATAGACAGAATAGAGCCGAAAAAGAGGCTTGTAGTAGAGCGAACGAAAGATTTCAACGAGATTTACGAAGTGTTCGACAAGTTCGAAGCTTCGAGTCAAAGTGACAGATGTATTCAATGTGGTGACCCGTATTGTTTGAACAAATGTCCGCTTCACAACTACATTCCGCAATGGCTCAAAGCCGTAAGCGAAAAAGACCTTGAATTCGCTTTCAAACTCTCCAACGAGCCGTCTCCATTCCCTGAAGTGATGGGTAGAGTTTGTCCGCATGATAGACTGTGCGAGGGGGATTGTACACTCAACGACGGTCATGGAGCTATCACCATCGGCTCGGTCGAGACGTTCATCACCGAGGAGGGGTTCAAGGCCGGATTCAAACCGGAATTTCCGGGTATCACGACCGATAAAAAAGTCGCTATCATCGGAAGCGGACCTGCGGGGCTTTCATGTGCGACATATTTGCTTCGAAGCGGCATCGGGGTGACGATGTATGAGCGAAGCGACAAAGCGGGCGGTCTTTTGACGTACGGGATTCCAAACTTCAAACTCGATAAAAAAATAGTCGAGCGCCGTGTCAAACTGCTTGAAGAAGCGGGTATGAAGCTCGTTCTTAACTGCGAAGTCGGAAAAGATATCAGTTTCGATGAAATAGCAAGCGGACATGACGCCGTTTTCATAGGAATCGGCGCTACGAAAGCGAAAGAAGCGGGAATAGCCGGTGAACAAGCACCCAACGTGTATAAAGCGATGGAGTATCTCACGGCGATTCAGCGTAAGAACTTCGGTTTGGAGTATGACAAACAGTTCGATTTCAAAGACCTCGATGTCGTCGTTATCGGTGGTGGAGATACCGCTATGGACTGTTTGAGAACCGCAAAACGTGAAGGCGCGAAGAGTGTAACGTGTTTGTACAGACGGGACGAAAAAAATATGCCCGGAAGTAAAAAAGAGTACAAAAACGCGATGGAAGAGGGTGTCGATTTCGAATTCTATACCGCTCCAAAAGAGATAGTACTCGATGAAAACGGTAAAGCTATCGCGATAGAGTGTGTAAAAACGAAACTCGGTGCCAAAGACGAAAGTGGAAGACAACGTATGGAAGTGGTTAAAGGGAGCGAATTTAGAGTACAAGCGGATGTAGTTATCATGTCGCTTGGTTTCGACCCTGCCGTGCCGTCGTTCTTGGCTGAAAACGGTATTAAAACCAATGAATGGGGTGGTGTGGTGATAGATGAGAACCACGAAACATCCACGAAAGGTATTTTTGCCGGTGGAGATTGTTTTAGAGGTGCCGACCTTGTCGTAACGGCAGCTTACGATGGACGCGAAGCTGCAAGAAGCATCGTCAAGTCTCTGATAGGTTAAAACCGTTTTTTCTTTCTCTCCTGCCCCTTTTTGGGGTGGATTTTCCCTCGAATTCACCACTTTTTTTTGCAAGATAAGAACTTTTTGGTATAATACATCCATTAGACTTCTTGCAAAATCTCTTGCTTTGACTCCCCTGAGACTGTTTAGGAGTTTTGCAAGAAGTCTATTATGTAGAAGTAGAAGGAATCAGCTTGAATTTTTTAAACATTTTCTCTAAAAGCCAACAATCGTTGAAAAAACAACCGACAAAAGACGAAGCGCCGAGCCACTGGGTAAAGTGTCCTTCATGTCAGTCTTTGATGTACTACAAAGAGATCGAAAACCAAAACTACGTCTGCCCTAAATGTGGTTTTCACCTGCGTATCAACGTCAACGACCGTATCAAGCTTTTAGCAGACGAGGGGAGCTTTGTTGAGTACGATGCTGACTTGGAACCGGTCGATCCGCTCCATTTCGTCGATAAAAAATCGTACAAAAAAAGGGTTGAAGAGGGGTTTAAAAAAACCGGTAGAAAATCTTCGGTCGTAAGCGGCGAATGTACGATGGACGGTATTTTGACACAGCTTGTTGTGTTTGATTTTTCGTTTATGGGCGGAAGTCTCGGTTCGGTCGAAGGGGAAAAGATCGTTCGTGCTGTAAACCGCGCCATAGAGAAGCGCTGCGGACTGATAATAGTCAGCGCCAGCGGGGGTGCGAGAATGCAAGAAAGTACATTCTCCTTGATGCAGATGAGCAAAACTTCCGCCGCTTTGGGTAAACTTGCAAAAGAGAAGCTTCCTTACATTTCGGTACTTTCCGATCCGACTATGGGTGGGGTAAGTGCGAGTTTCGCTATGTTGGGTGATGTTATCATCGCCGAGCCGGGAGCGCTTATAGGGTTTGCCGGTCAAAGGGTTATCAAGCAAACTATTGGTTCTGATTTGCCAGAAGGGTTTCAAAGAGCGGAATTTTTGCTCGAAAAAGGTTCTATCGACATGGTAGTAAACAGAAACGAGCTGAAAAAGACCCTTTCTGATTTGATGAAACTGTTTTTGAACAATTAATCGTGCGATTATACGCTTTATGTGACGAAGATTTATTGCGTCGGTACGACAAAACTCTCGAAGAGTTCGTTGCCTTAGCCAAAAGAAAAAACGCGGAAATCATACAGTACAGAAACAAAAGCGGCGATGTGGAGTTTATGAAAAAACGGCTCATCGGGCTGCGCAAACTGTATGACGGTTTTTTGATAGTTAACGACAAGTTCGAGTTGACTCCGTTTTGCGATGGAGTGCATCTGGGGCAAGAAGATTTGCTCCAAATCGATTCGGACAAGAAAAAAGCACTTTCTCTTTTGAAACACACCATCGGCAACGACAAAATCATCGGTCTTTCCACCCACAACGAGCAAGAGGTTCTTCAAGCGAACGAACTCGATCTCAACTACATAGGTTTGGGCGCATACCGAACCACCTCTACCAAAAAAGACATAACCGGCGTCCTTGGTGAGCGTTTGGACGAGATAGCTTCCCTTTCTACCCATTTCGTCGCCGCAATCGGCGGGGTTAAAGAAAGCGACGTTTTCAAGCATGTTACATACCATGTGATAGGAAGCGGATTGTTCACATGAATATAGAAATCGTTTCCATAGCGAAAAAAGAAAAGTCCATTTACGACCCGCTTTATAGCGAACTTGTCAAAATGTCGAGTCGTTTCGCGAAGATAAAACAAAGCGAAATTTTTCCAAAAGAGGTGGCAAAAGCGCACACCATTTCGGCACAAGCAAGCAAAAAAGCGTACACGAAAGCCCTTGAACCCTATCTTGGTGGGGGATTTTGTATCACTTTGCATCCTGATGGAAAAATAATCGACAGTTATGAATTTAGTAAGCTTTTAGATGGTAAAATGTCGATTAAGTTTTTTATTGGTGGTGCATACGGCTTCGAAGATGCGTTTTTGAAACGAAGCGACAGTGTCATCAGTCTTGGAAAGCTGACTCTTAGTCATAAAATCGCGAAGGTGGTTTTACTCGAGCAGATTTACAGAGGTTTTTCGATACTGAGCAACCATCCATATCATAAGTAAAGGAACGTTGAGTGCAAAAGAGCGAGTTGGAGTATTTCAAAGGGATTTTAAAAGATAGAAAAGAGCAAATCCTAAAAAATCTTTCGGGTGTCGAAGAGGAGATGACGGAACTGCAATCGCAGGATTTGAGCGATGAGGGTGATTTTGCTTCCGCAAATAGCGATTCGCTTGTAGAAAGTGCTATAATAACACAGCAACAAAAAGAGTTGAGCGAAATAGAGAACGCTTTAAAGAAAATCGAAAACGGTGAATACGGGGTTTGTGAAATGTGTGAAGACCCTATCGGTTTTCAACGCCTCAAAGTCAAACCGCATGCAGTTTACTGCATCGATTGCAGAGAAATTGTGGAAAAGTCGAATAAAGAGTAAGGATTCCAGATGTATTTGAAACGATATACGATAGCGTCGTTTATTTTGATGATTGTAGTTGGATGGTATGTGTATGCATACGTAACACATGAGAGCTTGAGCCTTTCGTTTTTTGGTGTGAATCTTCCTCCTATCTCGATAGCTATGCTCGTTGTCATTCCTATGTTCATTTTGTATCTCGGGAGTATTGCGCATATGGCGTTTTACTCTCTTATGGGTGGCTTCAAGCTTAGAAAATACGAAAGAGACTACGAAAAACTCATCGATGCCGTATGCGATGCGTTTTTGTCCAAAGAAGAGCGTGAGCATGACTTCAAAACGAAACGCTATATGCTTTTGGGTAAAATCGTCGATAACTCAACGGTATTTCCACAAACGGACAAATTGCTCGATATAGAGAACGAGAAACTCAAAAATATCGTCGATTTGATCCACAAAATCAAAAACGGCGAAGTGGTCAATTTGAAAAAATTGAGTCTTTCTCCAACCAATCCTTTGATGGTGCAAAACAGTCTCAACCGCTATAAAACCGGCGATTTGAGTGCCGAAGAGATTTTGATCAATTCGAAGAATTTTTCGCAAGACTTCCTAAAAACCGTCTTTGCCGACTTCGTCAAAGAGGCCGACGGTGAGAAAATAATGAAATACTACAAAGAGTTCATCACCAAAGAGGCACTTATGAGTATTGTCGAGCGTATAGGCTCAAGTGACGATGAACTCGCTCTTTCTTCCGAGGAGTTGGTAGAATTGATCGGTTCCGTCGAATTGGATGAAAAAGACTTCATCGAGATTTCCAAAGCGCTTGGAAAAGGTTTGATGCCGGAAGAGCGACTCAAAATTTTCGAAAAATTGGGTGAGCATAACGAAAAAGCGACACCTGCGTATCTCTACACCGCGTTCGATTTGGAGATGATAGAATTAGCGGATGAGATTTTAGAGTCTTCTCCGCCGGAAGAGTTCAAAAACTTCAGAGCCTATAAAGCGCTTAAAGAGTGCAACCAAAACTTCAATATCGATCTTTTCATCTAAAGATGTATCAAGATTTTTTCCCCGACAAGCCCATCTACGTTCTTGCCCCGCTTGCGGGGTTTACCGACCTTCCTTTCCGTAGTGTCGTCAAAAAATTCGGCGCCGACTTGACCGTAAGCGAGATGATAAGCTCCAACGCACTCGTTCATGGTTCGCAAAAAACTTTCCATATGCTGGAAAAATCTCCTCTTGAAACTCCCTATTCGGTACAAATTGCCGGAGCGAACGTCGAGATAGTCAGGGGTGCTGTGGAGATTCTCAACCGCCAAGAGGGGATAGACATCATAGACCTAAACTGCGGTTGTCCGGTTCCAAAAGTGGTCAGTCATGGAAGCGGGAGTTCACTGCTGAAGGATTTGCCTCTGATGGGGAGGATAATCGAAACTATCAAAACCACTTCGAACAAACCGCTGACAAGTGTGAAAATACGCCTTGGTTTCGAAGACAAAAACCACAAAGAGATAGCACGTGTCGTCGAAGAGAGTGGAGCGGACTTTTTAGCCGTTCATGGGAGAACGCGTGCGGGTAAATTCAAAGCGCCTGTCGATTACGATGCGATTGCCGAGATAAAACAGAGTGTTTCCATACCGGTCATTGCAAACGGCGACATCGACAGCTTTGAAAAAGCGCAGTGGGTCTTGGAGCATACCAAGTGTGACGGGGTGATGATAGGTCGGGGTGCCGTAGGAGCACCTTGGCTGTTCCATCAGTTGAAAACCGGTAGCGCGTCTGTCGATTTGAGCATAAAACATGCAATCATCTTGGAGCATTTCGACCAGATGATAAACTTTTACGGTGATTACGGCGTAATTTTGTTTAGAAAACATGTGCATACCTATTCCAAAGGCTATAAAGGTGCTTCAAAACTAAGAGACCTTGTCAACCATATAGAAGACGTCAAAGAGTTTAGAAACGTGCTCGATAGCTTTTTTCGAAGCGGGGAGATGGCGGCTTGAGCATAGGTATTAGTAAATCGATACATGAACTCGATGATTTCGACATAGGGGACAACCTTTTATATTACGATTACAACGTTAAACATTTGTTATCGCTTTTAGAAAATGGAATGGACCAAGACGACCCCCGTTTTTTGAGCTCTTATCGCTCTTTCGAGGGGGAAGTGTTCGAAAACTTCATTTACGAAAAATTGCTCCGTTATGCCGAGCGATGCGACGAGATAGAAAAGTTCATTTTAAAAGGGTATCATCAAGATAAGGTGAAATCGTTTGCCAACACCCTTTCCATCAGTGAAAAACAGCAAATCGTTTATCGAACGAAAAGTCGTGAGATTAGTGAGTTCGATGCGATGTTCATTACCAAGAAAAACGAGCTCTATTTTGTCGAGATGACGCTTGTGAAGTCTGTTTTGAAGCTCAAAAAAAGGATGCGGAAGAAAAAAGCGCTTTTGGAGACGATATTTCCAAACTACAAGATAAAAGCGCTTATTATCGTAAACGAGGGAGCCAGCGGAACGAAACAGCTTCCATCGTACGCCGATGTCTGGTTTACGAAAGAGTTCAACGCAAAAAAGGTTCTTGAATATATCATAAGCGACAAAAAACGCCCACTCAAACCAAAAAAGATCATCAACTCCAAAAAAATGGTCGAAGCGGAAACGCTTCGTCCAAAACCGTTTCGTTATTACAATACGATGAGTTGGATAACGAGAACCCTTCGTGCCCACAAGCGCTATGTTGTCGATATGAAGTTTTTGTACAATCCGAAGATTCAGCGCTATCACGACCTTTACAACAAATTTTACATAGGGTATCTCGAGCTTGAGGATGCGCGCGCACTTTTGGAGTTGAATGAGGAGTACAAAGAGGACCAGCGGGTGATAGTGGCTCTTGAGAAAAAGCATACCGACGAAATCGTTTTGACTTACTATATCCAGCTTGCGAGAAAAAAGCTCTTTTTGTATTCGTTCAACGATGACGGAAAACTTGTCAAAGAGAAAAAAGACCCCTACGGCATAACCGTAACCGAAGTGTATCATATCAATAGAATGATGGACAAAAGCTACAAATTGGCGCTCAAAGATATTTCGAAAATAAGAAAACTTCTTAGAGACAGATATATGAAAACGAATTGAGAAAATATAAAATCAACTTAATTCATATATTTGTTTTTTGAATATTCGTTGGTTGTTTCACTCCTAAATACAGGCGGTTTGCAACTTTTTGACATTACCGTTTGAAAACCCGAATCTTGTTTGTAAATCTATTTGACCTTTTTTAATTTGCTTTAATTTTTACCGTAGTATAATAGCCCTGCAAGAAAAAGGGTGTTTTTAAAGTTTATGGTACATAAGCTTTGGAGATGCTCAAAAAAATTCAAAGGAAACTGAATGAAAAGAAGTTTGATTAGTGCGTTGATGGCACTTGGTTTTGCTATGTTCATCTCCGGATGTTCGACGATGCATATGGGTTGGACCGCTATGACAGGTCAGCACAAGCTCGATGACAAGGCGATGGATGCGTATGACGATATGTTCACGAAAGTCGTTGAGTACGGCGACCCGGCTCGCGCGATGATGAAAGAGTACAAAGTCGCTGAAGATATAAGCGGTGACGATGTAAAAGAATCAATCACTGCGTTGGCGGAAGAGTACAACATGAGAGTTACCAACTACGTCAAAATGTTCACCAAAGAAGATGCGAAGCCAAACGAGGTCAAAGAAGCGAGAATCTGGTCTTTGTGTTCTTTGCATATAGCGAAAATCTTCTTGAACTATTCAAGATATTTCGGTGGTTTTATGCCGTGTAGAATCATGTATGTACAGTATGGAAACGGCGATGCTTACCTTATCACTATGGATTTGACTCTTGCGATTCACGGAGGGTATCCGCTTCCACCGGAAATGCTCAAACTTGCACAACAAGTCAAAACTACTATGGAAGAGATTCCAGCGCGTGCTGCAAGCGGGGATTTCTAAAAACATACCTCAGTCAAGAGCATCTTCGCTCTTGATAACTACTTGTTGATTTTTCTTCCAAGCTTTCTGAATTTCAAGATTTTTAAAAATTGTATTGAATCGTATATATCCAAGCGTTTTGGTATTACTTATATATTGAGAAAACTATAGAGTGTTTGTGCTTCGGCGGATGCGCAGTTACACGCAAGCAATGTCGCCGCAGCGATGCTTTTGTGTAGCGAAGACTTTGTGCCAAAGGCCATTTATTGTTCGTCGTATGGGGTATTGGAAGCTTTTTTCGAGAAAATTTTAAGTATATCTTCCGAACTGTCGTCGAACTCGGTTTGTTTTTTGGGTTCTATTTGCAAAAATTCCGAGAGTTTGTCGCTTTTTTCTTGAAGCAGCGATTCGAATTCGTCTTGTGAAGTAGGGGTGTTCTCTTTGAATCTGTCCAAAAGGATGTTGTTGCTTTGCCCTATGAGTAGCAGGTAACTGAACTCTTGGAAGTCTATCATAACGACGCTGTTTCGTTCATCGAGTTGCTTTTGGAAACGGATGGTGACCCCATTGTCGGCTTTGGAAGGTGTGCTTTTTGGTGCATTCTCTTTGATGGCGACCTTCGGTGCTTTTGGAGTCGAGTTTTTAAACAGCCAGCTTGAAGAGGGGTGTGTGGCAGATGATTGTGTTTTGTTCATCTTGTTCTTTATAACGAGCATAACGACGATGGCAAGAATCAAAATGATAATCACCGTATAGTAGTTTGAAGAGATGTTTTGGTCTTGTTTCGTTGGGAGGTTTGGAAAGATTTTTTCGTTTTGTTCGTTCGCTTGGATGGCTTGCCGTTTGATTTGAGCGACATTATCGAGGGTGCTTTTTTTAACGAATCTCAGTCGAAGTCCGTACGCATCGGCTGTTTTCGAGGCTTTTAGTACGATGTCGTTCGTAGGAACGGAAGCTACGATTTGTGTGAATCCCTCCATCGGATTGATGGTGAGTGTTTTTAAAAATCGGGAGGAGAGGTGTTTGATTTTCGTAGATTCTATCTTCGCGTCGTAAAGCTTGAGAATGATTTTTCTATCCGCTTTACTTTTGAGAATCTTTCCATGGTAAGGGACGTCGAATGTGAGCATCACATCGACACGGTCGGTTCTGTCGTAGATGTTGTAACTAAGGATGTTCGAGCCGAACAAGGTAAGGGTAGATAGTAGTAAAAAAGCGAGAAATTTATTCATTGTCCAATCGCTCCTTGGAAAGGTGGTACAGTACGGCACTCGAGTCAAGCACTTCGTTTATACGGATAGCGAGATTCTTTTCATACACCATCACTTCCCCTTTGCCTATGATACGTCCGTTGACATAACTCTCGACACTTTCACCGGCAGGCTTTTTTAAGTCTATAATCGTTCCTTTTTCCCATTTGAGGATTTCCGAAAGCGTCTCTTCCGTTTCTCCGAGTATGGAAACGAATTCCACTTCCATATCTAACAGACCGGAATAATCCATCCATTCGAGTTCTTTTTCTATATCGTCAAGTTCGGTATCGTCGTTGTTCTTCACGCTTGCTGTTCCTCTTTAAAACTGGTATCTACGGCGATGAAAAGTTCGTTGTTCTCACATCGAAGCACGGCTGCGTCTTCGTAGTGGGGAGTAAAACGCTCCATCACTTGAAGTTTGGGTGTCGAAATGTCGAAATCGATCCCTTTTTGCGAAGCGACCACTTTGGCACTTCCGATTATGAGGTTGGTGCACTCTAGCGCCATATCCATTATCGTTTCTTCGTCGCTTTCTTCCTCTTCGAGAAAAATTTTCGCCACGAACTGAACGAACTCCTTCTGAGCGGCTATGTAAGCTCTATACGCTTTGGAGCCGTGCATCTGTATATCTATGTAAGCAACGAGCGTTCCTTTGGGAGGGGTAGTGGCTTTTTCGACTTCCAACCGTTTTGCACCGAGTTGCTCTTTACAAAAGCTCGATGCCGCTTCCGTGATAGTTTCTAACATTCGATAACCTAATATAGGGTTTACTACCCAAATTTTATTGAAACGATTATACTCGATATAGCATCAAAGAATTATTAAACCGGGTGTTTTTTGGTATAATCGCTTCTTCAAAAAGGGGAGAGATGGAATCGTTTTTCGAATTGCTTGGCATTGGAGCTTTCGTTGGAGTCCTAAGTGGATTTTTCGGTATCGGCGGGGGGACTATCCTTGTTCCTTTGTTGCTGTTGTTGGGATATGAAACGAAAAAAGCGATCGGTATTTCGATAGTGCTGATGGTTTTCGCATCTATTTACGGGAGTTACCTTAATAGTAAAAAAGGGACTCTCGATGTCAAAATGGTTTCGATGATCGGTATGGGCGGTTTTTTGGGAGCTTTTAGTAGCGGTTATGTCGCATCGTATCTTCCGTCCCGTTTTTTGGAGATTGTTTTTTTCCTCTTCGTCTCTTTCGCTTTGGCGCGGCTTTTTACATCTTCCCATGCACAAAACCTCCAAGAAAAGCAAGTCAGCGGCGTGGTTTTGTTTCTTGTCGGTACGGTTATTGGGTTTTTCAGTATGCTTATAGGAGTGGGGGGAAGTGTCGTTTTAGTCCCCTTGCTTGTCGGTTTTTTACATATAGAGCTTAAAAAAGCGACCTCTGCCGGACTCTTTTTTGTCGTTTTTTCCTCGGTTTCCGGACTTGTTTCCCATGCTCTAAACGGTCATATCGACTACGAAACAGGCTTTGTCGTCGGGGTGGCTTCACTTGCCGGTGTGTATTTGGGTATCCATATCAAGCACATACTTAGCAATGCCGTCTCCAAAAGGATTTTGCTCTTTTTCTACTTGAGCGTTTTGATATATCTCGCCAAGCGGATATTTTTTTAAAGAATATCCTCTTTCAACCGCAAAAAAGCTTTTTTGACATCTTTTGGGGTAACTTCTTGAGTCATATCTTTATAATAGCTGTAAAACGGTCTTTGGTATTTGTCGTAAACATCGAGACGTATGTAGCCGCTTGGAAAGTTACTAAGAGTTTTTTCCGCGACATTGTAGGTGGAGTTGCAAGTGATACCGCTTTTGCGGGAAGCTTGAAGCTCGTAAGGGCAGTTTGGGTCGAATCGATAGAGCTTTTTCAGTGTTTGGCTAATCATGGCGTCTGGAGGAAACACGACAAGCTTCAGGCATGAAATATGCTCTTTTTTCTTGTTGTAAAAGTTGATAGTGGCATCGTCGTCCCCGATACAACCTAAAAAGAATAGCGGTATAAACAGAAAGAGAAGTTTTATCATATGGGTTTTTCGTCTTTGGAAAAGAAGCGGGGAAAGCCCCGCAGTTTTGGAAAAATTAGATTTTCGATTTGATGAAATGTTCCATATCATCGACGATCTCTTCGATAGTTCGCTCACCGTTGATTTTGTGGAGTTTGTTTTGTGCCTCGTAGAATTTTTGGATGTCGGCTAAAGGTTCGAGATAGACTTTCATTCTATTGTCGAACACTTCGTTGTTGTCGTCTGCGCCGCGTGCACGCCCAAGTACTCTATCACGCGCTACGTCTTCACTTACTTCGACCTCTATGACGTTTACGAGTTCTATCTCACCTGCGTTGTTTTTTAGCCATTTGTCAAGCTCTTCCATTTGCTCTGTGCTTCTTGGGTATCCGTCGATGATGACGACATCGGTAGGCGCTTTCTTGATGGCGTTGGTGATGGTGTCGATGACGATCTCTATCGGGACGAGATTCCCTTTGGAAATATAGCTCTCTATCGTTTTTCCAAGTTCACTTCCGCTTGCGACTTCGGCACGAAACATATCACCTGTGGAGTAGTGGGTGATGTTGTCGTTACGCTCGGCGATAAGTTCCGCATCCGTCGTTTTTCCGCTTCCCGGAGCTCCGATGATAAGAAAGAGTTTTTTCATAATTTTTCCTTGATTGGATTGCTTTTTCATGTAAGCGCAAATTGTAGTAAAAAGCTGCTTTGTAAATGCTAAAATCTGCAATTTATCAAGGGCAATTTACAAAATAGACAAAATTTGGTATCATTTACTTTTTAGCCAATATATTGTAGAATATTGGCAAATTACAGGAGGTAGTTATGACAAAAACAGAAGAAAAAATAGCGAAGTACGTAGAAAACGCTAAGGAGTTGGGTCTAGAACTTAGTGAAGAATTGATCGAAAAAGTGACAAAAGGGCTTGGACCTTCCATTCACAACAAGGATGCCGAGACGGTTTCATGTAGCGATAAAAGCGAACTTGAAAGGGTAAAAACGAACTTTCTGGAGAAAAAACTTGGTTTAAGCGGTGACGATCTTATGGAAGCGGTAGAAGAGGTTTGTCAAAAAATGGGAAGCTCCAACAGAAACAAATACAGAGCTTTGTTCTATGCACTTTTGGTGAAAAAGTTCTCAAAAGAGTCTGTTTACGCGTAAAATCGTAACACTTTTCAAAAAGTTTTGAAAAACCCGTCTTCACCGATTTATGTGTGGAGGCGGGTTTTTTTATGGAAAGAAAACCTAAAAAGGGTTGTCTTTTTAGGTTGATGTTATTGTTGTTTTTCTCTTAGTCTGATATGAAGCTCACGAAGTTGCTCGAGCTCGACCGGACTTGGTGCTTGAGTGAGCAAACAAGAAGCTTTTTGTGTTTTAGGAAACGCGATGACGTCACGGATGCTCGATTTTTTCGTTATAAGCATCATAAGACGGTCGAATCCTATGGCGAAACCGCCGTGTGGCGGTGCACCGAACTTGAGTGCATCGAGCAAGAAGCCAAATTTCTCTTGCGCTTCTTCATCGCTGATTCCAAGGAGTTTGAACACTTTTTCTTGAATCTCTTCTTTATGGATACGCATAGACCCACCGCCGAGTTCGACACCGTTTAGCACTATGTCGTAAGCGATGGACTCTATCTCTTCTACATCTTCGACATCGAGGTTTTTAGGCATGGTAAATGGGTGGTGAAGTGCTTTGACTTGACCATCCTCCACTTCGAACATAGGGAAGTCCACGACCCAGACGAATTCGTAACGGTTCTCATCTATGAGGTTCATCTTTTCATGTTCGGCCAAGAAGATTCTAAAGCGCCCCATATAATCGAGTACGAGTTTTTTAGGTCCTGCACCGAAAAATACGACATCGCCCACTTTAAGTTCACATCTATCGACGATAGCTTGAAGCTCTTCTTCACCGAAAAACTTCGTAAGCGGCCCTTTGAGCCCTTCTTCTTTCATTTGGAAATACCCAAGCCCTTGAGCACCGAATTTACGAACATAGTCTTCGAAACCTTTCATCTCTCTTTTTGAGAAAATGGTGTCCCCTTGCGGTACTTTGAGCGCTTTGATGCGGTTTTTCTTCGGGTCTTTGGCGATGCCGGAGAAGATTTCGTTTTGGCATTTTGCGAAGATGTCGATCACATCGACCATCGCGAGGTCGTAGCGTAGGTCCGGTTTGTCGCTTCCGTACATCTCCATCGCTTCGTTGTAACCGATGCGATTGAACGGTGTTTGCACTTCGATACCTGCAGCCGCGAACATGTCTTTGAGGAGTTTTTCGGCAACCTCTATGACATCTTCTTGGTTACAAAAGCTCATTTCGACATCGACTTGGGTAAACTCCGGTTGTCTATCTGCACGTAAGTCTTCATCACGGAAACATTTGGCTATTTGGAAATAACGATCGAACCCGCCGACCATAAGAAGCTGTTTGAAAAGCTGTGGAGACTGCGGAAGCGCGTAGAACTCTCCGGCATGAACACGAGAAGGAACAAGGTAGTCCCGTGCGCCTTCAGGCGTGGATTTGGTCAAAATAGGGGTTTCCACCTCCAAAAAGCCCATCTCATCAAGCGAGTTACGTGCCGCGATAGCCGCTTTGGAGCGAAGTTTGAACGCTTCGAACATTGCCGGGTCTCTTAGTTCCAAGTAACGATACTTGAGTTTATGCTCTTCTCCGACGTTTTTGTCACCTATTTGAAACGGTAGAGCGGCGGAGCGGTTTTCGATGATAAGTTCGTCCACGATAATCTCGATAGCACCCGTTTTTAGTTTCGGGTTTTCCAACCCTTCCCCTCTGGCTCTTACTTTCCCCTTGGCTATGAGCACATACTCGTCTCTTACTTCATTCGCCGTTTTGTGTGCCTGCTCGCTGTCAGCCGGGTCGCACACAAGCTGTAGCAGTCCCGTTTTGTCGCGTAGGTCGATGAAGATGATCCCTCCATGGTCGCGGTAGCTGTTCGCCCAACCGACAACCGTAACCTCTTTGCCTATATCTTCTTTACTCAAATCTGTACAATAATGCGTTCTCATCGAAATCCCTGAAAATTTTTGGGCGATTATAGCGAATATATGCTAAACTTCGACTTATTTTTTTAAAGAACGAAGATGAAAAAACTCTATATGGTTTCCCTTGGACCCGGCGATGTCGAACTGCTCACACTCAAAGCGCTCAACGCTTTTAAGGATTCTGAGGCTATTTGTGTGCCGACAAAAAGCGAAGATCGCTCTTTTGGTAAGTCTATAAGCTACAAGATAGTGCAAAATGCTTTGGAGGTGCTGGGCGAACACAAAGAGATAGTCCCGGTTTACTCTCCAATGCGCTTTTTGGAAGAGGACTGGAGAGAAGAAGCGGCAGTGGTACTCAAGACATTGCAAAGGTATGATAGAGTTTCTTTTGTGACTCTTGGCGATGCGGGGATATACTCAAGCATCTACTATCTTTTGGAGATAATAAAAAAAGAGGATGAAAAAGTTTATGAAAGCTGTGAAGTTATAGCAGGGGTAACATCTTTTAGTGCCGCAAGCGCTAGAGTAAAAAAGCCTCTGTGTCTTGGAGATATGGCGCTACATATCAAACCCATAAATCCCCGCTCTAAAGTGGAGACAACCGAGATACTGATGCGCCCAAAAGTGGGTATGGATACCGCATCTTTGGGTGAAGGAGACTTTTATACGTTTGAAAATATGTATCTTGATGGAGAGTGCATCACTCCAAAAAAGATAAGTAGAGTCAAAAAGTATATGACGCTCTTTATCAACTTCGCCAAGCGGCTTAGTTGATCTTTTTCCACTCTTGTTTTTCTGCTCCGCTTAGGTCATACTTGTTGAGATAGCCCCGTGGCGTGAGTACTCTGCCATCTTTTGTCAGCTTCGTTGTCGAGTTGCCTATAAGAATCGTTGTGGACATATTGACCGCTTCGTTTTCTACGCCTGCATCTATGAGCTCTTTTGCCGTGATGATGTCGATAAACTGCTCTTTGCGTCCAAGGTCTCTGGCGATGACGACAGGGGTGTTTTGGTCGATGCTTTTTAGCTGTTCAAGCATCCCTTTGTAGGGCTCAAGACGGCTTCTGCTTTTTGGATTGTAGATGGCGACGATGAAGTCCCCCTCTAGTGCTAGACGGATGCGTTTTTGTATAAGACCTGCATCTGTGAGTCTGTCTGAGAGAGAGATGAGGCACATATCTTGACTGATAGGTGCTCCCACCTCACTAGCAAGCGCCAAAACAGAAGTGATACCCGGCAGTGAAACATACTCCACATCATCCCAGTACCCCTTAACATCCAAAAGCTCGACAACAAGACTTCCCATCGCATAGACATTGGCATCGCCGTTAGAGAGCAGTGCGACGTTTTTACCGTTTTTTGCCGCTTCGACGGCATAGTCCACCCGTTCTATCTCCTTTGTCATCGGGGTTGTGTAGAGCTCTTTATCGCCTATAAGTTCCTTGAGATCTTTTGCGTACTTTGTGTATGAGACTATCAAGTCAGCCGACTTTATGGCATCTATCGCCTCTTTGGTAAGGTAGCGTGTTCCGCCGGCACCCGTTGAGACTAGTGTCAGTTTTCCCATATTTTCTTCTCCTAAAATGATGCGGCAATGGTTACGCCGCCGTAGATTCGTTTGTTTAAAAAAAGTGTTTTGTATCTGCTTGCTAAAAGCGCGGCGGGTTCAGCCACTCCCTTGATGCCGAAAAACTTCGTCGCTTGCGAGGGAGAGAAGTCGCGTTCAAGCTCGTTTATGGCATCTTCGTCAAAAAACTCAAGTGGCAGGTTCTGCTCTTTTGCAAACGCTAAAAGTCCATCTTCATCCGCTTTTTTGCTGAAGCTGGCAAGTTTTGTAACTTGTGAGAGTTCTATCTGATGCTCGAAGCAAAACTGTAAGAGAGCATTTTCTATCTCCTCTTTTGGAGTGCCTCGGTTCATTCCAAGTCCTAAGACTATCTCTTGTGGATGGAGCTGCAAAGTGGAGTTTGCCAGATGTTGTGGAGTGATGTAAACAGTCGGCAGGGTACTATCAAGCTTTTTGAGCTTGTCGATAGAGCAGAAGATAAAGTTCTCCTCTTTATAGCCTTTAAATCTCTTTATAAGTTCAAATATAGTCGGGTAGCTGACCACCTGTACCTTTTTGCGGTTGATGATGGCGTTTGAGACCTCAGCGAGTGATTTGAGGTTGGAGATAGCAAAGCCATGCTCTTTTGCAAAGAGATCAAAGGCAAATCTATCTGTCTGATCGCTTGCGGTTGTAACGAAGTTCACACACCCATCCATCTTGGCGCATATCTCCTCTGCAAGCTCGTTCGCACCACCTAAGTGTCCGCTAAGCAGGGGGATAACTTTTTTGAGATCGAGTGTAACTATAACGACTGCGGGGTCGGTTGCTTTGTCTTGTAAAAAGGGAGCTATCTTTCGCACTACTGCGCCTGTTGCCATGATAAAGACGATAGCATCAAACTCGCTCCACGCAGTTGGTAAAATCTCATCGACTTTAGTAAACTTATGCAGTCTCTTGCCATCCTCTATCTGTTTGTTGAAGATATGGCACTCGTGGTTATTTAAAAGTTCGGCTAACTTTTGTGCCGCTTTGAAGGATGGTTCATTGATGGTGGCTATGGCGATTTTCATAAACTTTTGCTTCTCCTTTGGCTCTCTCTTTTGTAAGCTTTTGCATAGAGGTGCGACTCTGCTTTTGGTTCTTGGCGCAAGAACTCCCCAAAGAGGATGAGTGCCACACCTTTGATGTGCTTCACCTGCTCTTCTATGGTCGAAATGGTACCCTTATAGAGCTTTTCATCTGCCCAAGAAGCCCGCTCAACCACCCAGCATGGGGTATCTTTAAGATATCCCAGTTCTAAAGCTGTAGTTTTTAGTTTGTCTAAAAGTCTGATAGAGAGATAAAAAGCAAAAGATGAATGTTTGTTGCTTAGAAGTTGGGTGAGTTTTTCTGGGTTTGGGGTCTTTCCCTCTATACGGGTGAGGATAAGTGTTTGTGAGACACCCGGAACGGTAAACTCTATGCCACAAGAGGCTGTTGCGGCAAATGCGGCGGTAACACCGGGAATGACATCGTACTTTATGCCTTCTTCTTCCAAAAAAGCCACCTGCCTAGCCAGTGTGGAGTAGAGGCTCACATCTCCGGTATGCAGGCGAACGAAGTTCATTTTGTGGTACTTTTTTAAAAATGCAAAAATCTCTTCATACTCCATATCGGCGGAGTTTTCGATGATGCACTCTTTTTTGCACCACGTAAGTAGCTCTTTAGGTACCAAAGAGCCGGTATAGAGCACGACATCGGCATTTTGCAAAGCCCTCATCCCTTTGACGGTGATTAGTTCAGGATCACCGGGGCCTGCGCTAACGAAGTGGATCATTGTTTTCCTTATCTATGATTATCTGGTGCATGACGCGTTCTGGTTCAGGCATGAGAAGTGACATCTTGTAGGTGGTAAGGGAGATGGACTTGATCTCAAAAGGGATTTTTGATTTTTTCAAGACATTTATAGCGGTTGTGAGGTGTTGGAGTGTTACAAAGTTTGCTACAAGTCTACCTCCTTTGGCAAGACGTTCATAAAGATAGTCAAGCTCGTTTATAACTTTCTCACCTCCGCCACCGACGAAAATTCGCTGCGGTGTGCCACTTTCTTGTTTGTAAAGCTCGCTTGCCTCACCGATATAGAGCTTCGTATCTAGCACTTTGTGTTTGGTTAAGTTGCGCTCTATCATCGCCGCTCGTTTTTCGTTCTTTTCAAACATTACGGTTCGTACTTTGTAGCGTTTATACCCGTCTATGCTCACGCTACCGCTTCCTGCACCTATGTCCCACAGCAGCATATTTGGCTCTAGGTTGAGGTTTTGCAAGCTTATGTGACGCTTGTAGGTTTTGGTTATCATCCCGTTTTCATGCTCTATCTCCTCTTCGTCTGATATAGGCGGGGGTGGCGTGAAGTTGCGATGAAGCAGCAGGGAGTAGGGCATTTTAGGGGGATTTTGTAACAGTTCTTTGAGGCTTGCTTCATACAAGTGTTCACCTTCATAGCCAAATCGCTCTCCAACTGTAATATTGACATCTTTGCTATCTAGATAGTGCATAATGCGAGAGAGGTTTTTGGGGGTATTTTCATCACAGACCAAAAAAGTGTACTCTTTTGTTAAAAAGTTTTCCAAATCGACGTCGTTTTTTCCATGTAGTGAAGCTATGGCGGTTTTTGTCAGTGCCACACCCGTATGGACAAGCATATAAGCTAGGCTGGAGGTGTTGTCGATGATTTTAAAAGGGATGTTTCGCTTCTTCGCCATAGCGATGACTACAGCCGCACCGGAGAAAAAGAGCGGTGAGCCGCTGACGATATAGAGGATGTTTTTATCTAAGTTATCTAAAAGCTGCTCTTTTACCTCTTTGAAGCTTCCTTGAACGACATTTGTTAGATCGGTTTTGTAGTTTTTGTCGCAAAATATCAGCTCAAACAGTGTCAAGTCGAGGTTTATGTTGCTAAAATCGTAGGGTCCCATCCCGCTGCCGGCTATAGTTACCAAAAGAGCTCCTTTTTGATGTTGTAGGGGAGAGTTGTCGTCTCTATCTTGTGCAGGGAAAGCTCAAGAGTTGTTGCCCAACTTTTTAGTTGCAAAGCAGCCTCTTGCGTGATAAATTCTATAAAGAGATTTTTTCGCTTTTCATCCAATGTTTCCAAAACTGCTTTGAGTGTTACAAATTCCTGATCTTTGAGATCGATTCCCAACTTTGTTTTAAGAAAGTATTTTACTTGTTCAAAATCAATAGACCCATAACGGTTATGGGTATTTTTAAAACCTTGGGCAACTTTTGTCGTTTTTGCGCTTGCAGTTATAAAAATGAGCTTTTTAAACGGATAGGGTTTAAGAAGCCCAAGAGCGTCATAGACGAAGTTGCCTACCTCGATAATGGAGCTTTCATGAAAGTGTTTTTTTGCATAGTCGTAAGCGGTGTTGCCAAGGGTAAAGACTATGATATCTGGATTTTCTTCTGCGGCGACGTTAAGTTCGGCTTTTATGCTCTCAAGATAGGCAGTAGCCGAGATGGGCTTGACTATCCCCTTGGTTCCGAGGATGCTTATGCCTCCTATGACGCCTACTTTTGCGTTTGCGGTCTGTTTGGCTATCTCTTCGCCGTTTTCAACAGATACAACAGCGTGGAGCTGGAGGTTTTTGTTTTTTAGCAAACTCGCACTGTTTTTTTGCATCATCAAAAGGGGTGTCGGGTTGATGGCTGGATGCTTTGGAGTGATTTTAAGCCCTTTTTTTGTTACTACACCGACACCGTCTCCCGCATAGAGAAAAAGTGTGCTTGAGCCTATCGTGATAGTCGATGGCTTTTGGGGTTTGAGAGCTTTTGGAGGAGTGTTTAGAAGTTGTAGGGAGATTTTCGCTCCTTTGGTTACATCTATGTCGTCGTTGTCCCCTTTGACAGTTGCATAGTGGAACTTGCCCACTCGTTTTACCTCTATCGTTGCTGTTTTGTCATCTGGCAAGGTAACTTCTATAGAGTTTTTTTCTTCACCATGTACAAGCTCGTTGAGTGCTGCAACAAGCACGGCGGTTGCATGTGTGCCTGTAGTGTAGCCGGATTTAAGTTTTTTGTTACCCATACACTTTCATAGGAATGAATTCTTTTTCATCCAGATACTCTTTAAGCGGTTTGTCTTGAACGAGAAGTTCAAATATCTTTTTCCACTTCGCATCGTCGTATGTGTGGGTGTGGCGAAGCCAAAGGGAATTGTTGTAGGCATTGCCGTTAGCTTGGGTATTTTCAGTAATGTGCGCCACCCCTCGAAAGCGACACGCTCCAAAACATCCCGTTCGGCTTATTTTGATGCGGTTTTTGCCTTTGTTGAGCCCCATCTCTTTTAAAAGCTCTCTTAGATGCACGGCTTTGTCGATTTTTTGCGCTTTGGCGCAGCGCTCGTCATCACAGAGAAATACAAGGCTCTTGTAGTGCATGATAGGGCGGTTAGGGTCGAAGTCTTTTGGTTTACAGGCGTAACCTTCTACTACTTCGTTGCCCATTTCGTTGTACTTCACTTCGCCCTTTTTGGCGGGACTTGCTCCAAAAGGGTGGGAATTTTGTAGTTTACTTGCCATTGTACTTTCCAAACTCGGTGTCGTAGTCGCGTATAAGTCTATAAGCTGCATGTAGAGTTGCTACAACCATCGTCGAAGCCCCATAGCGACCCTCCAATATGATCCCGTCAGCTTTAAAGTGCTCTAAAAACTGCTTGCCGTACTCCTTGCTCTCGACGACATTGACAAAACCGACGGGAAAAAGTAGCAAGACGACGTTGTTTAAGTCGATCTTCTCTTTTACAAGGGTATTGATGGCGGCATAGATAAAGGTAGGAGCGTTCCCGCATGCAAGCACCATCGGTTCGTTCCTAAAGCGCTTGATGGCAAGCTCGACCGCGGCGTAGCTTCTAGTTGTGTTGTTTTGTTTTGCCATCTCAAAGACCTCCGGCTCGTTTACATAGCAGATGACCTCGTTACCGTAGGTTTTGAGGTAAAAGTCGCTTAAACCTGAGCGGATCATATTGGTATCGACTATCAGTTTAGCTTGGTTTTGCAGCAGATCTTTTAGCTTGTGCATGACATTTGGCGTGAAGTAGATGTTCTCTATAACCTGCTTAAAACATGTTGTTGTATGGATAAGGCGTTCTACTACTGCTTGTTCTTCTTTGCTAAACTCGAAGTAGCGTGGGTAGTTGCGTATCTCCTCTTGGATCATTTCGAAAGATTTGACGCTGATCGCATCGCCAAGGTTGATAGGGGGTTCTTGCAATTTAAATTCGTTCATATATCGACTTTTTAATGTTTTTAATGAAAGTTTAGCATAGTATAATTTCATATGAACTTTACACAAGAAGATAGCGAAAAACTTTTAACCATTATCAAAGCTAGACGCGATGTGCGAGGCGGGCGTTTTGTCAAAAAGCAAGTAGAAGAGGAAAAACTCCAAAAGCTCCTTCAAGCAGCTGTGCATGCTCCCTCTGTTGGCTACTCGCAGCCATGGGAGTTTGTTATCATCAAAAATGCCAAGATAAAAGAAGCGGTTTACAACTCCTTTGTCAAAGAGAACGAAAAAGCCAAAAAGGTATTTACCTCATCGTTATACGACACTCTAAAACTCGAAGGGATCAAAGAAGCACCCATCAACATCGCTGTACTCTACAACCCACCCAAAAAACCGACACTTGGGATGACCTCTTTTGTAAAAGCTGGGGAGTATAGTGTGGTATGTGCGGTGGAGAACATGTGGCTTATGGCAAGAGCGCTCAATCTTGGGATGGGGTGGGTAAGCATAGTGGATGAAGCAACGGTTTTAGAAGTTGTAAAAGCAAAAGAAGATGCAAAACTCATAGCCTATTTGTGTATTGGGTATGTGGACTACTTCTTCGATGAACCGGAGCTAAAAAAGCTTGGCTGGGAGGAGGAGAAGAGTTTAGAGAGTGTTGTGAAGGTGTTATAGTAACTCTGGATATAACCTCCAAAATGTATGCAGATAAGTGGCGTAGATGCTGTCTTTTCTCCAGCCACCCGCTTTGGCGGTTTTGGGTGTTGTTTTGTAAAGCAGGATGTTTGTAGGAGGAGCATCGAGTACTTTGGTGTAGTGAAAGGCATGCCCTTTGTGGGTGGTGTTTTCTTCAACGCTGTTGTAGTAGCCTAGTCGTTCTCTCTTTTGAGAAAGAGTAAATGTTATATCAAGCGCTCCTAGCATCTCTTTTTCATCGCATCGTTTTCCAAGATAGACAAGCCCGGCACACTCTGCGTAGACTTTTTTCCCTTTTTGTATATGTTTTTTAAGGGATGTTTGAAACTTTGTGGCATCTTTTATGCGATTGTAAGCTGTATATGTTTCGACATAGCCTCCTGGAAGTATGACGATGTCGGCATCCTCCGGGATGGCTTCATCCTTAGTGGCTTGAATGATCTTGAGTGTGCTATAGCGCTCTTTGAGGTAAGCGATATTGTCGGCATAGACGAAGGAGAAGTTTCCATCTTGTACAAGCACGCACTTTTTATCCTCTTGAAAAAAGCTTGGAAAGGGGTAGGGCGGTTTTGGCGGTGGCGTGTAGGTAGTCAGGCTTAGGAGTTTTTTTATATCTATATGTTCGAGTACTTCATCTGCAAGTGTTTCAAGCTTGGAGTTCTCTATCTCTTTGAGATCGAGACCCAAGTGCGTCGAAGCAAGAGCTGGAAGATCTTTTTTTATCCATCCTATAATCGTGATGTCTGGAAGTTCAGCTTCTATATGTTTTTTGATAAGCTCGTAGTGCATCTCAGAAGAGAGTTTATTGAGGATGACCCCTTTAACGGTATTGTTTTTTCTAAACTCGCAAAGCCCTTTGAGTACAGCTGCAACGGTGATGTAGCTACCCGAGCCATCAAGTACAAGGATGGTCGGGATACGAAGTGTTTTTGCGACATCGTATGCACTTGCTCCCTTGTCCATCCCGTCATAGTACCCCATTACTCCCTCTACAACGGCGATCTCTTTATCGAAGTAGTTGCTAAACATCCATTGAAGCTGTGTTTCGTTACAGATGTATCCATCGAGGTTGATCGAAGCTGTGGCGGTTATCTTTTGGTGAAACTGAGGGTCTATGAAGTCCGGACCACATTTGTAGGGACGCACGCGGTTTTTGAAGTGATGCAGCAGTGCCATACTCAAAACGGTTTTTCCTTGATTGGATGCTGCAGCGGAGATGATAAAGGCTTTGTTCAACTATATATCCTATAATTTGAAAATTTTTTTAGATAGGTGTTTTATGAAAAGATACAGACATTATAACAAAGATACGGCAATCATCCTTTCATGTTTTGGCTCTGTTATAGAGCAGAATCGTTATTTCGAGTTTCAAAACTACATCCAAGAAGCCTTTGAGGGCATACCGGTTTATATGGCATTTTCTTCCAAGATGGTCATAAAAAAGCTTGCAAAAGAGGGTAAAGAGTACAAAAATCTCCCCCAAGTGATGGCGGATGTCGATATGGAGGGGTATAAAAAGTATATAGTAGCATCCATCAACGTCTTCCCGACAGATGAACACGAGGTGCTTAAAAAGATGGTAAAAGGCTTTAGAGAGTTCTCTTTGGCAAATATCCGCTATACCAATGCCCTTTTACATAAAACAAAAGAGAGTTCCCTTTTTTTGAAGTGGTTGGACGAGGAGATACGACAAGGCGATGAGGAGCTTGTAAACCTTTACATCATCCACGGTGTACCTGTTTTAGACTTAGCAGGACTGGAGTCTGTTCGATATACGGCGGACTTTTTGAAAGTCTTGAACCCAAACAACCTCTCTTGCTCACTAGAGGGCGAGTACCCGTTTTATGCCGTAAAAGATGCCATAAAAAAAGAGATACTTGCAAAAAAGGAGCAAAATCCAAATCTCAAAGTAAATATCGTTCCTTTTTTACTTGTAAGCGGCAACCACTACGACAACGATATGAAAGAGATATGCGATGAGGTAAGCGAGTACTGTGATGCTTCTATCGTTCGTGATCTTGATGGGAGTGGCAAGTTCAACTTGCTAGGACTCCAAAGGGTTAGAGAGATTTTTAAAGAGAATATCGCAGTAGAGATGAAAAAGCTGGGGTGTTAACCCCAGTAGCGGTTTAAACCGCTTTTACCGTGCAGACTCTTGCATCGAAGAGGATGCGGGAGCACTCTTTTGTTTTATAAAGTGTCTTCACAGCTGCCAAAACAGCCAAATCTACAACTGGCTCGATGATGACAACGCCCATATAAGCTGTTGCAAAAGAGAGAACGTTTTGGAGATTTTCCGCTCCAAAACCTTGCCCGTAAAACGCCCAAAACGCAACCCAAGATACGACAGCCCCTTCCCAAGCGATGGAGAGTTTAAGAAGCTGTGAGTAACTTATATCTTTGTATGGCGTATCTTTTGGGATCACTTTTTTAGCGACGTAGTGCAGTGCCAAGATGCTTGCAAGCAGTGTAGTGACGTTGATGCCATACTGCGGCAGGTCAAAGGGTGCGAAAAAGAGTCCTTGTATAAGCAGTCCAAGAGCAAGCCCCACCATAGCGGGGGCTAGTCCAAAGAGCAGATATATGGTCGTTCCAAGTATGAGGTGCACTTCGCTTACCCCAATAGGGTAGTGTGGAAGTATTTCAAAGCATGAAAAAACTATCGCAGTGGCGATGATGCTTTTGAGTAAAAATGAAACAACTCCATTTTCTTTTATGTTTTCAAAGGCTACCTTTGCCGTAGCACCTAAAACAGCCGTTCCCGTAGCGTAGCCAAGGAGCATCTTAGCGCCGCTTACAACTCCTGCTTCTATATGCATATTTTTTTCCTTTTAAGTTTTTTTAGATTAAGTGAAGAGTGGATTGCTTTGGTGGAGAGGTTTTATACTCCTGATACTCCAATGCCTTTTTATGGTACATAAACGCAGCTGCAATCTCGGCTAACTTGTGCCATGATGAGTACATAGCGATAATAGTAAGCTTGAAGTAGCGTTTTTTAAAGCCTCTTAGAAATTTCATAAGTTTATTTTACTATAATTTCGCAAAATTGGAGCTGAGCGATGGGATATAGTGAATGGGTTTTAGCACATGCAAAAAAGCATAAAAAGATAGTAGAGAAACTTGTGGCAAAAGGATATGATGCTGACGAGATTATAGAGTACTTCGATTATGACAATATGGCTAAAAATGAGACGGATTTTTGTCCTTTGTATGTTAAAGGAAGAAAGTGCCACGATATGGAGGAGCTTAACTGTTATTTGTGCGCTTGTCCTAACTTTCGCTTTAACGATGCAGGTATAGACAAGGTAGATGATAAAACTCGCTATAGTTTTTGCTCCATCGACTCCAAAGAGGGAAGAGCCGGAGTTTATGGAGAGAAGATACATCAAAACTGCAGCGGATGCAGCGTACCGCACTCCAAAGAGTATGTAAAAAAGCACTTTAATATTGACTGGATGGAGATCATGAAAGGGTGTAAGTGGGAGTAAAAACACCTTTGACGCTTGAAAAAGCCAAAGAGCTTTTTAGCGAGTTTGAGATAGACACACTTCAAGAAACTACAAACGGTCTTGTAGATACTACCTACCTAACTACACACTATGTCATCAAAAAGTTTGAAAACAAGGGACAACAAACCCAAAAAAAGCTCTTGAAGCATATGCAAAAGGAGGGGCTGAACGTTCCTGTTTTGTTAGCTTCATCAGGGGGGTGGCATCTCTACAGCAGACTGGGAGGCAAGCAGCTAAAATATCCAAAATACCCCCATATAGCCGCACTTGCAAGGTTTTTAAAAAAGCTTCATACGCTTAATCTACCCTGCAAGAAGCCTTTTTATGATGAGAAAGTTATAAAAAAAGAGCTTCGTTTTACAAAAAAGCACTTTTTTTTCTATTTTAAACGGTTTGAAGAGCTTATCTGCTACAAGCTAAAAAATGAGTGCTTTATCCACGGTGATCTCTTTTTGGACAATGCAGTTTTTGAGGCTAACAAGATAGGCGTGTTTGATTTTGGAGATTCGGGATGCGGGGAAGCGGCTTTTGACGCCGGAGTGGCGCTTGTGGCTTTTGGAGTGGAGAATAAAGCAGGGGTTGTCGAACTCTTTTTGCGGATTTACAATCAAAACAACACTAAAAAGATGACCAAAGAAGCACTGCAAAACGGTATGCGCTACGCAAAGTTTTACTATGCTTTAAGACGAGTGGCACACTACAAAAGAACAAAAAAGGCGAAGCAGCTCTTATGAAACACGGTAGCGACATCTACGGCTATGCCAAAAAGCTTGGCTGCAAACCCGAAGAGATAATCGACTTCTCTTCAAATATCAATCTTCACACAAAGCTGTTTTACCCTAAGGTGGATGTGGTGCGCTACTATGATTTTCGCTACAAGAAGTTAAAAAAAAGAGTGGCAAAGCGCTATAAACTCAAGCCAAACCAGATAGCTTTTTTTAATGGTGCAAGTAGTGCTATCTTTTATCTACTGCAAACTTTGCCAAGCAAGACCGTCGCTCTGTATGCGCCGCTATATGGCGAGTATGAAAAAGCGGCAGAGGGTAAAAAGATACTCAAGATAAACCGCTTTGAAAACTTTTACAAAAAACCGCCGAAAAACTCCATCGTCGTTTTTGTCAATCCCGCTACCCCAGATGGCAGATACTACGACTTAAAGAAGCTTTTTAGCTTGTGGAAGCTGCAAAACTGCACCGTTATCCTCGATGAGTCGTTCTTGGAGTTTGAAAATTTAAAAAGCTATCGAAGCGAGATAGAGAGTTATAAAAAGCTCTATATCATTCAGTCGTTTTCGAAGTTTTACGCATGCGCCGGTGTGCGCATAGGTGCAGTGTTTTCATCAAAAGAAAATATCCAAAAGTTATCTTTGCCGATGTGGGCGCTCTCAAGCTTCGATGCAGAGTTTCTCATACAAAGACTCCAAGACAAAGCTTTTAGAAAAACAAGCCGTAAAAAGCACAAAAGACAAAAAAAAGAGCTTTATAGGATACTTGCACAACATTTTGAAGTTTTTGAGAGTGATGCCAACTTCTTTTTGGTAAAAGCTTCTAAAAAGGTGTTTGACAAACTTTTAAAAAAGAAAATTTTGGTGCGAAAATGTGGGAGTTTCGATTATCTTGACGATGGCTATCTGCGTTTTGCCGTAAAAGATAAAAAGGCGCATAGAAAATTGAAAAAGGCTTTAGATGTGTTATAATTGTATAGTTGAACTATACAATTGAAGGAGTGGATTATGCTCAATGTAGTCGATATCAGAAACAGAGGGATAAAAGCGGTCGATGAGGAGATAGCAAGCAACGGTATGGCGATGCTGACATACAGGGGCAAACCAAAATATGTCATTTTCAAGATAGATGAGTACGAGCGTTTCAAAGAGCTGGAGATGGAATTGGCATATAAAGAGGCGATGCAAGATATACAAAACAGCAACTACAAATCGGTTAAAAACACCCAAGAGTTAGACAAACATATCCAAGAGCTGTAGATGTTTGAGCTTATTTTTCCGCACAGTTACCAAAAACAGGAAAAAAAGTTTTTTAAAAAACATAGCGATCTCAAAGAGAAGTATGCAAAGATGCTGCGACTCTTGATGGCTGACCCTTTTCATCCCTCTTTGCGACTACACAAACTTAACCCTCCGCTTGAAAAATTTTACAGCATCAGTTTAGATATGAAGTATAGAGTGATTATCGACTTTGTGATAGAGGATGAAAAGATTATATTTTTAAAAATCGACATTCATGATAAGGTTTACTAACCTATGCCGATTTTTAAAAATTCGGCGGCAAGTTTTAAAAATATTGTAATTAACAAGAATTATCGGTATTGATTAGAATTTATATTTAATTCTATTTAAATAGTTGCTTAGCTAATGTTTGTTAAAATTTCCCAAAACATGGTTGAATCAAAAGGCAGGAAGTGTGAATGCTATACCGCCGTCAAGCCGACGCCATAGCATTAACGTCCTGAAGAGTATTCGCATCCGGGGGATGCTCAATTACAAAATAAGGTACTAAGTTTGGAAGAAGAGGTCGAAAAATTTTTACTTTAGTGCAAAAGTTTTTAAAAAAACCCCCAGTGGTTATTTGGGGTTCAGGTGCCACAATCCCTTTTGGGTTACCAAGTATGCAGGATTTGAATGAGGCATTGAAAGAGAATATT
>JALWGC010000018.1 GCA_027038835.1 Helicobacteraceae bacterium | reverse complement strand
GTCTTTGAAACGAGGTCACAAGCAAGGGAAGCCATTTTTGGTTTTATTGAGATTTGGTACAACCGTAGACGATTACACTCTTATCTTGACTATATGTCACCGGTTGCATTTGAAGAAAAATACGTTAAAAACGTAATGAAAGATTAGGAAATTAAAATGTGTCCTAAAAAGTGTTGACAGATCATCTCTCTTCTCTTGCTTCCTTTAGAGATACATACGGATAATGCCCTATCGTTTTTGAGCTTCTTTTTTTCGTGATAGGGTTTACATAGTCTATCATCCAAATTTTGCTTCCGCTTGGATTGACTTGAAGATTTAGCCCTCCTCCATCTCGAAGATAAAAAACTTTGTTTGTCGGTTTGGCTTTTTTGATTTTTGCATCTGTAAGCGGTACAACTACTCTTGCCATTTTCTACTCCTAAAATTGCTAATCTACTGCAATAGTGTTTTCTACTGCATATTTCTACTGCTATACTACTACAAAAAATGATTGATTGCAAATAATATGACAAAGTGCAATTTAGTGCGGTTTAGTAGGCAAATAAGTCGGATAAAGCCCTATTTTAGGGGTTTTGAAGCCTATTAAAAAGTTAAAAAAATGATTGAAAAGTAAGTGTTGGGAGGTGGTTCTGGTGGAGAAGGAGGGATTCGAAAAAAGCTTACCCTTTTATTTTTTTTTGTATTATGTTATAATTCTTTTGCCAGTCGGCAAGCGTATACGCTTTTGTTTAACCGATACATGTGATGTATTGAAATGTTAAGGAACTTAATGTTTCAACCGGCTGGCACTTTCTTTGTCTTCTTTAAGTACCCAAAGCCCAAGCACCATCAAGAGCTTTTTATCTTTTTTATACTGCTTTACAGCGGACTCGGATACACCGAGATAGTCCGCGAGCTCTTTTAAGGTCGGTTTTTTTGATTTGAAGGTTTTTAGGATTTTCAATTTTTACACCTATTTTTTAAATCTTGAGATAGATCATATTCTAAATCACTATAATCAGGATAAAAGTTAGGTGTAAAAGTCGAATAATTGAAAGACCTAAATGTTTCTAACTCGTAAGGCTCTATGATGCCTATTGAATCATTACCTACTACAATAACGAAATCATCGTCGGAAACCCAATTCTCAAAACTATCGACAATGTTGTTTTCTTCTAACAATAATCTAAAACTACGCAAAGCATCTTCAACATCGTTGCAATTTTTAAAATCTACAAACTCTTTCATCTTTAATCCCCCTTTTTCTTTATTTGATTTACAGTTTTCCAAAAAATTCCGCAACATCGAGCGCTTCACTTGCGACTTCTAACAACTTATCTCTTCCTATCCCTCTCATCATAGAAAATTTTAAAGTACTGTCTATATATTGTGCTTTTTTTTCTACATATACATTCTCTTCGCCAAACTCTTTTTCTAATGCTTTACCAATTATCTCTGCTTCTTTTTCAGTTATCCAAGATCCTAACGCAAGTTCTCTCATTTTTAACCCCTTTTTTTTCTTTTGTTAATAACATTATAACTTATATAATCTTTGTAATAGCTTAAAAAGTATAGATAATCTACACTATTTTTTATAAAAATCTATTTTTTCTTTATATTTTTTGTAACTATTATATTTTATTATTTGTTTTGTAATTTTGATTTTTATTTTATTTTTTTTAGTTTTACAAGTGTTTATTAATGTAAGTTCAATATACATTTTATTATTTATTATTGATGTATTTTGTTTGTATAATTTTTGATATATTTTTGGGCATTGTGGTGCTTTTGTTGGGTTATCTATAATATATGCTTCTTCGTTTGTATAGATATTTCCTGCTAATAATTTTATTCCTATTATTAGTATTAATTTCTTTTTCATTTTTATGCTCCTATATCTGCTAATTCCGCCATCATAAGATGGTAAAATTTTTTTACCTTCTGGTTCGGTAATTTTTCAATCGCTTTAATCATTTCTGCTTTAAGAAATTTTGGATCATTAAGATCGGGATAGATTCTTTCTTGTTCTTCTTTAAAGTGTTCCATAATAATTTTATATAGTTCTGGTTTTGTTTTTTCCCAATTATTCAACGTTTGTCTAGAGATGTCAAATAATTTTGCTATTTCTTCTTTTGTCAATTTATTTGCCTTTTTTGTAAAATATTTATACATTTTAAGCATTTTATAAGTATAATTATTTTACAATTATAATGTATATGTAAAATTACTTTACATTTAGGAGTGGATAAAATGAAAGTTTCAGCAGATCAAATCAAGCGCCCTCGATTGATAGAACCTTTCTTCAATGAAGAATTGTTACCAAACAATGAGTTTGTTGTTTATATCGAAACTACAAATGATAAGGTTTCCACTCCAAAACATAGTTTACCAAATATTTCACTAAATCCCGATGAAGATTTTTATTCTTGGTGTAAACGTAATTTGAAATATTTGATTATCTACTTTTGCATAATGAATAAAATCCCCTTTGATCCAAATAGCGATAATTTTTTAAATTTCTTATATGACCATAAGGGCTTTTTTCGTTGGGTAGGCGATTATCACCAATATTTGTTTAATCGTTTGCATTCATCCGATTTTTTTAGATTGGAAAAATTACCTTATCCGCATCCGCATAAGTATCGATACAGTTCGGTGTAAGACGGTGGATATCCCCTCCAATGGCTTGAAGAGGTTAAAAGCTTTGCTCGGGTGCGATTCCACTCCCACCCGTTAAATGTGAGTGGTTTGTTAAGTGTATAGAGTGTTATTTATTAGTGTGTATTTAATTTATAACATTTTTTACACTTAACTGTTTATTTAACTGTTAAGTAAATTTTTTTTAGGAGTGGAAAAATGATTACTCACTTAATTGGTCAGCTTATGGAAGTTAAGCCTACGGAAGTTGAAGATAAAAAAACGGGTCGTGTTAAACACGGTACTGAGATTACAGTATTGTTCGAAGGTGTGGACGAGGAGGGTTACAAAAAGTTTACTGCCGAAGCTATAAATCTTGATGAAGAAGATTTCGATCGCTTGAAAGATAAGATCGGTAAAACGGTAGCAATAGCGTATCAAAGTCGAACAAGTCAATACGGTACTTATATTTATCCCGATAGAACAATGCCCGTTTTGGTTCTTGAGAAAAATCCGCTTGATTATTCAAGCTATATAAGAGATCAAAAAGATCGTAAAAAGTAGTTTATAGGCGGGTTATTCCCGCTTTTTTTGGAGTTTAGTTATGGATTGTTTAGATGAAATTCAAGATTTGGAAGAAATGATTGAGGATATTCGTTCTCAAATTAGTACTGAAATGGATTCCGATAATCCTGATTTAGATTTGTTGAATGAATTATCTTATCAACTTTCTGAATATCGCGAACAACTTTTTGAAATTAGGTCTAATTGTTTTGACTTTGATGGTGAGATTCCTTTTTAAATTTTCGTTTAATGGTGGTCTTTAAGTAAATATCACCTTTAAGCGAATTTCGCTTGAGTTCTTTTAATTTTCGACCGCAATTTATAAACAAAGTGCAGTTCCCTGCGGGGCTGATTATGTTTCGGTTTGGCGTGTAAGTATGTTCTATCGCAAAAGCGTAGCGTTGTTGTTACCAAGTGATATTTGGACGTCTTTTAATGTTAGCCCTATTTGTTTATAGAGGAGTTTTTCGCGCTCGATTAGTTCGTTTTTTGTTAGTCAAATCACGATAAACGATATGCGTTAGAATATATTTCGCACTCCTCCCTAATTGCAAAAAAGAAAATTAATTATGCTTAATAGCATCCCTACGCAAGTAGCCGACGACTGGCTTATGGTATATACAGCGTTCCACAAAGAAAAAGAGGCTTTATGGAGCGTTGTTGGATACCTCTTTGCCTGCAACGTCCAATGAAATTTATTTTTTGGAGGGTTCATTATGAACATTCGTAAACGCGCGAAAAAATTTGTGGTTCTCGGTTCTGTTGTTGCGGCTTCTGCTGCTAATGCTGCTGTAACTATGCCAACGGCTGATTATACAAACATCGAAGCGGCTGCGGGTATCGGTTTTGGTATTGCGTTAACTGTCGGTCTTTTGTACAAAGCAAAAGGGTTTTTCCGCTAATTGCGGTTTTAGCGGGGCTTTCCCGCTTTTTGGAGTGGATAAAAATGAAAAAATTATTTTATTTTGGTCTTATAAAAAAAGCTCTTTTAATCTTTTTATTTTTATTTACTTCTTCTTATGCGGAGGGAGATTATAGCGGAGTTCATTTTACTGATTACGAAGAGAATGCTACTGTTTATTTGTGTAATTATTATTCGCAAGGATATTTAAAAGATATTTTACAAAACAATAATACAGCAAAAAATATCGTTGATGGGCGTTTTAATTCTCGTTATACATCTGTATCCGATATTGATAAAGTTAATGGTGTTAATAAGTATCGCTTGGCACGTCTCCGCGATGCTTCGCATTTGATAGATTGGAATTCCTATACCGATGATTTCGGTATGACTCTACACCAAACAAATTTTATTTATGCTCTAACGGGTGCTTTAATTGGTTTTGGTTTCTTTTTCTTTTCGATCTTAATTATAGTAACAAGGATTTGATATGGATTGCATACCAATATTAAATATTGCTTCATTTGATTGTTTTTTTTCAATTTTTATTTATTTTACGGTTTTTATGATGACTATTTTCGGTGCTATGGTTTTGCTTAGGAATTAATAATGCGTTTTTTAGTTTTATTTTTAGTTTTATTTAATGATTTATTATTTTCTGTACAGCTTGAACCTTGTTCGTACGATAATAAAGCCTTAGTTTTTGATTATGAATTTGACGATGCTTATGATGTTGGAAGTATAGGTGTTCCCGACGAGTATTATAGTTGTAATTCTGGTAATATGTACCATTATACTGCTATATCTAAACGTTTAAATTGTTCGGATTTGTCTCCTTACGAAAACGGTGATTGTAGGCGTTATCATGTCGAATATTATAAAGTTGTTGATAATTGCCCTGATGGACAAAGACTTAATTCCGAAACTTCTATTTGTGAAGATATTCCCGATAATAATACTTCTGATTCTAATACTACAAGTTCTTGTGAGCCTCTTAGTGATTATAAAATAAACTTGTCTGAAGAATCTTGCGCCGGTTCTCGTGTTTCTGATTATGATCGCGGTATTGTTGGTCTTGCTACTTGGAATAGTTGCGATAGTTCGTGTTATTTGTTAGAAGTTTCTTTTTTCTCTTGTAATGATATTTATAAGAAAAAAATATCTTCTTGTAGTACTGCTACAAATAATATAAATTGGTATTGTTCTCAAACTTCTCTTGATGTTCCTGCTAATTTTAGTTTTGAGTGTAAACCGAAAAACGATGACAACGGTTCAAATCCTTGTTTACAAATCAAACAAGATTTTTTTGCTAAATGTGAAGCGCCGAAAGTTGTTAGCGGTGATTGCACTTATGATTCTGAATCTAAAATTGTTCATAACACTTTAACTTGTTCTACGCCTGATCCTGATCGTTCTCCTTGTGAGATTGCTCGTGAAAATCTTTTGAAAACGTGTACACCTCCGAATTATATTGCAGGTACTTGCGTAGATGCTTACGACGAAATTATCGGGCAAAATACTTTACATTGTGTCGAACCTGATAATGATAATTCTGATGATAGTTCTGATAGTAGCGATAGCAATAATAGTTCTAATAATATTGAAAATAATATTTCTGTTAAGGTTGATATTAATTCTTCCGCTATAACTGCTCCTATTATTGCTTCTAATAATCAAAATACAAAAGAAATTATTACACATCTTGATAGAATTGAAAAAAATTCTCGTAATACTAATGATAAATTTGATTCTATTGATTCCAAGCTTTCTACGCTTATTAGTGCTAACGGTAGAAGTTTAAATGATTTAAAAGCGCGTTTTGATACTTCTAATAGTTTTTTGGGTAGTGTTGTTTCTAATACTGCTGATATTAGTAAAAATATTGATGAAACTAATAAGCTGCTTAAAGGTATAAAAGATGATTTGAATGTTGATGCTAATAATGTTTCTATTACTGGTGTTTATTCTGATTTGGGTAGTAAATTAGATTCTTTAAATTTAGACGATTCGGGTCTTGATTTAAACCAAACGTTTTATGATGATATTGTCTTGGGTATTTCTGAATTAAAAGATGATGCTTTAGAAATAAAAGATCAGTTTGAAGATACCAAAGATTTAATTTCCAATGGTTTTTCTAATGTTCGTGTTCCTGCTGGTTCTTGTTCTGATCCTAATCTAACTAAGTTCGGTGGTTATTTAGCTCGTTTTTCCGCCCCTATTGCTTTGTTTGTTTATATTTCTTCTCTTATTCTTATTTTTAAAATGGTTTTTCTTTATTTTTCAAGTAGGAGTATTTAATTATGGGTTTTATTGTAAATGTTTTGATGTTTATTGGTTCTGGTGTTGTTTGGCTTTTTAAAAAATTTATTCCTTTTCTTTCAAAAAAATTTGGTTTAGGTGTTTTGCGTTCGGCTGCTTCAAAGGTTGTTTCCGCTTTGATTGTTTCTACTTCTTTAGCCTTTTATTCATCGTTTATTATTTTTGTTGTTAATTCTTATAATGCTTTACATGATCTTATTGATTCTATTAATGATGGTTCTGTTTCTTTTGCTGGTGGTGGTGCTGATTATATACCGTGTATTTATAATCTTTTGAATGTTTCTGGCATTGCTTCGGGTTTTAGTTCTGCTTTTTCTTTTGGTGTTGCTGTTTTTGCTTTTTTGTTCTTACACGCTCTTTATACTTCTACTATTAAGGTCTTGTCTATTATAAATGAGCAAATTAAAGATAGTGTTAGTTTTTCTTGAGGTGTAATTAATGAGTATTATTTGTATTACTGGTGTTCCGGGTTCTGGTAAATCTTATTTCGCTGCACATCAAATTAAGGAAATTTACGATAAAAAATCTCGTTTAGTTTTTACTAATTTGAATTTAAAAATTGCTTATGATGATTATATTAAGCCTTTAAAAGTAGATGATTTATATAATTTTGCTCGTTCTGAATATAGACTTTTTGAGAAATTTAAAAAACTTTCAAAACAATATGAAGATGATGAAATTTTGACTATTGATGATAGTGATTTTGTTTCTATTGATTTTAATAAAAGCGATGGCGATGATTTTAAAAAGTATTTGGGCAATTATGATAAATATTTAAAAGATTCGGGTTTACTTGAAAAATATGGTGATTCTTATATCGTTTGGGATGAGTGTCAAAACGATTTACAAGATAATGATCCTTTTTGGGTTCGTTTTTTCTCTTATCATCGTCATTTCGGTATTGATATTATTTTAATAACACAAGATGTTGGTTTATTACATCGCAAATATAAGCCTTTTATTTCTAAGTTTTTTTTCGGTCAAAACGCTGCTAAACGTTTATTTTCTAAAACGCTTCGTTTTAAGGTTTATACAGATTCAAGGCAATTTAATAAATATTATATTGAGACAATTTCTCTAAAGATGAATAAAGATGTTTGGAATTTTTATGATAGCGGGCATTATGAGGTCGAAAAGTCTGTTTTAATAAAAAAGCTTATACCTATTCTTCTATTATTGTTTTTAGTCGCTTTTATCTTTTTTTTCTTTTTTAAACGTAATAGTTCAGATATACATACTTCTGTAAATCCCGTACAATCTAAATTCGTAGAAAATAATACTTCCGTTTCTGCTTCCGTTAATAAAGACTCTTTTGTTTATGACGGTTCTGATCATATTTTATTTTTTACTTGTAATCTTGAAAACTGTGTTCTAAAAAATTCTTCTTTTGTAGTTCCTCTTGATTCTATGAATGATTTCGCTGATGCTATCGGTATGACTATTTTATATAGTAGTCCTATTAATCGTTATTATCGTTTAGTTGCTGTATCAGTTTCCGAAGATTTATTTAACGATTTAATGCGTTTTGATTTTACTTTGAAAGGAGATAAACACGAAAATGGTCGCAAAGATTATCGCCGTTCTTTTAATCATCACTAATGTTTTTGCTGTTGATTTAGTAAATTCTTCGTTTGTTGATTTTGTACGTTTTGTTTCTAATTCTACTAATAAAAATTTTATTATTGATGAAGATATTAATAAAAATATATCTATTATTATTCCGCATAGTTTTAAAAATAAAGATTCTTATAAAGTTCTTGTTTCTGTTTTGCGTAAAAACAATATGTATTTAGAACGTTTTGGTTCGGTTTATTATATAAAGAAAGCAAAAAAAATTAAAAAATTTCATAGTTATAAACTTGTTTTTCTTCTACCTGACAAAATTATTCCTATTTTAAAAAAATATTACCCTGATATTCGGGTATCAAAAAGTAAAAAAACTATTATATTTCATTGTTTTGACGAAGATTATAAACAAATTGTTAAGCTTATTTCACTTTTAGATAAACCGACAAAATCTAAAAAGATAAAAATATCTTTGATTTCTTATAAGGATAATGATCTTACTGAGTTTGGTTTAAATCTTGATATTGGTAATTCTAATTCCGAGTTTACAGCACGTTATAAAACTTTTTTGGATAATCTTGTTTCAAGGTCTTCTTTAGCTGTTTCTTATAAAACTTTTGACATTACTGCTTTTTTTTCTGATTTGCAAACACACGAATTAATTGATTTTAAATTCTCTCCTACTCTTTCTTTATATGATGGTAAAACTACTACTTTTTCTATTACGCAAAATATCCCGTATCTTGAGGGAACACGTCAAATTAATGGTGATAACGATATCGAAAATAATGTTTATAAATATAATGATGTCGGTTCACTTATTAATATTGATAAAGTATCTATTACGGATAATTCTATTTATTTTCATATTAGTATGAAATATGAAGTAGTTTTAGAACGTTCCGTAACTCCTACAACTTCTAAACGTTTAATTGATAATTATTTAAAGATTAATGATGGCGAATCTGTTTTGATAGCTGGATTAAAATCTGATGAATTATCAAAAGTACATCGCGAAATTCCTCTTTTATCTTCTTTACCTGTTTTGGGTGATCTGTTTAAGTGGGATTCAGATAAACATAATGAAGAAACTTTCGCGATAGTTATTTCATCTGTTGCGGCTACTTCACAACCCCCCGCGGGTCTCCCGCTAAAGCGGGATGCGGGGGGTACGAAGTAGCCCCCCCTTGGCTATCTATAAAAAGTTTTCGGCGGATGCCGTTTTAAAAAAATTAGGAGTGGAAAAAATGTTTACTTACGGTCTTTCTAAGTTTCAAATTGAACAAGCGAAAGCGAAACTTTATAAAAATATCGATTTTATGAAAAAAAATGGTATTGAACTTGATGGCTGTTTTGTACCTTATGCCGATTTTTTGGCTAATTCCTACATTAACCCCGATAGATATATAGCGGAATTGCAACACCGCGCGTGGTCTATGTTTGAATACGCTAAAAGTAGAAGATTATCGAATATATTTATAACATTAACGCTTCCATCGCATTGGCATAAGTTAAAAACGTATAAAGATAGACTTATCAAAAATAAAAGATTTGCCGGTCGTAAATATATCACTACAATTAAACACCCAAAAACAAAGAAAAAATTTCAAATTCTTAACGCTAACGTTATCAATAAAATCCCTTATATTGATCCTGATTTGGATTTTTCGCAAACTATTGAAAAATATACACCCCGCAACGCTTCCAAAGAGTTATCAAAAATGTTTAAGCGCATTATGGATCATAACAAATTTAAAGCTATCCCCCGTGATAATAGATGCTACTTTCGTGTAACTGAGCCACACAAGGATGGTACACCGCATTTACATATTTCCCTTTTTATTCCCGATTATGCGGTCTATTCTATCGTAGATATCGTTAAGCGTTTTTTTCCCGATCCACTCGGTAAAGTTGAAGTTAATATCAATAAACCTGTATCGTATCTTATGAAATATGTTTTGAAAACTCTCGATGATTTACGGGATGATAAAAGTATCACTAATCTATCTCTTTGGTATCTCTATCACGGTATTTCAAGATTTTATACTTCCCATACTTTAGCACCTCTTGAAGTGTATCGTAAACTTAACGGTAAGTACGATTTATTGGGGCTTACCGAAGATTATCAAAGTGGTTTTTTGAGGGTTTATCTTGATAAAACTACAAAAAAAATTAAAAAGATTGAAAACGATTTCGGTACTTTATACAACGAAAAACCTATAAATTATTTATCTAAAATTTTTGAGCCTGAAATTACCGCTGATTCTGTACGATTTGAGCCTCTTCGCAAAGAGTCTAAACCAATTGACGTTATTATCGATGATGAAGAATATGTTTTTTTCAATAACCGCATAAGCAAAAAAGAGAAAAAACCTGCACAAATGAATTATTTTGAGCTTTACAGCTATTTCAATGATCTTGATCTTGAAACTTGTAATTATCAACATTATCTATATGTTCGTAACCTTTGTATTGATCGTGGAATTATCGACGGTGAAAAAACTTCGTTGAATGAAATTTATATTTAAGGGGTGTAAAATGAAATATATAGCTACTATTAGCGGTGGTAAAGATAGTGTAACTATGTGCGATCTTTTGTTAAAAAATGGTTATCAGATTGATGAGCTTATTTTTACTGATACTTTTCAAGAATTTGGTTTGATGTATGAATATCTTGAGAAATTAAAAATTTATTTTAAAGATCGGTACGGTAGAGATATAATTGTTTTAAAACCTCTTGCGACCTTTGAAGAGTGGTGTTTTGGTGTAATCAAAAAAGAATCCGCAAAAGCGTTTGGAAGTATTCGAGGTATTCCCAATCCTGCTATGAATGATACTCAGTGTTATCATCGTCGAGAAACAAAAATTAAGCCTCTTGAAAGATATCTAAAAAATAAATATGGAGATGATGAAATTATAAGCTATGTCGGTTATACGCTTAGTGAAGGTAGGTCAATAAAAGATCATGACAATTTTAAGTATGTTTATCCTCTCAAAGATTATTTCAAAATGACGGAGGAGGATTGCAAAGCATACTTGATTAACCAAGAAATGGAAAATCCACTTTATCGGTATTTTTCTCGTACGGGTTGTGCTATATGTCCTTTTCAAAGTGAAAGATCGATGTTTCAGATTTGGAAGCATTTTCCTGAAACTTGGAAGCGTATGAAAGTCATTGAAGAAATTTTATACAAATATGAGGATATGGGCTTTAATGTTCTTAACAAGTTTTGGTTTACTGGTCAACGCACTTGTGAAGATATGGAAAAATTTTTTGAAAAAACTGATAAGCAAGGTTCTATTTTTGATTTTTCTGATATGCCTTTCAGAGATTGTTTTTGTAAGATTTAAAGGTTTTGTATGAGCTTCTCAAAATATGCTAATTTATATCTTGAATTTAAAAAGCACGAGTTGAAATATTCTACTTATTATAAGTATGAAAATATTGTTTTTGCTCGATTACTTCCTTATTTTGGCGATAGGGATATAAAAGATATAAAACCGTCGGATATTAAAAGATGGCTTTATAGTATCGATGATGTCGGCTCAAAATCGAAACGTCATTATCTTGGTGTTTTAAGCGGTATATTTCAAGAGGCACTTTTTGATGAAGTGATCGAAAAAAATCCTGTTAAATTTGTTCGATTACCGAAATATCACTCCCCGATTATAAAGCCTTTTACCGCTGATGAAGTAAAAAAGATTCTTGATAATGTTGATAACTTCAATTTTAAAGTTTATTTAGCGATAGCGTTTTATACGGGTATGCGTTCGGGTGAAATAATTGCACTTAAAAAAGAGGATATAAATTTAGAAAAAGGTTTGATTCGTGTTGCCCGTTCTCGATCTCGTTTTGGCGAAACTACTCCAAAAACAAGATATAGTATAAGAGAAGTACCGATTATAGAAGTGTTAAAACCGTATCTTATTAATATTTTGAATTATCATGATCACGAATACATTTTCGTTACACAATATAACGAACCGTATCAAGATACCCATATTTTTACTATGTGCCATTGGCGACCACTTTTAAAAAAACTTGGGATCGAGTATCGCCGACCTTATAACACTCGCCACACTTACGCTACAAATATGCTTTATCAAAACCTTGTTTCCCCTGTGCAACTTGCCCAACTCTTGGGGCACTCTTCCACACAAATGGTTTATGATGTTTATGTGAAATATGTTGAAACAAATTACAAAAATTTTGATAGAGCTATGAATATTTATAAATAGGGGTAAGATAAGGGATTTTTTTATCGCTTTTTTTTAGTTTTTAAATCTTCTGAAAGTACCTATTTTAGGGGGTTTTGAGTGTGTTAGCTGGTGGAGAAGGAGGGATTCGAACCCTCGGAGGAGTTGCCCCCTCGCACCCTTAGCAGGGGTGTGGTTTCAGCCACTCACCCACTTCTCCGTTTGCAGGTCAGAATTATAGTTAGTATTAGATAATATTTAGCTTAAATTTCCAATATTTAAACCACTTTGAACTCTCCTAAATAGTTTTTTATTAAATATCCTTGGTCTATCCAAGCAAGTATGCCTCTATGCTAAAGCAAACTAATAATCTTCTCTACAACTTCAGATGGATTTTCCGCTTGGTAGATAGGTCGTCCAACAACGATAAAATCGACCGATTCCTGTGCGGCAAACGCTACGTCCGCAACCCTTTTTTGATCACCCGCGTCTTCACCAAAAGGTCTAATACCCGGAGTGAGCGTCAAAAACGAATTTGCCGTTTTTTGCTTGATGGAACGACTTTCAAAAGCACTACACACGACACCGTCAAGTCCGCTTTCGTAAGCGTCTTTGGCAAATCTATCCGCCATTTCAGCTATTTTTTCGTTATACACCTCTTCGAACTCCTCTTCGCTAAAAGAGGTCAGTGCCGTTACCGCAAGAACGATTGGGCGGTTTTTGTATTTTTCCAGTCTTTGCATAACCGTTCTCATCGCACGCTTACCGGCACTTGCGTGAACGTTGAACATATCTACGCCAAGTCCCATGATAGACTCGGCGGCATCCGCCATAGTGTTTGGTATATCGTAAAGTTTCAAGTCTAAAAATATCTTGAAATCGGGGTTGATTTTTTTGAGCTCTTTCAAAAACGTTTCCCCATCGCGTATGTAGCTTCTCAAACCGACTTTGAGCCATACGTCGTAGTTTTTTATTTTTTCAACAAGTTCCAAATTCTCTTTTTTGCTCGGCAAATCGAGTGCTACACATAGTTCCACAATCAACCCCTTTTTGTCGTTTTTCTTTTTTTCGTTTTTGCAGGCTTTTTCTTCGGCTTTCTTTTTTGGTACTGATTTTTATATTCGCTTTTAAGTTTTAGCTCTTCCCTGTCTTCCCGTTTTAGATTCGGATCAGGCTCGAACCCTTCGAGGATTTCTTGGGGAATTTTCTGCTCTATTATCTTCTCTATTTGACGTATGTCGAATCGTTCGTAGATATCAAGCAAACTTATAGCCACACCGTCTCGCCCGGCACGTCCGGTTCGCCCTACTCTATGGATGTAGTCGCTCAAGCTTGCTGGAAGCTCATAGTTTATCACACAAGCTAGTTCGGCGATATCTAGTCCCCTTGAAGCGATGTCGGTCGCTACAAGGACGTTGAACTTCTTCGCTTTGAACTCCTTTATGCGTCTAAGTCTCGTGCTGCGCTGTATATCCCCATGAATCGACTCCGCTTTGAGCCCAAACGCCTTTAGTTCTTCGACCAGTTCGTCGGCACTTTTTTTCGTTTTGGTAAAGACAAGCGTTTGGTCGTAGTTGCCTCTCCCTATGAGGTACGCACACGCTTCGGCTTTTTGCGCGGTATCGACTTTGTAAGCGATTTGCCGAACGTTCTCTACCGTTGTGTTTTTCTTCGCTGTTTCTATGAAAACGGGCTTTCTCAAAAGCAGTTTTGAGAGTTTTCTCACCTTGTCGGTAATGGTCGCGCTAAAAAGGAGCGTTTGGTGCTTTTTATGCAAATGCTCATCAATTTTTCGGATATCTTTGACAAACCCCATATCGAGCATTCTATCTGCCTCATCGAGAACGAAAAATTCTATCTCGCTCATATGAAAACCGCTTTGGATATGTTCTAAAATCTTCGATGGAGTCGCCACGACGATATCGACCCCTCTTTTTAACTCCCTTTTTTGTGAAGCGAAATCTTTCCCACCGACAATCATCGAAACACGCAAATCAAGGTATTTTCCGTACGTTTTCAAATCTTCGCTGATTTGCAAAACAAGCTCTTTTGTCGGAGCGAGAATGAGCGCGCGAGGATGTTTTGAAAAATGGCTTTTCAAGCGACTCAGCAAAGGTAGTCCAAAAGCGGCCGTTTTTCCCGTCCCTGTTTGTGCGGTGGCGAAAAGATCTTTTCTCTCCATTACCACCGGAATAGTTCGCTCTTGGATATATGTCGGTTTTTCAAACCCAAGTTCTTTTACGCTACGCAACAGTTTTTCGTTCAGTCCAAAATCTTCAAATCGCATCTATTTTATGCCTCGTTACTTATTGGACGATATTATACCAAATTACAGTTTTGGTGACGGTTTTGCGATGTAATATCCCTGCAACATATCTATATCGAGTTTGGAAACATAGTCGAATATCTCTTTGGAACTGACATATTCGACTATGATTTTCGCTCCAAGCTCTTTAGCGACCGATATAATAGAATCGAGCAAAATACGCGATTTGCGCTCTTAAAGTGCAATGGAAATATCAAATCCTTTTAAAACTTTCTGGGTATAATTCCAATAAAAAAAGTTTTCTGAAAATGGTTCGAAAGACACTCAAAAAAACGACACAACATAAAAAAATCACCGACTTTTTGAAAAAATACAAAATTCCGCCCGAGTATTTCGCAGCAAACAGAAAGATGATTTCTCGCGGCGTGCTTATAGGGTTGTTCATAGCGTTCATACCGATGCCTATGCAGATGGCGGCGGTAGTTGCCGTAACACCGTTTGTGCGCTTCAACGTTCCCATCGCCATAGCCATGTGCTGGCTGAGCAACCCCGTTACGATGCCGCCGATGTACTACATGGAGTATCTTACAGGAAGTTATTTTTTAGGCATACAGCCCGAACCCGTACAGCTTACACTCGACTGGTTCTCCAACAACCTCTCGAAAATCTTCGTTCCGCTGTATGTCGGAACCGCTTTTTACTCCATTTTTGGAAGTATAGCCGGGTATTTTTTGGTAAACTGGCTTTGGAAACTCTCGGTTCACAAAGAGAAGAGAATGAAAAAAGAAGGTACGCTTTAGAAAAAGTCGTACCCTATACCGAAGTAGAACGAGGAAGTTTTAGAATCGAAATCGCCTTTAGGAAGCTTCACACCAGCACCCGTAACATCGAATGTCACGTCTTTTAATTCCCATGAAACGTATCTATACCCAAGCGAAGCGTACAATCTGGGTGAAAGCGTCAGATATTTCGTTTTGAAATCTTCGGCGAAAGGTTGGAGTTTTATCCCCGCGTCATACTGCTGAAATACACCATCAACATCGAGTTCGCTATCTACATAGTCGTTTTTCATCGTTCCGGTTTGGTATGCGTACATTCCGTTGAAATACGCCATGACGTATTTACTAAAAGCGTAACTGGTGTTGACGCTCAAACCGACTTTGTAGGTGAGCATTTTCGTTTTGCTTTTTTTCATCAAGTCCATCGTATCATCAGATGTAGTGTCGTCGTTGGAAGAGTCTTTTCCCGTTTCCACCCAAGGCAAAGAGATACCAAGCGCCAAACCCAATCCAAAAAACGTTCGTTTATCTTTATGATACAGGTCTTTTCCTAAAACGACGTTCGCATCGAGCCCTTCGTATCTGTAATTGATAGCGGGTATCGCTTTTGCCGGATTGTATCCAAGAGGAAGAGTGGTAATGGAGTTGAAGTCCTGCTGAGCGTTGAGCATTTTATCAGAATCGTACCACGTCAAATCGTAATGATAATACCAAGTCGAAGAAAAAATATTTTTATGTTTTTCAGTTATCGTATGGGTCGATATATCGGTACTGAGTTCGCTATTTAAACCTATGAAACCACCTTCCATTTTCAATGTACCGTGTGAGTATTGATACTCCGTGGCAAAAAGGGAAGCGCTTGCAAATAAAGTCGCCAGAGTGAAAGAAAGCTTGGAAATCTTATGTAACATTTTCTATCCTTAGAAGTTTTTTCATAGCAATTATACTATAAGATTTCAAAAACAAATATATATGATAATACTATCTTATAAGTTTTCCCTCTTTTTTGAATTTTTTGTAATAATACCCCCACAAAAGAAGCGACAAAAGGGTCATCGACAAACTAAGCGCCATTCCCAAAGTGACGAAGTTGCAACAGATATACCCGATTTGCGGATCGGGTGCGCGAAACATCTCCGCAATCCCCCGCATCAGCCCATACGCTCCCCCATACACAAGCAAAAGTTCTCCATCGAAGCGTTTATGTGAGCGCCAAGCGTAAACGATGAAAAAAACGACTATCCCCTCCAAAAACGCTTCATAGAGTTGCGAGGGGTGTCGAAGCACACCATCGACGTAAATCCCCCAAGGCACATCCGTCGCACGCCCGACAAGCTCTTGGTTGAGAAAGTTGCCGATACGCCCGAAAACATATCCAAGCGGAACGGAAATGGCAACAAGGTCCATGATTTTCCCAAAAGAGACGTTGTGCTTTTTACAAAAAAGCCAAGCACCTATCAAAAATCCGATAAGCGCCCCATGATAGCTCATCCCCCGAATACCGACAAATTCGCCGTCTCGCCCAAAAGGGTTGAAGATCTGCCACGGATGTGCAAGGTAGTACAACGTATGGGGATCGTAAAAAAGGATGTAGCCAAGCCTCGCACCCAAAATCACCCCTATTTCTATGTAGATGAAAAACTTATCGAGCTCCTCGGAGCTAAAACCGTAATTGTCTTTTTTCAAAAAGTATTTTCCCGCCGCCAATGCCGTAGCGAGTGCCAAAACATACATAATACCGTACCAATGCACCCCTATCCCAAAAAGGTGAAACGCCACGGGATTGAAATGTTCGTAAATGTGATTCCAATATTCCACGTAAAAAACCTCAATTAAAGTTAATGAAATCATACTATAATTTCAAAAATCAAAAACAAAGAAAAGAGGACGAAATGTTTGGAAGAAAACTAAAAGAGTACGATCTAAGCGAAGTGAACAAATACCAATGGGCGAAAATCAACACCAACAAAGGCGCTATCTGGGTAAAACTCTACCCCGAAGAAGTGCCTAACACGGTAGCGAACTTCGCTCACTTAGCAACAAGCGGATTTTACGACGGACTGAAATTTCACCGCGTGATTCCCGGTTTCATGGCACAAGGCGGATGCCCGAACACACGTGAAGGCGCAAGCGGTATGCCCGGAACAGGCGGACCGGACTGGGCGATAGCGTGTGAAACGAAAAAAAACACCCACATCCACAGACGCGGAACGCTCTCTATGGCACATGCCGGCAAAGACACCGGCGGCAGCCAGTTTTTCATCTGTTTCGTCGATTGTCCACACCTTGACGGTGTCCACACCGTTTTTGGAGGCATCGAAGAAGAGGATAAAGAATCTTTCAAAGTTCTTGACTCCATCCGTCAAAATGACGATATCGAATCTATCGAAATTTTAGAGCAAAGGAGCTGATTTTGAAAAAGATTGTCATAACACTGCTTTTTGGAGCTTCACTTTTTGGGTTCAGTCTCGATTCGGTCTCGAGTATGCTTCCAACAGCCCCTACGGCAAAAACGACCAAACAGGTCTCCTTAGCGCAACAGATAAGCTCGCAACTGGGCGTCTCGGACCAACAAGCCCAAGGCGGTATTGGAAGTATTTTAAGTTATGCCAGAAATACCCTTCCGGCAAACAAATACTCCGTTTTGCAAAACGCCGTACCGGGTGCGGATTCTTTGCTCAAACTCGCTCCTGCCGTAACCGGCGGTGCGTCCGGAATGGGTGCGCTCGTTTCTCAGTTCTCCTCTCTTGGTCTCGACCAAGGGATGATAGCCAAGTTCGTTCCCATTATGCTCAACTACTTCAAATCTAACGGCTCTTTCGACGCTATGGGGATTTTGAGTTCCCTTTTCTAAAGGAGCGGTTATTTTAGTCCATATCTGCTGTAGCGTCGATAGCCACTTCTTTTTAGAAAAACTCAAACAAGATTTTCCAAACGAAAAACTTGTCGGGTTTTTCTACGACCCCAACATCCACCCTTATGCCGAATACCGCCTGCGCTACCTCGATGTCAAGCGCAGTTGCGACAAACTCGGAGTCGAACTCATAGAAGGGGAATACGACTTCGAAAACTGGATAGAAGCGGTAAGAGGGCTTGAAAAAGAACCCGAAAAAGGGAAACGGTGCGAAGTATGCTTCGATAAACGTTTTACCGTAAGCGCACAAAAAGCGAAAGAACTCGGTGAAAAAAGCTTCACCACCACTTTACTCGTCAGCCCGCTAAAATCGCAACAGCAGCTAAAACGTCTAGGTGAAGCGTTCGAAAAAGAAAGCGGCATCGAGTTTATCGCCGTCGATTACAGAAGCGGTGGCGGCACGCAAGACCAAAGCCGTGTCACCAAAGAAGAGCAACTCTACCGTCAAGATTATTGTGGATGTATCTACGGACTGACGATGCAAAGAGAGCAACAAGACAAACTTCTTGACGAACTTTTCTCCCCCATAAGCGGCGCCACCCTGCCGGCATCCATCGAGGAGCGTCTGGAGCTGTACACCAAACGGATGGAACTTGAAGAAAGAAACATCCCATACAAAATCGTCAAACACAAATTTTTGAACTACAGACAGTTTTCGTTTCGACTTCTAAAAGGGAAACAAGAGCCTCTTGTCGCATACGCGCTTTTCTACTCCACACTCCCGCGAAAGAAAACACAAGGGAGAATCGAGTACGAAAAAGAGGGAATCTACCATCTCAACCGCGACGAAGTGCGTTTTATAGACCTGCAAAAGTACAATCTCCTTGCAAATACCTCCTATGCAAACATTTACGAACTGCTTTACAATCCCCCTTCTTACAAAACGGAACAACACGTTCGTTACGCCATAACACAGGAGCCTTACGACCTCACCCCCATCATCGTGACCGATCTATCGCGCATAGTCGATGCGAAGCTAACCGTGGAACTCGATGCGAAAACATACGAGGACACAAAAGAAAAACTAATCGAACTTTAACCATATTTTTGGTAAAATAAGCCAATTTTTCAAAAGGTTGCATAATGATCGATGTAGTAGAAATACAAAAAATCCTCCCCCACCGTTATCCGTTTTTGCTTGTGGACAGGGTAACCGACCTCACTCCGGGAGAATCGCTCATAGGGTACAAAAACGTCTCTATCAGCGAACCGGTTTTCGAAGGGCATTTTCCGGGACACCCGATTTATCCCGGTGTTATGATTCTTGAAGGTATGGCGCAAGCCGGCGGTATTTTGGCGTTCAAATCGATGGGTGATTTGAGCGAAGAGGAAGTCAAAAACAAGGTTGTCTATTTTATGAGTATCGACAAAGCGAAATTTCGAAATCCGGTAAGACCGGGCGATAAGCTCGAATACCGTGTTAGTGTGATCAAGCACAAAGGTAACATATGGGTACTTGACGGTAAAGCGTATGTCGATGACGTTCTCGCTAGCGAAGCGGAACTCAAAGCGATGATTGTCGATAAATAGGAAATATTTTGAGCACTATCCACCCAACAGCCATCGTCGAAGACGGTGCGCAAATAGCCAAAAACGTGCAAATCGGGCCGTACTGTTTCGTCTCTTCCCAAGCGAGTATCGCCGAGGGAACGATTGTAGATGCGCACACTTGCATCTACGGCAAGACCACCATTGGAAAAAACAACCACATCTTCTCCCATGCCGTACTTGGCTCCATTCCGCAAGACCTCAAGTATGCCGGAGAAGAGGTAGAACTCATCATAGGTGAGAACAACAAAATCCGCGAGTTCACCCTCTTCAATCCGGGTACGAAAGGGGGCGGCGGCAAAACCGTCGTCGGCAACGGAAACCTTTTTATGGGGTATGTGCATTTGGGGCACGACGTTATTATCGGTAACGGGTGTATCTTGGCAAATGCCGCAACGCTTGCAGGTCATGTGGAGCTTGGCGACCATGTCGTCATAGGCGGTATGACTCCGGTTCACCAGTTCGTTCATGTGGGCGATTACGCCATGATCGCGGGCGCTTCGGCACTTGCACAAGATGTACCGCCGTATTGTATGGCCGAAGGGAACAGAGCCGTCATTCGCGGACTCAACCTCACGGGTCTTAGACGCAATATCGAGCGAAGCGATATCGATGCGCTCAAAAACGCTTACAAGGAGATTTTCGAATCGGGCAACCCCATCAAAGAAAGCGCGACGCAGCTTTTGGAAACGACGGACAATCCTCATGTGCAGAACTTTTGCAACTTCATCATAAACACAAAAAGAGGAATACCTTTTGAAAGGAAACTTAAATGATAAATAGACACTGTAGCTTCTGTAAAGCCGCAGAGAGTGAAAGCAACCCTCTCATAGCGGGACAAGGGGTTTACATCTGTAAAAACTGCGTTTACTCCGCTTACAAAATCATGTTCGGAGACGACAAAAATGCGAAACAGGAAAACCGCGAACTACTCGAAAAAACGGCAGAGCTACTCACGCCAAAAGAGCTTGACAAATTTTTGGGTCAGTACATCATCGGTCAAGAAAGGGCACGCAAACTTGTAAGTGTCGCCGTTTACAACCACTACAAACGGATTTTTCGCAACGACACCGTCGATGACGATACGGAAATCCAAAAATCAAACGTCCTTCTTATAGGACCGACGGGAAGCGGTAAAACGCTCATCGCCCAAACCATAGCACGTATCCTCAACGTTCCCATAGCCATCGCCGATGCAACAAGCCTTACCGAAGCTGGCTATGTCGGTGAAGATGTGGAAAACATCCTTACAAAGCTGCTTCAAGCCGCCGATGGAGACGTCAAAAAAGCGGAACAAGGTATCGTTTTCATAGACGAAGTGGACAAGATTTCCCGTATGGGTGAAAACCGAAGCATCACACGCGACGTCAGCGGTGAAGGTGTGCAACAAGCACTTCTAAAAATCGTCGAAGGCTCGAAAGTCAACATCCCTCCAAAAGGGGGAAGAAAACATCCAAACCAAGAGTTCACAACAATCGACACGACAAATATCCTCTTCATTTGCGGCGGTGCATTCGATGGGCTTGAAGAGATAATCCAACGAAAACAAGGTAACAACATTCTTGGTTTCGGGCATGAAAAGAAGACCAAAAAAGAAAAAGAGGTCGATTTCTCTCTCGTCGAACCGGACGACCTCGTCTCATACGGGCTCATCCCCGAACTTGTCGGTCGTCTGCCTATCATCGCTACACTCGAAGAGATAGACGAAGACGCAATGGTTCGCATACTTCGTGAACCGAAAAACTCCCTTGTGAAGCAGTACCAAAAACTTTTCTCCATCGACGATGTGGAATTGACGTTCGAAGAAGAAGCGCTCTATGCCATCGCGAAAAAAGCGATAGAGCGAAAAACGGGAGCACGTGGGCTTAGAGCCATCATGGAAGAGACCATGATAGACATCATGTACGAACTCCCCGAATACGCAGGATACGAGATAGTCATCACCAAAGAGGTGATAGAAAACGGCGAAAAACCGCTTTATATCAAAAAACAAAAAATCGCATCATAAGGTTAGACAGATGATACTCAACAAATTTATAGGACTGTTTTCCAACGACCTCTCGATCGACCTTGGAACGGCAAACACCATCGTTATAGCAAAAGGGAAAGGGATCATCATAAACGAGCCCTCCGTCGTTGCGGTAAAAACCGAAAAATACGGTCAACAAAAGGTTCTGGCAGTTGGACACGAGGCAAAAGAGATGGTAGGGAAAACGCCCGGAAACATCAAAGCTATCCGCCCCATGAAAGACGGCGTTATCGCAGATTTCGACATGACTGAAAAGATGATCCGCAAATTCATCGAAAAAGCGCATGGGAGAACATCGCTCATCAGCCCTCGCATCATCATCTGTGTTCCTTACGGTCTGACACAAGTTGAGCGAAAAGCGGTACGCGAGTCGGCTCTAAGTGCCGGAGCAAGAGAGGTTTACCTCATCGAAGAACCGATGGCGGCAGCGATCGGGGCCGGAATCGAGATACGAGAGCCCCAAGGGAACCTTGTCGTTGACATCGGCGGCGGTACGACCGAAATAGGTGTCGTTTCACTCGGTGGACTCGTTCTTTCAAAAAGTATTCGAACCGCTGGAGACAAACTCGACAAAGCGATCGTCGATTATGTCAAGAAAAACTACAACCTTCTAATCGGCGAGCGAACCGCCGAAGAGATCAAAATCAACATCGGTACCGCCGTACCGCTTGAAGAGAACCTTAGAATGACCATCACCGGACGCGACAACGTCGAAGGGCTTCTCAGTTCCATCGAGCTCACCAGCGAAGACGCAAGAGAAGCGATGAAAGAACCGCTCAAAGAGATCGCCGAAGCGCTCAAAGAAGTGCTTGAAGATATGCCGCCCGACCTCTCAGGCGACATCGTCAACCACGGGATTATCCTCACCGGAGGTGGAGCGCTTATACGCCAGCTTGACAAGTACATCTCCGATATCGTGAAAATCCCGACTTTCATAGCGGACGAACCGCTTTTGGCAGTTGCCAGAGGAACAGGACGCGCGCTTGAAGAGATCGACCTTCTTCAAGACCTTTCGGACAACGAATAACGTTTTATGAATAAAAAGATTCTTGGATTTCTCTTTATGCTCATCCTCCTTTTTTGGGGAGGCGTGCACTACTCCAACCCACTCCAAGAACCGCTCAATAGATTTTTCAATCTTATCAAATCTACCTATCACGATACACTCGAAACGATCGATGCTTCTATAGAGAAGCACTTTTCCCAAGCACAAACAATCGAAACTTTGAAACAAAAACTCCAAAAATGCAAAAAAAACACCCTGCTTCTTACACAATACGAACATGAGCTAAACGACCTTTACAAACTTACCGACACCAACCTCTCGTTCAATCCGAAAGTGGAACTGGTAAGAGCTTCGTCGTATGCCAAATTCGGCGACACGAACCGTCTATGGATAGAAGCGAAAAAATACGACCCTTCCAAAGTGTACGGACTCGTTTTTCAAAACATGGTAGCCGGCATCGTTATCCCAAAAAACGGTATGCCGCTGGCTTTACTTCTTCGAGACCCAAAAAGCTCGTTTGCGGTTTACATCGGTAAAACCAAAGCACCCGGTATCGTTCATGGGAACAACGACGAAGACCTCATCGTCACTTTCATACCGACATGGTATAATATCAAAGTAGGAGAAGAGGTTGTTACAAGCGGTTTGGACAATCTTTTCTTTCAAGGTATCAAAGTAGGGAAAGTATATGCCATTTCCACCTCGCAAGGGTATAAAAAGGCTCTGGTCAAACCCTACTACAAGCAAAACGATTTGAACTATTTTTACATGATTCTCTCTACGAAATAAGGTTGTACCAATGGGTAGAAAAGCACTCCTTGCCACACTGGCTTGCTCCACTTTTTTGTTCTCTCAAGACCTCTCCATAGGCATCGGTCCGTACTTTCAAACACAACCCTACAAAGGAGCCAAACCACTCTATGTCCCCTCCCCCGTCGTTTTTTACGACAACGGCATAATGTATGCCAGATGGACACGTTTTGGAGTGTACTTTTACGGCCACAAAGCGAACAAGGAAGCGGGAGAGCGTTATTCATGGGGATTTTCCTTAACGGCGCAACCCCGCCCTAACGGCTACAAACCCTCAGACTCCGACGCATTAAACGGGCTTGATGAGAAAAAGACATCGTTCGAGGGGGGATTGGCGTTTAGCGTTTTTGGCAATGGAAAATACCTCGAAGCGATGCTTGTAACCGACTTGCTTGGCAGATACGACTCCTACATCGCCAAAGTCGAAACCGGTATGCAGTACAAAACCGGCGACTGGTCGTTCACTCCAAACCTCGTTTTGGTTTATGAAAGCCAAAAATTCACCCGTTACTACTACGGCATCGACCAAGATGAAGCAAGCCGCACGAGCTATCCGCTCTATCAGCCAAGCGGCGGTTTGCGTATAGCCGCACAAACCTACGCCACTTACAGCTTCACCGACACTTTGTCGGCGTTTTTCAATCTCCGCATCGATCGTTTGACAAACAACGCCGCTGCCTCCCCAATCGTCGAAGAGGACTACGTTTACTCCGGATTGGCGTCGATTTTATATACTTTCAAATGAAATATTAAGCACTTTTTTACTATAATTGTAGGATTTTTAAGTACTGCAAAAAAAGGTAAAAGATGCCAAAAAGAACCGATATTCAAACCATTTTACTCATTGGCTCGGGTCCTATCGTCATAGGTCAGGCGTGTGAGTTCGACTACTCTGGAACACAAGCGGTCAAAACGCTGAAAGAACTCGGGTACAGAGTCGTGCTTATCAACTCCAATCCCGCAACCATCATGACCGATCCGGAATTTGCCGATCGAACCTACATAGAGCCCATCAACGAAGAGGTTATCAAAAAAATCATCGAAAAAGAGAAAGTCGATGCTATCTTGCCGACGATGGGGGGACAAACCGCTCTTAATGTCGCAACGAGCATGTACGAAAAAGGGATGCTCGAAGGGGTGGAGTTCTTGGGTGCCAACCCTGCAGCTATCAAAAAAGGGGAAGACAGGAGTGCATTTAAAGAGGCCATGATCAAGATCGGGATGGATCTGCCTTTTTCCAAATACGCATACAACATGGACGAAGCGCTTGCCGCCGCCGAAGAGATCGGTTTTCCGCTTATCATCCGTGCATCGTACACCTTGGCGGGTGGCGGAAGCGGAGTTGCTTACAACATGGACGAGTTCAAAGAACTGGCAAAACGCGGGCTTGACGAATCACCGGTGAGTGAAATCCTCATCGAAGAATCGCTCCTTGGATGGAAAGAGTACGAAATGGAGGTGATACGGGACAAAAAAGACAACTGTATCATCGTGTGTTCCATCGAAAACTTCGACCCGATGGGTGTCCATACAGGCGATAGCATCACCGTTGCACCCGCTCTTACCCTTACCGACAAAGAGTACCAACGAATGCGAGACGCCTCGTTTGCGATACTTCGTGAAATCGGCGTCGATACGGGAGGAAGTAACGTTCAGTTCTCCATCAATCCAAAAACGGGCCGCATGATAGTCATAGAGATGAACCCGCGTGTTTCTCGCTCCTCCGCTCTCGCTTCCAAAGCGACGGGTTACCCCATAGCCAAAGTGGCGACGCTGCTTGCTGTCGGTTTCACTCTCGATGAGATCACCAACGACATCACCGGAACTCCGGCGAGCTTCGAGCCGGTTATCGACTACATCGTTACCAAAATCCCGCGATTTACGTTCGAGAAATTCCCAGAAGCCGAAAGCACCCTCTCGACAAGTATGAAATCGGTCGGTGAAGTGATGGCGATAGGCAGAACGTTCAAAGAGTCGGTACAAAAAGCGCTGTGTTCTTTGGAAACGGGACTTAGCGGTTTCGATAGAATGAGCGGTGATGACGAGTTTATCCGCCATGAAATCCGCCGCCCGAATGCCGAGCGTATCCTTTACCTTGCCGAAGGGTTTAGAAGAGGATTTAGCTTGGAAGAGATTTTCGAGATGAGCAAGGTTGACCCTTGGTTCTTGTACCAACTCCAAGAGATTGTAGAGAAAGAAAAAACGATCACCAAAGAGATTCTAAGCGATGAAGAAGCTTTCAGAGCGCTCAAAACAGACGGTTTTAGCGACAAGAAAATCGCAGAAATCGTCAATGAGAACTCCGGTATCACCATTACCGAAAACTACGTTTACAACGCACGCAAAGAGCTTGGTATAGAGCTCGAGTACAACGAGGTCGATACTTGTGCGGCGGAATTCAAAGCGCTCACACCGTACCTCTACTCTACAACCAACATCACCAAACTGCCTAAACAAACCCGCAAAAGCGACAAACAAAAAGTGCTCATCCTCGGCGGCGGACCAAATAGAATCGGTCAAGGGATCGAGTTCGACTACTGCTGTGTGCACGCATCGTTCGCACTCAAAGACATGGATGTCGAGACCATCATGTACAACTGTAACCCAGAAACCGTCTCGACCGACTACGACACCTCCGATGTGCTTTACTTCGAGCCGATCGATTTCGAACATGTCCGCGAAGTGATCGAAAACGAAAACCCTGACGGTATCATCGTACATTTTGGCGGGCAGACACCGCTCAAACTCGCTAATGCCATCGACGAAATGGGTGGCAAAATCATCGGAACACCGGCAAGTGTGATCGACCTTGCGGAAGATAGAGAAAAATTCAGCGACTTCATCAACTCCATAGGACTCAAACAGCCTGCAAACGGTATGGCAAGAACCAAAGAGGAGTCGTACGACATCGCAAAAGAGCTAGGGTATCCCGTACTTGTGCGCCCTTCTTACGTACTTGGCGGTCGGGGTATGCGCATCGTTTACAGCGAAGAGGAGTTACGCGAGTATATGGACTTGGCGGTTTCTGTAAGCAACGACGCTCCAGTGCTCATAGACAAGTTTCTCGACCAAGCGATAGAACTCGATGTCGATGCCATCAGCGACACCAAGGAAGTGTACATCGGTTCGGTCATGCAACACATCGAAGAAGCGGGTATCCACTCTGGAGATAGTGCTTGTAGTCTTCCACCGGTCAACCTCTCCCAAGAGCTCATAGAAGAGGTGGAACGCCATACCAAAGAGATAGCGCTCGGACTTGGCGTGCAAGGACTTATGAACGTTCAGTACGCTATCTATGAAAATGAAATCTACCTTATCGAGGTCAATCCAAGAGCTTCGAGAACCGTACCTTTTGTCTCCAAAGCTACGGGTGTACCGCTTGCAAAAGTTGCCACACGCGTAATGATGGGCAAAGACCTGCGCTCTTCTCTTGAGTACTACGACAAATTCGGTGTCGTGATGGAAGCAAACGGCGTTTTAAAACCGCGTCTTAAAGACCATGTCTCGGTCAAAGAAGCAGTTTTCCCGTTCCACAAACTCTACGGAGCCGACCTCGTTCTCTCACCCGAGATGAAATCTACCGGCGAAGTTATGGGAGTGAGTGACAACTTCGGTATCAGCTTCGCAAAAGCCCAAGTGGCCGCCGGCAACACCATCGCAACAAATGGGACATGCTTTTTGAGCTTTATCGACATGGATAAACAAGCGGGTGTAGAGATAGCCAGAGGACTGAGCGAGCTTGGTTTCAAACTCGTAGCGACACGCGGAACCCAAAAAGTGATTGCCCAAGCGGGAATCGAATGTGAATTGGTTCTTAAAATCAGCGAAGGTCGCCCAAACATCGAAGATATGATGAAAAATGACGAAATCGCGATGGCCATCAACACCTCCGACAACAACACGAGCAAAAAAGACGCTATCGTCATTCGCCACGAAGTGCTCAAACGGAACATTCCGTACTTTACGACGCTCAGTGCCGCAAGAGCCGCCATAGAAGCACTAAAAACGATGGAGAAAGAGCCTTGGACAAACCCAAGAGCCTTGCAGGATATCCTCGCTTAAGCGAGTCGGTCATCCTTGCACAAACCGACACCACCGTCGGTTTCCTCTCACAAGACGGTGCAAAACTCGCGTCTATAAAACAACGAGAGCCGACAAAACCTTTTTTGAAAAATTTCTTCTCCTTACATGAGCTGAAAAAAAACATACGCATCCCGCAAAAACGGAAAAAAGAGGTTCGAAGAGCCAAAAAGACCACTTTCGTAGTGAAAAACCAAGCCTTTCGCGTCGCTTCGTTTCCTGTTTCCTCAGCCGTTTTTCGCTCGCTAAAATGGTGCTACTCCACCTCCGCCAACCGCTCTAACGAAAGCTACGACCCCAAATATGCAAACGAAAAAGCGGATATAATAATCAAAAACGCTCTTGGACTTTATGAGGGGAAGCCTTCGAAGATAGTCAAGATAAACGACGTGAAAAAGGTAAGACTGCGATGAATAAAATCCTCCTATCGATACTAAGCGGTGTATTTTTCACTTTCATCGCCGATTATTTCCTTTTTTTAGGAGTCAAACTCCACTATATCGACCCGCTTGGTATCGAGGTGTATTACAACGTCCTTTTTGCCGACAATCAAAACTTTTTCCTTTTCATCCTCACAAGCCTCGTTGTCGGCACACTTATCGTCTTTACCGACAAAAAAATCTACCTCCCCGTCGTAGCGGCTATGTATGTGGCGGCTTTATCGACCCTCTACCCGCCAATAGGCGAAAAAACGGGGGAGATGCTTTTTATGAAAAAGGGGGTGAGTCTGCATAACGAAAAATTCACTTTCAAAGGGGACATCCTCTATATCGGGAGAAAATATATCTACTTTTTCGACGACGAACTGCAAAAAACGATTCAACTGAAAAAAAACGAAATAAAGGAGAATATCGATGAGTTACGTTAAAAAAGCGGCAAACGCCATAATGCTTGGAAGTATGAGCGCCATAGTGGTCTCGGCTATGAGCGGATGTAGCGGCGGCGGAAGCGAACAGCAACAAGCACAGAACAAATTTTTGGTTATCGAACAACTCACAAACGGCAAGTATGTCGTAGTCGAGGAGATACCGACAAGCGGTCCAAGCAGAGCCATCATTCGCGAAAAAGGACCCGACGGGCAAGTGCATGAACGGGTAATGACCGAAGAGGAGATGAAAAAACTCGCCGAACAAGAGTACCAAAAGGTGCAAAACGGTACAAGTGAAACCGTTCAACCCGGAAGCGGCGAGGGGATGGGGCTTGCCGGTACCATCCTCGCCGTCGCTGCTGGAAGTTTGCTTGGAAACATGATAGCCAACTCCCTTATGAACAACGCCAACTTTCGCCAGCGTGCCTCGACGGTCAATAGAAGTGCCTACTCCAGAAGCGCTTCGGGGATGAAAAGCACGAAAAAAACTTCGACGAAAAAAAGTTTCTTCGGCAGCTCGAAATCCTCAAGCTACGGCTCGAAGAGCTACTACGGAGGCTAATGTGACACTCAAACCCATAACCCCGCTAAACGACGCCGTTTACGACGAGATAGGCTTTAGCTGGCACACCGACAAAGAAGACGGTTTTCGCTCTATCGCCGACGAGCTTGTGGTTTTGTCCAAAGCAGAGGCGGACGCTTTTTACGAAGCGGCGAACACCCTTTACGATATGTTCGTCGAAGCGGCGGAATATGTCATAGAAAACGAACTTTTTTTCGAGCTCGACATCCCTTTCAACCTTGTCGAAATCATCAAAAAAAGTTGGGAAAACGATGTGCACTGGCACATCTACGGGCGATTCGATTTTGCCGGAGGGATTGACGGCGAACCGATAAAACTGCTCGAGTTCAACGCCGACACCCCTACTTTGCTTTTCGAAACGGCTATCGTTCAGTGGGCGCTTCTAAAACATAACGGTCTTGACGAAAACGCGCAGTACAACGAAGTGTACGAAGCTATCACCGAGAACTTCAAACGCCTTATCACCCTCTTTGACGACCCGAATCTTTTCGAAAAGTACTACGAAGGGTGGAAAATCCTCTTTAGTGCGTACGAAGGGATCGACGAAGAGGAAGCGACAACGAGGCTTTTGCAACAAATGGCAAGCGATGCCGGATTCGCGACGCAATTCGAGTTTTTACACAACGTAAAGTTCGACTCCCACGGCATCTACGATGCAAACGACAACAAGTTCGAATACTGGTTCAAACTTTTCCCATGGGAAGATATAGCCATAGAAGAGAGCGAGCTCGCAACAACTCTGACCGAAATAGTCAAAAACCAAGAAGCGATCATCCTCAACCCGCCTTATACCCTTTTGTTCCAATCCAAAGGGATTATGAAAATTCTTTACGACCTCTTCCCCGACTCCCCCTACCTCCTTCGCTCCTCTTTCGAGCCGCTTGAGGGGATCAAACAGGTGGAAAAACCGTTTTTCGGGCGTGAGGGCGCGAACATCAAGATACTCGATCAAAACGCTCGAGTCCTTGCGCAAACAAACGGGGAATACGGCAACTACAAAAAGCTCTACCAAGAGTATGTAGAGCTTCCAAAAGATACTCATGGCAAAACTTACCAAGCGGGAGTCTTTTTCGCTTATGAAGCGTGTGGCATCGGATTTAGAAGAGGCAAAGAGATTTTAGACGACGATACGGAGTTTGTCGCTCATATGGTGCAAAACTAAGAGCCAAAGCGAAAATTCGCTCTCTTAGGCTCCGAATTTGAGTTTTTTAAGCGCCGCTTCTTCATCCTCTTGACGCATAAGCGATTCACCGACCAAAAACGCATCTACCCCAATTTTTGACAGTTCTTGCAGCTGCTCATGCTCGTAAATACCGCTCTCGGCAACGATTATCTTTCCATTAGGTATAAGCGGAACGAGTTTGTGGCATAGGTTCATATCCATCTTGAACGTTTGTAAGTTTCGATGGTTGATCCCGATGATATCCGCACCCGCATAAATAGCCTTGAGAAGGTCGGCTTTGTCATGCACTTCCACAAGCGCTTCCATACCGAGATGGCGTGTGTAGTTCAGTAGTTCCTTGAGCTCTTTTTTCGAAAGCGCCGCAGCGATAAGCAAGACGAAATCCGCCCCGTAAACGAGCGCTTCGACAAGCTGATACTTCGTAACGATAAAATCTTTTCTAAGAAGCGGTATCCCGACATAACGGCGAATCCCCGCCAAATACTCCAAATCGCCTTGGAAAAAATGGGGCTCGGTCAAAACCGATATCGCGCTTGCACCTCCCCGCTCGTACGCTTGCGCGATGGCAAGCGGGTCGAAATCTTCCCGAATCACCCCTTTTGAGGGGCTTGCTTTTTTCACCTCGGCTATGATCCTATAGGGGTCTGCTTCGGTCGCTTTTAGGTGTGGTATGACATCTCTTGGAGCACGCGCATTAAAAGCCAAACTTCGTCCAAGCCAGTCGATGCTGTACTCTTTTTCCCTTTTTGCGACATCTTCTTTGGTTTTTTTGATTATTTCGTCAAGTATCATTTTCTCCCTTTTTCGTTTTTTAGACATCTGTTGACTTTTTTGATATGGCGTATCACTTCCAAATCGTCACCCCCTTCGAGTTTGACGACTCGATTGAAAATCTTCTTCGCTTCTTTGCACTTACCGAGTTTATAATACCCCCATGCAAGCGAGTCGAGATAAAAAGCGGAATCGGGCTTTTGTTTCAAAGCTTCTTTGACGTACTCCATCCCTTTTTTCACATCGATTTCATGGTCGATAAGCAAATACCCAAGATAGTTCAAATATAGCGCACTCGGTTCTTCCTCGACTACCTTTTTCAAATCTTCCACTACGCTTAAAACCACTTTTTTAGGGGGTTTTTTGTACGATTCGTACTTAAAAAGCGCACCTTGAGCGAGATACTCTATGTTGGCAGTTCTTTTGTAAAGTTCATATGCGAGTTTGGAAGCTTTTTCGTACTTTTTCGTCGTCGAATAGATTTGAAGCAAGATGTCGTTTTCGATATCGTTTGATTCTAAAAACTTCTCAAGACCGTAATAATCTTTCTTGTAAACATACAGTTGTATGATTTTCTCAAGAATCTCTTCTCTTGGGTCTTGTTTGTATATCCGTTTATAGACAGAGAGCATCCCCTCCACATCCCCAAGCTTGCTGTAAAACGACAACAGTCTGTTGCAGATATATTCGTTACATCCAAACATTCTCGAATGGGTCTCGAGTTGCGCGATAGCGTCTTTTTGCCGTCCGAGATTGACAAACAAAATGATGGAGATTCTATCCAAAATTTTCGGGTCGTAGTTTTTACTGTACGCGCCTTCGAGGTACTTCACGGCCATTTCGTATTTTTTAAGTTTGACATAGATATCCGCTAACAAAAGGTAGTCTTCATCTTTTTTCGTCAGCTCGATAAGTTGCAAAGCTTCCTCTTTGGCTTTTAAGTACTCTTTTTTGTGCACCAAAGCGATGATTTTCAAACGTAGCAACTGTGCATCGACACTTTGCGATTCGCCTATGACGGCATCGCATTTTTCTACCACCTCATCGAACTTTCTTGCAGCCAGAAGGTTTTGCAATTCTCGGTAAAAATACTCTTTTTTGTGCGCTTTTTCGTACAAATCTTCATACAGTTTCGCAGCTATATCGTAGCGTCCCACCTCCTCGGAGCGCAACGCGTACATAATGTAGAGGTCCTCTTTCTCGAAAACTTTTTGACTCGGCGAAGGGGGTGTTACTTTCGAACACGATGTGAAAAAACTTAAAACGAAAACAAAAAGCAGCGATTGCAACACTTTTTTATACATCTACAATCCCCGGACATTCGTTCTTGAGCTCATCGACTCTGTTTTTGTAATACTCCCAAAAAGGAAACGTTCTGCATTGTACGGGGCGAGCGGCGTAAATCATGCAGCCGTCTTGCTTGGCATCGTAGAACACACACTCGAAGCTCCCCTCCACTTCCCTTTCTTTTATAGAATATTTATAACCGTGTTTATAAAGATAATCACTCTTGAGCGTTTCAATGTCGATGTTCAAAAAAGCGGCTATGCGTTCCATCTCGGTTTTGTTGACGTGTATGTATCCGCTCTCTCCCGTGCAGCACTTTCCGCCGCACGTAGCACACGCACTTGGCATAAAACCGTATGGAAATCCTTCTTTTGTGACTATATTTTGCATTTTATACTGTTCGTTCCCGCTTTTTTATAAATTTCTTTCGCTTCATCGCTGAACTCTTCCCCTTCGAAAGAAAACAGAGGCGGCAAAACCTCCATCATCGACTTGCTGTCTCTTCGTGCGTAAACAAGCACCAGCGAAGCGTTTTTCCCTTTTTTCGGATGGACAAAGCGTGTTTTGACCACGCGCATCTTCGCTTTTTCCAACGCCGCACACACCAAAGAAAACTGTGTCGCATCGTAACAAAAAACGAAGTGCCCTCTTGGTTTTAAAATCTTATGCACTTTTTGAAAAAAACCCTCTATGGGTAGATTGATATTATAGCGTGCATTGAACAACATTTCGTTACCGCTTTTTTGCACACCGTCGTGGTAAAACGGAGGGTTTGATACGACATAGTCGTAACGTTTTTCAAAATCGAGTTCCAAAAAATCCCCGAAATGAAGTTTGTAGTCTATGCCGTTTGCTTGAGCGTTTTTTTGGGCATAACGCACGAAAAGCTCCTGTTTCTCTACCGCTTCGAGCTTGATTTGCGGAAAATCTTTCGCAACCAACAGCCCCACTATGCCACATCCGGCACCCACATCGAGCATCTCTCCTCGGGGTTGCAAAGAGGTGATGAAATCGTAAAGAAATATCGAATCGCTATTGAAACAATATCCACTCTGGGGTTGATAAAGCGTCACGAAAAACCTTTTTTGTTATAATAGGTCTCTTGCATTTTGCAAGAAGTCTAATAACGCAATTATATCGAAAGGGTATTAAATGATTATCATTCCCGCGCGTCTTGCTTCAAGCAGATTTCCAAAAAAAGTGCTTGCCGACATCGGTGGACTTCCGATGGTGGTAAGAACCGCCAAACGGGTCGCACAAATCGACAAAGTGGTCGTCGCGGCGGACGACGAAGAGATTATACGCGTGTGCAAAGAACACGGTATCGAAGCGATGCTCACCTCCACGACACATAAAAGCGGGACAGATCGCATCAACGAATGTGCCAATATTTTAGAACTTGAAGAAAACGAGCTCATAGTCAACGTCCAAGCCGACGAACCGTTCATAGAAACCGAAGTTGTAAAGAAACTTTTTCAAAGACTAAAACAACTCCAAAAAGACAAACGGGAATTCATCATGGCAAGCTGCTACAATGCCGTCAACGAAGAGGCGGCCCAAGACCCTAACCTTGTCAAAGTGGTACTCGATGAAGCCAACAACGCCATCTACTTCTCCCGCTCGCCCATCCCTTACAACAGAAGCGGTGGCGCGACCTACTTTGGGCATATAGGGATTTACGGGTTTGATAAAAAATCGCTCAACACCTTTTGCAATCTCGACGACGCCCCTATCGAAGATATCGAAAAACTGGAGCAATTACGCGCCATCTACCACAATAAACCAATAAGCATGGTAAAAGCCGCATCGACTGGATTTGGCATAGACACTCCCCAAGATTTACAACGAGCTATCGAAATATTTCTCTAAGCCGTCGGAAGTTTAGGCACATCGTTGCAACCACTTTGGATACTCTCTATCAAGAGGTCCAAAGCGTGTCTGACGCTCCCTTTCTCGTCAAAATCACCATGAGAGCTGACGACACCGAGATAAATTTCTTCTTCGAACAGCTCGGGTTCTATCAAAGACAAAAGATTTTCACTCGCTTTGAGCCCCTTTTCTTCGTCGGCAAAATCGAAAATCACCGCTACAAAGTTGGCATCGAGTGGAATCAATCTATCGGTACAGCGAATGTAGCTTTTGATTATATCTTTTGGAATCTCTTTGGAAGAGATATAAAGCGCTATGGTATAGTCAATACCGTAACGTTGTTTTCTATAGCTGTACTCTTCAAGATGTTTGAGAATCTCCTCTTGGTATTTGCCGAAATTTTCGTTTATTTGGTTGATAAGTTTGGTTTTCATAGACTCCATTATAGCAAATTGACGAAAAAATCGACCAATTATCTCTATTAAATGGAAAAAATTTATAAAAATGTTTCAAAAAGGGGAAGATTACGCATACGCGTAATCTTATAAAAGGGAAGCGAGCTGCTCTTTGATTTTGTCTTGTTTTTCTTGCGCCTCGGCAAGAGCTTGTTTGTTTTTCTCAAGCACCTCTTTTGGTGCGTTAGCTACGAAACGCTCGTTTGAGAGCATTTTATCAAGTTTGTCGATCTCTTTTTGGAGTTTTTCCTCTTGTTTTTGCAACCTTGCGATAATTGGGGAGAGGTCTATCGAATCGGTCGGAATGAACACTTCACATTTCTCACCGATATCACTGACGGCTTCATCTACTTTTGTATCGACAAACGCCACTTTTTCCACTTTGGCGAGTTTGGCGATAAACGGTATTGCCAGTTCTTTTTGTTTCTCGCTCAAAGCATCGGTTTTGACATACGCCGTCTCTATTTGACGGTTTGCCATATCGACAAGCGTTTTGGCACGACGTATCGCGACGATGGCATCCATGATAACCCCAAAGAGTTCCTCTTCTTTACGTTTTTTCGTCTTTGTCGGATAGCGTTTTATCATAATCGAATCGCTATCTTCCAAACTTGTACCGCTTAATTGATGCCACAAATACTCGGTGATAAACGGCATGAAAGGGTGCAGCAGTTTCATCGCCTCTTTGAAAATAGCGCCAAGCTCGACGATACTTGCTTTGTCCGCTTTGCTCAGCTCTATCCCCCAGTCGCAGAACTCGTTCCAAATGAAGCGGTACAGTACCGTTGCGGCATCGTTGAAGCGGTACTCGTCAAGATACTCTCTAACCTCTTTCGTAGCTTGGTTGAGGCGTGAGACCATATAGCGACCAAGCGGTGTTTCAAGACAAAAGCCCTCGAGGTCAGGGAACGTTTCTACGTTCATCTGCAAAAATTTCGCCGCATTGTAAAGCTTGTTGGTGAAGTTACGGTTTAGCTCGAGCTTTTTGGTACTCATGCGTATATCACGCCCTTGCGCGGCGGAGATGGCAAGGGTGAAGCGAAGGATGTCGGCACTGAATTCGTTGACCATATCGAGCGGGTCTATCACATTGCCTTTGGATTTACTCATCTTTTGCCCGTGCTCATCGCGCACAAGTGCATGCAAATAGATGTCCTTAAACGGCAACTCACCCATGAAATGCTCACCCATCATCATCATACGGGCAACCCAGAAAAAGAGGATGTCAAAACCGGTAATAAGCAGCGAATTGGGATAGAACTCTTGCAAATCGTCGCTTTTGAAAAGTTTGTCCATCTCCACATCGCCGTTCCCCCAGCCAAGAGTAGAAAACGGCCAGAGGGCTGAGCTGAACCAAGTATCGAGCACATCGGGGTCTTGGTGGAAGTTCGCAGAGGCACATTTTGGACACGCTTTTTCCTCATCCTCTTTGCTCGCCCATTCATGTCCACAATCATCGCAATAAAAAACGGGAATCTGGTGTCCCCACCATAGCTGACGCGATATACACCAATCTCGCAGTTCCCCCATCCATGCGTTGTAGGAGTTGATCCAGTGGGCTGGGAAAAACTTCGCTTCGCCGTTGTTGGTTTTTGCTATCGATTCTTTGGCGACTTCGCTTCGAACGAACCATTGCTTGGAGATGTAAGGCTCTACGACATTTTTACATCTATAACAATGCCCCACTTGATGGACATGCTCTTCAACCTCGACCAAGAACCCCTCATCTTTGAGTTTTTGCACTATCTTCGGTCGTGCTTCAAGGCGCTCTAAACCTTTGAACTCGCCTGCATAATCGTTAAGCACCCCTTTTTCGTCAAATACGGTGATAAACTCCAAATCATGCCGTTTCCCTACTTCGTAGTCGTTTGGGTCGTGTGCCGGAGTAACTTTGACCACACCCGTTCCAAACTCCATATCGACATGGGTGTCGGCTATTATTTCTATCTCTCTATCTATTAGCGGGAGGCGAACTTTTTTTCCTATAAGTGCTTTGTAGCGTGCGTCGTCTGGATGGACCATAACCGCGGTATCGCCAAAATAGGTCTCGGGTCTTGTCGTTGCGACAACCACTTCACCGCTGCCATCGACAAACGGATAGCGGATGTGATAAAGCGCTCCTCGCTCCTCTTCGTACTCCACTTCGATATCACTTAGTGCCCCGTCATGGGTACACCAGTTGACCATATAGTTTCCACGAACGATAAGCCCCTCATTGTAGAGATGCACAAACGCCTCTTTGACCGCTTTTTGCAGCCCTGCATCCATCGTGAAACGCTCACGCTTCCACGCAGGACTCACCCCCATCTTTCGCAGCTGCGTGGTCATAATCCCCGCAGATTCCTCTTTCCATTTCCAAGCGCGCTCCAAAAACGCTTCGCGCCCTATCTCCTCTTTGGTTTTCCCCTCAGCCAAAATCTGCTTCTCGACCACGTTTTGCGTCGCAATCCCCGCATGATCGGTTCCGGGTTGCCAAAGGGTCTTGTAACCGTCCATTCGCTTGTAACGGGTGATGATATCTTGTAGGGTAAACGTGAGTGCATGACCGATGTGGAGTCTTCCGGTAACGTTTGGAGGGGGCATCATAATACAGAAGTTTTTCCCCTCTTCCTGTATAGCGCTATTTCCCTCTACTTCGAAATAGCCTCGCTCTTCCCAAATTTTGTAAAATTTGTTTTCCGTCTCTTGCGGATTGTACTTTTGTGCCATATATGTGCGCCTTTTCTACCAAGCCCAAAGGGCTTTGAAATTGCGCAATTATACCCAAAGGTGAGTGAAATTTGGCTTATTCTCTCATAAAGTCGCTTTGTGTACTAAACGCTTTTCGGATGTAAAGAAACTCATCGAGATGTTCGAAGAAAATATCGACAAGCACAGGATCGAAGTGTCTGCCCCGCTCCTCTTTTATCAATGCGAAAATTTTTTCATCGCTCCACGCCTTTTTATAATATCTGTCACTTCCAAGTGCATCGAAGACATCCGCCAAAGCTGTAATACGACCGAATATATGTATTTGTTCCCCTTTAAGGCCCCTTGGGTAACCACTTCCATCCCATTTTTCGTGATGCTCATAAGCGATAATCGCAGCTGTTTGTAAAAGCGGTCTTTGAGAATTTTTAAAGAGTGCATATCCTATCTCGGTATGCGTTTTCATAATTTTCCACTCTTCGTTCGTGAGCTTACCCGGTTTTTTCAAGATCGTATCGGGAATAGCGACCTTACCTATATCATGCATAGGAGAAGCGAAAAAAAGATGCCTGATTTCCTCTTCGTCAAGACCGTAGTATTTTGCCAAAAGCTCCGAATATTTAGCGACCCTTTTCACATGACAACCCGTTTCTTCGCTTCTTCTTTCCCCAATCTCTCCCATACGGAAGATCAACTCTTCTTGGGTGTGTTCAAGTTCCTCATGTAGTTTGACGACTTCGGTGATATCGTTTCGTATCGCGATGAACTCTTCGATCTTTCCATTTTGATCAAGTATCGGATTTATCGTCGCCTCGACGATATAATAATCTCCATTCTTTTTCCTGTTTTTAACGATGCCGTTCCACGCTTTTTTAGCAAGTATCGTCTCCCACATCTCTTTGAACACCGCCTTTGGCACATCAGGATGACGAACGATATTGTGCGGTTTTCCGACAAGCTCTTCTTTCGCGTATCCCGATATTTCGCAAAATTTGTCGTTGGCGTAAGTGATTCTGCCGCCTTTGTCGGTTTTAGAGACGATGCTGCTTCTATCCACGGCATTTTTGTACTGTTGTAAAAGTGTGATATTTCGCAGCACGCCATGTTTCAACTGATAGCCGAGCCACAAAATAAACAGCGCTATCACGAACAAAAAGAGAAGTTGCGAAACGATTTTAGACTCTATCGACTCCACTTTATGCTGTATCGACTTGCCGACCATCAAGATAAAAGCTTTCTCCATCTGTGCTATCTCGTCGATCACATCGGTACAAATCCGGAACCACCTTTTGGGATCTTCGTTCGGTTCATCTATATGAAAAAATGCATATTTCTCCACCGTGTGTTCTATCGTTTTATATTTCTCACTCGATATAACAGTATGTATCCAATTCAAAAATCTCTTCGGTGCCGTTGCATGGAACTGCTCGAAAGAAACCTCGTACATCCCTCTTGCACGAGCCATATTGTACAAAAGCTTTCTGTCTGGAACATTTTTCGCCGCAAAAACACCGTTAAGCGTTCCTCTAATCTCTCCAAGAGCTTCTTTCATAAAAGAAAGATTGATATAGGTATGTAACTCTTTGACAAGACTGGGGTCGTTTATCTTTTCCACCGTGCTGAGATATTGCATTTGAAAATTTTTTATAATACCCGTATAGATAGCAAATGCCTCCACCGTCGAAATACGCATCGCATCGATTCTCTTTCGTAATTCTATCACCGTCACATTGAGATCGAGCTTCTTGTAGTCATAGTCAACTTTGTCTCTTACTTTGCTCAATTCTTCCGAAAACTTCGCTCCATGACTACTGAGATAGCCGCTACTTAGACCTCTTTCTTGTTGCAAATATGTTATAAGATTCGATATCGAAATTATCTCGGCACTATTTTTCTCCAACGAGCGTAGCGCCTCTACCTGCTTGATGGAATCATAAATCAGAAAAAGAAAAACGATACCGATAATACCCACCGGTATAAAGGTCAAAATTTTCAGTTCCGTAATGGTATCGTAAAGTTTTATAGCACATCCTTTCCACTCTCATTTAAATAAATCACAACGACAAACAACCACTTCCCAATACCGTTTTCAATCTATCTCTATGCCGGTAATCCGTTTTTTGATCTCTTTTTTATCTTCGTACATATCCGTATCGGCTCTTTCTATGACCTCTTCGAGCACTTCACCCGCAAAATACTTCGCAACCCCTATCGAAAAACTGACACGAAACTCCGCGTTTCTGGCTTTGAGATGTTTTTTAACGATATCTTCGCGAAGCTGCGAAAGGATTTTCCGTATCTCTTGCGAGTCGTACCCACCTTCGAAGAAAATCAAAAACTCGTCCCCGCCATACCGCACGACGCTCCCTTTGGAACGTTTTAGCTGCGAAGCGATGAATACGAGCACCTTGTCTCCGACTATATGCCCGTACGTGTCGTTTACTTGCTTGAAGTAGTTCAAGTCCACCAAGGCCACCACCCCGTCTGTTTTGAACGTATGTTTTTCTTTAGTGACGATATATTCAAAAAGCCATTTTCTATTGTACACGTTTGTCAATTCGTCGGTGTGCAAAGACTCTTTTAGACGCTCGAGCTCTTTTTTCAAACTTTTCGTCTCGCTCAACACCGATTTCAGAGTGTTTTCGTCTTTGCTCTCTATGGCGTTTATCGCATCAGTGGTGTTTTGACTGAGCTTATTGACCGTATCGGTAGTTTCGGTTTGGAGTTTCAAAAACTTCTCCACCTCACCGCTGATATATTTTCTCGCCATCTCTTCATATTCGACGTCGTGTTCCTTGGCGACATGCAAAAATACGTTTGCGAATATTTCCGGTGTTATTACATCTCTTTGACAGATATCCTCTTTTACATCACTTGTGATAATTGTCAGCATCCGTTCGTTTTTACTCATTTTTCGTTCACCATTTTTCATAATCTTACCGGTCATTTTAACACAATAATCGAAAAAAAAGCTTTAAAAGCTATAATCACAAAAAAATTTCTCCATACAAGGTACAGTTTGCCACTTAGCCGACTCAACAAAGAACAGTACGAAGCCGCGACTTCGCCCCATAGCAGGAACCTTATCATCGCCTCGGCGGGGACGGGAAAGACATCCACAATAGTGGGACGCATAGCGCATCTGCTCCAAAACGGCGTAGAACCGAGCGAAATATTGCTGCTGACTTTCACGAACAAAGCCGCAGCGGAGATGGTCGAGCGCGTCGCTTCGTTTTTCGGCTCCAAAACCGCTTCGAAAATAGACGCGGGAACGTTTCATGCGGTAAGCTACAGATGGCTCAAAAAATTCGACTCCAAAGTCGTTCTCAAGCAACAGCGTGAACTAAAAACCCTCTTTCGCAGCGTCTATGAAAAACGAAATTTCCAAAATATCGCGGCGGAAGTCCCCCAATACGGCGGCAACTACCTCTACGACCTCTATTCGCTTTACCAAAATACCGAGCTTAGTCGCGATTTCGAGAGCTGGATCAAACACAACTACCCAGAACACGAACTCTACGCACTTATCTACGCCGACGTGGTCGAAGAATTCGAGGGGCTGAAAAAAGAGTTCGGTTTTTTGAACTTCAACGACTTGCTTATCGAATTTCGAGAACTTGCAAAAAAAGAAAAACTCGGCTACAAAGAAGTACTCGTCGATGAATACCAAGACACCAACGCGCTCCAAGGCACCATCATCGACGCTATCAACCCACCATCACTGTTTTGTGTCGGAGATTACGACCAAAGCATCTACGCTTTTAATGGAGCCGATATCAACATCATCGGCTCTTTCACCAAAAAGTACCCAAACGCCAAAGTGTTCAACCTAAGCAAGAACTACCGCTCCACCCTCCCCATACTCTCTTTGGCGAACCGAGTCATAGAGCATAACGAGCGGATATATCCAAAAAAACTCGAAGTGACCCGCACCGACGTTTCGATACCGCCGAAACTCTTGGCATACGACGAGCTTTTCGACCAGTACCACGGTATAGCGCACCTTATCTCGAAAACCGACACTCCCCATGAAGATATCGCCGTCATCTTTCGCAACAACGCAACCGCAGACGGCGTCGAAGTTGCCTTAAGAGAACTTGGAATCGCATGTAAACGCAAAGGGGGCAGCAGTTTTTTCGACGCCAAAGAGGTCAAAGCGGTGCTTGATTTATACACCCTCCTTGTCAACGAAAGCGACATGATGGCGTTCATCCACCTTTTCGAATACGCCAAAGGGATAGGAAGCGCCATGGCAAAAGAGCTCTATATGGCGCTCAAAACCCTTGGAAGCGGCAGTATGTTCTACGGTTTGTACGCACCCGATGAAAAAATCAGAAATCCGTTCGAAAAACGCAACGTCAACCATCAACTTGGACTTTTCGATGACTTTTTGGAGCTGGGCGCGGTTGGGAAGTTCGCCAAGCTCGGCTTCGATAACCGTTTTATGAAAAACGCCGTGCTTAAACACCCAAAACTCACCAAAGACGGCGCTATGTTCTTGTACGAGTTTTATCTGCTTTACAAAGAGCTCAAGGGGATGAAACAACCCCGAACCATTGTCAGAAAAATCGCCGCTTCGAGACTTTTCGAGCATATCGCCTCCACTTTGGCGAGCAAAAGAGCGCAACTCAAAGACGGAAGCATAGACGAAAACCTCAAATCGGAAGCACTTTTGAAAATACAAAGAAAAATGGTACTCTTAGAAGAGCTTTCCAAACCATACAGCGACCATGAACGGTTTTTGAACGCCATGATTCTCGGTAGCAACGACCTCACCCAAGGGGAAGGGGTCAACCTACTGAGCATCCACGCAAGCAAAGGGCTGGAATTTAAAGAGGTATATGTCATAGACCTGATGGACGGGCGTTTCCCAAACCGTAAACTGATGGCAAGAGGGGGCAGCTTGGATGAAGAAAGACGACTTTTCTACGTCGCCGTAACCCGCGCGAAAGACATTCTCTACCTAAGCTTCGCCAAATACGACAAAATCAAAAAAACCGAGTTCGTCCCATCGCAGTTTCTCTACGAAGCGAGCCTCCTACCAAAAGACGAGCATTACAGAAAAATGGTGATGATGCAGGAGAAAAACGAAGAAAAAGACTGAAATATTATGTAACCGTTTACAAAATCGTTTTCGATGATGATATGATTATAAAAGTGAAAGGGTTGTCAATGTCAAAAAAAATCGGTTCGTTCATCTTGGTCGCCATCGTTGCCGTTTTGGTCGTTACGGGGTATCGCTACATCAGTTACAGAACGACCAACGCCGTTAGCGATGCGGCTTTCATCAAAAGCGATTCGCTTTCGATTTTGTCCTTCCAAGTGGGTGGAAAAGTGGAAAAACTTTTTGTCGAACAAAACCAAAAAGTGCAAAAAGGGCAACTCATAGCACAAATCGACCCAAGCGACATCGAACTGACGAAAAAAGAGCTCCAGCACAAACAAAAAGCGCTCACCCAAAAGATAGCAGCGCTCAAAACACGAAAAAAACGCCTCCAAACTTCACTCGAACTCAAAACCCAAATAGCCAAAACATCCATCGAACAGATTCAAGAACAAAAAAAAGCGACCGCTTACGAAGTCGAGTCGATGCAAGCCAAACTTGCCAAACTCCAAAACGACCAAAAACGTTTCGAGAAAATGTATAAACAAAATCTCATCTCCAAATCGGACCTTGAGAACATCCAAACCCAAGTAAAAAGCTTGCAAAAAACGCTACTCGCGCTCAAAGAGAAGCTTCCGTTGCTTCAAACTCGGCAAACCAAAGCCACCCTTGCGCTAAAACTCGCAAAAGCGCAACTCGTCGAGGTAAAAGAGCTCCAAAAACAAATAGACGCCAACTTGCAAGAACTCGAGTCGCTCAAAAGCTTGGTGGAAAAAGCCGACAGACAACTCTCATACACCAAACTCTACGCCCCTTTTAGCGGCGTGATAGCCAAAAAATTCTTCGATGCGCCAAAAGTGCTCAAAGCCGGCACACCGGTTGTCGCTTTGGTCGATGATAGCAAACTGTATTGTGAAGTACTTTTGTCGGAAAAAAAACTAAAAGGGGTGCGAGTCGGTAACGACGTTACAGTCAGCGTCGATGCGCTAAATGGGAAAAAAATCGATGCCAAAGTCGAATCGATCGCTCCTACATCCGCTTCGACCTTCAGTCTCGTTCCGCGAGACATCGCAAGTGGCGAGTTCACCAAACTCGATCAACGATTCGCGGTACGCATACGCCTTGAAGATACCAAAGGGCTGCGTGCGGGGATGGGTGCAAGCGTGGCGATAGAGAGAAAATAGGTTTGAAATTTTCGTTGCGGGGATGGAGGGGATGAACGAACAAGCCAAAAAACCTTGGGATATCACGACAAAAGAGCGAACCCTCTTTTCCGTAATCGTGATGACCGGAGCGTTTATGGCGATCCTCGATACCACGGTAGTGGACGTGATAGTCCCCAAACTTACAGGTCCGCTCTCAAGTGATATGTACGGAGTACAATGGATCATAACAAGCTACATGGTCTCAGCCGCAATCGCCCTTTTGGTAACGGAGTACCTCATCAAACGTTTTGGTTCCAAGGGAGTGTTCTTACTCGGGGTTTTGCTCTTTAGTATCGCATCGCTCTTTTGCGGTACTTCCGATACGCTGGAGGAGATCATCCTTTTTCGCATAATCCAAGGGTTTGGAGAAGCGCTGATTATGGTTACGAGCCATATTATGATATTTAGCTACTTTCCACCCCATCAACAAGGGCTTGCGATGGGGATATTCGGTCTTGGAGTGAGTTTCGCTCCAGCACTTGGTCCTACCATCGGCGGATATCTGACGGAGTACTACAATTGGCGGATGGTGTTTTTCATAAACGTCCCTGTGGGTATGCTTTTGGTACTCTCAGGTTGGCTCTATCTACCCAAGGAAAAAAACTTCGAAAAACTCAACTTCAATTTCATCAGCTTTTTCCTCCTTGGTCTGGCTACCGTTTTTCTCCTTGTGATGTTAAGTCGCGGACAGCAACTTGGATGGTTCCACTCCATAGAAGTAGGGGTACTGTTCATCAGCGCTTTAGTCGCTTTTGTACTCTACGCTTTGAGCGAACTCAACAGCCGCTACACCCTTATAGACTTTTCGCTGTTTAAAAATCCGTTTTTCGCCAATGGGATTATGATCTATTTTTTCATTCTCGGTTTTAGCATGTACCAGTACTTCTACCTTCTGCCGGTATATTACGAGCATATCAAAATGCTGCCGACGTTCGAAGCGGGTATCGCAGTGTTCGCTTTTGCGGTGTTCATTGGGCTGTTCTCCCCTTTTGCGGGCATCCTCTCGGACAAAATCGGCGCACGAAAAACGGTCGCGATAGCCGCGGTGGTGTATGTCGGGGCATCTCTTTTACTCCTACCGACACTAAACTACTACACACCCCTTACCCAAGCGATGCTTCTAACTATTCCTTTTGGGATAGGTATGGGGCTGTTTTTCGCTCCCGTTACGGTTTTGCTCCTACAAAACGCACCTCAAAACAAAGGGGAGCTGGCTATCGTGCTGATGGATTATTTCCGTTTTGTAGGGGGGAGTTTCGGTACGGCATTGGCTACGAACAACATGGAATACTTCAAAAATCTCCATTTTCAAAATATGCAGGAGTTGCAAAACTTCGAGTACGTCTCGCTCTATCTCGAGCGCCTCAAAGAAAACTTGGGCATCTCGATAGAGCAGATAAAAGCGATATTTGGCAATTATGAAATGTTTATGAGTTTCAATTACGGCTTTTACAACACATTCATGCACGCAAGTTACTGGGGAATTTTGGGTTCATTTTTCGTCGTTTTATTGTTCGTTTTCAAACCAAAAGAAAGGTTGGGTATATGAGATATTTCATTTTTTTAGCGATTCCGGTTTTCCTTTTCGCAGCGAGCTATCGGACGATTTTACAAAAAGTCGATACCTCCCTCAAGCTAAAAAGCGCCAAAGAGATGCAACAAGCCGCTTACAAGCTCTACCAAAGTGCACAAGGGAAAAACTACCCTACTCTCGAAGCGAGTCTTAGTGCGTTCAAACTCCGCCAAACTCCAACCCTCACGTTCTATCCGCCGGGCGTTCCTCCACAAACCGTTATCATGGGAACGAAAGAGAACTACCGAGGCGCTTTGAGTTTGCAATACCCCCTTTTTACCGGATTCGCTCTAAGTGCTTCCATCGACGAAGCGAAACTCAAAAATGAAAAAGCCAAACTCCAAGTGCTCGATTTGCGGCGCAACCTTTACCTAAACATCACTCGTCTTGCAACCTCCGTTGCCGCGACGAAAGAGAGTCTTAAAGCGTTGCAAAAAGCGAAAACGGCTACGACAAAAGCGCTGCAAAAAGCGCAAGGCTTTTTCCAAAACGGACTTATCCCCCCTTCGGAACTTTACAACATACAAGCCAAGTCGTACCAGATAGACGCCGGCATCAGTGAGTTGCGCGCACGAAAACAACAACTGCTAAACACCCTTTCATATCTGCTTAGTTCACCCATCGATTCTGTAGAGCTCCCTGCATTGCCGACAATGAAACTGGACAAAGAAGCGCTGCTAAAAAAAGCTCTAAACCAAAGAGCCGACATTTTGGCTTTACAAAAAACCCTTGGTATAGAACGAACCCATACACAACTCGCAAAAAGCAGCCTCTACCCTACCCTCGCACTTGCTGCAGAACTCAAACGCCAAGGGGACACTCTCGCACTCGATGGCAACGGTTACACAAATGCCGACCAAAGTTACGTCGGAGCGCAAGTTCGGTGGAATCTTTTCAACGGATTTAGCGACAAAAATCGCATAGAGGCATCCAAACTCAAAGAGCTCTCACTACAAACGCAGCTCAACGACTACAAAGAGAAAGTTCGTCAAGAGATAGAAAACGCTTTTTTACAACTGCACACCCTCCAAGCGAAACTAAAAAGTGCGCAAATGGAGACAAAAGCGAAAGAGGAGTACTACAAACTGACTTTTGGGCGTTTTAAAAACCAGCTTGCAAGTGCGGACGAACTCAGCAGAAGCATCGCCGATCTTGCAAGCACAAAAGCGAAAACCGCGACACTCAAAGCGCAAATCTTCAACCAGTACCAAACGATTTTGCTTCTTGGCGATAGTGAACTTTTTGCAAAAATCAACGCTTTAGACGTGTCATCTCCCCGTTAGCGACAACTTCGTTGGGTGTTTTGCGAAGCTCCAAAGCGTAGCGAAAATAGCTGTGTCCGTAGTAGATGACATAATAAACGGTTATAAAAAGCACCGCATAAGGGATAAGCGAAAGCAGATACAAAAAAAGTGTCTTTAAGCGCAGCTCGTTCGCTTTCGTACCTTGAATGATGAAAAACTCCTCTTTGGAAACGATCGATGAAGCGACATCGTAATTGATCATCTTGTGGAAAAAATAATACAGCGGAAAATTAAGCGCTATGATATTGACAACGGGGATGAAGTACAAAGGAACGAACAGCACGAAAAGCCCTACCATGACAACCGCCCACTTCATCGTCAAGAACACCGACTCCGCGATACTCCCAAAACCGACAAGCTCCACGTTTGGATAGTGCATGACATGCAACTCCTTGACGATGTAAGGGGTAAGAAAACCGATGATGAAAATGGAGAAAAAAAGGCTGAAATACAACACTATAAATCCACCTATTAGGTAGAGCATACTACTTAGTATCCACGAAGTTGCAGCCCATGTGAGCAGTTTTTGCACCAATCCGGCGTTCGCGTCATCCTCCAAAACGATATCTTTTTGTTGCGTATGCGGCACACCGTCGATAACGACCGTCTCGCTTTTGTGCATCTCCAGATGGGTTAGATGATCCAGCCCCGCTCCGGCAACTGCGAAAAACACTACATAACTCACAGCCGCTATCACTATGAAGGGAATGATGGCGAACTTGAGCATCTTTGCACGGAAAAGGTCTTTGAAACTCTGGATTACAAGCTCCACGTTATACGCTCCTCTATGAGTTTGAACACTTTTTGCATATCGGCTTCATCCATCTTACCTGCTTTGTAGAAAAGCAATCTACCGTCTTTGTCGAAAACCAAAATATCCGAATCGTCGTCTTTAAGCCCCCATTCTTTGACCAAAACACCCGCTTTGTCCATCACGTAGATGGTATCGGGAAATTTTTTCTGCTTGCTTTTGAGTATCTGCTCGATGACGAAATCGGGCTTCCAAGTAGCAGCACTGTTGACTATCGCTATACTTCCATACTGAGCGCGGTCGTATTTCTTCGCTTTGAGTGCGTCGGCGAAATGCTCGTTCTTGTCCTTTTCGTCCGGATCGACATAGAACATCACATACACTTTTCCTCTAACGGTATCGCTACTCCAAGCTAAACCGTCCTTGACGTAACCGCCGTTGTTGTGCTCGATGACGACCCTCTTTGGTTTTTTCCCTATCTCGATGCCAAACAACGATAGCGAGACCAAAAGTAAAATCAAGATTTTTTTCATCGTTTACTCCATAGTTTTTGATTGAGTTTGAGCTCCTCCACTATCCCCAAAGCATAGTAAAGCGTTTCGATATACTCTTTTGCTATTTTATAATCTAAAAGTGAACCGAAGATACTTGGCTCCAAAGTGTCCTTGTTGTAATGTACCGCCAAGAACATCTCCCCTCCAACGAACGAAAGCGCGACCGAATGTCCCACTTTTTTTCTAAATTCCAATATCCGCTCCATCATCGACTGTGTCAAAATATAATGGGTCTCCACACTGTCTTGCCCGTAAACGACGAACTCTTTTTCGAACTTTGGGTTGTCCATTTTGATAAGCTTTCCGTAAGAGTTGTGGGACTGAAGGATGTTTCCAAGATAGGAGCCGAAATGTTTCTCCGCACTATCTGGTAAAACGAACGTCGTATGTAAAAACCGTTTTGGAAACTCCGCTCTTAACAAAACCCCCTCGAAAACTGTCTCCCTCTCTTCGTTCCCTTCGCTATCTTGTGTACGTCGTTCTGCGACAATGTCGCTAAAGACGATCTCCACACCCTCGATCGCACCGTGGACATAATCGTTACCGCTATAATAGTCTATGCGCTCCCGAACGATTCCCGAACGCTCAAAAAGCGCTTTTGGGATGTAGCGGTTGGGGTCGTACTGAAGATTGGGGTCTATGTAGCGTATCAAAGGGGCTATGACCTTGTTTTTGAACTCTTTGACGTAATCTTTGGAGAGAAACCCCATGATAACCCCATACGCTCCGACAAGCAACATCCCATACACCATAGCGGTCATGCCGTACTGGGGGTTCGTTGAACTTTTAAGAACGAACAACGTCCCAAGCGTTATGAAAAACGCCACAACGAGAAAATACGACAACGTTTTTCGCTTCACTTCGTCGCGCTTTTTATCCAGCTCTTTTATAGTCGGTGCCAGTTCGCCGTAATAGTAATCGACTATCTCCGAAAGCTTTTTCATCTACTGCCGCTTCACTCGCTAAAAAGTTTTTTCATATCGACGTTCTTTCGCTCACTCTCATCGATTTCGAACACCTGTTTTCGTCTATACCCCATGAAATTCGCCATGATATTTGTCGGAATCATTTCGATGGCGTTGTTGTAGTCGGTTACGGCTTGGTTGTAAGCACGTCTCGCAGCCGAAATCTGTGCTTCTATCTCCGCCAACGTGTGCTGAAGGTGCAAAACGTTTTCATTTGCTTTGAGCTCGGGATAGTTCTCCACCGCCACCATGATAGAGCCGAGCGCCTGGCTCATCTGTTTGTCGATAGCCATCTTCTCTTCATCCGAGATGTTCGAACTCAGCGCTTTGGTTCTTAACTCGGTCACTTTTTCCAACAAGCCGCTTTCGTATTTCATGTACTCTTTGACCGTCGCGACGAGATTGGGTATGAGGTCGTAGCGTTTTTTCAGTAGCGTGTCGATACTGGCAAATACGTTCTCCACCTCGTTCTTTTTCGCAACCAACGAGTTGTACATCAAAACAAGTACGACTATAACAACCCCTATGACAATCAGTACGGTATTCATATATTTCCTTTTTCATCGATTCATTCTATACAATTATAACATGTCGTCATAATAAGTATCTAAAAGGACTATCGGCTACTTCGTATTATTCCTAAAGCACTCAAGAACCCGCTCCCCCAAGCAAAAGCGAAGTTGTATCCGCCTCTTTTACCGACAACATCGAGCACTTCGCCGGTTATATAAAGCCCTTTTTGTTTTTTCGACTCGAACGTTTTTGGATCGATCTCGTTTGCATGCACACCCCCGCCGCTCACTTCGGCGTAACGAAACCCTTTTGTCTCGCTTATGGCGAAACTCCATCGCTGCAACCTAAAAACGATCTTTTTCGCAAGTTTCATGCCGATTTGGGTCATGCTCTTGTCTATATCCAAAAACAAAAGGAGCGCTTTGACGATTTTTGCCGGTAGAAAGGTATGAAGAATCGTCTCGATAGTAAACGAAGGGTTGTTTTTCGCTACATCGACAAGGTGTTTCGCTAAAGCGTTCTTGTCCCATCCGGGGATGAGATCGAGCGCGACATCGACGGCACTATACTGCTTCAATGCCAAGCTCGCTTTTTGGGAGATATCCAAAACAGCCAACCCGCTCAATCCGTAATCGGTAAAGAGCACATCCCCTCTTTGTGTTCGCTCTTTCATTCCGTTTACAAAGAGTGTCGCTTCGGCTTCTATTTTCACTCCGCTCATCATTTTGGGGTATTTCGACGAGGAAACGAGCTGTACCAAAGAAGGATACGGCGCTACAACCGTATGCCCAAAACCCTCCGCCAACTCATACCCGCTTCGATTTCCTCCAAGATGGCTCGCCGCTGCCGAACCGGCGGCTATGACGACTCGATCGAAACGCTCTTTGCGTTGCGCGATGGAGAGTGTGAAATCTTTTTCTATCTTTGTCACTTTCGCTTCGGTCGTTATACGCACTCCAAACTGTTTTGCGGCACTCAAAAGCACATCGAGCACGCTTTTGGCTTCGTAAGAGTACGGATACGCCCGCCCGTCTTCCTTGACGTGTAGCAACAGTCCAAGTGAAGCGAAATAACGCTTTTGTTCTTCGAATCCAAATCGCTTGAGCACCTCATCGACCAAGGCGGTGTTGGAGGTTACGAAATCGCTCGTGTGTAGGAACTTGTTTGTGATATTGCACTTGCCGTTTCCCGAGACCAGTATCTTTTTCCCGCATGTTTTGTTCTGCTCGAACAGCTCTACCTCAAGCCCCGCTTTGGCACACTCGATGGCACAAACGAGTCCGCTCGCACCTCCACCGACAATCGCTACTCGCATCCGTTTCCTTTCTAGTCTATAACGTAACCAACTTCGCTCCATAGCCTCCCATACTCGGCGGAGCGTCTTTGAACGACTTCACTTTTGGATGGCGTTTTAAGTACTCTTTGACCGCATAAGCGAGTTTCCCCGTTCCTATACCGTGATAGACGATCACTTCATCCCATCCATCAAGTAAAGCATCACTGAGAAATTTATCCAACACCTCTATCGCTTCTTCACTTCTTAGGCCATGCAAATCGCATTTAAGACCCGATTTTTTCTCTACGTTGACTTTGACGTTGGCTTTGATTTTTGGTTTTGCTATTTGTGCCGGGCGGAGCTGTTTGGTACTGACCCGCACTTTCAAACCGTTCACCTCTATGGTGGCGTTCTCCCCTTTAAGCTCGACGATAGTTCCGGTAGAGTTATGGTACTTCACTCCATCGCCTACTTTGAACGTATAGTGTTTGTTTCGCTCTTTTTGCGGTTTTTGTTTCGGCTTTTTCTTGTGCGCTTCATTGAGTGCGCGGTGAATTTCTCGAGGGTTTTCCCCTTTTGCGGCTCTTTTTGCTGCGTTTATCGCCTCGTCGAACTCTTTTTGAAGAAGATGTTTTTGTTTTTGCAACTCCTCTTCGAGTTTGAAACGCTCCTCTTTGAGAAGCTCTTCTTGTTTTTTCACCCCCTCTAAACGTTTATCGAGTTCGGCGTGCTTTTTCTTCAACTGACGCTCGAGTTCGCTTCCACGCTCTATAAGAAGGCTTAGTTTTTCGCTGTTATCCCCGTAAACCTTTCTCGCTTCATTAACGACATCGACCCCTATGCCGTAACGCAAAGCGGTCTCGAAAGCATAACTTTTTCCTATGATTCCCTGCATGAACTCATACGTCGGTACACGCGCTTTTTCATCGTAGATAGCCGCCATTAGCTCCACATCGTCGCGATCGGCCATAAGGGAAGCAAGACGCTTGTGGTGGGTGGTGATGACGATTTTTTGGTGCTTTTTTATCAGGTTGTCCAAAATCACCTTAAAAAGCGCCGCCGCTTCGTCGCTATCGGTTCCTAGTTCTATCTCATCGACTCCGATGAGTGCGTTTTGGAGTTTGAAAATCTCGCTAAATTGTTTCATCCTTCCGGCGAAAGTGGAGATGTCGTTTTTGACGTTTTGAGGGTCGTCGATAATCGCTTCGATTTTTTTGAAACTACCTATATGCGATTTGTGTGCGTTTATTTTCATGGGGATGATATATTTCGCCATGAATGCCGATGCGAGGATCGACTTGAGCAACATCGTCTTCCCTCCCGCATTCACCCCCGTTATCATCAAAACGTTCTTGCCAAAATCGACGTTTGTCGGTTTTGGGTGCGACAAAGCGGGATGGATGAAATCGACAAGTACGATCTTGTCGTCTTTTTGCGCTTTGAGGATAGAGAGATTTTCGCTTTTTGCGAACTTCACCCGCGCTTGGTAGTTGTCGAGCTTTTCGAACTCTTTGTCGATGAACTTCAAAAACGGCAGCATCGATTCGAGTTTGGTGGAAAACTCTTTCGCGTAGCGGTAGAGGATCGCTTCACGTTCTTGGTTGATGGTGCGGATTTTCTCTTTGGTTTTGAGTACCGCATCGGGTACGACATAAAAACCGCCGCTACTGCTTCGAGCGATAACCGAGCCTTTGAGTACATGATTGAACCCGCCACGAACAAGTAGCGCTTCTTCATTGTTGATGTAGTGGATTTGCGTATCGATAAGATAGGGGGTGATTTTCGACGAATGCACAAGCCGTTTGAGCGAATCACCAATGGTTTGTTTGTGCTGAGAGAGGATATTTTTGTACCTGTAGAGCTCTTCGTCAAGCTCTTCGTTGAAGTTTCCTTTGGCGTCGAAATACTTCTCCACTTCATCGAACCGCTCGTCGATGACGATTTTACTCATCCACTCAAGCAAAATCCCCTCTAATTTCAAATTTTTGAAATAGCGCAAATAGCGAACTATCTTGACTAGTTCGAAAATCTGGTCAAAATGTAAAACACCATGTTTTTTCAGATGCATAAAAACATTTTGCAGTGAAGCGGTTTTTGGCGGGGAGTTGAATTCCAGCTTTTCAAGCGCGCTTATATAACGAAAATGCAGCTCTTGATCCCCTTGAATGTAAAGGGAGTGTTCCCGAGAGAAAAAGTGTTTGAATTTTTCTATATGCTCGGCGATATCGAGTTTGTTTACCAGTTTTTCTATCGACATGAAACTCTTTTTTTTCCTGCAATTATACCTAAACCAAAGAAGAGATTCAACATAGTTTAATTTTCAAAAGATAAAATTCGCAAAACTTTTTCATAAGGCTGGATAATGATTTTTTACCTCGATCTTTTTTTGGCGTTTTTGTACTTCAAAATAGCCCGCGTAGAATACAAAGAAGAAAAACACACAACAAAAAAATTCATTAGAAACGCCTTTGCCGCCATAGCTATAGCTGTTTTGCTCCTATACGGTTTTAGCCACTATGTTTGGTACGAAGTTGTCGGGTTCGGATATCTGTTTTTCATATTTGCGGCTTTGATCGTTTCGGCCGTTCAAGTGGGTGTTTTCATAGACGGCAAACCGTTTGTCAAGCTTTCCCATCTACACAAAAGTCTCTCTATCATCGTCGCCGTTTTACTCTTTAGTGAAGTGTATTTGTTTGTAAACTAAATGGCCTCCCCAGGAGGACTCGAAAAATTGCTGTTTTTATTCGCTATTTCCTTGTTTTCTAAAAGATTAAATATACAAACTGGTACTTATTTTGGTTCTATTTTTTTGCCCTACCAAATTTGTAGAAACAAAGACTTGCACGAACAATCCGCAATATGCTATAATCCGGCAAAAAAGCGCGCGCTATTTGTTCAACCGATACATAGTGAGAGTTCCCGGGCTTGAAAGCTCTCCGAATGTATTTAAATGCTTAGGAAACTTTGTGTTTAAATGCCGGTTGGCGTCTTTTTTTCTTCTGTTATTTATCCTTCCTTTTTCTAAAAAGAACTAATCGATCCTCGTTCCGCGTATCGATATGCAGCCAGCTTACTTCCAACTCCATCCCTTTTATGTGCGGAAATTTATGCGTGTTATCGATGATGTAGTTTCGCACTTCTGTTGCGCTGTAGTGGCTAAAGACCGCATCGATGGCGTTTCCCAAGCTGTGCTGGCTTGTTTCGCTGTAGTAATGGCTCTTTGGCGTGCGTAGTCCGCTCCACTCTCTATCGCCGCCCCATGCATAGTTGTTGATCGTCATCGTGCCGAGGTTGAAGTGCTCTTTGAGCGCGTCTATGCTCTCTATCAGCCGGCTATCTATAAACTTCCACGCCTTTTCGCCATATTTTTCGTAGATGTGTGGTGGGACGAGTTCGTGGATTTTGAAATATTTGCTTTTCATCTTCTTCTCTCCATGCAGTCGTCGCAGATCATCTCGTCGCTATCTGCACCGCAATCTTCACACTTATTTGCAAACTTCATTCGCTCTCCTTAGATCGACTATACACTCAAGCATCGAGCCGATAACCTCCGTGTAAGTTGTTCGATTGAAGTCACATGACACATCGGGAGTCTTGCATCTAACCGGCACTTTGACCGTTTTGTATCGATCGACATAGACAACCTCCTGCTTGTCAGCGCAGGCGGCTAAAAGGAGTGTTGCGCACGCTATCAAGAACGCTTTTGATATCTTCGCACTCATCGCTTTTTTGCTCCTTTATGATTGTTTTGTAGATAGTTCTGTAACGGATTTTCGGCTTTTGCTTCAGCGTTGTTTCATAGTTCTTTATCTTGTCTTCGTAGCTGCTTCGTTGCTCCTCGATGCGCTCGTTTAGTGCTTCGAGTTCGCGTGAACATTGTTGAAGATTTTGGCTCTCGATGATCTTTGCGCTTTTTGCTTTGTCTATGCTTGCGTACAGTGCGCGAATGTCGCTTTTTAATACGGCGATGTAACCGAGTGCGACGATTATGACAACAAGCAAAACTGCCGTGACGATTCTATCTATCTGCATCACTCACCCCGCTGTTTTTTTATCTCTTCGAATGTCGCTTTAGCGCCGAGTTTTTCGGCTATGAGCAACTCTATTAGGTATGTACTTCGAGTTCCAAGATGCCCGATGAAGCCGCTTAGCGCGACAGCGACAAGATCGTTTAGTCCATACCCGACAAGTCCGAGATACGACAACAGCGTAAACCCCATGCTAACAGCCATATCCATTAGAAAAAATGATATTTTTTTCGTGATAGACATTGTTTTTGTATCTCTTTTTATAAAGTTCAACAGCGCTCCCCACGCACCCGCAAGAAATGCGATAATCGTCGAAGTAGCGCTTATGTCGTTAAAGTTGTTTGGCATATCATTCTCCTATACTCCGCAAGCAGTGTCTGTTCTGTAGTTTCCGTAGCGCTTGGCAAAGCAGTTTTTCAAATCCGTTCGCTTCACCATTTTCGATCTTACGACCGATATGGGAGCTTACCGTCTCATCCTGCGATCCGTTCCATAGCAGCACATTAAACATCTGATCAAGCACAAGCAAAAACCGCATAAGACGGCTTCGCTTCTTCACATCGTTTTCAAACTTCTGCGCATATTCTCGTTTTGTCATGTTACAAACCTATTTTTGCAAACAACTCTCTCTCAAGCGTTCTTTTCTTTGCAAGCGCTTGAGCTGAGTATGTTACGAATGCGTCATTTTTTGCCATGACGGCATTTGCAAACTCTTCTACTGTACTTCCCTCAGCTTCAGCAAGTATTTTCAAAAATGGAGAGTCATCCTCGTTTTTACTTTCTAAAAATTTTTCTGCTTCCTCTTTCTGAATCTTCCAAGTTTCTCTCTCAGGAAGCGGATATTTGTGTGTTATCACTGCCAGGTCTCTATCGTAGCTTTCTTTTACAACTTCCCGTATGCGCAACACTTGCGCCGTGCTATCAACAAGCGATTTGAACTCATCTTGCGTAATCTCGACACAGTTGATCTCTACTGGCTGTTTTGCTATAAGAGCATCGATCTCAGCTTCGTTGTCTGCCTCTATGCTTACGACATCGACACCTGTAAAAAAGTTCACATTTGTTTTGTCATCGCCGGGTAAAAACTCCAACACCGTGTACTCTGTCGGTACTTTTTCGAATTTTACATATTTAAACATGCTTGACTCCTTTTTGGTAATAGATTAAAAATCTGAAATTCAATCAGCAGCCTTTTATAGTAAGGAAGTGTTGCTGTGTTCTTTGCATGTCCTACTAAAGAGACGACTGACTCAATTTTCGATTTTTTTGCCGATTTTTTAAACTTGTACATACTGTGTTTGCGCACAAATTTCACGCTCTTCCATGTGCGATATCCGACAAAATTGATCCCTTTTTTTATCTTCTGTATCTGGTAGTGCGACAACTCAAGCGCAAGCTCTCTTTGAACAAACTCTTCACATAGCTCTTTATAGCGCTTTGCCTCATCTATTGTTAAGCCGATAAGGACGAAATCATCCACATAGCGTACATAGCTTTTGACCTTTAACTCACGCTTAATGAAATGATCGAGCGGATTGAGATAGATGAGCGCGTAAATCTGACTTAAAAGATTGCCGATTGGTACGCCTCTTTCGCTGTCCATTTTCGCAAACTCACACATCAAATCAACAAACTTTTTATCCTTTATCTTTTTTTCGAACAGTTTTCTCAAGATATCCCTATCTATCGAATAAAAAAACTTTCTTATATCGAGTTTGGCATAGTAAAGCTCTCCACTGTATTTTTTCATCTCTTTTTGTGTGTATTCACTCGCTTTATGCGTACCACCGCCTTTTCTGCAACCGTACGATGTATCTATAAAAGTTGCATCGAAGATTGGGTAGATAGTTTTATAGATAGCGTGTTGCACAACAAGGTCGCGAAATGCTGGAGCATTGATAATTCTCTTTTTAGGTTCATGTACTACAAATTGCTTGTATGGCTTTGGTTTGTAAGTACCATTGTGCAATTCATCATATAAAGCATCTATTTCGCTTCCTAAATGTTTTTCAAAGTTCAGCGTAGCTCTTTTTTTTCTTTTTCCTTTTCGCGCTATCAAAAACGCTTCGTAAAGATTCTCTTTTGTAAAAGTTAATTCAAACAGATATCCTATTCGTTTCGATAGAGTTTGATTTTCGACTTTGCTACTCAAAAAACCACCATCTTTATTGATTTCGCTTTTAGCAGGATAGCACATCCCTCTTCTTCCAGTATCTGCCATTGCAGTTTCAGGCTTGGAAAAACAGTCACGGGCACCGACATTGTTGTTCGAGTTGGATCGAGCATTGTTCAAATTGAGCGTGAAAACACCGGCAATCGACGAGTTGTTCCAATTTGCACCGGCAAGACAAGCTTTCATGTTGGTGTGCTGCCCTAAGTTTTGCATTAGAAATGTCCTAATTCTTTTAGCTTGTTTATCCAAGCACCGATAATCTTCCCAAGCTCATCAATAAGCTTGGAGATAGCCATATAACGCTTTGAAGCGTTTACTTTTTCGTCTTTTTTGCCGTCTTTAAACGCAAAATAGTTCAGTTCGTTTGCAAGATAGAGCTGCATACGAAGTTTCTGGTGTGTAATGTCCAGCTGCGTGATAGAAGTTTTTTTATGATACCGTTTTTGGCACTCGCTGATAAGGTCGTACACTTCATATGCCGTACTTCTTATGTTGTTTGCAAGCGCGTATTTTTCATAGCGCGGGAAATGATTGAGATAGATATTTAACAACTTAATCATCTCCATATACTTCCTATTGAGGATCGCTTCACTATGCACACCCATTACTTACTCCCGCTCACTACCGTTCGCTCACACAAGGTACGAGGCACGGGCACCGACACCGTAGTACGAGTAGGAGCGAGCATCGTACAAATGGAGCGCGAAAACACCGGCAATCGACGAGGCGCTCCAAGCCGCACCGGCAAGACAAGCCATTTGGTCACGCAGGTAGCGATACACTCCGTCGTTACCAAACTCTGTCGTTCCCCCGCTGCTAACACCGTTTTGAGTCGGTATGCCGATGGCTGTTCTTTTGTAGTCAGCCGTAGTTCTGTCTGTATTCATAGCAAATACTGCATTTGCACCGTTGCCTATTCTGATCCATCCATCGTTGCCGCTAACGACATCGCTGATATCAAGAGCATCGTACAAAGAGGTGTCATAAGCACCTCCACTTGTGCCATCGTCTTGAATAGCCGTTATATCTACACTCTCTTTTAGTAACAAAAAGCCATCTGTATCAGTTCTTATAAATCCGCTTGCAACTTCCCACATGTTCCCATTCAAGTCGGCTATACCGCAGTCCTGTCCATTATGCGTCGTTTTTGCGAACGGTTCTCCGCTTCCTGTCAGCGCACAGTTACTATAGCCGCTTGGGCTAAATGTTACGCCACTGTCGTTCGTGTCGGCAAGTGCATTATTGTTGCAGCCCTTTGGCATATATGGAGCGACATCGCTGTACGCACATGCGACTTGATTTGTAGCCGCTTTACCATGTGCAAACGAGAGTCGTGCCAACATACTGTAGATAAATACAGATGTAAGGAAGTATCCGTTACCGGCGCTTTTAACAGCTTGATAGAACTCTCCATGATTGTTTTCGCTTGCACCGTTTATGTTTGCGACCGGATTATGTCCACTGTACGAGCTTACTGGGTCAAGCCCTTTTTTACTTACAAGGATTCCATTTATATTACCACCGCCATACTTATAGACAAAAACACCGTTTACCTCTTTACCACCATTTATAAACGCTCTATCGATCACAAAGCCGCTTAGTGGTCTGTGCGATATCTCAAGCGTGTTTCCACTCCATCTGTAATAATGCTTTGGAACATAAACAAGGATAGAGCCGTTTGCATCAACATAGTTCCCGTAGTTCGGGCTCATAATGTTGTCGTGTCCCTCAAGCCCACGCCACCCACTCGGTATCAAATGCGCAGGGCAAGTTGCTACACCAAAACCAATCTCACCCGGTGTACCTATCTGATAGATGTCCTCCTCCGTGTCCGTTCCTTCATTTAGGTTTTTTACGGCACTTGCAGCAAGTGCGAGTATCTCAACTCCGTCAACAGTCGTTTCATCAGCCTGATCCACTGCATTTGCCAGTTTCTCAAAAGTTTTACTTTTTAAACTCATTTTTACTCCTTTTAGATTGATTTAGTCAGCGACAACACACGGCTTCTGCGCGTTTTTGCGTCTATCGTTGCCGGATTGTATGTCGCGTCGTTTGGGATTGTGTAGCTTTCTATGTACTCTTTCGCAGCTACAGCATCGTTTTTTGCGCTTATAGCTTCATTTTTAGCGTCAATCGTCTGTGCTTTGTTTATAGATACTTGGTATGCGTTTTGATCGACTTGTTGTGCAAGCGTATTTAATTCACCACTCATAGCATTCATCTGCTCTATGCGACTGTTTTCTTCTTGGAGCCTTATGTCCATATCTTCAGAGAAAGTCGCTGGTTTTTTTCTGCTTGGTGTCCGTGTAAATGGTTGAATTTGTGTAGCCATTAGAGTATTCCTTTAATTTGAAGTGAAACGGTGCTGATTTTTGGATCTGGTATCACTATGGAAAAGTTTTCGTAGTACCCAAAATTCAGTAGATTTTCCATTATAGAATTTTCACTCTCATCCATTATAAAAAGAAGTGCAACGGCATCGAGTTCTTTGAATTTTCTTCTTATGTTCGGGATCGAAGGTGTTGGGACAAAAACTTCATAACTATCGATATTTAGACTATTTTTATGAACAAGGGTTGTGTTTCCAAACACATCTGTTTCTTTGGTTGAGTACGACTCTTGCGATAGATTTATGCCATACCCGGTTTCACCTATATAGTAAGTTCTACCACAAACCAATCTACCACACGATGCCACCCCGCCATCGTTGTCGATTACAATTTGCATCGTTGCATTGGTGTAAAGTGGGATGTCGTCTATATAGATGGAGCTTTTAAATATTATCTCTTCGAAACAATAGCTATAAAAATCTACTATTCTTGTAATATCAGAAAGATCAATAGTTCGCGTATAAACAGTTTCACCGCTATCGGTATCGCGTAATTTGACTGTAACACTCTTAGCATCTATGCCAAGTAAGCATAATGCATCGTAGTTATTTGTTGCTAAGGTTATTTCTATAGTGTTTTGGTTTTGTGTCTGTGTTTGTGTTTCACCATCGAGCATGGCATAGTAGTTTGTAGGTCTGATCTTTACCCATTTTCTCTCAGTTGGGAGTTTTTGATAGTCTTTATTTGGCATCTCGTCCGTGTTGGTTCCATCTTCACCGGCATACTTGTATATAAAGTGTCCATCACGAACTTCATCTGCGTAGTTGTATGTAGCTGAACTCTCCCATTGTATTTCATCTTCGTTGAAGTTCGCACTAAGATAGTCTGTTATTTTATTTTGAAGCAGCTTCATGATACCACCTCAGTTTTCATAGCTTCACCACCATCGGTAACACGACGAAGCAATCTGTTCATTTGCTTCATCTCATCTGCGAGAACAAACAGATATTTCTCTATTTTTGTATTTGAGTCTGTATTTGTTGTGTCGATTCTTTTTGATGGTATCTTTTTTCCAAGTCGATGCATCTCAAGCGCACCAAAAAGCGCTGGATTTTCTCGTATCATCCAATGTGGTGCCACCCATTCACCGGCGTGAACGATCCCAGCCGGAACCTCCCCGGTCTCATCGCGTTTGCCAAAACCTATGCCGGTAAATCCACCTTTTGCATAATATTCGTATCTTGTCGTCGAACCTTCATTAGCTTTTAATGTTACATTTGTCGCGTTTGAAGGTGGATAACTGCCGGTCTCCCAATGACCACCATCTCCATAAGAATTTGGAACAAAATATTCATAAAGATTTTTAATGTCTGTTGTAACAGATTTAACACGCAAATTATCCAATGTCTCAACAGTTTTTCCCTTGATGTTCGCATTATCGACTGCCGTTTTTGTATCATGTGTGTATATTTTTATATTGCTTAAATCTCCATCGAGTCCAGTTGCAACTTGTAGCTCCGGTAAAGTGCTTTCGATCCTTGCAAGAGAGATCCCTTTTTCACCATCTCCCATAAGTTTTTTGATAAATGTAGAAACAGAGTTGCTTCCAATTAGCGAAGCATCTTTTGCATAACCGCTAATTTGGTTTGCAACAGTTGTTGTAATATCTTCACCTTTGTACAATGGTTGAAGCGAAGCATCTTTTGCAAGTCCATTGTTGTTGTAATATTCCTGTGTTTCTATTGCGCCGACAACCCCTTGGCTGCCAAGTAACACTTCATTTTTTTTATTTACACTTGTAGCTACACCGGATATTGTAGCTTTTTCTTCATCTGTCAATATGCCATCTTCAAAAGCCTGATTGATACTTTCTAAAAGAGCATTCATAGAGTCGAACACATCAATTGCTTTGATAGCGGTATCTTGAAAATCCGCTACTTGCATTCCAACTGTTGCTTGAGCAAATGCATATTCGCTTTGAGTTTGAAAATTTGTCGGTTTCAGATACCCATCGACAGAGCTTAAAAGTGTGTTGTATGCTTCTTGATATCGTTTACCTATTGTTACATCAAGTGGGTTTTTTATCAGTTCCGATTTTACCTCATTTGCATAGGACAACGCATCTTTATAAGAGATGTTCGCTGTTTGCATAGATGTTTGTGTGACTTGACTTAGAGCATCGATATTGCTTCGAAAGCTATCGATAAGTTTACTCGAAAACGCGAAGCTAAAACGCTCGATCGACTTTGTTGCATCTATGATAGTTTTTTGTGTATTTTGTGTAACATCATTTAGCCTATCAAAACCATCCGTTACATTGTTTACAGCTGTGTACGTGTTGCTATCTCCAGTGTCGCTTTGAAGGGTGTCGTTGAGTTCTTCGAAGCCTTTGCTAACATCTTCGATTGTTTTTTGCACCTCCTCTTGTGCCACTGCATAATCTTGCAGTTTTTGCGTAGCTTCTTCAGTAGAGACTGGAGGTTTTATTTTTTCTACCGCTTCGCCAAAATCTGTTTTTTCACTTTGGTTATCAACACTGTTTTTTAATTTCTCATACGCTTTTTCAACTTGTTCTAAAAATTTATTTGCAAATGAAGCGCCGTGACCAGTGCCCATAAGATCATTCCAATCTTTTTGCAACTGTACTTTTGCCGCTTCCACCTTTGCATCGACATACTGTGCGCGACTAAGCTCGTCGCTACTCCACGAAACGTGATCAACTCTTCCAAATGTTATCGTTCCTAAACTTACCGCTTCTATCGTTTCTAATATCGAATTTATGCCATCTATAACAAAGTTAAATGCACCCTCAAACGACTGAACTAAAAACAAAGCGGCTCTTGAAGTAGCTTTTTGAAACCCCCAAAAACCAAGCTCTGCCAAATCACCTACAACGGAAAAATAATCCCCAAATGTTTCTAAAGAGTCATAAAGCGACCCAAACCCTTTTATTACAGCTCTAATCCCATCTATAACATAGGTTGCAAACTCCCCACTTTTGCTTGTAGCACTATCAAACGCATCGTGCATATAATCGCCGACAACAGCTACAATTGCTTTTAAGTAGTCAAATACACCGCTATCCATTATATTGTTCTGAAAGATTGTCCAATTATCTTTCATATTGGAGATAAGCCCATTCCAAGTGCGGCTTTGCTGTTCCATAGCGCCGGCATATTTGGAATTAAAGATAGCTTCTAATGTGCTTTGGATAATCTCGCTGTTGTTTTGGATGACAGTTTGTCGCATCTCTCCACTGGCATTCGTCCATGTGTACTTGATCTGATCACCTATTTTCGAAGCGCGAATCCCAAACTCTTTTAACCGCTCGTTCTCTCCGACAACCGCATCCGCCATCGCTTCTACTGCCTGATCAATCGTTTTCCCCATTGCTGAAGCGGTATCGCCAAGTGTACGAAGCGACCCATCGGTCGGATCGATCCCGTATGCTCTAAGCTTTACAAAAGACTCCGTTACTTGTGAGAGTTCATAAGGAGTCGTTTTGGAAAACTCAGTGATCCACGCCATCGAAGATGCCGCTTTTGTAGCGTTTCCTTCGAGTGTTTTTAAAACCGTGTTGAACTGTTCAAACTGTGCTGCTGTGTTTACAAACTCTTTTGTTGTAGATACAATAGCATCGAACGCTTTGTTTATAGCGTACAAACCGGAGGCGGCATAAGCCATGGTGGTGAGGCGTTTAGCGAATTTATCGGTATAGCGCTCTGTAGTTTGCACGCTTTTTCCAAGCTTGTCAAACTCTCTTTTTGTTACTATCAGTTCGCCAGTATCGCTATCGATTTTGATCTTTATCTTTAAATCTTTATTCATCATCCGCTCTTTTATAACTATTTTGTAGCATTCGCCCAAACTCTTCCCATCTGTAAAACGATAGGTGTCCATTTTTTGACATCCAAGCCGTTCCACGAAAGAAAATCTCCAATAGGTTGATACTGCTTCCCGACAATACTCCCCATCTCGCTATACTCAAACGGAACTTGCAAAAAGACACTAGCAACGATCGAAAGCTCGAGATCATCATCGAGAAACTCGATCGTATCATCTGCGAGATCGTATCTGTTTTTCTGTATAGCTTCATCTAGCGACCCTTGCCCTTTCGCGTTTTGCTCACACCATCTAAAGAGCCGTTTTATACGCTCTTTTTGAGCTTTCCCAACTCTTCATCTAACTTCGCTTTGAACTCGTAAATGTTTCCGTTTCTCATCTGCTCCTCTATGAGTTTTTCTACCGCTCCATCCACGTCGCTTTGTAGCAACTCATAGAGTGATTCTTTGCTAAACTCCATTCTACCTGATGGCGTATCGATCTCCACCGCTTTGTCGATCATCTCTGTAGTTGGCTCAAGATACTCAAACTTCACACTTGTACCATCTAAAAACTCATACTCGAACTTGATCTTTTTTCTATCGATTTTAAACTTTTTCATCATCTTCCTTTTGTAGTTTTTTCGTAGTTTTTTGATGGCGGGAAACTACAAAAACCTGCCGAATCAGCTGTAAACTATGCTGAAGTTGTCGTTTCCTGCGTTTGACTGGCACTCCCACGTCTGGTTATAGACCACTTCGCCGTTGTCGTCACTTTCGCTCACTTCTTTAGGATTGCAGTAAGAAGCTGTGAATGTGATAGTATTTCCAGCCGTGCCGCCAAGAGTGACTACAACCTCCTTGATGGTGTTGTTTTTGAGGTCATCCCAATGCGCTGCATTGCCTTTTGTCTTGATCGCTTTGACATTTACGGTGGGCTTGAAGTCAGATATGTAAAACTCTTTAACACCGATCCCGTAGGACTCTTGTATCTCGTTTCCAAGTGTAAACTCGAACTCTTGTAGTGCAATGGAGCCTCCTCCGATTGTGATCGCCGTTGCAGATGTGACGATAAGATTTTGATTTGCATCGAGCGTTACCGCAGGATTAGCCTCAGCCGTTTCACTCAAGTCCGTAAAACCTTGCAGGCTAAAAGTGAACTTTGCAATATCCCCGACACTTCCGCCAAACTTCATATCTCCGGCGATTCCGTCGATCTGTCTTACCGCTCCATCTGTGTAGTTCTTCGCCGTGCCACTTGGAGAGCCGCCCGGTGCGTATGTAACAGTGTTGTTCGTACTATCGACAACCTCGACAAGCCCGCACGCCTTAAAAAGTGCAGCGTACGACGGTGCAGTTCCAGCCGCACCACTCGTTCTTGCATTCACTCCGACATCGAACTGTGCCGTCGTCCAGTCCGCTATCGTTATAGTCTTGGAGTTTCCAAGCTGACCGTTGCCGATGTCTTTTGTTTCAACGCTCTTAGCCTGCGGATTGACAAAAACAAACTCATTTGTCGTTATCACATCCTCCGCTGCCGGTACTGCCGCTGAGTTGATAAGAAACGTGTTCTTACTTGTTAGCTGCTTTGCCATCTTTCACCTCTTTTATGTATTTCGCATCGAGGAGCAGTTGTATCTCCTCTTTTTTCGCTTCAAACACATCACCGCTTTTGTAGAGCTTTTTGCCCACTTTAAGCGTTGTGTTTGGGCGTGTGACTTCATAGCGCATCACTTAGCCTTTACAAACTTCGTTTCGATCCCTTCGATCCCATCAACGAGCTTTTTATCCTTCTCAAGCAAAACAACCCCATCAAAACCTCTTAGGTCATCCTTGTCGAAAAAGCGAATGTTCGCTCTAACGACTTGTTCCCCCTCACCGGCTTTGTATTTTCCCGTATAGTCGATAATCTTTTTCATCTCTCACTCCTATTTCGTTTTCGCTACCACACCGGCACCGTGTTTGATATCTTTTATAAGACTCCAACTTGCACTATCAGCCAATACAGAATCACTCGGGTTGATCCCCTGAGCGGTGTTGTATGCAAACCCTTTGACTTTTACCGTGTATGCACCCTCAGCCTTGAAGCGATACCCGCTATTTTCTTGCGCTATGTCGAGATCGCTTAGGATTTTGATAACCTCACTCTCATCGATCGTAACCGCCCCTTTGACAAGTCCAAGCGTGTAGTTTCCACTGTTGGTTCCATCACTCCATCCAAGTGCGGCGTTATCGACTGTCCATAGTTTGCGTCCAAGCGTTCCAACTTGCGCGTTATACACCGCACCGTAAGCGATCTGATCCGCAGTCGAAGCGATGGCATTGCCAATGAGTTTATGAGTTACAAGCGAAGGCGTAGCAAACGCCACAACATCACCGTTTTGGTCTCCAAGCTTGAAAACCGCATCGTTGAGGATGCTTACATCCGCATCTGCAGTGCCATCACCTGCTATAAGCGTCGATTGTGAAGTGATCGCCCCGACAACAGAAATAAGCGCTTTATTTAACGCCCATCTTGATATGTTTCTACCGATAGTAGAACCGATCCCCTTGTTCATAGACTTAACAGAGCTTCCGTATCGCTCAAGCTCTGTGTTTGTAACGAAAAGATCCCCTTTGAAGTAGAGTTTGACCGCTACATCTTCAAGGCTTGAGAGTCTCTCCGGTGTTACCGCAGCGGTAGAGTTTGGATCTCTTCGTGTGATTTGACCAAACTCGTCAAACATAAACTCATCGACAAAATCGCCCTTATGGATGTTTCTACCCACTTGGATCGCTCCACCCGTTGCACTTCTTGCGTTTTCAAGATTATCTTTCACTCCGATAATCGCCTCTGTTTGGATAACCGTATCTTTAATCGCTATTGCCATTTTTCATATCCTTTAACTTGGTAGTTTCATGTAGGCTTCCTGCCCATGTTCTTGGATGAACGCATCCGCCTCTTCATCACTCATATCTGAGCGTTTTTTCGCTCCGCCACCACTTGTACCGCTGTTTCCTGCACCGCTTCCGCCAACACCTTTTGCTTTGAAGAGGTTTGGTCTTTGCTCTACTAGTGTTTTGAGTCCATCTGTCAGATCAACAAGCGTATCGCCGTTTTTAAACTTGACACTATCCCCATCAAGCTCCACAAAACGGTTTTTAAGATATTCACTCACTATCTCACTATCCACCGGCTCATACTCAAACCCGCTTAATGCCTTTGAAAGCTCGTTCTCTATCTTGAGGTTTTTTGTAGTCGCTTCAAGCTCTCCCAACTTCTTAGCCAACTCCTCTTTTTGTCCTCTCTCTGCTTCAAGCTCTTTGACAAGCTCACCTTTACCTTCCTCTTTCGCTTTTGCGATCTTCTCGTCTATCCCTTGGATTTGGCTCTCAAGCTCACCTTTGGAGCTGAGCACCTCTTCGTAGCTCTTGTTCAGGTCTTGATACTTCACCCTCCATTTCGCCGCTTCGTCGTTTTTCTCTTTCAGTACAGTCGATATTTCAGCGTCCAACGCCTCAGCGACACCAGCTTCGATTTTTCCTGCCTCAAGCAGTTCTTGCAGTTTTTTAAACATTTTTAGCCCTCCAAGCTTTATTTACAACCGACTTTAAAACAGATTTGGTGCGTTTACCCCAGACTTCGCGCACCAAATTCAAGTTACACTTTGAAAATCCAACAAAAAAGGCTTGTTATGGACCCTATAGAGAGATGGAGATTTGCCAAAAAAGCGTATGACGGGTTAGGTGGTGAAGATCTCGTTCAATTCCCGCGCGAGATAGACGACAAATTTGACAACCGCAAGAAGATCGCATACTATGTGAACTACATCGCACCAAAAACGAAGCAGTTTATCAGCTACATCTTCCAAAAAAAGACGATGCGCGACATCAAATCGCCACAACTCCAACTTATGCTAAAAGACGCCGACAACAAAGGCAACGATATCGATACCTTTATGAAAACCTTTGCAGTCAATGCGAAACTAAGAGGCACGAATATCGTGCTTGTCGATATGCCAGAGCATCTAGGAGATACTTTGGCGGATCAGCTAAAGGAGAGAGGTGTTCCCTACCTTGTGGAGATACCTCCAGAGAGCATCGTCCAGTACAAGCTTGATAAGTTCGGGAAGTTTGAGTTTGTCATCTTCGAGGAGATCGTCGATAACACGGAACCCTTCGGCGACTTACAACAAGAGACGATATACCGCTACTACGACAAAACATCATGGGCGATCTACAATGAAGATAAAAAGCTCGTAAGCCAAGGGGATCACAATCTAGGTGTATGTCCAGTGCTTTACATCAGCGAGTCCAACGAGTTTCCTTATGTGGGTGAGTTTGTTCAGATCGCCGACATCTCCAAGCGCATCTTAAACCTACGCAGTGAGCTTGACGAGATACTTAGAAGCCAAACTTTCAGCGTACTTACCTACGAGATACCCGAAAACTACAAACCCGACAAAGATGAAACACCTATCAAGCTATCAACCGACAACCTGCTGCTTTATAAAGGAAGCAAACCGGAGTTTATCAGCCCAAGCGAAGCACCGGCACGGGTTTACCAAGATGAGATCAAGAGGCTTGAAGAGGTGATAGATACGATAGGTTATACCGATGTGCTCGATGGAACTAATGAGAGTGGTATAGCAAAGCGTTACAAATTTCAGATGCTCAATGCTTCACTCGTAAACTTCTCACAACGCTTGGAAAATGTAGAGCGCAGCATCTTCGAGGTCGCTTCACTTTGGCTTGGGATAAAAGCGGAATTTACCGTAAACTACCCAGCCGAGTTCAACATCAAAGACATGAAAGAGGAGATCGAGATCGCTTCATCGATGTTCGAGCTTGGGATGCCACAGAGTTACAAAACGGTCAAACTCAAAGAGCTGGTATCTGCCGATATGGAGAGCCTCGATGAGGAGAACCTGAACGAAATCTACAAAGAGCTGGAGACATTACCACATGATAGAACTGAACAAGAGTGATAAAGAGCAAGTATTAGCCACACTCGATAGACTTGAGAACATCGAAGAGGCTATAGCGCTCTTTGCTCAGGCGGTTTACGAAGATGCGGTCTATAAATCTGATGCGCATATGAAAACTGGTGCGCTTCGCATGTCGCTCTATTTTGAAAAAGTCAAAGATGGGTATGTAATGGGTGCTGATCCAAAAAAAGCTCCTTATGCAAAGCTTGTACATGATGGCTCACCACCGCACGAAATCAAAGCCAAAAACAAACAGGCACTTAAATTTGTTTGGAATGGCTCAAATGTATGGTTTTGGGGCGAAAAAACACCGCAGGAAAAAGCGAAGATTATGGCGTGGAAAAAGAAAAACTACATCCACGACAGGTTCTTTTTCAAATGGCCGCATCACCCCGGCTACAAAGGCGATCCATTCTTCTACGACGCACTCGAAGAGAATGTACCCAAACTCAACAGATATTTTGAAAGGTTTATAGATGATTTATAACTACTACGACGACTACATAACGGACTACATCACCGACGAGAGAGAGCAAAGAGCTATAGCGCATGTCGATACGCTTGGAGTGAGCGACACACAAACCTACGAGCGGCTTGTGGTGCTAAAAACCTACATCATCACCGCAAAAGAGGCGATGGTAAACGACGCGGATATCTTCAAGCTCAAAGCCGACCTCTATCAAAAAGAGTTCGACGCACTCCTACTCACTTATCGTGAAAAAGAGGCAGCCGCGCAGGGCAAGTCGCTCTTCACACTCGGACTTCAAAGGGGATGACATGATAAACCTACTCAACGCAGTAAAAACAAAACTCGCAACCATCCAAGGGATCACGACTATAAAAGTGGGACTCGAGCCAAACATCAGCCCGAAGTCCTACCCCATCATCCGTATCGTACCCCAAAGAACGACGGGGCAGGAGTATATGCGCCAAAAGCACAGCTTCTTTGTTTACATCGGCTTCAAGCTTCAAGAGAGCCAAGGGATCGATACGATATACCAAACCTTATATGATGTCGAAAAGCAGGTAAAAGAACTGCTCGTTCCCGAAGTGATCGACGCTTCATCGCATCAGTACCTTGTACGCTTCAAAGAGAGCATCAACGACGAAGACAAGCTCAAGGGCTTCAAAGTGATGGTGATGAGTTTCGAGGCGGAGGAGTGATCCTCCTAAAGCAAAGCCGGTGTGCTTCTCTTCTTCGTCTCCCAGTATAGATGCTTCGACTTCGTGTCGGTATTGAGATTTTTGCCGTTACATGCAAGGTTTTTGATGCTTTGAAAATGACTTGTCATTACTTCAAGCTCTTTTCGCAATGCCTCTATCTGATTGTCCGCTTTTTGCACGATCTCATGATAGCGGTCTTTGATGTGTATAAGCGTGCGTTTTACATTCGCGTTCTCCTCTCTAAGAGCGAGATTTTCATTTTCAAGTTTTCGCACCTCGTCCAAAAGATGTCGCGCTGTCTCCTTGACCCTCTCACACTCTCCAAAGAGTGCCACCTTCGCCTCAAGCAAAGCGATCTTCTTGTTTTTCTGCGCCAACTGCGACTTATACCCCATCATTTTGAAACGCATCTCTTTTTTCAAAGCGTACGCACCCGTTTTTCGTATGCTTGGAAGCACTTCGGAAGTTACCCACTTTTTGAAGCGTTTGGCTTCGGGTTTGTTTGAGCGAAGGATGAGGGTGTAGAGACCGCTTTCGTTGATGACGCTCATTTTTTGATTTCCAGAGGGTGTAGCGATTTCCGACACCCCCTTTTCATCTGCATCTAACTTTGATATTGCATCTCTTGAATTTTTATACCCAAGAACATCGCAAACATCTTTAGCGACCCAAAACGGCTCTCCATTCCGTTCATCGATCGCAACTCTAACCTTGTTCCCACTAAAATTGAATAGTGCCAAATTTCCCATAACTTTCTCCTTTTAATACTTAAAAAAGTATCTTCAATTGGAATAATATACTATTTTAATTATATTGTCAAGAAAAAAGATACTTTTATAAGTATAATATGCTATAATTTTGTAATTGATTTAGTATTGTAAGGCTTCTAAAATGGATAGAGAAGAATTTAATGAATTATTAAAAAAAGCAGGATTGACAAAAAAAGAATTTGCAGAAATTATAGATATGCGATACTCATCTGTAAACAACTGGGGAAGTTCTCAACAGTTCCCCCGATGGGTAAAATCGTGGCTCGAAAACTACATCAAAGCTAAAGATATTGACAAAGTAGCGCAGACTATCAAGCCTTATATCGATTGTGACGAGTGAGATTTTTGAAAATTGGTTTTGTTGTGGTATAATTTTTACATTGGAACAGTCAAGATGGTTGGAAATAATCCGTCGTGCCAACAGCGGGGACTTCGGTCGCTGGTATGGGAGGGTGACGGTCTCCCCTTGACTGTTACAATTTTCCTTCAATCAATTCAAAAATTGTATCTTTCATATCATCCTTGCTTACATATCCTGCCGTTTTGATAATTGTTAATTTTTCTCCTCTATTTGCATAACCTTTTGTATCTACTGCTATCTTTATGCACTTATTGTCAGATACACTACAATACAAAATATTAAATCTGTTTTTTCCTTTATCGAAATAGATCGCAGAATAGTTTTTCAGTATTTCAGGTATCGTCAAAATATCTTCATCGCTTAATCCCGCACCTCTGTTCTTTTTGCTTTCTCTTGAAATATGCGAAACGCCTCTATCTGTGATATAAATATCTCTTGTATGTATCTGTATATCCCGTTGCAATAAAAACTCGACGATTTGCTCACTCAGCACGCCGACAATAATTTTATTTTTCGTATGTTTCTTACGAGATTTTACCTCATTGAGTAGTTGTTTCAAATCCATTTTAGAATTATACCCAACATCCCCAACAGTAGCAGGATTCGGATAGTAACTATTTTTCAACACATTCCCGTCTCGCTCGAACCGCTGCACCTTCAACTTGCTTCCAAGCACTCTCGCCTTTTGATGCTCGCTCAGACCACTCATAAACTCCCGATCCGCCTCTTTTCTCTCTTTGGCATTTTTGGCTTTATGCACATACGAAGGCAGCATCTTACAACGGCAATGCGGATGGTACGGCGGCAATGGTGCCTTCTCTTTCGGATACACCCCTTTCCCAAGCCCGTACTTGTTCACTCCCGTATGATAGTCGCAAATATCCGTAACGGGATGCGTTCTACTGAGTCGCACCTTGACCACCTCCAAACTACCATCCTCCATAAACCGCTGCGCCTCTTTCTTGCTATACGCCTTGAATATCTCCGTTTGGGCTATTCGGTTGGCATAGTAGCGGTTACGCTCGTAAAAGGCGTTCTTGAGCTTCTTGTAGAGTTCTTCATCGCTCTTTGCTTTGAGCGCTTCATAGTACGCAGCTTTGAGCGAAGGCGTTTTTATCTTGCGTATGCGCGCATCGCTCATCTTGTTTATATCTTCCATCAGATACTTCGGGAGTGCTTTTTTGACTTTTAGCGGATCGTCTTTGAAGTTGTACCCCTCATAAAGCATCGTTGCAAGTTCTTTGATGCTTTTTTTGTCTTTTATAGCTTGTTTGATCGTTTTGAGCGTCATCGCTTCGACATCTTTGAGGTTTGCATAAAGTCTGCGAGAGAGCTTCACGCCTTCAACTTCCATCTCCTCGACATAACGGGGCGATATCTCCTCTTTAAGCGCTTTTTTCATCCCGACGGCTATTGTATCGACCGTGTGTCTATAAACCGCTTTTAACCGCCTTTTTGCTTCGATTTTGGCGTCATTGTAGCTCATACCATCGTTTTGGAGTTTCGCTACAAGCGTATCGAACTCTTTTTTGATCCCGCTTTGTATCTTTTTTGCGTTTGCATCAAGCAGATCGTCTATCTTTGCCATATCCAGCATCCTTTATGTATCTGTAACTCCTGCTTCTGGAGATGTTGAACTCGTTTGAGAGTGCTGCAACTACTTGCTTTTTCGAGTATCCTATCGAAAAGAGGTGTGTTATGCGCTCTTTGATATACTCTTTGCGTATATGGCTGAGTATCTCTCTTCTGCTCATCACAGTCACACTCTCAAGCTCGCAGTAGAGCTCTCGCATCGCTCTTTGTCGCATCGGTTTTGGTATGAGGTTTATGACGCGCTCGAACATACTAAATCCCTATGCGAAAACTTGCTTTGCTTGGCAATCCGAAACGCTTTCTTATAAGTGGCTCGAGCGCATAGCGGATCGCATCGATGATGTGGTTGTGTTTATCTTCAACTTTTGGAAGTATGTCTCCAGCCGAATTTGTCTTGTAGCTATACATTCTAAACTCCTCATGCGCGTGAATACAATCAGGATGGATGATAATGCGCTCAAAGCTCCTTATAAACTCGATCCCATCCTCTACGCTTCCGCTCCATTTGACCGCCGGAACGATATCCCATCCCCTCAACTGCATAAAGTTGATACTTTCAGGTCTCGCGCTGTCGGCTCTTATCTTGTGTTCTTTGGCTCCATCCACCTTTTCAAAGAGCGACGGCGTATCGTCAAGAGAGCATCCAACCTTGTACGCCTCTTGGTCTATGTAGAGTACATTTCCTACAACCCACACACGCACAAGTGTTGTCGGATCGACGCTAAATCCCCAGTCACACCCATAATAAACCTCGTCACACCCTTGTGTATCGAGTATATCCGTTTCAAACTTGTTCTTAAACACCTGCGCATCGGAAAAGGTTATGCACTCCCCCTCCCAAATATGCCTATAGCGCTCATAATCGACGCGACGCATATACTCCATCTCTTCACGAAGCACATCTGGAAAAAATGGATTGTCCCAATAATTCACCTTCTTGACGATCGCATTATCCGGTGTGTTGAGTATAAAACGCCTGTATGTCGCATCATCCGCGCTGTGAGGGTTGAAGCTTATCCATATCTCACTGTTTGGCTTCCGTATGGTAGGTATAAGCACATCCCAGCTCTCATCACTTACCTTCTCCGCCTCTTCTACCCAGCAGATATCGACACCCTCTGTTGATTTTATCTCCAAAACATTGTGTTTCAATCCCTTGAAGATAAACTCGCTGCCCACCTTTGAGCGGATCTCCTTTTGCGTGATGGTGTAGAGATGTTCCAAGCCCATAGAGTGAATCTGATCCGAGAGTATCCTGTGAACGCTGTCGCTGATGCTCTTTTGTATCTCTCTTGCACAAAGTATTCGCAGCTTTTTTTCAGCAGCCATAAGAAGCAGTATTCGCGCGAAGTTGTAGCTCTTGGCTCCTCCTCTGCCTCCGTAGTAAACTTTGTACCTCGATGGCTTCGTCAGCTCCTTGAACGCCTTTACAAGCACTACTCCCATTTTACCTCCAATGCGTTTTGTTGGATGTTGGCATTGTTTATCTCCACTTTCGCATCGGCTGTTTTGAAAGCGTCCGCAAGATTTTTTATCACTCTTGAGTGCGTCAGCAGCTCGTTGCTGTCCGCCATCTCGTCCATCATCGCCGTCTGTTTTGAGAGCAGTTTTTTCGTATTGCTCTCGAGCATTGTCGTTATATCCGCTATCTCATCTATCTTTTTTTCAAAAGCATCCTTGTTTACTTTATGCTCTTTGGAAACATTGGAAACTTTATTTTGGAAACTTTTGGAAACCTTCTTTTGTTCAACAAGCTCCCTCAACTCGTCTTGCTCGACACTCTTCCAACCCTCATTGCGTATCTTCTTGTTTATGGCGGAGTGACTTACATCGTACTTCTTTGCAAGCTCTCGAACGCTATACACCCCGGTAACATAATCAGCCTTGAGACTCTCCCACTGCTCTTTAGTCAGCCGTGCCACTTTTCTCTTCCTCTATCAGCTTCTCTATGTAGTGCTGCGCCTTTTGCAGATCAGCTATGCCGCCTTTGTCTCTCCATCTGACAAGATATTTGATCGCGCATCCTTCGAGATACCCTATGCCGTTACGATGAATGAAGTCCCATGGTTGGATTGCGTGCTTTTTGTAATGCGTGCCATCAATTTGTCTGTTGTTCGGATCATCTTGAGGTCGTGGCTTTGGAGTGTCAATATCCGCGCTATTATTTGACTTCGCTTTTTCTTCAAGCTTATCCGCAAGATCGTGCATTCCTTGTTTTTCGAGATACTCGAAGTAGTCACATTTACCACTTCTCGCTTTTTCAGCTGTTCGGTTTTTCCGAATAGCTGCTACTTCACCGTATCGCAACTCATCCTCTTCCCACTCTCGTTTCATCTCTCTCATCGTCTTACTCATCTTCAAGCTCCATTCTCTCGGTTATATAAAACTCTCCGTCTCTCTCCACTATCCACTTGCCAAGGTCTCGCCCCGTCGCATACACCCACACGATCTCTTTGCAGCCTCGTATATCATGCGCGTGTCCTATCGTCTTGCCATCGAGTTCTACCCTGTAGCTGTTGCCACTCTTTATCGCCTTGTGTCCCGTTTTTATCATTTCAAAATCCTATACAGTTCTAAAATTTTCTTTTTCTGCCTCTCGCTCATATCTTCGCTAAGCAGCTCCAAGACTATCTCCTTTGCGTTTCTCAAACGCTCGCGGATAAACTCTATCTTCTCTTTTGGGCTCATCAAACATCCTCCATGTACTCTTCGATAACGTCGATGGCTTCATCGGCTCCATAGCAGACGACGGCTTTGTAGTTGTTGTGATTGAGATACTGCAGCCATACTTTTTGATTGTCGCTTACAGTGATGCCGCTGTAGCTCTTCTTGCCGCTTTTGAGAGTCTTCGGGCGTCGTTTCATTTCGATAAAAAGTGCGTGGTAGTGTCTGTTTGGCACGGCGATCATCAAGTCTGGCACTCCAGGCACTACACCTTCAGCTTTAAGGTCTCTTGCAGTCTTTTTATGTCTTTGCCCGCCGTTAGGGATAGCGAAGTGGAGTATCTTGTTCTTGCGCAGATACTTCACCACCTCGACCTGTTCTTCGTGTTCACTACGGTTTTCTTTAGCTAAGGACTGGAATTCTTTTAGGGTCATTTCATATCCTACAAAAGCAGTCTTTAAGAGGTTCATCGGAAAAATCAAATAGCGTTCCTTGTCTATCCGCTTTTTCAAACTCTTTTTCCATATCAGCGCAAGTTCGATGATTATTAAACCAATATGGATTTTTTACGTTTCCAATCTCAAGCAATCTTTGCTCGATATTTTTCATATATTCCCAAGTTTTTGGAAAGTGTTTCCACACATTAAACCAA
>JALWGC010000017.1 GCA_027038835.1 Helicobacteraceae bacterium | reverse complement strand
TTTTGCCTTGGTTTATCATCTCCACTTTTTCCGGGATGATATCAAGAGCTGTGACTTGGTTGTTCTTCGCTAAAAGTAGGGCGTTGGAAAGTCCTACATATCCGGTTCCTGCTATGGCTATTTTCATTGATGTTCCCAGTTGTTTTTTCTCAGTTGTTCTATGTAATCCGGCAGACGCATTTTCGGTTCCCAGCCAAGGGCTTTAGTTTTTTCGCTCATAACATCTGCCGCCATTCTGTTGCCTTTACGCTCAGGCAGCATGATGAGTTTGCCCTCTTTGATGGCTTCTTCTTTACTCATATCAAGAAACATCTCCGCTACTTCAAGGATGGTGTAGGCCTCACCGCTGCCGATGCCGAACTCATCACCATATCCTTCTTCACCGACTTTGACAAGAGCGTTTATGATGTCGTTTATGTGGGTGAAGTTTCTCTTTTGTGTACCGGGACTGACAACCGTAAGCGGTTCACCCTTTTTCATCTTTTCGGTAAAGAGTGCTATAAGCGTTGCGTATTTTCCCGTAGCTATTTCCCTAGGTCCGTAAACGTTGTAGAAGTAGGTGATAGCATAAGGAACGTTGTACCATCTCTCGAAATTCATAACAAGTTCGGTGTTGGTCGCTTTTGTCCAAGCGTATGGACTGGCATCACGTCCAAGACCACCGTCACCGAACTTCGTACTGCTTCCGGCATATAACACTTTGCAACCCACTTTTCTTGCAAATTGCAAAACGGCGAAAGTTCCTATTTTGTTGTAACGATAGACAAGCTCTATATCGTCGAACGACTGTTCGACTCTGGAGTATTCTCCCAAATGGTAGATCATATCGGGGGTAAAATCGAGAAGTTTTTCTATCTCTTTGGTCTCCCCTTCGATATACGTTACGCCGTTTACATGATTTTTTTTGCTTCCGGTGAAGTAGTTGTCGAGCGAATATACTTCATACCCTTTTTCGACTAGCCTTTCACAAAGATGGCTTCCGACAAAGCCCGCTCCGCCGGTAACGAGAACTTTCTTTTGCATGTTTATCCATTCAATCAAAGTGTGTCATTTTACTAAAAATAAGATTAAAAAGGTATAATTTCAAGAAAATCGTAGAGTAGAGTGTGTTAGAAATTTTCAAAAGATACCTCCCTTACCTCAAAGGGTACAAGTTTCATTTTCTGCTTGTTCTAATCGGCATAGCGATGACGATCGCCGCAAATGTCGCTATGGCGCAAATCATGCAACCCATGATAGACAAGCTGTTTATCGCACGTCAAGAAGAGATGCTCATTAGCGTACCGCTGATGATGATAGGGATATTTGTCTTAAAAGGGGTTGGGCGTTACATTCAGTCGATCTATACCACTTACATAGGGCAGCAGATCGTAACGAAATTTCGCTCACTAGTAGTTGCGCATATGCTCCGTTTCGATATGGAATACATCGACTCTGCGCGAAGCGGTGAACTTATATCGCGTGTAATGAACGACATAGGGCGGATTCAGTATTTCGTCTCTTTGATGCTACCCGAATTTATCAGAGAATCCCTCACCGTCGTAGCGCTTATCGGGTATGTGGTCTATCTCAATGCCGCTTTGGCGTTTTATTCGTTGATAGTGCTTCCGATTGTCATCCTCCCTCTTGCGTATCTCGCTAGAAAACTTCGAAAAATCTCTTTTGGTTCTCAAGAAAAAAATGCGGATATCCTTACAAGGCTTACGGAAATTTTCAACAATATCGAACTGGTAAAAAGCAATGCAAAAGAAGCGTACGAAGTTCGAAAGTTCGCCAAAGAGAACTGGGAGTTTTTCAAGCTGACCATGAAAGGGGTTTATTTTTCTCAAGCCGCTTCCCCTATTTTAGAAGTTGTGGGTGCGCTTTCGTTGGCGATTGTCGTTTTTCTCGGAGCGCAAGATGTCTATGCATCGAAAATGAGTGTCGGAGAGTTCATGGCCTTTTTGACCGCAATCGGGCTTGTCTTTCAACCGGCACGCGGACTTGGAATTATCTATACGAAGATGCAAGATGCATTGGCGGCGAGCAAGCGGGTATTTGATGTGCTCGATACTCCGGTTACGATACTTAACGGTAGTGAAAAATTAGAGAGAGTCGAATATATATCTTTTAAAGAGGTAAAACTTTATTACGGTGAAACGTTGGCACTCGATGGAATCGATTTTACGCTCCAAAGACCGCTAAAAGCGGCTTTTGTCGGCGAGAGTGGAGGTGGAAAAAGCAGTATCGTCAATCTTCTTGTCAGACTTTATGAGCGAAGCGGCGGCGAGATACTGATAAACGGTATCGATATAAAGGAGTACGACTTGGAGTCTTTGCGCAAGGCGATCTCCATCATCTCCCAAAAAGTTTACATTTTCAACGATACCGTCGCATACAACGTCGCTTACGGAATGGAGTTCGATAAAGAGCGGATTGTAGAAGCACTCAAGCTCGCTCACGCTTGGGAGTTCGTTTCGAATATGGAAGATGGCATAGAAACCGTTTTGCAAGAGGGGGGAAGTAACCTCTCCGGCGGGCAAAAACAACGCATAGCGCTTGCAAGAGCATTTTACAAACAAAGCTCCGTTTTGATTCTCGATGAAGCGACAAGTGCGCTTGACAATGAAAGTGAAGCGAAAATCTTGGAGTCTTTGGAACTCGCTTCCAAAGATAAAATCGTCATAGCCATAGCACACCGTTTAAGTACGGTTCAAGATTACGATATACTCTATGTTTTACGGCAGGGAAAAATCGTCGCATCGGGTACCCATGAGGAGTTGTTGCAAAATAACGCTTACTACAAAGAACTTTACGAAAAATCGACAAGGGAGTAAAATGTCCTCTATACCGTTTCATGTCCATATGCGCAGAAAAATCAAAGATTTTTTCGATTCGTTGCTTCGTTACGTCTCTGCAAAACCATCTTTAGAAACTATTCCCAAAGAGGAAATCAATCACATACTGCTCATACGCATAAACTACCGCATAGGCAATATGCTTTTTACGACTCCCATGATAGAGCAGCTCCAAAAGGAGTTTCCCTCTTCGAAGATAGACGTTTTAGTCGGTGCACCGTTTACGAAAGTTCTTTTTAGCGGATTTGACAATGTGGAAAATATCTATGACTTCCCTCGTGATTTGCTCAAACATCCTATAAAACTTTTCGCTTATGTCGCCAAGTTGCGTTCGAACCGTTACGATGTCGTTATCAACATCAACGGCGGTTCGACAAGCGATAGACTTGCGACTATGCTGGCAAAAGCGAAGTATAAAGTCGCTTTTTGCAATCCAAACGCTTATACTCCGGTCAACAGATGTGTGAAACGACAAGATACGCAGCAAAACCACGAAGCGCTCAAACCGCTCGAGCTGCTTAAAATCTTCGGTATCGAGCCTGACTATACCCTCAAGCTTAGTATCTCCCTTTCCAAGGAGGAGAAGGAGTGGGGAAAAGAGGAGCTGCAAAAGGTTGTCGGGCAACACGGTAAAAAAGTGGTGGGTATATTTAGAAACGCAAGATACGATAAAAAACTACCGGAACAATTTTGGAAAGAGTTGCTTGTAGAGTTGCAAAAACATTTAAAAGATGTGGTGTTTGTCGATATCCTCTCTCCCGACATTCCAAAGAAGCTTCAAGAGGATGTATCGGAGTACTCGCAAAAAGATTTGAGAAAACTCGCTGCTTTTATGGCTTCGCTCGATGCGTTTATATGCGGCGATACCGGACCTATGCACTTAGCCAGTGCCAGCGGTGTGCCCACTATCGCGCTTTTTGGTATAACGGCTCCGGATTTGTACGGTACTCTCAAAGAGAGTGACAAATCGATAGTTTTGAAAGATAAAAGCGTAACGGAAGTCGCACGCGAAATATCGAACCATATAGCGTCAATCTCGCAATAAATCCTCGTTTTTCGCGTATGTCCATTTTGTGCGTGGGCGATCGATATACTGAAAATGTTCGTTTGTAAAACTTCCTTGTATGCAAGTGTATTTGTAGAATCTATAGTTGACTTTCTCTTCTCCGATAGCTTGATTGAGCGTTTGAGGGCCTGTTAAAAAGTAAACACCGTTATCCACTCTTTTGTTTTCGATATTATCGACGATGATATCGATCGTTTTTTGCAAAATTGCATTGTTCGGTGCGGATGCTATGAAATAGTTGGTGAAATGCTCTTTGTTAAGCAGGAACACTTCCGTATCGTCAGGTTTTATCATAAGAGAAAGTGGCCAAACGGCATGTCCGTCTATATCCATATAAACCCCACCTTCTTGATTCAAAACGAAAAGTCTCCACAAATCCGCTTGTGCCGCTCCGTTTGTAAGTTTCGAATAAGCCTCGTAAACTCTTTTTGGAGCATGTTTTTTTAGGTATTCGTCTCTATCTTCGGTATTATGGTAACGATACTCCCAATCCGGAGAAAGCAGGCGAATGAAAAGGTAATTACAATATACAGGTAGAGAAACTTTGTTGGTGAAGTTGGTCTGCCAGATAATTTTGGGGATTTTTCTGCTTGACGTATCGGTTTTGATGAGTGCCGGAGAGTGTTTTGGGATCGTAAAACGTTTCTTTGGAAAAAAGAAATGAAAAACGTACCCTATCCCTTTGATGATACCGCCGAAGATTTTGGCGAAACGATTGACTATTATTTCCATTTGAACTCTTTTTTATCGGAATTATACTAAAATTCCACAATGAAAGAAAATTTAAAACGGTTTATCCCTTATATTTTAGAATACAAGCTGCAATATCTCGTCGTTTTTGTCGGTGTGTTTCTCAATGTCGCGGCAACTGCGGGAACGGCATACATCATGAAGCCGATGATGGACGATATGTTTATAGCCAAAGATGAAAAGATGATATATATCATCCCTTTCGCGCTTGTAGGTATATACGCTATCAAAGGGATTGGGCGCTATTTACAGTCGGTTTCTATGGCATACATCGGCACCCACATCGTTTCGCGATTTCGTGAAATGCTTTTGGAAAAAATCATCTCGCTCGATATGGCGTTTTTGTATGTCAATCGAAGCGGGGAGCTGATTTCTCGCATCACCAACGACGTAACACGTTTGCAGTATTTTGTCTCCAACCTTTTTCCAGAGCTCGTTCGTGAGCTGCTGAGTGTCGTAGCGCTTGTGGGATATGTTGTTTATCTGAACTACGAATTGGCTTTTTTCGCTTTGATAGTGGTTCCTGCGGTAGTGTACCCTTTGAGTTTGGTGGCGAAAAAACTCAAAAAATACTCCCACCGCTCACAGGAGAAAAACTCCGATATTATGAGCCGCTTAAGCGAGATTTTTAACAACATAGAAGTTATCAAAACACATGCAAGCGAAGAGCATGAACTAAAACGTTTCGATGAGCAGAATTGGCATTTTTTCAAAATCAACATGAAAGCGGTATATGTCGGCGAGATAGTTTCTCCGTTTTTGGAGATCGCCGGAGCGCTTGGGATAGCGACTATCATCTATGTCGGTGGGAAACAGGTGTATGAGGGTGCGATGACGCCGGGAGATTTCATGGCGTTTTTAACCGCGGTTGGGCTTGTGTTCAAACCTCTTAAAAACTTGGGGCAAATTTATTCGAAAATCCAAGATGCCGAGGCGGCGAGCGAGCGGATATTCGCCATTTTAGATACACCGAGTAAAATAGAAGAGGGGACAAAAGAGCTACACCCTCCAATAACCTCCATAGAGTACAAAGATGTGGTTTTGTCGTACGAGGGGAAAAATCTGCTCGATGGTATTTCGCTAAAAATCGAAAAAGGGGAGCACATCGCCATCGTGGGTGATAGTGGGGGCGGTAAATCGACGCTTGTGCAGATGCTGCTTCGTTATTACGATCCAGAATCGGGTTGTGTGTGCATCAACGGTGAAAATATCAAAAACTACACCTTTTCTTCTTTGAAATCCAACATTTCGTTCGTAACGCAAAAAGTTTATATCATGCAAGGGAGTGTTGAGCAAAACGTCGCTTACGGTGAAGAGCAGATAGACAAAGAGCGTGTATTGCAAGCGTTGGCAGATGCGAACGCACTCGAGTTTGTAGAGAAAGCAGGTGGAATCGAAGCGATGCTTGAAGAGGGGGGAAGCAACCTCTCAGGCGGGCAAAGACAGCGTATCGCCATCGCCAGAGCGATTTACAAAAACGCTTCGCTTTTGCTTTTGGACGAGGCGACAAGTGCGCTCGATAACGAAAGTGAAGCGAAAATCCAAGAAGCGCTGAAAACATACGCGAAAGATAAAATCTCCATCACCGTAGCGCACCGCCTTAGTACCATCAAAGATGCCGACAGAATCCTCTTTTTGCGTAACGGACAAATCATCGCCGATGGAAACTACGAAACACTTTTGGAAAAAAGCGAGGCGTTTAAAAAGTTAGTCGGAAGTGCTTCTTCTAACAACTAATCGTTTTATCAGCACTTTTTGGAGATAATAGCGGAAAATATTCTCTTTTTTAGGAACGTTATGATAGATTTTGCCAAATTCGTCAAATACTCAAAACCGGGACCGCGTTATACAAGTTATCCGACTGCGCTTGAATTCAGCGATGATTTCACGTATGAAACATACATCGAAAAACTTCAAAACCAAGATAGCTCGCGCCCTTTGAGTCTCTACTTTCACTTGCCGTTTTGCCGTAGTGCATGTTATTTTTGTGGGTGTAACGTCGTTTTTACCTCCAAAGAAGACAAAAAAGTGCGCTATATCGAGTACCTGAAAAAAGAGCTTGCCATTCTCAAAAAGCATCTCGATGTAAAACGGGAAGTGATACAGATGCACTTTGGCGGGGGAACACCGACGTTTTTCAGTGCAGAGCAGTTGCAAGAGATAATAAAAACTATCAAAAAAGTGTTTCCCAATTTCGCAAAAGATGCCGAGATAAGCTGTGAAATAGACCCCCGCTTCATCAACGAAGAACAGATGAAAGTTCTAAGTGATGGCGGTTTTAACCGTGTGAGTTTCGGGGTGCAGGATTTCGATGAGAAGGTACAAGCGGCGGTGCATCGTATCCAACCCTACGAGATAACCAAAAACGCGATGGATTTGGCGCGTAAGTACAAGATGGATTCGGTCAATATCGATCTGATTTACGGGCTTCCTTTTCAAAGTTTGGAAACGTTCAAAGCGACTTTGGAAAAAGCGGTCAGTCTCGATGCGGATCGCTTCGCGGTCTTTAACTATGCGCATGTGCCGTGGCTGAAAAAAACGATGCGAAAGATAGACGAAACGACGCTCCCAGAACCCGATGAAAAACTCGCTATTATGAAATACACCATCGATTATATGGAATCGCACGGGTATAAAATGATAGGGATGGATCATTTCGCAAAACCAAAAGACGAACTTTTCAAAGCGATAGAAAAAGGGGAGCTTCATAGAAACTTCCAAGGTTATACCACCAAAGGGGGAGCCGACCTCATAGGCATTGGGCTCACTTCCATCGGCGAGGGGGTGGACTACTATGCGCAAAACTTCAAAGATATGGCAAGTTACGAAGAGGCAATCGATGAGGGGAGATTGCCGTTTGAGCGTGGAGTTGTACTGACAAAAGATGACCAAATCCGCCAGTTTGTCATCATGGAGCTTATGAGTAACTTCAAGCTCGATATCAAACGTTTCGAAGAGGAGTTCGGCGTCGATTTCAAAGAGTATTTCGCCGATGCGCTTTTAGCGCTCAAAGAGTTCGAAGAGGAAGAGCTTGTCAAAGTGTGTGACGAGAGCATAGAGTGTACGCTCACGGGGACACTGCTCATTCGTAACATCGCCCAGCCGTTTGATGCTTACATGCAAAAATACAAAGGCGGAACGAAAACCTTTTCGAAAACGGTGTAGTACCGACAAAAGGATCGATATGCAGACATTAAAGATCAATGTAGAAGATTCGATACTCGATAAAATAATTTGGCTTTTGAGTAATGTCGAAGGTGTCAAGATAAAAAGAGTCGAAAGTGAAGATGTAGCCGAGATAGGATACGTAGATGAGGATGAGGAGGAGGAAATTTTACAAAAACTCAACCAAATCTCATCGAGCGAGAAAGAGATAGATACTAAAAGCACAACGATCGTTTCGATATGACTATCAAGATACATTACACCAAAAATGCTATAAAGTTTTTTAAGAAGAATGCTTCGGTATTGTCGAAAAACGAGTCGGACGAACTTGTTGTCAAAGGTTTGAAGAAAATACTTAAAAACGAGGATGTGAATGTAGATATAAAAAAACTTAAATCGCAGGAGCTCTTTAGAATACGAAAAGGTAGCGTGCGGATCGTTTTTTCGTTTTCGTCATCGTGTGAAATCGTCGTTTCGCTTGTGGAAGATATCGATTTTAGAGGAAATATATATAAAAAGTGACATTATGGAAAATATAAAAAAAGAAGAGATGTTCAATTTCAGTGAATTTACCGACCCGTGTATAAAGTGCGGAAAGTGTATTCCGGTATGTACCATACACAACGTCAATGCCGATGAGGTAACGAGCCCAAGGGGGTTTTTAGACCTTCTTGGAGCGTACGAGCGGGGGCAGTTGGAACTTGACAAAACAGCGAAGGATATTTTCGAGAGCTGTTTTTTGTGTACCAACTGTGTAGATGTCTGTCCAAAGTCGTTGCCGACCGATATGGTCATAGAGCAGGTGCGAAACGATATCCGTAAAAAGTACGGTCTTGCGTGGTTCAAAAAAGCGTTTTTTCTCCTGCTTCGACACCGTTGGCTCAACGATATCGCCTTCAAACTCGGTTGGGCGTTTCAAACATGCGGTTTCAAGATTCAAAACGATATCAACTCGATGACGCCACGTTTCGAACTTCCGCTTATCAAAACCGACCGCCTGTTGCCAAGCCTTGCCAAAACATCCTTTCTCAACGCCCACAAAGAGAAGATAAACAACGGCGGAAAGCGAAAGGTGGGGATTTTTATCGGATGTTTGGGGAATTACAACTACCGAAATATCGGCGAGTCGCTTTTGGAAATACTCAAAACCCTCGAAATAGACGCTTTTTTGATGAAAAAACAAAAATGCTGTTCGGCTCCGGCGTATTTTACGGGGGATTTCGATACGGTCGATCATAACGCGAAGTTCAACATAGCGTACTTCGAAGAGGTGATCGAAAAAGAAGGTCTTGAAGCGATCATCGTTCCCGAAGCGACTTGTAGCGCAATGCTCAAGATCGATTACGAGCACTATTTTCACGACCAGCCAAAGTGGCGAGAAAGAGCCGTGGCACTCCAAGATAAAATCTTTATGGCGACGGAGTGGTTGGAGCATCACACTCACCTCAAACAGCTCCTTGCAAGCAAAGGCAAAAGTGAATTTAGCGTAACGTACCACGACCCGTGTCATGCGCGAAAAATGCAAGGTATCTACAAAGAACCAAGAGAACTCGTAAAACAAAACTACGTCATCAAAGAGATGAGCGATCCAAACAGATGTTGCGGTTTTGGCGGTGTTACGATGCAAACCGAAAAATACCATTTCGCAAAAGCCGCAGGAGAGCCAAAAGCGGCGATGATACGACAAAGCGGTGCGGATATAGTGAGTGCGGAATGTAGTGCGTGTCGTATGCAGATAAACAACTCGATGCACAATGCCGATGTGGACGTCGTGTTCAAAAACCCTATAGAACTTATAGCGGAGGCGCTAAGGGAAGGTTGAGATGATGAAACGGGCGCTGAAGATTTTTGGATGGGCGATAGTCGTTTACGCGATTGTCGGCGCAGTGGTGTTGCCGCCTGTTTTGAAGACGGAGTTGCCGAAAATTTTGCAACAAAATCTCGATGGGAAGCTAAGTATCGAGGATGTTTCTTTCAACCCCTTCGCTTTTGAGCTGACGTTAGATGGCGTAAAGCTGACCCAAAACACGACGAACCGAACCGTCGCGGCGTTTACCAAGCTCGTTTTGAACGTCGATCCCACTTCGTTGCTTTTTGGCAAAATCGACATATACCGATTTTTACTGCAAAATCCCTACATCTATATAAAGCGCAATAAAAACGGCTCGTTCAACATCTTGGAACTTGTAAAGAACCAATCGCAAAAACCAAAAACGAAAAAGAAAGAAAAAACGGCTTTGGCGCGTATTTGCATTGAAGAATTCAAAATCGAAGACGCCAAAGCGGTATTTGTGGACGATACCCGTATAAAACCATATACGATAACTTTCTCATCCATTTTTTTCAATCTTTTGGGTATAGATACATATGCAAAGAAAGAAGCGGGAAAAGCTGCGTTTTACGCTAGATTCGGTATCGATGGGCATATCGAACTCAATACTCGATTCGATTCTTTTTTCCCTTTGAAAACACAAGGTGATTTCACCATAGCGGCGAATCAACTTTACGAAGAGTGGCGCTATGTTCGCGATGCGCTCAATCTTGAGGTCGCCGATGGAAGGGTGTCCGTAAACGGTGGTTTTTCGTACGATGAGAACGATTTACGAAAAAATTCTCTTCGGTTTGAAAATATCGAGTTGAAAAATCTTCGTATAAAACCCAAAAACGGAACCAAAGACCTCTTCACTCTAAAAAAGTTCCAGATTTTAAACACTCATGTAGAACCGTTTTTTAACCGAGTCGATATTGCGAAAGTGAAATTTGAAGGGATGCAGCTAAAAGCCAAAAGAAACCCAAAAGGGGAGATAGACTGGCAAGAGTATCTAAAAACCTCTTTTTTGACTTCGAATAAATCCCCAAAGAAAGCGAACTCCAAACCGTGGCGAGTCGTTTTGAACGATGTGGAGCTTGAAAAAGGGGGTGTCTATCTCAAAGACGAAGTTCCAAAAAAAAGTGCGCAATTAGCGCTTGAACAGATACAAATAAAGATAAAGGGTTTCGATACGAAAAAAGGGAGTCGATTTAGCGTGAACTCGGCGATGCGTATCAACAAAAAGGGGCGTTTTGATGCCAAAGCGCAAGTATGGCACTCCCCTTTGAAACTCGATGCCAAACTCGACGCCGCCGATTTGCCGCTTGAGGGTTTTTCTAGCTATCTTGAAGAGTTGAGCTATCTTGTACTCAAAGAGGGGGCTTTATGCTTTCAAACCGACATAACGTTCGATCAAAGAAAAAAAGAGTTGCAAGTTGCAGGGGATGCGGAACTTAAAGAGTTCGCTTTGGCGCGAAATAGCGATGGGCTGCATATTTTCCAAATAGCGGATATGAAAGTGAACGATTTTGTTGTTCAAGCTCCGCAAAATCGTGCTTACGTGAACAAAGTGGATGTGGATGGATTGTATGTAGATGCGTTCATCGACCGAAACAAAACGCTGAATTTTACTAAAGTTCTCAAAGCGCAACAAAAGAAAAAACACGCAAAACAAGAAAAAGCACGGAGCGAGAAAAAACCGTTTGCGTACCAAATAGCGATGATAGATATAAAAAACTCCAACGCTTTGTTCGCCGATTATTCTCTGCCGATACCGTTTAAAACCGAGATACATGAACTCCAAGGGGGCATCTACGCCATTTCGAGCGACCCAAGAGAGATAAGCTACGCCGATATCAAAGGGGTTGTGGACCGCTACGGTTCTATGAAACTTCAAGGTAACGTCCAAAGTTCCAAACCAAAAGAATATACCGATATAGCGATGAATTTTCGAAACCTCGATTTGGAGGCCCTAAGCGGTTATACGGCGCAGTTCGCGGGATACAAAATCAAACAGGGAAAACTTTTTGTCGATTTGCAGTACAAGATAGAACACTCCAAAATGGTTGGGCAAAACGCTTTGGTTCTAAAAAACGTTCAACTTGGAGAAGAGATAGAAGACGAGAACGTTACCCATCTTCCCCTTGGACTTGCCATTGCACTTTTAGAAGATAGTGAGGGCGTGATAGATATCGAGCTTCCGGTAGAGGGGAATGTCGATGCCCCCGATTTCAAATACGGCAAAGTGGTGCTCAAAGCACTTGGAAACTTGATTGTCAAGGCGGTTGCCGCTCCGTTTAAATTTATAGGTTCCGCTCTTGGCATAGACACCCAAGAGCTTGAGTATATGGAGTTCGAGTACGGTAGTGCCAAGTTGCTCCCTTCCGAGCTTGAAAAACTCGACAAACTTGCAAAAATCGCAGCAAAAAGACCTAAAATCGCTTTTGCGTTCGTACCGACATACGACAAAAAACGCGACAGCAGAGCGTTGAAAAAACAACTGCTTGTACATAAACTACTCAAAGAGAGTCAAGCAAAAAGCGACCAAGATTTGCAAAACTCTTTGAGTGTGGAACTTTTAGAAGGGGAGTTTTTAAAAACCCATTCTGTAGAGGAACTTGCACGTTTACGCCAAAGGCTGGAGAAAAAATACGAGCAAAAAACTCTTTTTGCGCTCAATTATAGAAAAATCCTCCTCATAAGCGACATCAAACAGCAAAAACTCCCTGAGGGGAGCATGGAAAAACTCGCTTTGAGCAGATACGAGAGTGTCAAAAACTACCTCATAACTCAGAAGAAGATAGACCCTAAAAGGATTGTGCGAAAAGAGGTTGCGCAAAATACAAACAAGAACACCAAGTTTGTCGATATGAAAGTGGAGATAACGATCCCGAAATGACGAAGAAATTAATCATAAAGTATTCTTAATTCGTCAGCTTAAAAAAGATCTATAGCCTGTTTGTGTAAAAAGAGGGATATACTTCCATAAAAAAAGGATAACAAATGGAACCGACATTGCAAAACATCAGCGACTACGATACGCTCAAAGGGGAGAAAAAGAAAACCGTATGGGCGGTCGTGCTTTCGGGATTGGTGCTTGGGGGTATCTATATGGGTGTAAATGCGTTTTATGGAGAGCCAAGCGATGCCATCCACACAACCGACAAGGTTGCAAAAATACCTCTGAAGTAAGGAAAACACTATGGTAACGACACTTGTGGCTATCTACACTATCTACGTAGCGCTTAGCGTTTATGTGAGCGTGATGCAGATAGGGTACGTAGCACAGATGAAATTTCAAACTCCCGTACTGCTCAAAGCGGCGGATTTTCTCAAAGCGGGAAGCTACACGGTCAAAAAGGAGCGAATCTCCATCGCTTCGACCATCGTCAACTATATCGTCTTTATCTTTTGGATAGGGTATGGGATACGATGGCTAAGCGAATACGTCGTCTTTTCTTCCCAAGCACTTACCAACGTCGCTATGGTCGTTGGTTTTATCGTCATTAGTGCGCTTATCGATTTGCCGTTTGATTATTACGAAAAGATGGTTTTGGACAAGGAGTTCGGATTTAGTCAATCGAGTTTGAAACAGTATATAAAAGACAAACTCGTAACGTTTGTTTTGAGTGTTGTTTTCGCTTCGCTTGTCGTGTGGGGAGTGTATGAGATAATGGTGAGTTTCGAACTTTGGTGGCTGTGGAGCTTCTTGTTCGTTTTTGGCGTCATTATTCTTGTCAATATGCTTTTCCCAACGTTTAGAGCGCTTTTTTTCGACAAGCTTACCCCTCTTGAGGACGGGGAGCTCAAAGAGAGCATCGAAGCGTTGATGGAAAAGACCGGTTTTACCAACAGCGGCATCTACGTAAGCGATGCGAGCAAGCGGGATAATCGCTTGAATGCCTATTTTGGAGGACTGGGTAAAACGAAACGGGTTGTGCTTTTCGATACCCTCATAGAGAAACTCAACAAAAAAGAGCTTTTGGCGGTTTTGGGGCATGAACTCGGTCATTTCGCCCATGGGGACATCTACAAAAACATAGCTTTGATGGGGGTGATGATGTTTGTGATGTTCGCGGTTTTTGGCAATATACCCGAAGACTTGTATTTGGAGATGGGAGTGCCTGCTATGCCCGCAGTAACGATGATACTCTTTTTGCTTTTCATGCCGGTTTTAGGATTTGTGATGATGCCTATTATGGGGTTGGTGAGTCGCCATAACGAATTTGAAGCCGATAGAACCGGAAGCGAGCTTGGCGGTGCGACGGGGAATCTTTATTTGGCGAGCGCATTGAAAAAGCTGGTACAAGAGAACAAGAGTTTCCCGCTTTCCCATCCGCTTTATATATTTTTCCACTATACCCATCCGCCGATAATCGAGCGGTTGAAAAAGCTCGATGTCCAAATCGGCTACATCGAAAAAGAGGGGAGTGCTTCACCTTGGAGCGACGAACTAAAAGAACTTTAAAAGAGTGGCAACGATTTCTTGCGCGCTCTTTGCTCCCGCTCGTTCCAAACGCGGCGCGCGAAGCGCAACTGCTTTTGATGCACCATTTACGGTGCGACGAGCTCCACTTGCTGACCAATCAAAACGCTATGGTACAAGAGGACGCGTGGCTCAAAGCAGCACTCCTTAGAAGAATGGAAAACGAACCGCTTGAGTACATAACCAACAAAGTCGATTTTTACGGTGAAGAGTTCTACATAGACCAAGGAGCGCTCATCCCCCGTCCTGAAACCGAACTGTTGGTCGATGCGGTTCTCAAAGAGGTCACAGACGATTTTAGCGGTACTTTCTGTGAAGTTGGAGTCGGAAGCGGCATAATCTCCATTATGCTTGCCAAACATCTGCCAAAAGCGCGTTTTATCGCTGTGGACATCTCCAAAGAAGCGCTGCGTGTCGCGAGAAAAAATCTCGCTTTGCACAATCTAGAAGATCGCATAGCTTTGCGCCATAGCGATATGCTTGAGAATGTAAGTGAAAAGATAGACTATCTTGTTTCCAATCCCCCTTATATCCAAAACGGCGTGGTGCTGGAGAGCAACCTCTCCTACGAGCCCCAAAACGCTCTTTTTGGAGGGGAAGTCGGTGATGAGATGGTACGCGAGCTTATAAATTTGACATTAAGTCGCGGTATTAACTTTTTTAGTTGTGAGATAGGTTATGACCAAAAAGCTATAATTCAAACCTATCTAAAAAACAAGAACTACGAGTCGTTGCGGTTTTACAAAGACTATGCAGGGTTTGACAGAGGATTTACACTAAAATGCTAAAGAGAAACATATATTTCGATTTTGGGTACTTGATAGTACTGTCCGCGACGTTTGGCGCGGTAATGACGCTTGGCGCTATCGTCGCTCCGGTTATCTTCCACAGTGACGCTTATACGGTTGGGATGATGCTTGACCATTACAACATGGGAATCATCATGGGGGAGATTTTTCGCCGTTTTGGTTACGTGGCGTATTTTTGCATCACTTACATAGCGATTTACGAAGCGTTCATGTACGAAACGGGTGAGCGGGACAAGATAGTGTTTGTCAGTGCGTCGTTTGCGATTTTTTCCGGTTTGATGTACGCTTCGGTGTATATTCCCCGTATTTTACAGATGCAAAGCGCGGGTGCGGAAGCCACGCGCAGCGATACCTTCGCGAATCTTCATGCCGCCAGCGAGATCGATTTCAAGATTTTCGCGCTTTCATTACTGGTACTTTTCATTCGACGGCTTATGTTGCTAAGAAGAGCGTAACGTGTAAGTAGAGTGTTTTTTGTGTAATGTAACGCTATTGTAATATTTTTTTTATATTATTCATTATGCAAAAAATTATTTTGATTTTTATTTTGAGCGCTTCACTTTTCGCGCTTTCCCATTTTTCCAAAACACAAAAAGTGAAGTATCTTTATCCGCTTGGAGAGAAAATCCACCATAGATTGTGTTCAAACCTCAAAGCCGAAGATTTTTCGACACTCCAAGCGCTTTATGAACATATAGAAAAAACTTGCAACCTGAGTGAAGAGCGCTACAATGTAGCGCTTGCGTACTATCTGTGGGACGGCGTGAAGCAGCAAAAAAAAGAGCGTATCTCTCTTGGTTATACGAAAAAGGACAAATGCCCCGTTTGCGGTATGTTTGTTTACAAGTATCCAAAATGGGCTACAATGGCGATAGAGAAAAACGGCAAAAAGCTCTACTTCGACGGTGTCAAAGATATGCTCAAATACTACTTCGCTCATAAAAAGGAGATACAAACGCTTTACGCTCAAGACTACTACAGTAAAAAACTTTTCAATCTCAAAACCGCTTTTTTCGTTCTTGGAAGCGATATTTACGGACCGATGGGGGATGAACTCATACCTTTTTCAAGCGAAGCGGATGCCAAAAGTTTTATGCAAGAGCACAATGGGGAGAAGATAGTGCGACTTGAAGATTTGAATTTACGCACGGTAGAGGCGCTCGATGAGTAAAACGGCAGGCGTATTACGGTTGTACGGGGCGCTCGTTGCGGTTTTTTGCGCATTGGTAGTGTTTTTGTCTTTGCGCACGGATAGTGTTTCGAAGCAGGAAAAAGAGTTCGTGCGTTTTAGCACTTTTAGCGACCCGGCGTTTTATAGCAACGTTTTGGGTGTGCGCTTTCATTCGCTCGTTACGCCTCAAGAGCTGTACGACGACCCCGTGTTGCCGCTACATAACAAAAGCGATTTTGTCTATAGGGTAGATGATGAATAGATACCTTTTCGATTTCGCTATTTCCTCTTTGTTTATCGCCAAAAAAAAGAATCTGTTTATCTTTTTTATGTTGAGTACGCTCGTTTTTCTTGTTGCAAGTGTCGTTTTTATCGACACTTCGCTACGCTATGAGGTTGTAAACGCCGCGAAGAGTATGCCTGAAATCATCGTTCAAAAACGTATAGGGCAGAGGTTGCGAGATATCGACATCGATACCGTTTACAAACTGATAGAGATAAAAGGGGTGCAAAGGGCATTGCCGCGTATTTGGGGGCTTTATCGGTTTCAAAAAGGTTCTGTCGATTTTGCTGTTATCGCTTTGGACGGGATCGATTACGACTATACCCAAGAGTTGCAAAAGGTTTCCAAGCTTTATGGGAAACGACTTGCAAAAGGGATTGTGGTTGGAAGCGGAGTGAAGCAGTTTTTGGAAAAAAACTACTACACGAAGTACTGTAACTTTTTGTTACCCGATGGAAAAGTGAAAAAGTTGGATATAGTAGGGGAGTTCGATTCCAAAAGCGCCTTGTTCTCCAACGACGTGATTTTGATGAGTGCGCAAAACGCGCGGGAGCTTTTTGGGATGAAACGAAACTACGCCAGCGATATCGCGCTTTTTATTCCAAATCCGGACGAGGTGCGAAGTATCGCGCTGAAAATCCCTCAAATCGACCCGACCTTACGAGCGGTAACGAAAACGGAGCTTATAAGCCGCTACGAATCGATGTTCGATTATAAAAGCGGTTTTTTCTTCGTGCTGTTTTTGGTGGCGGCGTTTACGTTTTTCATGATTGTCAGCGACAGACTCGCTTCGCTTAGTAGTGCGGAGAAAAAAGAGGTCGCTATTCTCAAAGCGATAGGGTGGAGTATCCAAGACATCGTCAAAGAGAAGTTCATCGAAAGTTTCATTGTCGCAAGTGGAGCGTTTTTTTTAGGAATAGTGCTTTCGCTTGTATATGTGTTCGTTTTGGGTGCGCCGCTGATGAGTGAAATATTTAGCGGCAGTTTTCCGCTTAGACCACAGTTGGAGTTTAGCTATCATGTGGAGCTTAGGGAGTATTTGTTCATCTTTTTGATGAGTGTACCGTTTTATCTGTTCGCGGTTATTGTTCCTGCTTGGCGAGCGGCGGTCAAAGATGTCGATGAGGTGCTTCGATGATAGAGTTTTTCGATGTAACGAAAACGTTTTTTACTCCAAAAGGGGAAATAAACGCTTTGAGTGAGGTCTCTTTTAGCGTTGCGAAGGGGGAACTGGCGGTTTTAAAAGGAAGAAGCGGAAGCGGAAAAAGTACTATTTTGTCCCTCATAGCCTCCTTGTCGAAACCGACAAAAGGGAAAATTCTCGTCGATAACGAAGAGATAGTGAAAATGAGCGATGATTTTGCCAGTGCGTTTCGTCTGAGAAATATCGGATTTATCTTTCAGCGTTACAACCTTTTTGAGCATCTTAGTGTCTATGAAAACCTTCTTGCACCTCTTGTTCCCCTCGGTCTTGATAGAAACGAAGTACAAAGGCGCATAGAAAAAGTGTTAGAAGAGTTCCACATAGAGTCGAAAAAAGATTTGCCCGCCAAGTCGCTCTCAGGCGGTGAACAGCAACGTGTCGCCATTGCCAGAGCACTCATAAATGATCCAAAAATCATCTTGGCGGACGAACCGACAGCCAACCTTGACGCTACACTTGCCAACGAGTTCATAACGATTTTGCAACGCCTGAAAAACGACAAAAAAACGGTTGTCGTCGCAACCCATGACCCGCTTTTTTTCGATCTAGATTTTGTCGATAGGGTGTATGAGGTAAACGGAGGAGCGGTGTGCTAACCCCTGGCATCGTGGTTCTTCTAACACTCGATACCCTTTTTGCCGTTTTTATGAGTGTCGCTTTTGTCATCGCTTTGGACGTTGTACGAAGATGGGACTTTTCCAAAAGCGACGAAGTGCAGTTTAGGTTACAAAAGAGGCTTTATCTCGTCTCTACCGTTACGAAGTATGTACTTGGAATGAAAATGGCGCTTTTTTTGTACTTCGTCTATACGCTGGATCATCTCGCTTCGCTTATAAACGGTGCTATGTGTGCAGTTGGGGTCGTAGATGCTTCGAGTTACGGTATCTATTTGATAGTGCTCAAACTGCTCAATCTGTACCTTTTTGGTTTTTGGATAGTGTTAAACGGTGTCGATTATAAAAACCCTTATTTGCCTTATGCGAAGCTCAAGTCGTTTTTTTTCCTTTTAATCTATGTTTTTTTTCTTGCGGAAGTGGTGTTGGAGTATCTGTACTTTTTCGATATCGATCCACAAAGTTTGGTGAGTTGTTGCTCGAGTGTTTTTTCGACATCTTCGCAAAGTTTACTTTCGTCTTATCTGACGTTGCCAAACGGTTTTCAGTACGGTAGCTTCTATCTGGTTGTCGTTTTGTCGCTTGTTGCGTATATTTTGAAGTGGAATCGAGTTTACTCCGTTTTGAGTGCGTTGACACTGCTTACGGCATTGCTTAGCCTCATAGGGTATTTCGGTACTTATATCTACGAGTTACCGACACACCATTGTCCGTTTTGTATGCTCCAAAGCGACTACGACTATGTCGGTTATTTTCTCTATATCGCTCTTTTTTTGGGAACTTTCTACGGTATAGTCGCCGGTTTTTTCGAAAAAGGGGAAAAATATATAAAACTATCGATTTTTTTTATTTTATTGTATACTTTCGTTATAAGTTATTTTCCGTTTAGTTATTATATATTAAATGGGAGGTGGCTCTATTAGAGAAGTGAGTGATGTATGAAAAAAACGATCTATTGTGTAGTTGTGATTATTCTCTTGGGATTGAGCGGATGTGGTGGCGGCGGCTCCCAGACGAGTTTCGATGCTACTTCGAACGAAGGAGCCAAACAGCATCTTCCCACAGACAAAGAAGACAATACCACTCAGACAACCAAAGAGGGCAACGATACTTCAAACGACTCGAACACCACCACCGAAACGAGACAACCAAAACCATTCGTCTATACTCCAAATACGATCTACCATATCCAAGGGCAGTTCAACGGAGAGATGCTCAAACAGTATCTCGACACCCCGGTCGAACTTGGGGCGTGGTACAACCAAAACACCCATCAGCTTCATCTTACTCCCGTCGTAGAGGGGAACAAAACCTACTACAAAATCGCTTCGGCTTTTGGGCACTACTTCAGCGCTCCGCCTAAAACCGATGAACCTTTGGCGCTCGATGCGAACGAAGAAAATAGGCAGTTGTGGGAGTTCGTTCCCCACGTGAGAGCCGATGGGAGCAATTACGGCTTTTTCTATATCCGCAACAAAGCCACGGGGGAGTATCTTTATGACAACATAGACCCCAAAAAAGAGCTCAATCTCCGTCAGCCAAACAGAGGATTCGATCTGGACAAGAACCAGTCGTACCCTACCACCGTCGCATTGAAAGAGCCTCCAAAAAACGACAGAAGGTATCTTTGGCGTATCGACCCGACACGAACGCACATACCGGATAGAGTGCTTGCATTGCCCCAAACCGGTTGGTTGCCAAGGTCGAACAAAATAGCGCTTTTAGGGTGCAAAGAACCTCTAAACGAGCTACCTACATATAGTGTGAAAAATCTTGAGGGCGATACCCTTTTTGAAGCCAAGGCGATTGTATGGGGAAAATACTGGAGCGATCATACCTACTACGTACTCAATCTCAATATCGAGCCGCTTAGAAAAGAGGGACACTACAAACTGGTGTGTGATGGGCTCGAAGCGGATATCTTCATCAAAAAAGATGCATTGTTGCATCCGCTACGCCAATACGGAAGCGATAGTTTCTCTTTGGAGGAGATATTCGATCCTGATTTCGGATTTGTAACGCAGTGGGGCAGGCTTACAAGCTGGTGGCCACGAGCGTACGAATGGCTTAGTTCTTTGTCGCATTGGGATTGGAAACTGAGCAAAGAGGATTCTCCCTACAACCGCAACACTTTTCCCCACTGGATGTGGCGTGATATCTGGGATGACAACGAAAACAACGAAACATACGAAAATCTTCCCGAAGTCGCAACACATGAAGAAGCGGCGGATTGCTTGGATGGAGGATGGGACGATACCGACACTTTCGCACACAACTACGCGCATGACGGGCAGATGCTCGATGAACTCGCGAGGCTGTATCGTAACACGAAAGATGTCGCGCTACATGACAAGATATACGACGAGATACTTTACGGTGTCGTTGCGATGTTGAAACGGCAAGAGAGTGATGGACAATGGCGAATGGGATATATGGACAAGCAGCATTGGAGCGGTACGACAGCCGCTTTGGGGATGGGGCTTGCGGCGGTCTTGCCGATTTTGCAACAACGAAACGCACCGTTGGCGCAAAAAGTGAAAAACGCGCTTGATAAAACGTGGAATTATATGCAAACGGCGAAAGATACGCCTGAAAGCTGGGCTGTTCCAAACGAGGGAATCATGTATGACGGTAGTAAACTTAAAGGGTACGTAGGGAATCAGCGAACTATGTGGCGTGAAGCGTATTTGATGTTGGCGGTGAATCTTTATATGGCGACAAAAGATTCGCAGTACAAAAACGCCGTCGAAGAGGAGATTTTATCGGGGCATTTCGCCTACAACGGTTGGATGCGCAAAGACCCGCCTGCCGCATTTGCAGGTCAATACAGCACCAACGCCGTTTATGCACTTTTGGCGATGCTGAGATACTACGACGATGCTTCGCAAGAAACCAAAGACTACATCAAAAAGCTCGCAAAAACCTACTACGACGAGTATGTAGTCGCAGATACGCTTATCGGAGGGCCGTTTGGCAACTACAGCAAAAGACGTCTAACTTCAGACGGTGTGGATGCTTGGCGCATTTGGGAGTTCATGGCGGCATCGACACAGCTTTACAAACATTTTCCAAAAGAGTTCGCAAGAGGGCTCGAACTTTCGTTAAGAGCGCTTGAATGGTACTGGGGTGCGAACCCTTACGGTGTTTCGCTGATGCAAGGGGTAGGTGACGATTTTATGAACTACGGTTGGTCCTCTCCCCATACGCTAGGCAGACATATGGGGCTTTCGGTAAGTAGAGTAAATGGTGTCCCGGTTGCAAAAGGAACCGACGGCGGATGGGCTATGTCCGAAGCGACGGTCGCGAGTTCGCTTTCTATATGGAACTCCATCGTCTTGATGCAAAATTTCGTCTTGGATGACTCGGTGCAGCTTTATCCGAAGAAAAACTACAAAGGAGCATATGCGCTTTTGACAAAAGGGCGATATACATTCAAGATGCTAAAAGCGAGCGGAATCGAAAATATCGCTTCGATAAAGCTTCCAAAAGGTTTTTCCATCAAGCTCTATACCCAAGATAATTTCGAGGGCGAGGTTGTACACTTAGATAGCGACGACGGCGATATAAAGAAAAGTTACAAATCGGTAGAGGTGGAGTAGTCTTGTGTTGTGTTACTCAGGCGAACTTTTTTGTGAATGTTTCGTCATTACATACAAGTAGAAGCGACAATTTACCGTTTTTTGATAAAATCACATAACTTTATCAATGGACTGAAGCAGTCTTTAAGGAGAATCAATGGATATGTCGAATATTTTCAGCCCCTCTACGGTCGATATGGTGACGATGTACGCAACGAAATACAGCATCAATATTTTGCTTGCCATCGCTATATTTTTGGTAGGAAAATGGCTTGTAGCCAAAATCACGGCTATAGTCAAAAAGATGATGCTCAAATCGAATGTGGATGCAACACTCGTAACGTTTAGCGAAAGTATCATCTACTTCGCTTTGATGCTTATCGTCATCATCGCGGCACTCAACCAGCTCGGTGTCAACACCACTTCGTTCGTTGCGGTATTCGGTGCGGCGACTTTGGCTATCGGTATGGCGCTTCAAGGCTCGTTTTCCAATATCGGTGCGGCGGTGCTTATTATCCTCTTTCGTCCGTTTAAAGTTGGAGACGTCATCGAAGCCGCAGGTGTCATGGGGGAAGTTACGGAAATCAATCTTTTTTCCACCATCATAACACCTGTCGATAAACGTATCGTCATCGTTCCAAACTCATCGATTATCGGCGGAAACATCACCAACTTTTCAAAAAGAGAGCAAAGAAGGGTGGATCATGTATTCGGCATCGGGTATGACGACGACTTGAAACTGGCAAAAGAGACGCTTATCGACATCGTCAACGCCGATGAAAGAATCCTAAAAGAGCCGGCACCGTTCGTAGCCGTTAGCGAGCTTGCCGACTCGAGTGTGAACTTCGTCGTGCGCGCTTGGACGAAAACGGAAGATTACTGGGATGTTTATTTCGATATGCTCGAGAAAGTGAAACTGACTTTCGATGAAAAAGGTATCTCCATCCCTTACCCACAAATGGACGTACACGCCCAAGTACAGAACAAAAACTAAACTCTACGCCTATTCATGTGGCACGAAGTACGCCGCATGAATTTTTCTTCTATCGTCTTTTTAGAGCGCCAATTCTAAAATAAGTGCAATTTTCAAGAAAGTCGATTAAAGGGTTAACTGAGCGAAATTAGTGTACTCTTTTATCGACCAAAACGAAAGTGCAAATACGCGCCAATTCTAAAAACAAGTGCAATTTTTAAGAAAGTCGATTAAAGGGTTAACTGAGCGAAATTAGTGTACTCTTTTATCGACCAAAACAAAAGAGAGTTGCATGAAATACACCCAGTTAACCTTAT
>JALWGC010000016.1 GCA_027038835.1 Helicobacteraceae bacterium | reverse complement strand
CAACTGAATAGTTGAATCTTTGAACTCTTGAGTGTATCTTCTTCCATATCCTGCCATCTTCTTTTCCTCTCTTATTTTTCTACAGAAATTTTATCATTTCTGTGTCCTAATAAGTGTAGCCGGATCAGTGGACTATGAGGACTACGCGTGGGATGTCCACTTCGGCTATGGCGGCGACAACTGGGACCTTAAGTCCAGCAGCAATCTTGTGCGTTGCGTGCGCGCCGGACAGTGAGTTGTGTTTTGATAATGAAAAATGAATAGTGAAAATTGCGGGAAAGTGACAACGATAATTTTCTCGAATCTTTGCTGTTATCCACTTTTGTTTTAGCTATGTTACGGTTTTAAACCATTATCCAGCTTATCCAAAAGCTCCATCCCTCGCTTTGCATCTCCTTTGTCTGCCATCAGAGTGAAGCGTGTTTTTGCATCGAACTGCGCAAGTGCTACTGTCGCAAGTTCATCGAAAAGTTTGTTGAGGCTGATCCCCTGCTGTTTTGCATACTGTTTGAGGCGTTCGTGCTTCGAATCTGGTAGTCGTAGTGTAATCGTGCTCATGAGAATCTCCTTATGAAATCTTCCGGTGTAGTAATAGTATGCTCAAATACCAACTCGGCATCTTTGAAATCTTTGGTATTGTAAGTGATGATCGCATCAATCGCTATAGCGAACGATCAAGAGCTTGTGTCGAACAAGCAGGAACATTTTAGAAGAGTTCTAAAACTCAAATTGATTGACTGGCTTGGTTAGCTATATGACTTTTTATTCGCTGTAAGATGTTGCTGTTGTGTCATGGCCTCTATTTCATGCTCTTTTTTTTACTCGATAAAAGAGTGCACCAACTTGCTTGGTTAACCCTTTAATCGACTTTCTTCAAAATTGCACTTCTTTTTGGAATTGGCGCGCTAAATTTCAATAAACTTTCATTATCTCCCTCTTTTATTTGTTCTTACTGTCTCTAAACTCTTTGGCTTCATTAGAATCTAAAAAGAGATACTCATCAAATTCACCCTTTTCTTTGCATCTTTGAACGGCGTCTATGGATTTTCTCCAGCAAACTTTTATAACGGTATCGTCTATCTCTGATATCGCTACATAGAAATCTCCATCTCCTTCGTTCCACTCTTTAGGCTTTTTACCCTTGATGTAACCATCATCGGTAATAGTGTAGGTGAATTTGTATTCATCACTCCACATATAGGTATCGTCAAAAGTCAATTTTGAAATCTCCCACTTCCCATCGTCAGGAAAAACATCATACAAGGTGTGCTGCTTTAGCCAAGATTTGTTGAATTTCAAGCCATCAAGAGTATCGTTGCTGTTTCCATCTGAATCGCTTCCACTCGATCCGGCAAGCTGATTGTAATACTCTTCCGCTTTCGTTTTGTCGATATAAAATCTTAATACAGAGTTATCGTTTTTGTTGATAAGTTTTATATATCCATCCTCTTCTTCAACCGTATATGGATCTGGATTCTCTTCTTCTGGATGATGAATGATCAAAGTATCGCCCGATATATCTATAGACTCCTTCCCGGATGATGGGTGCTCAGTTTGTAGCCCCTTTATATCTTGATAATTCCAGTATTTGCCGTCTTCTGATACAACAACTTGAGTCATCCATAACTCACCTTTATCCTCTTCTACTATATAAAATGTCTTTCCAGCCAACAACTCTTTTGTTATTTTTGTTTGAGTTTTTTCAAGATGCTCTTTTGCTTGTTCTTCATTGACCACTTTACCTTGAAAATCTTCAACTTTATCTTCGACAGTCGAGACGACGTTTTCCAAAACCGTATCGTCTTTGACCACATCTTTTATTGTTTTTTCATTCCCGCTTTTATACTCCTGTAACGCTTCGTTCAAGACTTCGAGTACTTCAGGACTGATTTGGATACCGTTGTCGGGGTTGCCGTCCGTATCGACCGATTGTAAGAAGCGCGCGACTTCTATATCGTTTTCAAGTATTTTTTTTCCATCGGCGAGTTGATCCGCCTCAACAGTTCTGAGTGTGATCCCTGCTATAGAGAAAGAACAGTTTTGGCCTTTTTCGAAAATGAATTTTCCTTCTTTTCCGGTTATGCCAGTTTGTGAACCACAAGTGTAGTGCACACCTTCTATTCCTGAATCGACGTAATAGCTAGTCCCAGTTTTTGTTGTGTTCTCGCTATTATCGCCTCCGCCACAACCTGCAAATATCAAAACTGCAACCGCCACACTTGAAATTATCAACGAAGATTTTCTCATAAACATTCCTTTTTTTATCTTTCCCTCCCATTTTACCCCCCCCCACTTAATGTAAACTGAATGATAGTAATCGTGTAGAAAAAAACAGAATAAAATAACTATTCGTAACATTCAAATAAATTTCATATTATAAAATGAAAAGAATTTCATTTATAAAACGTCATATACATTTGGTTTTATTTTTGCAAATGATGGGAAAGCCTTTCGTGGCGATTTGTCATAAAATTAGCCCTTTATAGCTTTTTGCTGTAAGATGCTCTTTATGAAGATACATATAGATATCGACTCTTTTTTCGTTTCGGCTATAAGGACTCTAGAACCTTCGTTGGAGGGGAAACCTGTTGCCATAGGAGGGAGGAGCGATACGAAAATATTCGGTAGTGATAACAATTCGCAAGTTGTCGATTTCCAAAACAGTGGAAGTTTCGTGCCGACTTTTTATAAAGATTACGAAAAACGGGATGACGATTTGGATAATTTTATAGATGAGCAGGGTAGGATAAGGGGGATACTCACGACATCAAGCTACGAGGCCAGAGCGTATGGTATAAAAACGGGTATGCGCATCGCAGAAGCTTTGCGATTGTGTCCACAGCTCATTGTAAAAGCGCCGAATATGACGTTGTTTCAAACTCTATCTCACCGACTGGACCTTTTTCTTTCTAAAAACATCCCCATTGTGGAGCAAGCGAGCATTGACGAGTTTTACGGCGATCTTGGCGGTTGGATACCTAATAGCGAAGTGTTGGAGTTTATGGATATTTTACGACATAGAATCAAACGGGAACTCGGTTTGCCGGTTTCGATAGGGGCTGGGAAGACCAAATTTATCGCCAAGCTTGCTACTTCCAAAGCGAAACCGTTTGGTTCCAAAGCTGTGATGCCGCAAGAAACGCAAGCTTTTTTGCAAGATATCCCCATAGAAGATTTTCCCGGTATCGGTAGAAGTATGCGTAAAAAACTACATCGAAGTGCTATATATACGCTTGGAGAGCTTTTAAACAGAAAAGAGCGTGTAGAGTCGCTTGGAGCGTATGCCAAAGAGCTTTATAGACGCGTAAGTGCGCAAAGCGATGAAGAACTCAAAATGAAAAAGGAGAGAAAATCGATAGGGATAAGCAGAACTATAGACCCGCTTTACGATAGAGCGGAGCTTGTGCGTCGCGTGCATGTTCTAGCACGCCATTTGGCGTTTGGAGTGATGAAACTTGGGGTTATGCCGACAAACTATCATCTTTCTTTGCGTTATGAGATGCGGCAAAAATCTGCGGTGAATCACTCCAGTAGAGTGCTCTTTAGCGAACAGTTTTTCGATGATTTATGTGTACGAATGTTTCATAAGGCGGATATCTATAAAAGGTTACACGTAGTGCGCATAAGCATTCATTGTGGAGGATTTACCAAGCAAACAAGACGTGAACTTGACATAACGACGTTCGAACAAGAGAAGAAAAAACGGAGTTTGAGCGAGTCCGCGTTTAAAGCCAGAGAGAAATACGGTCTTGGTATTTTGAAATGGGGAAGCGAGTTTGAGTAGTAATATGATAAAATATCGAAAACGAATACTCAAGTGAGATAGATGCTGCTTTTAGAACAATTTCGCTCTTTTTACTATAGAAATTATCCATCGGACATGGAGAGTACCGTCGAGCTTTTTTCGATATTCGGTGGTCTCGATGTCGAGATAGACACTTCGAAACATCTTCATTGGTTGATAATCGAGTATATTTTCAAACATTACGAGGAAATCGAAACAGGTATAGAAAAACTCGTCAGCGGTGACCAAAACGCTTTGAGACTGCTTCGTTCTTTATCCAAAGGGGATCGAAGGATTTTCTCTTCGTTTAAAAAAGCGCATCTTAACAACGTAAACGGCGGAATAGCTTTGAACCTTTTGCAGCGAAACGGTCTGGTCAAGATAGAGTATTCCAGAGAGCAGGACAAGCGGGAGATAAAGCCTAAACTTTCCAAGGAGGAAGCCAAGCACAGAATATCGGACAAGTTTTTGATAGTGTATCCGTTTTTGCGGTTTTGGTTCTATTTTGTCTATCCGTACAAAAAAGAGATAGCCAAGGGGGAATACAAGAACGTTTTGGAGGAGTTCGATCGTAAACGGTACGCTTATACGAGTTTGGTATTCGAAGAGCTTAGCCGGATATTGTTGAATTACCACTTGCGCGATGAGATACTAAAGCGTGTCGATAGCTACTGGGATGCCGATGTGGAGGTGGATATTCTCGTAGAGACGCAAAATCATCATCTTTATGTCGCTGAATGTAAATGGACCAACCATAAAGTGAACAAAAAGGAGCTTAACAAACTGCAAGAAAAATGTGCCTTGATGGATGTACACCCAAAACAGCTTATCTTTTTCTCCAAGCGGGGTTTTTCGAACGAACTGGCCAATTTGGCAGGGCGGGATTTAGCACTTTTTAGCGTAGAAGATTTCGCTTCGCTTGTAAAAACCAAGTCAAGCGAGCCTACTTTTCCTCTTTCGTTTTTTCGATAACTTTTTCTTTGGTTTTTTTATAGACTTGCATTTTGAAACTCGAGTGGATGAGCTCCCCTTCGCGTGAGAAATCTATAGGGAAGGTAACGCCTACTATCCATTCGCTTTTATTGAGAGCATCGAGAAAATCGTAGAAACTTTTCGGCGAGGTGATTTTCGATGTGGTGTTGACTTCGTAAACGTCGTACCATTCATGGGAGTTTGGTTTGTTCGTTTTATGGATGGCGAGCTCGATGAAATATTTGCCGAATCTTCTTTTGAAGTTGTTGGGGTCGAACTTGTTTTCGAACGCCTCGATGATAAGGCGATTTTTCGTTTTTGTCCGGTTGAGTGTTTCAAGGGTCGTTTTATGAAAATCTTTATGCCGTTTTAAATCTATGCGCTCTTTTTTCAGAGAGATTCGGTCTTTTCTGTACTCTTTTCCCATCGGAATAAGCTTCGCCGTCGCGAACCAGATGGAAAATACGATCATCAGTATCGTGAAAATCGTCAAATAGAGAATATGGCGTGGAAAACTAATTTTCATCGACATAGTCCTCAAAACCGTTTTCAAGGTAATTGGTAGAGACAAAACGTAGCCAACCGTTTTCGAGTTGATAAAAACTTGTGTGGGTGTTGGCGAATATCGAGCGAAGCGGCGCTTCGAGCATGTAGGAGTAAATCTCTTTGTTCGGTGTTACGCCGTAAAGAACCAGACCGTTTTTTAGAATCTTCGCTTTTGAGAGGGTTATGCGATCGGGTACGAGGTCGAAAAGGTTGGCGATACTTTCTTTGAGCACGCTGTTGGTCGTATAGACTTTGTTCGCGAGGTTCGATTCTTGTTCTATGAACGCTATCGATTTTTTCATTTTCTCTATGGATGTCTGAAGTTTCGTTTTTTCTTCGTATATGGCTTGGATATCTTTTTCGAAGCGGTATTTTTGAAAAAGAAAAAATCCATACGTCGCAAACAGTAAGAACAAAGCGATAGAGAAAAAAGTCAACACTAGTACGGCATCGCCGCTTAAAGGGGTTTTTTTGCGTGGTTTTATATAGCTGTATCTCATAACAATCCAAGCTCCCCTTTTACAAGTTGGCATACCTCGAGTTCGGGTTCGATATTTCGAACGTATGCGCTAAGAAAAAGCTCCTCTTCGAGGTAGCGTTTGAAATCTTTACCCGTTTTTGTACTATCGGCAATAAACGCGTTTTGGATAAACTCGCTATTGTAGCGTGGTTCTTTGTAAAAATGGGTAAGCGAGTCTTGAATAAGGGAAAAAAAGATAAAATCGCGTGAACTTTTTTCGACCGATTCGCTTTCTTCTTCGAGTTCCTCCTCTTCGTTTTCGATCTCTTCGAGGTTGTTTTCGAGTTGATCTTCAGGGCTTAGTTCGTCGAGGTCATCAAGACTATCGAGGTCTTCGAGGTCATCGAGCGAGTCCATCTCCTCTATGGAATTCAAGCTCAAATCGTCATCGAGGTCTATAACGTTCCCCTCGTCGATGCTTTCTAGGTCGAAACCGCTCTCTTGAACCTCTTCTTCGATAGATTCAGATTGAAAATCGAGACTCTCTTCTTCTTGCTGAAGGGTCAAGTCTATGTAGTCGCCAAACATGAGACTTCCCTCTTTGAAAATCGCGATGGTGATGGAGTCTTCTTGTAAAAATACGTACAAAGAGGCTTCGTTTTGGACTTTGTCGGCGAAGAAGTTGCGCAGTAAAACGAACGGGGAGAAGATGAAATCGACACCTATTTCACCCAAGGACTTCTGTTGTGCGGCTATGTCGGCTTTAAGTGAGTAACACAGCCATTTCGAGTCGATGCAAAGGTATTGGTAATCGCTTAGGTCTTTGTAAAGTCGTGCTTGCTGTTTGTCGCAAGTGGGGATGGCTCCTTGTTCGCTCGACCTGTCAAGCAAGGCGATGTAGTAGTAAGGGGTGTCGGCTATGTATGGTTCTATGAACTCTTTTAGAAGTTTGTTGTCGTAGGAGTCGTTGAGCAAAAATGTCTTTTCCACGCCCCCTTTGATTTTTTTCTTGTTGAGTATTTCGATATAGACTCGTATGGTTTCGTTGGTTTGTACAATGTTGATGATGGCTATGTCGTACATGAAAAAGATGAACTTCTGCACCTATACCTCTTTACTACATAATGGATGGGACTTGAGATAGTTCTCTTTTTTGAGACTGCTGGCGAGTTTGGTGTATATTTGCGTTGTCGCCATCGACGCATGACCCATAAGTTCACTGACATCGGCAATAGCGGCTCCGCCGTTTAGAAGGGAAGTGGCAAAAGAGTGTCGTAGCTGATGGGGTGTCACTTTGAGTCCTATTTTCGCAAAAGTTTTATTGATGATATATCTTAAACTATTTTGGCTTAATTTTTCCCCGTTTTTCTCGAAAAGATACCGTTTTGGGTGTTTTTTTTCCAAAAATTGTTCTATCATCTCTTTTGTACCTTCAAGCAAGGGGACGTCGCGCTGTTTGTTCCCTTTCCCGCGAATACGTACCCATTCTTCGGAGATATCTTCGAGGCGGATATCGGCAAGTTCGCTGATGCGAAGTCCAAGCGTGTAGATCATCACTACGACGAAACGCGCTTCGAAATCGGCGTTTTGGAGCGCTTCTTCGATATGTTTGTGGGAAATGGGTTTGGGGAGCGTTTTTGGCACTTTCACACTCTCATCACCTAAAAGGACGACATGGTAGCCGTTATCGTTGAGATAATCGAAAAAACTTCGCAAAGCGCTGAGTTTTTTCGCTACGGTTTTGGGATTTTTTTCGGCGATGTGGAGGCGGTAGGGCATAAGGTCGATGGTGGTGGTTTGGGCGTTTTGTTCTATTTCTATAAAACGCAACGCTTCTTGGATCGCTTCGTCGTACGTTTTGAGGGTGAGATCGCTGTAGCCTTTGAACTTTGCAAGAAAGTCCAAAAATTCGACCCGTTTAGTATTTGCGAGCTTTTTGGAGAAGTTTTTGGAACTTTTCATGGTACTCCTTCGCTTCTTCTATAAGCCTTTTTTCCACGACGACGGAAGGGGCGAGCTTTTTGTACGATTCTATCATTATCGATGCTATGGTGCGGATTTTCGCTCGCGCGGTATCGTCGATATCTCCGTTTGCGAAGCGTTCTATCTCTTTGATGTAGCGTTTGGCGTTTTCGATGTAGAGAACGTAGCGCAGAGCATATTGCGACTGGGTCATAATGGTCGATGCCATTTTGTTGTAAGGGTCTATTTCGAAAGCTTCTTTGGCTAGCTCGTAGGAGTCTTTGTAGTTCCCCGTCTCGAAATAGAATTTCGCTTCGAGCGATTTTTGGTACGATGGATTGATGGCGAAGTAGAGGAACATCGAAGCGATAAAGAGAAACGCGATCAAAAAGAAACTTTTAGCTTTCATGTGCCAACAACCCCTCGGTAACTATTTTTTTCGCTTCTTCAAGCTCCATACCGGTCAAATCGACTTTTTTCGTATAATATTTTATCACTCCAAAGGGTTTGGGTACCTTAAACTTGTCCCATGAATCGAATTGCCAGTATTTTGTCGGTTTTATTTCCACCAAAACGACGGGAACGGACGCTTTTTGCGCCATGACGACGACACCGTCGCTCGTTTGGTGTCTTGGGCCTTTCGGGCCGTCTGGGGTGATCCCTATGTCATACCCCTCTTTGAGCGCTTTTATCCCTTGCAACAGTGCTTTGACGGCGTTTCTGTTAGTCGAGCCGGCGATGGTTTCAAAACCGAAAAAACGTATGGTCTTGGAGATGAGCAAACCATCGAAATGATCCGAAATGAGCACTTTGGCTTTAGGTTTTTTTCTATATTGAAAGTACATATACGAAAGCATCAGCAAGTCGCCATGCCAGACGGCGAAAATAGCGGGTTCGTCCCCCAGCGTTTCGTCTAAATGGAACTCTTTTTTGTTCAAACGGTACAAAACCGATATAAAAAGCGCTCCAAGCGGGGGGATGAAAAAGAGCGCTAACGCTCTAAGAAGCTTTTTCTTCAACGATTTCACCCGTCATTACGGTACGCGCTACCTCGGTTATACGTACGTTTTTGAATGTGCCAAGAAGCTCTTCGCTCCCTTTTACTTTGACGATGACGTTGGTATTGGTACGCCCTTTGACGTAGTAATCATGGGAGAGCTCTTCGAAATAGACCTCATAGACTTTGTCTTTGTGGCGCTGGATTTTGCGGTCGGAAATCTCTTGATGGAGCGCTTGGAGACGCACAAGGCGTTCCTTGGCGACTTCGGGATCGACCGGATTTGGGTAATTCTGCGCTTCGGTGAGGGGGCGTGGGGAGTATTTGAAAGAAAAGATTTGATCGAACTCCACTTGTCTCATTACATCGAGTGTTTCTTCGAAGTCTTCGTCGCTCTCACCCGGAAACGCGACGATGATGTCGGTAGAGATGCTCACTTCCGGGCAGACGGCGCGAAGCTTTTCGACGCGATTGAGAAACCATTCTTTCGTATAACCCCGTTTCATCTCTTTGAGAATCTTGGATGAGCCGGATTGTAGTGGCATATGCATCGATTTGCAGATTTTAGGATTGGAGGCGAACTCTTCCAAAAACTCGTCATCCATGTGGAACGGGTGGGGGGAAGTGAAGCGTATGCGTTCTATCCCTTCGACGGCACTGACGCGTCGAAGCAGTTGTGTGAAGTTCATCTTTTCATGTTCGCCGCTAAAACGTCTGCCGTAGTTGTTGACGTTCTGACCGAGCAAAAACACCTCTTTCGCACCGTTTTTAGCCGCTTTTTGCGCTTCGGCGACGATGAGGTCGGCTGGAATCGATATCTCTTCTCCTCGAGTTTTGGGGACGATACAAAACGTACACTGCTTGTCGCATCCGATGGAGATGTTGATGTAGGCTTTGTAAGGGGAGGAGCGAAAGTCGTTGAACGCAAATTGCGATTCGTCGTAGTTTATGTCGGTTTCGACCGCTTTTGGTTTGTGCAGTACTTCGGTGATTTTGGAGACGTTTCGAGCACCCAGAACGAAACTGACATACGGTGCTTTTTTGATGATCTCTTCGCCCAAATGGGAGGCGGTACAGCCACACACTCCGATTTTAGCGCCTTCTTTTTTCTTTTTGTTGAATGCGCCAAGCTCGGAGAAAAGTTTGTGTACGGGGCGTTCGCGTACCGAACAGGTATTGATGAGGATCAAATCGGCATCTTCGACGCTGTCTGTGAGCGTGTAGTCCTCTTTTTGGGAAAGCTCGGCGATCATGTGCTCGCTGTCACGCTCGTTCATAGCGCACCCGAGCGTTTCTATGAAAAGTTTTTTCGCCATTTTAGTTGATGATGTGGACTTGATAGATGTATTCGTTGTCCGCCAGACCGTACTTGACCTCTTTCATGTAGAAGCTTTTGCCCGCTTCTTCGAAATGGTCTTGGAGTTCCAAAAGGTCTTTGTGGGAGTTTTCACGGTCGAAATAGATAATGACGCTGTCTTCTTTTTCGAGCATATGCTCTATCTTTTTGAGGTCGATTTTTTTCGGTTTGGCGTCAAGTTCGGTTCTTGCGAGTTTGAGTTCCATAAGCGTTTTCCTTGCTTTTTTTAGGTTGGATTATACTTAAAATTGACTAAATATTAGTTTAATGCTATAATTTCGTTCTTCATAAAAAACTCCCCAAAAACATTTTTTTATGAAACGACTAAAAGATAGCAAGGGTAGAATAATGGAAAAAATATTAGATATCGTAGAAGCGATAGCCAACGAAAAAGGGCTCAGCCCAGATGCCGTGAAAGAGGCGATAAAAACGGCGTTCGTTCAAACGGCGAAAAGACTTATAGACCCCGATTTCGCGTTTGAAGCGACCATCGATGAAGAGAACAAAAAAATTGTCGTAGCGCGAACCATCACCGTTGTCGAAGACGACGACGAAAGATTGCAAGACGAGCATCTTAGCAAAGAGGTCATAGCGCTAAGCGAAGCAAGACGCGAGTACGACGACCAAATAGAAGTGGGAGACCAACTGCAGCAAGAGTACAACCTCGAAGATTACGGAAGAACCGCTGCGGCGAACTTGAACCGTGAACTCGAGTACCACATACAGCGCTTGATAGAAGACGAGCTTTTCAGCAAATACAAAGCGAAAATCGGTCAGCTCGTTTCGGGGCGTGTAACAAGGGTCGATGGGAACAACGCTACATACATCGAAGTGGATGAAGTCAAAGCGGTGTTGCCTTTTAAAAGTCGTATCAAAGGGGAGCGTTTCAACGTAGGCGATGTGCTTAGAGCCGTTGTCAGACGCGTCCACATGGATAAAGAGCACGGCATCTACATCGAGCTTTCGCGAACATCCCCGAAATTTTTGGAAGCGCTTTTGACGCTCGAAGTTCCCGAAATCCAAGAAGGAAGCGTGGTTATCGAACGCTCGGCACGTATCCCCGGCCAGCGCGCGAAGGTCGCTCTTACGTCGCTTCATCCTCAGGTCGATCCCGTAGGTGCGACGGTTGGAGTCAAAGGGGTGCGCATAAACGCCGTCAGCGAAGAGCTTAACGGCGAAAATATCGACTGTATCGAATATAGCGACATCTTGGAGCTTTTCGTCGCGCGCGCTATGAGTCCGGCTATCATCACTTCGGTGGAGATCGTCAAAAACGAAGAAGGGGAAGTGGAAAAAGCGATCGTTCGCCTCCCGAGCGATCAAAAATCCAAAGCGATCGGTAAAAGCGGTATCAACGTTCGCTTGGCGTCTATGTTGTGTCAAGTGGAGATAGAACTCGAAGAGGGAGATGGCTTCGAAGGTGCTTCGGAATCGAGTGAAGAGGCAAAAGAAGGGGTGGATGCCCTCGAAGCGCTTTTCAACTAAGTCGTAGGTTACGAAGAAGTGGTGATGCGTTTTCTTTTCGTTTTCGTTTTTTTCCTTTTTTTCGGGTGTAGTTTGAAGAACTATACCCACCAAAGAAGCGCCATCGTCCTTATCAAATCCCCCAAGCTCAGATACAACGATATCGGCTATATCCGGCATGACGACGACGATGCCGTGGAACTCCAGCTCTATAGTGCGGGTGCGGCTGTCGAAAAATTTTACATAGAAGAGAAAATTTGTATCGACGAAGGGTGTATCGACAAGAGTGATTTCAATGCAAAATATCTAAACGCCTCGTACGATAAAGACATATTGCGTGAAATATTGCTCCATCGACCGATTTTCGGCGGTAAAAACATGGAAAAAACCGCGCAGGGATTCGAACAAAGACTCAAAACGGACAAATACGACATCCTTTACCGCGTGAAGAACGGCGGCGAGGTGTTTTTCAAAGATAGAAAAAACGGAATTATCGTAAAGCTAAAGCCAACAGGAGAATGATGCATGGCGAACAAATATGTAGGGGCACATACAAGTGCAAGCGGCGGGGTGTACAACGCCATCTTGGAAGCGGAGCAAATAGGTGCCAAAGCGTTCGCGCTTTTTACGAAGAATCAAAAACGGTGGGACGCCAAACCGTTCGATGCCAAGACGCTCGATAGATGGTTTAGCGAACTCGAGCGCAGCGGTATAAAACCAAAACATATCTTGCCCCATGATAGCTATCTTATCAACCTCGGACATCCCGAAGAGGAAAAGCTGCAAAAAAGCCGTCATGCGTTCATAGACGAGCTGCAGCGTTGCGAGGTGCTCGGGTTGGAGCTTTTGAATTTCCATCCCGGGAGCCATTTGGTGAAGTTGACGAAAAAGCAAAAAGAGGATGAAGCGCTTGTCTGGGAGATAGAAAAAAAATGTCTCGATGTCATAGCGGAGTCTATCAACATCGCTTTGGATGAAACAAACGGCGTAACGGCGGTGATAGAAAACACCGCAGGGCAGGGAAGTAACCTTGGGTACAAGTTCGAACACCTCGCCTACATCATCGACAAGGTCGAAGATAAAAGCCGTATCGGCGTGTGTATCGACACTTGCCATATGTTCACCGCCGGATACGACATCAGAACGCGAGAAGCGTACGATGCCACATGGGAAGAGTTCGGCGAAATCGTCGGGTTTGAGTACCTAAAAGGGATGCACATCAACGACTCCAAACCTCCACTTGGAAGCAGGGTTGACAGACACCACAGCATCGGCAAAGGGGAGATAGGATTGGATGCGTTCAGGTTTATCATGAACGATGAGCGGATGGATGACATACCGCTTGTCTTGGAGACGATAGACCCAAGCATCTGGGCTGAAGAGATACGATTGCTCTACTCTTTCATAGAGGACTAAAACATGCGCTTGGTGTTTCTTTTTTTTCTGCTGTTTTACCAAGTGGCAAGTGCGAACATCTTCGAAGATTACAAAGATTTCGCCCGTTTGATGAAATATGAGCTCGATTACGACAAAGCGCGCAAACGTGCCATAGAAGAAAAAAAACAGCTTTTCGTTCTGTATGTTAAAGAGGGATGCCCTTTTTGCACCAAGCTTGAAGAAGAGGTGCTTACCGACCGTTACGTGCGCGAGTTCATCAAAAAAAACTATGTCGCGCTCATCGTCAACGAATACCACAAAAACTTTCCCGACTACCTTCTCTCCTCCATCGCTCCGGTAAGTTACATTATCGACCCGAAAACCGAACGGATTGTGAAAAAATTCGTCGGCTATATGGAAGTTGACCAATACCTCTGGCAGTTTTAGAAAACTTAAAAAGTAATTATGTTAAGCTCTTTTCGATTCTTGCAAAATGGAATGGGACAGATTTTGTTTTGTAAATACTGAGATATGGAGAGAGAAAATGAAAAAAGTGTTGCAAGTTGGTGTGTTTTCTTTAATAGCTGGTACGGCATTGATGGCAAGTGGTTATAGAATTCCTGAGAGTTCACTTGATGCAGTAGCGCTTTCGAGTGCATGTATTGCAGCTTCAAGCGGCGCTGATGCAAGTTATTACAACCCTGCAAATATGGCTTTTAGTAAAGATTCTGGTTCGGCAATGGAACTTGATTTGACGTATATCGGATTGTCAAAAGTAGATTATAAAGGGATAACAAATGTTAGCAGAATAGGTGCTGTTCCAACCGATACTTCATCAGAAGCTGAAAACTTTTTGGTTCCCACTGTTCATTATGTTTCACCATCTGTTGGAAAGGTGCGTTTTGGTTTGTCGGTTGTTTCACCGGGAGGGTTGTCCAAACGCTGGAAAGATGCTCCTGCTAGTTTGTACGCAGAAGAGTTTACGCTCAAAACGGTAGAAATAAATCCAACCGTATCGTATAAGCTTACCGATGCAATCGCGATTGGAGGTGGAATACGAGCTTTGTATAGTGATGGCATAGTAAAAAATGCCAAATATGATATGACTGGTGATAGTTGGGATTTTGGTTATAATCTTGCTATAAGTATGCAGATGAATAAAGAAACCACACTTGCAATTACATACCGCTCAAAAGTAAGTATGACGGTTGAAGGAAGTACATCAAAAACTGTAACAGGTATCAATAGTGATGTATCTGTTTCGCTTCCTATTCCAGCAGTTTTTGCTATGGCACTTTCTCATACGGTAGAGAATACGACATTTGAAGCTGTAATAGAAAGAGATTTTTGGTCATCGTATAAAAATCTTGATTTTGATTTTTCCAATCCAGTAAATGAAGCAAATTTGGGGTCTGCAATTCCAAAAAATTGGTCGGATAGCTCTGTATTTAGATTTGGTATAACGCATAAAATGGACAATTTAACTGCAATGGTTGGGTATGCGTATGATGAATCTCCTGTTCCAAGTGAAACTTTAGGATACGAGCTTCCATCTTCTAATGGAAATATTTTTTCTTTGGGTGGAAAATACAAGTATGATGAGAATTTTGAGTTTGGTTTGGCTGGTTTGATGGCTATCTATAAAGATAGAAAAGTGCACAATACAGTATTGAACGGTGAGTTTAGTAACTCGAAATCATATCTTATTTCGGCTAGTGTCGAGTATAAATTTTAAGGAGTAATTTGAAAGTACTAATAGAGTTTTTAGAGCGTGAGGATATAACCAAAACAGAGATTTTCCCTCATCTCAAATGTAGCGAGAACGAGGCGAAGATTTTGCGTCAAGTCGCTTCGAAATATGTATCGGGGCGTGAGGATGTGTATGTTATAGATATCCTTCAAGAGTTGTTCGGGCAAAAGGAGTTTTCTTACTTGCATCATTTGCAGGAGGTCAAAACTCTTTTGGAGCTTGGGTGGCTCTCCCATCAAAGTTTCAACCCCGTCAAGATAGCCGACGTAACGCCGCTTGAGCTGCTCAATGCCGCGGTGAGTCCCACTCCTTCGCTTTTGAAGCTGTTTCAAGACGGTTCGTTCGAAGTGGAACTGCCGGAAATCAAGCCCTATAGCGATCATCTGGAATATCTGCAAGATCAGTTTTTCCGCATTGAGTTGTATCAGAAAATGAGTGCGATTCGCCAAAACGTCCATGAACATTCTCTTGGAATCGACCGTTTACATGAAAAGCTCGAACTTTTGGAAAAGCGGATTGAAGAACGTATAGAAAAAACCGAGGATAAAGAATCGCTCGTTTTGGACAAATTTTTCAAACAAAAGAAACTCAGCGATAAAGAGCAGGTGATTTTCATCGCACTTCTGCGCGAGGAGTATAGTGCGACCGATGCGAGTTTGAGGGAGATGAACAACCTCATAGACCTGATAAGTTTCGATGAATACGAACGGATAAAAAACAGAAGTTTGCTCGAAGAAGGCAGCAGGCTTATCACCGAAGGGATTATCGATTATGAAGAGATGCTCAACCCTTTTGGGGGGATTAGCCGAGCGTTCTACCTCGTCGATGAGGTGTTACAAAACATCATGCACCCCCAAAAGAGCAAAAAAGTCAAACGGCTCAAACTCAACGCCCTTATAGAGGAACAAGACGTTTTCGAACTTGTCGAGCCAAGCACTTCGCTCGAGGATGTTGTGCTCAATCCGCAAACCGAAAAAACGCTTCAAAACCTACTCAAGCAAGTCGATAAAGAGGTGATAAACCGCCTTGTCAAATGGGGGATAAAGGAAAAACGAAGCGGTATCGATGCGCGCATCATTTTTTACGGACCTCCGGGGACGGGGAAAACCTTGACGGCACATTCGCTTGCGAAGTCGCTCAAAAAGCAGATATTGGCGTTTGACTGTTCGAAAATCCTTTCGATGTATGTCGGAGAGAGTGAGAAGAACGTGCGTAAAATCTTCGACACCTATTACGATTTGGCGAAAAAAACCAAAAGTGAGCCGATTTTGCTTCTAAACGAAGCGGATCAGTTTCTAAGCTCACGAAGCAGCGGTATAGGCAGTAGTGCCGACCAGATGCACAACCAAATGCAAAACATCTTTTTGGAGCAGATAGAAAACTTCAAAGGGATGCTCATAGCCACGACCAACTTGCTTGAAAATATCGACAAAGCGTTTTCGAGACGTTTTAATTACAAGATAGAGTTCAAACGCCCGAACAAACAACAGCGTCTTCGATTGTGGCAGTTGATGTTGCCTGAAGAAGCGGATTACGAAGCCGATTTCGACATAGAAAGACTCGCTTCGTACGACCTAAGCGGCGGGCAGATAAACTTGATTGTAAAAAACACCGCGTACAAAGTCGCCGTCAGAGAAGATGCCATTTTCACGATGGAGGATTTCATCGAAGAGATAGAAAAAGAAAAAAGCGGGGATTTCAATACCGAAAAATCGATGGGCTTCTTGGCTAAATAGCTACCTCGGTAGCATAACGGTTAATCGAATTTGTTTTACAATAATGGAACTCATTAATAACTGACCTTACGCACCATATCACATACTGAGCGTAAGGTCAGTTAATAAAACAAAAGAGGTCGTTATGCAAGATTTTTTCGAATCACTCGTTTTTGCGTATGAACAGCTGACCAAAAGCTACATTATGCAACGCGCACTTGTCGTAGGTTTGTTCGTCGTTTTGGTATGGGGAGTCGTCGGATTTGTGTTTTGGGGCGAGCTGGTACGTTTTAGCTCCTATTTGATAGAGCTCGTACCGTTTTCTTTCATACGCTCAAGCGGTGCTATTTTCCTTTCTACCTTTTTGTATATGCAAGTGGTGTTGGTAACCTTCGCCGTCGTTCATGTGTTCGTTATGAACCTGCTGCAAAACAAAAAAAGTGCCAACGGCGGTTTCATCGCTTTGGACTTGGCTAAGTAAAGACACCATTTTTTACGATAGCGCGACGTTGTTGTTCAAAAATCAAAAAAACGGGTTGAAACGCCAAAGAGATGCGAAAAATATTTGAAATACAAGGGAAGAAAAATGTCGATAGTGGAAAAAATTACGAACTGGCTGTTGGAAAAAGAAGAAGAACTCGCACGTGAGTGTGCCGTTCCCAAAGAGGAAGTGGAGTACCAGATAGCCAAAATCGAACTCGAAAAAGAAAAGCTCAAAGAGGAATACGAAAAGAAAATGAAACAACTCGATGATATTCTTCAGCGTCTTAAGAAGATAGAATCTATCGAGACGATAAAATGTCCTGAGAAAGGGGAGTAGGAGTGTATAATCTAGTGCTGTTGTACCTTTTTGGCGGGCTTGGAGTCGCCGTATTGGGTGGATATTTGCTCTATAGAGTCATACAGGACGAAAAAAAGAACAAGCTGCTTTCGCAACCGTTTCAAGAGGAGTGGCGGGAGGTTTTGCGCCGAATCGAGCTTTATAGAAACCTTCCAAAAGAGGATAAAGAGAAAATAGAAAGAAGTATCGTCTATTTCGTCTTTACCAAAGAGTTCCTCGGAGTCGGAATGGACGTTACGATGGAGATGAAACTTCTCATAGCGTTTCATGCCTGTTTGCTTTTGCTTCATACGAAGATACGAGGCTGTTACGATAGGCTTAAAACGGTTATCATCTACCCTAACGCCGTCGCTGTGGAAAATATTCGTAACAATGGCGGGATTTTTGCCAAAGAGCGTTTTTTGATAGACGGACAGTCCGCAGACGACACGGTGGTGATCGTTTGGCATGATGCCAAAAAAGAAGCGTACCACCCGCGACACCAAAACGTCATCATCCATGAATTCGCCCATGAAATGGACTACATGGAGGGTGCTGTCGACGGTGTTCCGCCGATAGAAAAATCAAAATACCACGAATGGGCTCAAACGGTTTTCAAAGAATTCGATAAATTGCAAGACGTTTTTTATAAAAACAGAGATTTGGGAAAATACAAGCTGCTTGGCGAGTATGCCGCTACCAACGAAGCGGAATTTTTCGCCGTGGCGAGTGAACGCTTTTTCTCCTCGCCTAACAGTTTGAAAAAACATTTTCCAAATCTGTACAAAGAGTTGAAAGAGCTTTACGGCATCGATCCCGTAAGACTGACGAAACGGTAGGGAAGTGTATGCAAATGAAGAAAATAGGGTTTTTGGAAGCTTTTAGCATAGGGGTCGGTGGTATGGTCGGCGGAGGGATTTTCGCCGTACTTGGTTTGACTATCGACCTTGCCAAGGGGGCCGCTCCCATTTCGTTCGCGATTGCCGGTTTCATAGCGCTGGTTACGGTGTATTCGTACGTCAAACTCTCTTTGCGTTATCCGAGTGAAGGGGGGACGATAGAGTTTATAGTCCAAGCGTTTGGAAACGGGCTCTTTAGCTCCTTTATCAATACGCTGATGCTTGTCAGCTACGTGATAATGATAGCGCTTTACGCTTCGGCGTTTGGGAGTTACGGTTCGGCACTTTTTACCGGTGGCGACATCCCGTGGTTGCACAAACTCCTCTCCGTAAGCGTCATTTTGGTATTTACCTTCATCAATCTTTTAGGCGCGTACATGACCGGCAAAGCGGAAGATATTATGGTTTTTTTGAAAATCTTCATTTTGCTTGTGTTTGCAGGTGTCGGTTTTTTCACTATCGATACGACTCGCCTATCGCCGCAATATTACGAAAGTGTTCCCTCTATCGTGACGGGAGGGCTTATCATCTTTTTGGCGTACGAGGGGTTCGAGCTTATCGCCAATACGGCGCGTGATGTGGAAAACCCGCAACGAAACCTTCCGCTTGCGTATTATTCGGCCGTTATTTTCGTTATCGCGCTTTATGTACTTATAGCGGTCGTTACTATAGGGAACGTAAGCTTCGAAGAGGCTAAAAAAGCGCAAGATTATGTTCTGGCCATAGCTGCGGAGCCGTTTTTCGGGCATGCCGGGTTCATTTTTATCGGGATTGCCGCACTACTCTCTACCGCTTCGGCTATCAACGCGACGATATACGGAAGCGGTCGGGTCGCATTTTTGGTAGCCAAACTCGGTGAGCTGCCAAGGACGTTCGAGAAGAAAATCGAAAACGGCTTCGAGGGGATGATAATCTTGGCACTGCTTTCTATCATTTTCGCTTTGTCGTTCGATATAGAAAACATCTCCGTCGCCGGTAGTATAGGGTTTTTGATCATTTTCGCTCTTGTCAATCTCGCCAATTTCAGACTGTATAAGCAAACCGGCGGTTGTCGGATAATTTCTGGGTTTGGCTTTTTGCTCAGTATCACGGCGGTGGGTGTTTTGGTGTGGTACAATGCGCTCCATTCTCCAAAGGCGTTGCAGACAAGCGGTATCGCCATAGTAGCGGTTGCGCTTTTTGTCGTGTTGTATTATGTCGTGAAAAAAGGAAACACTTTGAGTACGTTCATAGATAAAAATTTACAAGAAGACGAGGAAAAAAATGTTCAATCTTGACGCTATCGACCCTTTGATTATCAAGGATATAGAAAACCCGAACCACCCATCTGAGTTTATTTGGCAGGAGGAATATGCCGTACTTATTTTGCGTCTGCCAGAAGTTCATAGCGAAGGGGTAGAGGTGTTTTCGTACGCTTTCGTTTTCGACGGTAAAGAGTTGAGTGTATTTGATAGAGAAAAAAATCAGCTTGAACCGATGGGAAAAATAGCGAGTCTTGTCGAGTTTTTGAATCCAAAAATCGACAGATTGCTAAAAGAGGTGCAATTGTACCATTACGATATAGAAATGTTGGAGGAATCGCTGTTTGACGAAAACGTTTCGGATGTTTTCATGCAAGAGTGGCTGCGATACAAAAAAGACCTTTCTTTGATTCATCGTGTAATGTTTCATGCGTCGTTGGCGTATGAGATGTACATGAATAAAATAGGTAAAGAATCCCTTTCTTTCGAAGATATAGCCGAACATATAAGTCGCATTCGCGACCTTGCCAAAGCGGCTTTGGAAAAATTGGACAATCTTTACGATTTTTACAGAGCCAAAGTGGATGAGAGGATGAACAAAAACGTCTATTATTTGACCCTCATCTCCGGTATATTTCTTCCATTGACGCTTATTACCGGCTTTTTCGGTATGAATACCGGCGGTTTACCTTGGATGGACGATGCAGAGGGAACACTCAAAGCGGTACTTGTAGCCGTTGTACTCGAGGTGGTGATGGTACTACCGCTTTTTTTGCTAAACAGCGGAAAAATAAAACGCTTCCAAAGAAAACGCTAGGCGGTTTTGTTTCGCATAATCTGTCTAAGTGCGAGTATGAACAAAACGACGATAGGCAAGATGATTCCTGCTTCGCTTGGAATGGTCTTGTTTTTCGAAAGCTCCATCAACATAAACAAAACACCCCAAACAAGAAGTGTCGAAACTATGGCTATGAAGCTAAAGACCGAAACGTTTAGAAACCTTGCGCTTACGGGAACGAAAAAGAAGATGATGATCACAAGAAGCGGTGCATAGAAAGGGTAGATGAGGTTTTTGTAGATGGCGGTTTTGACTTTGTCTATGTTGATGTTTTGTCCATGCAGAAGCTTGAGCGCTTCGAATGCATCGAGAATCGTGTAGTTGGCTTTGCCTTCATACACTTGGTCGAGAATTTTCGGTCGAAACCCTTTAAGTAGCGAGAGTTCTTTTTCTTTCGTTACGGTTATACCGGTAGAAGCGAATGAAAAATCTTTCGGTTTTGTGATGATGTCCGCATTTTGGATGTGCCACGCTCCCTCTTTGTAATATGCCTTTTTGGCGACAAGCACTTGGTTGAGATGTTTATCTTTAAGGGTGAAAATACGAACCCCAAGGGCTTGTTGTTGTAAGGGAAGCAGCTGCTTGAAATAGATGTAGCGGTTCTCGTAGATAAAGAACAAGTCCCTTGTGGGGCTTAGGTATTCGGAGTTTTTCTTGATGCTTTCTGCCATATCGTTGGCTTTGGCGAATTTGGGAAGGGTGTGCAAATAGATGAAAAAAAGTATAAACGATATCGAAACGACGACGAAAGGCTTGAGGATGTCGAGTTTGCTATAACCCAAGGAATAAAGCGCAACGAGTGCGTTTGAGCGTATGAGGCTGATTTTCGTGCTTATCATGGCAAAAACCAGCGAAAGCGGTAAAAGCATATCGATAGCGAAGAAGCTTTTGTAAACAAGATAGATAAGAACGAGGTTGGCGGAGCTGGAAATTCTCGAAGCGTTACTCATGTAGTCGAATCCGACGAAAAAGAGACTCAAAGCTCCTAAAATGACGACGAAATATTTGAGATAATGTAGCGAAACGTATCGAAAAGCAAGCAACGAAAAACCTTATTGAAATTTTATTAAAGTATCTTTGTCGAGATTGTATCGAAATTGAACTAAAATTTCGGTTTTTTTATCGTATATTTCGTTGCGACACTCTCCAAATCTTCCCCTCGAAGCAAATCTTTCGCCGCATCCGTCGCTTGGGAGAGGATGTCGTTTAGGTGTTTTAGCTCCTCTTGGGAGAAGTCGGAGAGTACATACGAAGCGACTTCGGTTTTATGTTCAGGTTTTCCGATGCCGATGCGAATACGGATGTAATCTTTCCCTATGTGCGCATCTACCGACTTGAGTCCGTTGTGCCCTCCATGACCGCCGCCTCGTTTGAAGCGAAGCGCACCGAAGGGGAGGTCGAGGTCATCATGTACGACAACGACGTCTTGGGTGTCGATTTTGTAAAAACGGCATACTTTGGCGAGCGATTCACCAGAGAGGTTCATGTAAGTTGCCGGTTTGAGTAAAAAATGGTTCGCAGTTTTGAAAAGTTCACCTTCGAAGTTTGAAGAAGAAAGTTTTGTGGGGGAAAGTTCCTCTATGAGGTTGTCTATAACCATAAACCCGACATTGTGCCGGGTTTTGGCGTATTTGGGACCCGGATTTCCAAGACCCGCTACGAGCATTACTTCGCTTTGATAACGCTTAGTACCGCAACTCTGTCGGCGTCGGTATATGTAACGTTTGGAATCTCCGGAAGATCGCGAATCATTTTCGAATCACCTACATCCATAGGAGAAACGTCGATTTCGATTTTGCTTGGAACGTCTTCGATTTTCGCTTTGACTCGAATACGCGGTTTTGAGACGAAAACCATCCCTTTGTTTTTAAGACCGATAGCTTCCCCTACAGGCTCTACCGGAATATAGTAGTGTGTAACTACGCCGGGCTGTGCGACCATCAAATCGACATGAAGAAGTTTTCCCGTGATCGGGTGAGACTCGTAAGACTGAACGACTACGTTCATCTCTTTTCCGTCCACTTTTACAGGGAACGCAAGACCTTCTTTTCTTCTAACAGTTTTGATGTATTCGTTCTCTTTGAACGCCGCATTGATGTTCTCTAGCCCTTTTCCGTAGATATTGGCTATTAGATAACCATCCCTTCTAAGCGCTTTTGTAGCACTCTTACCGGTACTCTCTCTAACGATGCCTTCTAACATATTTCGTCCTTAAATTTAAAAATGGACGGAATTATACCGAAATTACGTTTAATCAATCCTTTAGATCGAAGATTTCATCTTCGCTGAACTCTTGAGGTGAAGCATCGTCGTCGGCTCCGCCTGTTGCCGCACCATCACCGATACCGCTGATGCGAAGTTCCATATCGCTCGCGCTCGTTGCATAATCGAGTGCGGTTTTCTTGTCGATAATCCCTTCGTTGTACATATCGAAGAGGTGTTGGTCGAAACTTTGCGAATGGTAAACGCTTTTCCCTTTTTCGATCGCGTCTTTGATTTCGAAGTCGCGGTTTTCCATAATCAGTTTCTCGATGGTCGATGTTCGAACGAGTACTTCCATCGCCGCGCGCCGTTTGCCATCGGTCGTAGGCACCAAACGTTGCGAAATGATCCCCTGCAAGATACCCGCCAACGACAGACGTACCGAGTTTTGCTCATCGGTAGGGAATTGTGAAATGATACGGTTGATGGTCTCTTTCGCATCGAGGGTGTGCAAGGTGGAAAAAACCAAGTGTCCCGTATCTGCCGCATGAAGGGCGAGTTTCATCGTTTCCAAATCCCGCATCTCACCAACGAGGATAATATCGGGGTCTTCCCGCAACGCACCGCGAAGCGCGTTGGTGAAAGAGAGCGTGTCGTGACCGACCGAACGCTGGTTGACGATACATTTTCTATCTTTGTGGACGAACTCGATCGGGTCTTCGATGGTGATGATATGTTTTGGGTAGATGTGGTTGATTTCGTTGATGATCGCTGCAAGTGTAGTCGATTTACCACTACCGGTGACACCCGTTACGAGTACAAGTCCACGCTCGAGGTGTACGAAACTCTCGACCACTTTTGGAAAATGAAGCTCATGCAATAGCGGTATTTTCATAGGGATTATACGAAATACCGCCGAAACTCCGTCCATCTGGAAGAAAATGTTGACACGAAAACGGCTTTTTTCATCATACACGTAGGTAGTGTCGAGCTCTTTTTGTTCGACAAATTTGGCGAATTCTCCGCGTAAAAGCTCTTTTGCGAAGGTCAAAGCGTCCTCTTTGGAGAAAAATCCACCCGAAAACGGGGTGATTTTTCCGTTTATTCTGACTCTGACGGTGGAGTTGGCTTTGATGTGCAAGTCACTCCCGCCCACTTCTATCATCTTTTTGAGGTAAGCGCGAACACGGTTGAGCTGCTCGAATGTGAGCTCGTTCGTATCGATTTTGTTTTGTGAATTCATAATGCCTCCAATATATCCTTGAATGCGACCTTGAACGCTTCAAGGCCGTCTGCTATTTGTTTATCGAGCTCTTTTTCGAGTTCGATCCCTAATTTGGCTATTTTATCGAAATGGAGATTGATTTTTTCTTTATTGATCGGAAGTGCTTTATTTTTACCTCCGTTTGCGACATACTCCTTGATGGTATCTACCGGAGCGGTATTGACGCTGTTATGCGCCAAAAGCTTTTCGACGTAGTAGTGTGGCGGGAAACTATCCCCTTTGACACCGGTACTGGCAAAGAGCGTTCGGCATTTTGGAACTTGGAGTTCCTCTATCGCTTCGTAGATGAGCGAAGCGTTGTAGATGCCTGTAAGTCCCGTTTCTATACCGTTTTGTTTCAGTTTTTCATCGAGCGCTCGATCGATTCGGCTGACAAAAACGCTTATGACGGAATCGATTGTTTTTTCAGCGCGCGACGCTCCCTTTGCAAACGCTTTGGCACACTCTATAGCTTGCTCTTTTTTGAAAACGAGCGTTGCGTTTACAGGTATCGAAGAGGCGCTTAGCTCCTCCATCGCTTCGTAACCGGCAGGGGTTGCGGGTACTTTGATCATGACGTTCTCTTTGCCTATGGTTGCAAAAAGGCGTTTTCCCTCCTCTATAGTGCCTTGCGCGTCGTCACATAGATTCGGATCGACTTCGATACTTACATATCCGTCGTCGCCTTTGTCGTAAAGCGGTTTGAGGATGTCTGCCGCTTTTTGGATGTCATAGACAGCCAACGCTTCGTACTTCGTTTTGGCATCGCCGCTTAGGCTTTTGAGCTGCTCTTTGTAAGCAGGTGAATTCAAGATGGCGTTTTTGAAAATCGCCGGGTTGCTTGTCGCACCGTTGATAATCTTTTTACTTATAAGCTCTTTGAACTCCCCATCGAGATAATCACGCTCTATAAAGTCCGCCCAAAGTGAAAATTTCATATCTTCTATATACATTCCATATACTCCTTGTTTAAGGTATATACACCTTGTCAAGCATCTCTTGATACTCCGAAGCGGCGTCGCTTTGGAGTGTTATCCCGCCGCCGCTTTTGTAGATGTAGCCCTCTTTTGTGTTTTCCAAAAAACGTATCATAACACAACTATCGAAATTTTTTCCATCGAAGTAGCCGAAAATTCCGCTGAAATACCCCCTTTCGTACCCTTCTATCCGTTGTATGATCTCTACCGTACTTTTTTTCGGCGTACCGCTGATACTCCCTGCAGGTAGGAGTTTGTAAAGGATTTGCGCGAAGTTGGATCGCCACTCTTTTGGTAGTTTCGCGGTGATTTTCGAACTGACTTGCAAAAGTGACTTTTCTCCGGAATCGATTTTCGTTATGTAACGAAAATTATCGACTCGAACGGTATCGGCGACGATACCGAGATCGTTTCTAAGCAGATCGACCACCATCACATGTTCAGCCATCTCCTTTTCGTTGGAAAGAATCTTCTCTTTGGCGTTTGGGATGGCGGCATCGATGGTGCCTTTCATGGGGAAAGTGGCGATGGAGTCGTTTCGTATGGTGATGAAAGTTTCGGGAGAGAAACAGACGAACTTGTTTTTGTATTTGATTTTGTACGGGGCGTTGGCGTTTTTGTAGATATGTTCGAGATTCGCATCGCAAGATACTTGAGTCGGTTGGGTGAGGTTGAGCAAGTAGGTGTTGCCGTTTTTTATCTCCTCTATGACTTTGTCGAACTTTTTTTTGTATCTACCGAGCGTAATGGGGTGTTTGGTAAGAGAAAGGGTGTGTTTTTTGGGTACGTAGTCATGTGCTATTTGAAACTCTATCCCCTCCTTTTTGGCTTCATCGAGGGTGTAAACCTCCGTTTTTTCTCCAAGCCAGTCACAAAGGAAGATAAACGGAGTCGAAGAGGCGCAGAGCTTATCTATTTTGGTCATGGATGAGTTTTTTCAAAATCGCCATACGCACGCTTACGCCGTTTTTGACCTGTTGGAGCACCTTGCATCTTGGGTCTTCGAGCATCTCGTCGCTGATGTCGATGTTTCTGTGTACGGGTCCGGGGTGCAAAAGGACGATGTCGCGCTCGCCTACAAGCTCTTTGGTGATGCAAAAGTCGCTTGCGTAGTCTTTGAGACTTGCGTAGCTTTGGGAGGAATGGCGTTCGGTTTGGGTACGCAAGCTCATTATCGCATCCACTTCGTCGATAATATCGCGGATGTAATAAGTGGAGCGAAGGGAGCTTTTTGGCAGAAATTGCGGCGGCGCGACAAGAATCACTTCCATACCGAAACGGCTTAGTAGTTCGATGTTGGAGTTGGCGACGCGTGAATTTTTGATATCTCCGACGATGGCGATTTTCTTCCCATCAACGTTTCCAAAATGCTCTTTGAGCGTGAAAAGATCGAGCAAGGCTTGGGAAGGGTGGGCATGCGCGCCGTCACCGGCGTTGAGTATGGCGGCGTTGGTGTGAGCGGAGAGGATTTTTGGAACACCTGCGTCTTTATGGCGTACGATGATGGCATCAGGACCCATAGCGTCTAGGTTCATAGCGGTATCGACAAGGGTTTCCCCTTTTTTGGTGGAACTTTTTGCGACATCGAGGTGAACGACTTCCGCGCCGAGCCTTTTTGCCGCCACTTCGAACGAACTGCGCGTTCTTGTGGAGTTTTCGAAAAAGAGGGTGATTATGAGCTTGTTTTGCAAAAGCGGTTCGAATCTGCCGTCGCTAAAGCGTTTGGCGTCTTGAAGAAGTGCTTCAATCTCCTCTTTGGAAAAGTCATCGGTACGGATAAGATGGTTGGTATGTGCCATAGGAACTCTCTTCGAATTTGATGCGATATTGTACAACATGAGGGTTAAATGGAGACTTATAGCGATAAGTCGAGCAATGCCTTTGCCAGCTCTTCGCCGTTTTTGTCCACGATGTAGATTTTTTCCCCTACGGCGTCGAAATAGGGCTTGGAGGTCGTTGCAAAAGCGGCTTCTTCCCCTTTACAGTTAAAAGCGGTAACAAAGGGGAGATTTCTCTCTTTTAGAGCGTTTTGGCTAAGAAGCGTGTCGTTGATACACCCTAAAGAGCAGTGGGTTACCAAAAGGGTGGCATCGACGTGCAAATCTTCGATGAGGTCTATGACGAAGTACTCTTTTTCTATCGGGACGAACAACCCTCCCGCTCCTTCGATGAGCAAGATGTCGCATCTGTTCTCAAACCGTTTGAGCGCTTCGAAAACAGCTTCAAGTGCGATCTCTTCACCCTCTGCGGCTATAAAAGGTGCAGCGGGTTTTGGGAGTGTGATCGCGACGATGTCGTCGATGCTCAAAGTGGCGATTTTTGGGTTGAAACGTTTGGAGATAGAAAAAAGTTTTTCTCCATCGGGTGCTTTGTCCGTTACACCGGTTTCTATGGGCTTGAAGCAAGCGACTTTGTAGCCGAGTTTGGCAAAAGATTTCGTCAACTCGATAGTGGTGTAGGTTTTGCCGATGTCGGTGTTGGTCGCGGTTATAAAGATTTTTTTCATATTTCTTGTTTAAAACCTGTTTGATATGTTTTTGATATAATAGCTAAAAAGATAAAATAGAAAATGTATATATGGAGCGTATAGGTGGCGACACAGTTTGAGTTCGAGCTCGAATCCGATTTGGAGCTTGAAAAACCGAAAAAGTACAAAGTGTTTCTTTTGAACGACGATTATACGACGATGGATTTCGTAGTCGATATTTTGATGAGAATTTTTCATAAAAGTTACGAAGAGGCGGAGCGGATTATGCTCGAGATTCATAAAAAAGAGCGCGGATTGTGCGGGGTTTACACGTACGAGATAGCCGAGACGAAAGTAGCGCAGGTGCATAAGCGTGCGCGTGAAAACGGCTTTCCCCTAAAAGCCTACATGGAGGAAGAATGATTAGCAATACCTTAAACACAATATTTCAAAAGTCGGTTCAGTTAGCACGAGAGCTGCGACATGAAGTGCTGACGCTTGAGCATGTCTTCTACCTTGCTATCTCGACCCCCGAAGGGATGGAGATTATCGAAGAAGCCGGAGGCGATATCAAGGTGATGCAACAGAGGATGTATTATTACATCACGAAAGAGATCGAGCCGCTTCCAAGAGATATCAGTGCCGACCCGTACGAAAGCGTCGCACTCTCAAGGGCGATTGACAGTATGATAAAACATATCCAAAGTGCGGGGCAGCGAAGCGCGGACATAGGGGATTTTCTCGTGGCCATCTACGATGAAAAACACTCTTACGCATACGCCGTGCTTTTGGAGCAAGATATTAGCAGACTCGATATTTTGGAAGTGATTTCTCACAAAGACGTAACCGAAATTCAGGAAAACCAAACGAAGAAAAAGCAAAGTTACCTTGAAAAGTACGCCATCGATCTGCTCAAAAAAGCCAAAGAGGGCAAAATCGATCCCGTCATCGGGCGTGATAGTGAGATAGAGCGCGTGATGCAGATTTTGTGCCGTAGAAAGAAAAACAATCCTATCTTGGTCGGTGAACCGGGAGTGGGTAAAACCGCCATAGCCGAAGGGTTGGCACTTAAAATCGCATCTGGGGAAGTACCTGCAATCATTCAAGACGCACAGCTGTATGCACTCGATATGGGTTCGTTGATTGCCGGAACGAAATATCGGGGGGATTTCGAAAAACGGCTAAAAGGGGTGATAGACGAACTCAAAAAGGTCAAAAACGCCATTTTGTTCATCGACGAAATTCACACGCTTGTGGGTGCCGGGAGCACAAGCGGGAGCATGGATGCCGCAAACCAGCTAAAACCGGCTTTGGCTTCGGGAGAACTCAAATGTATGGGTGCGACCACCTTTGCGGAGTATAGAGGGGCTTTTGAAAAGGACAAAGCGCTTAGCCGCCGTTTTAGCAAGGTGGATGTGGATGAACCGAGCAAAAAAACGACGCTGAAAATTTTGCGCGGATTGAAAGGCAAATACGAAGAGCACCACAACCTTACTTTCAGCGAAGGAGCGCTTAAAAGTGCCGTGGAGCTTTCGAAGCGTTACATTACCGACAGATTTTTACCTGATAAAGCGATAGACATCCTCGATGAAACGGCGGCGTCTTTCCACCTCAAATCGAACAAAAAAGAGCAGGTCAAAGCGGTCGATATAGAAAAAACGATCTCCAAAATCATCGGTCGCCCAAGCGCGAAACTCAAAAAAAGCGACACCGAGCTGTTGCAAAATCTTCAAGAGAAACTCAAAGAGCGCGTTATCGGTCAAGACGAAGCGGTGGAGATAGTCGCAAAAGCGATAAAAATCTCCAAAGCGGGGCTCACGCCTAAAAACCGCCCTATAGCTTCGTTTCTCTTTAGCGGGCCGACGGGGGTGGGAAAAACCGAGCTTGCCAAGGCTTTGAGTCAAACGCTGGGGATCCATTTCGAGCGTTTCGATATGAGCGAATATATGGAAAAACACTCCGTTTCCCGCCTTGTGGGAGCACCTCCGGGGTATGTTGGATTCGAGCAGGGGGGACTGCTTACCGAAGCGATACGAAAACACCCTTATACGGTGTTGCTGCTTGACGAGATAGAAAAAGCACACCCCGACATCGCCAACATTTTGCTGCAAATCATGGATAGTGCGAGTTTGACCGACAACAACGGTTACAAGGCGGATTTCCAAAACGTCGTGCTTATACTGACCTCCAACATCGGTGCGAACGCACGAAGTGTCATGGGGTTCAATTCCGATAGTTCCCTTAGTGCCGACGAGGAACTCAAAGATTTTTTCACGCCGGAGTTTCGAAACCGACTCGATGCGATCGTCGCGTTCAAGCCGCTTGATTTGGAAGTGCTTCAAGGGGTGGTGAAGAAATTCATCAAAGAGCTCAACAATGATTTGAAAAAGAAAAAAATCACCGTCGAACTAAGCCCTGCGGCAACGACTTTCATCGCCAAAGAAGCACAGAAACAAAATATGGGTGCACGCCCTATCAAGCGCTACATTCAAGACAATATAACCAACCGTTTGAGTGACGCTATTTTATTCGGTGAGCTGAAAAACGGCGGAAAAGTACAAGTGGACGCAGATGAAAAAGAGCTCAAACTCTTTTACGTTTCACTCGATGATTTGATAGTGGCCGATGATTATCATACCGCAAATCGATAAGTACAAACTCGAATTTCCAAACCCCCGCGATGCGAACGAAGAGGGGATAGTCGCTTGGGGAGGGGATTTGAGCCCAAGTCGGGTTATCCGTGCGTATCAGGAGGGGATTTTTCCGTGGTATTCGAGTCAAGACCCTATTTTGTGGTGGAGTCCAGACCCAAGGTTCGTAATGGAACTCGATGAGTTCAAGCTTAGACGCAGTCTCAAAAAGTCGTTGAAAAAATTCACCTACAAAATCGACTCCGCTTTTGGAGCGGTTATCCGCATGTGCGCGTCGGTTCCAAGAGAAGGGCAAAACGGTACGTGGTTGGTACCGGAGATGGTAGAAGCGTATGAAACTCTCCATTCTTTAGGAGTAGCGCACAGTATAGAGAGTTATTATGAAGGGGAGCTAGTCGGAGGGCTTTACGGTGTCGCCATCGGCGGTATCTTTTGTGGGGAGAGTATGTTTGCCAAAAAAAGCGACGCTTCCAAAGCGGCGTATTATGTTTTGGTGCGCCATTTGAAGCATTGGGGGTACGATATGGTCGATTGCCAAGTACCCACAGAGCATTTACGCTCTTTGGGAGCCAAAGAGATAAGTCGCGAGACCTACTTGCAAAGGCTCTACAAAGTACGGTTCGAGAAGATGCAACACACATGGGGCATAGAGGATAGAGTGATGCAAAAGGTGTTTGGAAAATGTGTTTCATAGTCTCCCTTTCGATTTTGGTCGCGGGTTTTGTTTTTTATACGAAAGGGGATGCCACTCAGGCAGCAGTCTCGTTCGTTATCGGGGGAGCGATATTTGGAGTGTTCGTCTATAGAATGGCGAAGTACAAAGACTGCATCTTCGGTAAGAAGGAAAACTGCAAAAAAAGTTAGGCTTTTTTCGTTTCTTCGTCGTAAACCCGCTGCATCTCTTTGCGCAGTTCTTTAAGCCAGTCGGGGTTCGAGCTATCGGCTACGAAAGAGGGGAGAAACACGACACGCACCGTTCCCGATTTCGCCCAGAACTTTTTGATGTCGTAGTATTTTCTCGTTTCTATCAAAACGACGGGCTGGACTCTTAGACGGTATTTGTCGGCTATGAGTTTCGCACCGCTTTTAAACGGTAGCATCTTTTCGCTGCGGCTTCTCGTACCTTCTGGGAAAATCGCGAGGGTTTTCCCTTTGTCTAGACGGTCTTTGGCGTCTTTGAGGAGTTTTAAAAGCGATTTTTTATCTTCTCTATCGACGGCTATGTCCTCGGGAAGTTTGAGTGCCAAACCGAAAAACGGCACTTCGAACAGCTCTTTTTTCGCAACCCATGCAAGCGGTTTGTCGCTTGTTATCTCCATGATTTCTATATCGAGATCGCTTTGGTGGTTCATCAAAAACATCTGTGCGTTTGGGTCTTCCTCCCCCTTGATGTCGGTTTTGATACCGGTGAGGATTTGGATGAATTTCGCGGCTATTTTTTGTGAGCGGGGTGCTTTGAAGATGGGAAAGATAATAATAGATATCGCCAATGCGACAAAAATGACAAGCGTAACGTACGCCCATCTAATATGAGCAAGTATCTTCATCTTTGACCCATCCTATTTTTTTGTTGGGAAGTTCCACTTTGACAAACCCTTTGGTTTTTCCGATTTTTTCAAGTTTAATTCTACTTGTCGTCACTTCGAAGACGGTGCCGTTTTCAAGCGGCAGTATGCGGATTTTCGAATCCTCTTTGACGCAGACCTTTTTTTCCGGCATCAGGAGAATTGCGACGTAGATGGCGGGAAAAGCGATAAATACGATGTAGAAGTAGCGTTGCCTCCAAAGAAGCATCACCACTCCAAAGAGGATTACGCTTAAAGCGATGAAAAGCTTTATCTGTTTTTTGGAGTTGTCTTTGGGTTTGAGGTCGCTTTGGGTAACGACGCTGTCCTCTTCGACGATGATGGGAATGTTGAGTTTGATATAATCGTTTTTGATGGTGTTGAAGTAAGAAAACGGCAGGTTTTCTTGTTTTTTGTCGATAACCGCGTAGTATATCATCTTTGAAGATTCGATCGTATCGTCCAGCGACTCGAACCCTTGCGATGCCACACCGTTTAGATGAAAATCTTTCAAAAAAGTTTGTATGGCGGTTGCCGAAAAGACTACTATGTTGTGTGTCGCGTCGTAGGAGGTCGTTTTGTAGTGCTTGATGGCGAACGTTTTGGCGACGATATTGCAGAAGTCTTTTCGTGGGTTGAGTGCTATGGCTTCTATGGGAACGGCTTTGAGCGTGGCTTGGGGGTAGATGTTTCCAGAAGCGTCGTTGAGCGTGGCGGTTATATCGGGAAGTCTGATATTGTCCGATGTCGCTTTGAAATAGAACGTATCGAGGTAGGCGTGCCCCTCTATTTCACTTTTTGGGATACCGTCGTTGAGGATTTCGACACCTTTTTCACCACTAAAAGAGTACTCGATATTGTCGAAATCTTGAATGACGGAGAAAGTTTTGATCGTGATGGAGAAAAGCTCCCCTTTGATAACCCGTTTTGGGACATCGACGTAGGAGAGGTAGAGCACCTTTTGGACAACAGGTGCTGTTTCTTGCTCCTCTTGTGTGGTCGTGTTCATGTCCTCTTCGAATCCAAACAGTGCTACAGACCAAAGAAGAAGAGCGAGAAAAAAACGTACCACTACGCAAGGAATCCTTCTAACATTTTCACGCCGTCATCGCTTCCAAGAAGCTTTTCCATAGCGCGTTCGGGGTGAGGCATAAGACCGAAGACGTTCTTGTTTTCGTTGCAAACTCCGGCGATGCTCGCGACACTTCCGTTTGGGTTGGACTCGTTACCGTTTTCGTCGCAGTAGGTAAGGAGTATCTGGTTGTTGTCTTGGAGCGACTTCAAACCGTCTTCATCGATGTAGTAGTTGCCGTCATGGTGAGCGATGGGGATATTGACTATCTCACCGACTTCAAGCAGTTTCAAGAAGTCGTTGTCGTTGTTTTGTACTTTTAGATGATGGTGTTTGGAGATGAAGTGTAAATGTTCGTTACGCTTCAAAGCCCCCGGAAGCAATCGACTTTCGGTAAGGATTTGAAATCCGTTACAAATACCAAGCACTCTACCCCCCTTCGAAGCGTATTCGCCAATAGCTTTCATAATGGGCGAAAACTTCGCGATAGCCCCGCTTCGAAGATAGTCTCCGTAGCTAAAACCGCCTGCCACTACGACAAGGTCGGTGTCTTTTGCGATGGCTGTGTCTTTGTGCCAGATGATTTCGACCTCGGCACCGAGTTTTTCAAACGCGTACTGCGTGTCGTACTCACAGTTCGTACCGGGAAATTGTAAAACACCTACTCTCATTGAACTATCTCTACTGTGTAGTCTTCGATAACGGTGTTGGCAAGAAGCTCCTCGCACATCGTTTCTACATCTTCTTGCGCTTTTTGCGCATCGTTTTCGTCAAGTTGCAGGACGATTTGCTTACCTACACGTACATCTTTGACATTGTCGAAATGGAGTGAAGAGAGTGCATGGTGCACCGCCTTTCCTTGAGAATCGAGAACTCCCGGTTTTAAAAATACGTTTACGATCGCTTTCATGTCTTTCCTTACTTTTGAATTCTTTTGAGTACTTCTTCGTACGCTTCTATCAGTCCGCCAAGCCCTTGACGGAAACGGTCTTTGTCCATTTTTTCGTTCGTTTTGGCATCCCACAGTCTGAAGTTGTCTGGGCTGAGTTCGTCGATGAGGATGATGTTTCCGTTGTTGTCGCGTCCGAACTCGAGTTTGAAATCGACGAGTTTGAGACCCGCTTCGGCGTAGAAGTCGCTTAGGAAGTTGTTTATTTTGCGTGCCATGTAGCGGATGTACTCAAGCTCGCTTTGGTCCTTGACAAGCTCCAAGATAAGGCAGTGTTGGTCGTTGAGTTTGGGATCACCCAATTCGTCGTTTTTGTAATCGAATTCCACTAACGTAAAGGGAAGCACCTTCCCGTCTTCGATACCGAGGTTGCGACTAAGGCTTCCTGTTGCGATATTCCGCACTATGACCTCGATGAGAATCACATCCGCTCGCTTGTGCAACATATGGTTTTCATCGAGCATTTTGACAAAGTGAGTCGGGATACCTTTGTCGTTGAGGTATTCGAACAAGATGGTGGAGATGCGGTTGTTGAGTGCACCTTTACCCGTTTCGCTCGATTTTTTTTCACCGTTGAATGCGGTCAGGTCGTCTTTGAACTCGGAGATGAGGAGGTTGTCATCTTCCGTCGTCCAAATTTTTTTCGCTTTCCCTTCGTAGAGTAGTTCTTTTTTTTCCATCTATTTCGCTCCTTGGGTGATGATAAGTGCTTTGATAATGTCAACCCCCTCTTTGAGTTGCAGGTCTTTTTGAAGCTGCTCTTGGGTGATGATTTTCTCTTTTTTCTCTTTTTTGTTTTTAGTGTTTTTCTTTTTGCCGTCTATTTTTTCAAGTTCGGTTTTGAGGTGCTGTTTGAGTTCCGCTTCTTTGAGCATGAATTCGTTTTTATGGGTTTTGACTTCACCCGGCAAAACGGTGATATCAGGCGTTACGCCTACGGCTTGGATGGTTCTACCGCTTGGCAGGTAGTATCGTGCTATTGTCAGTTTGATAGCCTCTTTTTTGGTTACGGGGAGGATTACTTGAACACTTCCTTTACCGAACGTTTTTTCCCCTACAAGAATAGCGCGTTTGTGGTCTTGGAGCGCGCCACTGACGATTTCGCTCGCACTCGCACTGCCTCCGTTGACCAAAACGACAAGCGGCTTGTGGGTTATGGTAGCATTGGTGCTTGCTTTGTACACTTTGTCGTCTTGTTTGTAACGCCCTTTTTGGGAAACGACAACACCGTTATCGACGAAGAGATCGACAGTGCCTACGGCTTGATCGAGCAGTCCGCCCGGGTTGTTTCTAAGGTCGATGATGATCCCTTTTGCCCATGAAGCGTTTTTGATCGCTTTTTTGACCCCTTTGACCACTTTTTTATCGAAGCTCGTGATACGGATGTAGAGGATATCATCCCCTATACGCTTTTCGTAAACGGAGTCGATTTTGATAATCCCACGGACGATATGCACTTGTAGCGGTTTGCTCTCTCCCTCTCTGACGATGGTGAGATCGATCGGCGTGCCGACTTTTCCACGCATAATCGAAACAGCTTCGTCTATGGTCATGTTCAATGTCGACTTATCGTTGATTTTGAGGATGATATCACCCGCTTTGAGTCCCGCTTTGTCCGCAGGCGTTCCTTCTATAGGCGCTATGACGGTAAGTGCGCCCTCACGCATACCGACGGTTATTCCAAGACCGCCGAACTCTCCGTCGGTTTGGACTTTGAGGTCGTTGAAGTCTTTTTCGCTTAAGTATGCCGAATGGGCATCGAGATTGCTCATCATCCCTTTGAGGGCTTTGTCTATGAGCTCTTCGATGGTAACTTCATCCACATCGTATTTCTCGACGATGCTGATAACTTTTGTGAATTTTGCAAGCGCTTCGAGGCGGGAGACCTCTTTTTTCTTTTGCGTTTGCTCTTTTTTACTCTCTTTTGCAAGCAACGCCGAGTTGCCAAAAACGAGCATAGCGGCAGTCAGAAGAAAACCAAATGCGATAAAACGGATATTTTTCATAAGAACCTTTTTCGACTATCGTGATTTTTGAGAGCTAATTATAGTAAAAAGATGGTAAAATACCAAACAAAAAACGGAGATGTCGTTGAAAAATATCGTACTAATAGGTTTCATGGGGGTAGGCAAGGGAAGCGTCGCCAGAGAGATAGCACGGCTTTCTGATTATATGGCGGTCGATACCGACGACCTTATAGAGAGCTTGACGAACAAAAAAATCAAAAAGATTTTCGAAGAAGAGGGGGAGAAACATTTTCGAAAATTGGAAAAAGATGTCGCGTTGTGGTTGGAAAAAAGTGTGAAAAACACACTCGTTTCGACAGGCGGCGGTTTCTATAAGGTAGAAAATTTAAAAAAAATAGGTACAATTGTGCTTCTCGATGCACCGTTTGAAAAGATTTTAAAGCGCATACAGAACCATCCAAACGCGAAGAAAAAGTTAGCCAAACGTCCTCTTTTGCAAGATTTGGAAAAAGCCAAAGCGCTTTATGAGTCGAGACGACCGGAGTATCTCGAAGTTGCGGATTTGGTTATAGACGTAACCGACAAACCGCTTAAAAAAATAGCCAAAGAAATACTAAAAAAGGTAAAATAGATGAAAAAACTGTTCTTAGCGGTAGCGTTGTTGATGGGTGTGAGTTTGTTCGCGGGTGAGATTCATTGGGTGAACGATTATAAAAAGGCGTTGGAACTTTCGAAAAAAGAGCATAAGCCTATCATATACGTCGCTACCAAAAGCGATTGCAAGTACTGTACTATGCTGAAAAACACCACTTTCAAAGACCCGCAGATTGTCAAGAAACTCAACAAAGAGTTCGTGAACGTGATGGTCGTTACCGACGAAGAGGGAGCGACGATGCCGTATATGCTCGCCGTTTATACGAAAGGTTTTCCGACCGTTTGGTTTTTGGACGGGCATGGAAAAGCGCTTTTTCAGCCAATCGGCGGTTACATGAAAGCGAAAGATTTCAAAGAGGCTTTGGATGTTGTCGCTACGACTTATAAAGAGTATTTGAAAAAAACGAAAGCTTCGAAAAAGGGTAGTGCGAAATGATGGTTCTCAAAACGAGCGATGCCGATTTTCAAGCGAATTTCGACAGCCTGCTTGGGCGGGGAAAAGTCGATATCGCCGGCGTTTCTTCGATAGTGGGAAAAATCCTCGATGAGATAAAAAACGACGGTAACGAAGCGTTGAAGAAGCATATAGCCAAATTCGACGCTTGGGAGCCAAAAGAGGATAGCGAGCTACAAATCGATGTCGCTACGATGAAAGCGGCGTACGACAAACTCGAGCCAAAACTCAAAGATGCACTCCATTTGGCGTATGAGCGCATCAAAGCCTACCATGAAAAGCAAAAACCGACAAGCTGGCTGACAACCGAAGATAACGGTACGATTCTCGGACAAAAGGCGACTCCCGTCGATAGTGCGGGGTTGTACATTCCCGGCGGTAAAGCGGCGTATCCAAGTTCGCTTTTGATGAACGTCATTCCCGCTCAAGTGGCGGGAGTCGAAGAGATAGTGGTGTGTACTCCGACACCAAATAACGAACCCAACGAACTGTTGCTTGCGGCATGCCATTTGTGCGGCGTGGAAAAGGTGTTCAAAGTCGGCGGAGCGAGCGCGATCGGTGCGATGGCGTACGGTACACAAACGATTCCAAAAGTCGATGTGATAACCGGACCGGGGAACATTTTCGTCGCAACGGCGAAAAAACTCGTTTTTGGGGAAGTCAATATCGATATGATTGCAGGTCCGAGCGAAATCGGTGTTCTTGCCGATGAAAGTGCGAACCCCAACCATATAGCGATCGATTTGCTCTCTCAAGCCGAACATGACGAGATGGCAAGTTCCATTTTGATAACTCCCGACGAGAGACTCGCAAAAGAGGTCGAGAAAGAGATACAAGGTTGGCTCGATAAACTCGAGCGCGAACCGATAGCACGTAAGTCGATCGAGGAGCGAGGGGCGATAATCGTCACGAAAGATATGGATGAAGCGGTAAAGCTGATGAACGAGATCGCGCCGGAGCATTTGGAAGTAGCGACGAAGAGTCCGTTCGAGCTTTTGCCTTACATCAAACACGCCGGTGCGATTTTCTTGGGACATAACACTCCAGAAGCGATAGGGGACTACATAGCAGGACCGAACCACACTCTCCCGACAGGCGGTACGGCGAAGTTCTACTCTCCGCTTGGGGTCGAGAATTTCATGAAAAAAAGCTCCATTATCGCTTTTAGCCAAAAAGGGATAGAGGAGATAGGGAGCGAATGTGCGATAATAGCCAAAACAGAAGGGCTTGGCGCCCATGAAGCCTCCGTTTTGGTACGCATGAAAAATAAACAATAACTTTTATACCTCCTCTTCAATTTCTCAATTTTTTCTACTTTCGACGGGGCGCAAAGCCCCGATTTAAGCTTTTGTATTTGGATAAATCGCAGTGATATTTCGTGATGAAAAAGTTGTATTTTCTTGTTTTTTGGGAATTATAATTTCAACTCAAGAGTATCATAACTAGCATTTATATAAAACATACTTATATTTCTATATTTTCACATATCAAAAAAAATTATCAAAAAAACATCACCGTTTATAAAATCTTTAAGGTTTCTTAGATATCATCATTACAGTAAAGAAAATCCTTAAGATATAAGGTTTTCTTTTATGGAGTATTTGATGTACTTATGGCAAATAGCAAAAGGCGATTCGCTTGAGATTATGAAGCCATAAAGATAATTTTGCCATTGGGCCAAAGGAGAATAAATGCAATTAGGTTTCCTGGTTGATTTGCATCTTTGTATGGGATGTAAAGGGTGTGAAATCGCATGTAAAGTGGAAAACGAGGTTCCACTTAGTACTTGGCGACTTCGCGTGAAGTATGTCGATGTGGGAACGTTCCCAGAAACCAAAAGAACGTTCACGCCGCTTAGATGTAACCACTGTGAAAATGCGCCGTGTGAGCGTATTTGTCCGGTAAGTGCGCTTCACTACATAGAAAACGGTATCGTCAATATCGACAGAGAGCGATGTATCGGATGTGCGGGATGTGTCATGGCGTGTCCATACGGTGCTATCTACATAGACCCTGAAACGCAAACGGCGGACAAATGTACCTACTGCGCGCACCGTGTCGCTTCGTCGATGATGCCTGCTTGTGTCGTGGCGTGTCCGGTGGAAGCGAACATTTTCGGCGACTTGGACGATCCGACTTCGAACATCTCGAAGTATATCCAAGCACACAGAGACGTACAGGTGCGTAAGCCGGAAAAAGGAACCAACCCGCACCACTTCTACGTAGGAGCGAGCCAAGTGCACCTCAACCCACTTGCCTCCGAAAGAGAAGAAGGTTACAACCTCTTCAACAAGATAACTAAACTTCCACTAGGAGGGCATCACTAATGGTACATGAATCGATAGCGGCGACAAATGCCGTGGTAACTTTGGATGTGGCGCTTCCGGATGTTTTCTGGGGCTGGTACGTGACGATGAATATGTGGGCGAAGAGTATAGGAACGGGTTTGATTTTCATGCTCTTTTTGCTCCTTAGAAAAAACCCGAACGAGGTGGACGAAGGGCTTAGAACCAAGACGTTGATAGTGTCGTTCGTTTTTATGAACGTGTTTTTGCTTTTCACTTTGGCGGATTTGCATCAGCCGTTTAGAATGTGGCATATATTCTTCTATCCGCATTTCACTTCGGCGATTACGGTCGGGGCTTGGATGGCGACGGTATTTGTCGGTTTGGAATCGATTATGATTTTGATTATGCTCGCCAAAAAAGGGGTAGAAGCGTTTGACAAACTCCTTTTTTGGGTAACGCTTCTTGCTATTCCGGTTACGCTTTATACTGCGGGTATCATGGCCGAAGCGACTGCGAGAGAGTTGTGGCAGATGCCAACCGAAGCGGTACAGATGGTTTTAGCGGCTACGTTGTCGGGTTCAGCCGTTATGTTGTTGCTTGGCGGTAGTAGATTTAGCGACGAAACGAAGTCGTTTTTGGCGAACATCTTGGGACTGAGCGCGCTTATGGCGTTTATCGTCTATATGTCGGAGTATGTTTTTGGAGCGATGAAAGCCGAAGAGGTCGCTGCTATTCTCAGTTATGTAAAAGGTGACGGCGAGTACTCCACAATGTTCTGGGTAGGTCAATGGGTGGCGTATATCATCCCGATGTTGCTTGTCGCACTTTATAGAGTGAGTAAAAGCAGTGCTATATTGAGTCTTGCATCGCTAATGGCGATTGGCGGACTTTGGGTAGTCAAACATGTATGGCTTGTGATTCCACAATTATTACCACTTAGTTAGGAGAGGATAGATATGTATTTAGAAAGTAGAAGAACGTTTTTAAAAGGCGCCGCATTTACAGTTGCGGGTGCCGCTATAGCTAAAGGTGTATTCGCAACCGATGCCGCGGCGGAATCCGTAGCGGAGAGTAAATTTACAAACACACCAAGCTCGCTTTCGTTCTATCCTGACCATTCCGAGTGGGATAGCTTCAAAGAGCTTGATGGGGCTGATTGGAAAAGAGGCGGTATCGAGCGCCATGGTGTAAGAAGCGAATCCAATCCAGACGGTATTCAAGTAAACGACTACACAATCGTTCCGACCGTATGTTCGAACTGTGAAGCGGGATGTGGTTTGACCGCATGGGTTGACAAAAAGACGATGACGGTTAGAAAGTATATGGGTAACCCGCTCCACACCGGTTCACGTGGTAGAAACTGTGCCAAAGGGTATGCGGTTCTTTCACAAATGTACGATCCAGATCGTATTCCGTTCCCTATCAAACGTGCTCCGGGTTCGAAAAGAGGCGAGGGGAAATGGGTTCGTGTAACTTGGGACGAAGCTATGAAAGAGATCGGGCAGAAGATGCACGATACCTTGAAAAAAGGTGACGAAATCTCCAAAAAGCAGATCATGTATCATGTTGGTCGTCCAAACGAGAACGGTTTTGGTCCTCGTGTACCGCAGTCTCTTGGGATCGATGGTTACAACTCCCACACCAATATCTGTTCCGCAGGTGCGCGTGAGGGTACGATCCAGTGGGCGAACGACGACAGAAACTCACCGGACTGGGCGAATGCGAAACTTATCTTCTTGCAGTCTTCCCACGCTGCGGATGCCGGGCACTACTTCCAGCAGTCAGCCGGTCTCATAGCCGATGCGAGAAAAGCGGGTGCGAAGATGGTCGTTATAGACCCTCGTATGTCCAACTCAGCCGGTATGGCGGATCTTTGGATTCCGGCATGGCCGGGAACCGAAGCGGCACTGTACCTTTACCTTGTAAACAGAATCGTCCATGAAAAAGATAAAGACGGTGAAGACCTTGTCAAGCATGAGTTCGTCAAGAACTGGGTCAATTGGGATAGATTGATGAAGAACAAAGAGTACTTGAACAAACTTGTCGAGTATGGTTACATCAAATCTGCACCAAAAGGGGAGAGCTACGAAGATTTCATCGAACTACTCAAAGAGCTCTATGCACCTTATACAAAAGAGTTCGTCGTCAAAGAGTGCCGCTTAGAAGGGATGGAGCACAAGCTCGATGAGCTTTGGGAACTTTTCGTACCGGCAGGCAGCAAAATCGCTACGTATCTTTGGCGTGCAGGGCCGATTGGGCATAGAGGCGGTTGGATGAACACAAGAGCCGGTTTCCTTCCACTTGCGCTTCGCGGTGCACTAAGCGGGGATATCGGTGGCACATCGTTCCACCACTGGCATGAGATTTCCGTCGCCGGTAAAGGGGACAAAGCGACAGTTGCCGGAGAACACCCGAAAAAAGCGGATGTTTGGAACGAACTCGCTTGGCCACCTGAATATCCTATCTCTACCTATGAGATGAGTCATATCCTTCCACATATTATGATGGATGACGAATGGCACGCGAAATGGACGAAAAGAGGATTGAAAATCCCTAAATCGATCGCGGTGTATATGCCTCGTATGTACAACCCTGTTTGGATCAACCCGGATGGATTTAGATGGATAGAGATGCTCAAGCGTGAAGATAAAGTGGAACTTTCGTTCAACCTCTCTCCGACATGGTCTGAGACGAACTGGTATTGTGATTTCGTTCTTCCGGTAGGTTTGGCGGGTGAGAGAAACGACCAACAGTCAACACCTTCAAAGCCTGAGCAACGTATCGAGTTCAGACAAGCCGTTCTTAGAGTTGCGGCGGAAAAAGCTGGATGGAAACCAAAAGACCCAACACGCGCTACACTCGAAGCGCACATGAAATTCGGTCTTGGTGAAGTGTGGGAAGAGAGTGAATTTTGGCCAAACATTATGGTTCACTACATCGACCCAGACGGTAGCTTGGGTGTCAAAAAATACTGGGCTAGCAAAAAAGACCCATCTCGTGCCGTAACGGTTCCTGAGTATTTCGATACGGCTCTTAGCCTTCTTCCAAAACTCAAAGAAACGGCACAAAAGCTCTACCCTAACGAAGAGTATCCGGTCTATTCATACATCAGAGACCATGGTGCGTGGACGGAGAAAACCGATGTTTACAAACCGCAAGAAGAGGAACTCGAATTTGACGGTACGTACTATCACGCTCATGGGCACAAGTACCATAAAGACGAGATAGAAAAAGATGAGTTTGGAGCGTTGTGGGTCAAAGGGAAAGACAGAACCAACCATACTCCTATCGGTATCGAAATTGACGGTGAATTGTATGAAGGTTTCCACACGAGAAGTAAAAAACTCGAGTTCTTCTCCGAGTGGCTTGCAGAGGAGTGGAAATGGCCTGAATACGCTATTCCTTTCTATCCGAGAAACGAAGCGGAGCGAAGAAAGATGCCGCAACTCGTTACGCAGGTGCATCACGACTTCATGAAAGGTAAAAACGAATTCGCGCTCAACACGATTTACAGATTGCCGTACAACATCCATACGCGTTCGGTCAACTCCAAACACCTTATGGAGATTTCGCAAAACCACAACCCGGTATGGATTTATACCGAAGATGCAAAACGTCTTGGTATCAAGCGTGGTGATGCGATAAAAGTGAGAATAGTCGATACCGTAAGCGGTTTGGAGAGTGGTTATTTCATCGCCATGGCCGTTCCAACAGAAGCAACACGCCCGGGTGTTCTTGCTTGTTCTCACCACGCAGGTAGATGGCGACTCAAAGATGGTGTTACGATTCCGGGATTTGAGCATCAACTTGGTATTATGAGAGTCGGTACACCGCTTTATGAGATGACAATGGATGGTAAAGTGGGAACACTCAAACCAAAAGGAAGCATCCAAGAGGGGTATGTCAAAGCGCCTGTATGGCAGTTCAAAGAGTTCAACAAAGACCTTGACAATATCTGGTGGGACGGACTTAGCGGTTCGTGGCAAAACGCGGTCGCGCCTTCACATCCTGACCCGATTGCCGGTAACCATGGATGGCACCAAAAAGTTATCATCGAAAAAGCGGGTGCGAACGATAAAATCGGTGATATTCACGTCAATTACGAAAACAACTTCAAAGTGTATCAGGCGTGGAGAGATAAACTTACAAGGCCGCTTGCACCGGGTGACAAACTTAGACGACCGTACTTCATCAAACGACCGGTCAAACCAAGCTTCAAAGCGTACCAAGTCGAGATTAAAGACGTATAATCTCGCAAGTAAAGCCTACTTCAAGTAGGGCTTTACATAATCCCGGATTTTGCATTAGAAATTTGTAAACCTACATCGATCATTTGCACAATGGGCATTCATAGAATTTTTGGACTACCAAAAAGGTAGCCGCTGCAAATTCTCTAAACACCCCTTGTGCAAAGCATCGGCGTATCTTTTATCAAACTCTAATGCAAAATCCGGGATAATACTTCCAAAAGCAATACCCTATAAAAAGGCTTATAACAGTAATGAATAACGATATTTTACAACACCAAAACGCACGTGTAAACCTTTATGCGCTTACTTCGAGATTGACGATGAGCGAAGTGGATGAAGGGTTATTAAAAACAATAGAAGAAGATGAAAACATGCTCGCTTTTTTTCCAACATATAAAAAATGGGACAAAAGAAAAAAGCTTGAGAGAAAAAAACTGATAGAGCGGTATCTCGATGTTGATTTTGCTAACCTTTTTTTGCTCCATCTCATTCCCTACGAGTCGTTTTACATGCGTGAAGACCAGATGATGGAAACCGGAGGGGAAAATCCGGTTATACAGCTTTACAACGAGTACGACTTCCGAGTTGAACTCGATAAGGCAAGAGTGGTTGGCGGTGACCATATAGGGGTGGAGCTCGAGTTTATGTACAAGCTATGCGAGTCGGAGAAAAAAGCGCTCGAAGCCGAAGACTACAAAGCGGCAGCCGAGATAGCCAAGATAGAGTACGACTTTTTGAAAGAGCATCTGCTTGAGTGGGCACCGATGTTTTTGATGAACGTCAAAAACGAAGCGGGTACGGCGTTTTATTTCGATGTTGCCGATTTGACTTTGGAGTTTATGCTGAGTGATTTCGAGTATCTCAACAAGCTGATTGTTCAAAACAAGGGTGATTATACCGCATGAGTTTACTGCTTTTTGATGCCGTAAAATGTGTTCGCTCTACAAACAAGTTCTCCACCTGCGAAGCGTGTGTCGAGGCGTGTCCGGTAGAGACGATAAAAATCGACGAGCAGCTTCCGTCGTTTGTGCCAAACGACTGTGTCGGGTGTGGCGGATGTATGTCGGCATGTCCCGACGCGGCGTACAAACTCGATGATTTTAGTTCCATCAACTACATCTTTTCGATTTTGGAACAACAAAGGGAGGTGCTTAGCTGTAAAGAGAGCATCCCTTGTCTGGCCGCGTTGAGCGTGGAAGAGATAATCTCTTTGGTGCTGTTACATCCAAAAAACTTGACATTCGATCGGGCATACTGCGCAGAGTGTGAGATAGCCAAAATAAACGAACCCCTTATAGCAGCAAGAGTCGAAGAGGCGAACTTCTTTTTAGAAGCGATAGAGAGTGAAAAAAGGGTCGTTTTTGCAAGCGTCAACTTGAGTGTAGAGCAAAAAGAGCAGGATAGACGTGCATTTTTGTCCAAACTCAACATCAAAGAGGCGATAAAAGCGAAGCAAAAGTTCGAAAATGAAGTTGAAGCGAGAAGCCAAGAAGAGAAAAACCACGCACTAAGCGTCGAAGATATCAAACGCCTAAGAGAGAGCAAAGATGTCCCAGATAGGCGTAAGCTTTTGATGATGGCGCTGAAAAAAACGCAAAAACCGAGTGTTTATCACAAGCTTGCCGAAGGTGATGTAAGTTTTGTCTCCCAAAAGATTTTGGATGAGGAAAGTTGTACCAACTGCCAGATGTGCTACCGCATCTGTCCAACAGGTGCACTGAGTTCCGATAGACTCAACTCCACCATCTTTTTCGATGCTGTAGCGTGTATAAAGTGTGCGAGTTGCCACGATGTTTGCGAGCCGAACTCTTTGACTTTGAGAAGTGTTTTCGATTTGCAGGAGTTGTTCGAGCCACAAAGGGAGACTTTGGCGAAGTTTACGATGAAGCGATGCAACGAATGTGGCGTACCGTTTGTTTACAGAGGGGGTGAGGTGATGTGTCAAAGGTGTCGCATCGAAGATGAAGAGGTGATGGAACTTTGGGGAATAAGCCCCGAACAAAGGAGTATGTGATGGGTATAGGTCTAGATGCGCCCCAAACGATGAACGGGGACGATAGTATTACAAGCGAGACCAAACTCTACGGTCTTATCGCCGAAGAGGCGATGAAAAACCGTCTGTTTGCGGTGCTGAACAAGTTGATAAAACCTGAAGCGATGATGATACCGATGAATATCCGAAGTGATGATTTCTACTTTACTATCGCCAATATGAAAAAATCGAAAGTAAGCGGTGCGTATATAGCCAAGGAGTACCAAGAAGCGGTTATCGAGTTGCTCGATGAGAAAGACGAGTTTGTCGAGGCGTACGGCAAGTGCGATTTCGTCGTGCGAGACGGAGAGAGACTCAAAGGTTTCTTTGCCGAGAGAAACGATGTCGGCTCGGTTGAAGAGTTGGCGCAGATACTGTATAACGATTTTATAAAGGATGCAAAATGACACCACAAGATATCAACGAGTTTAGAAACGAATTCGAAGCACTCAGACAACAAACCTTGATGGAGTGTAGTGACGGAAGTTGTGTCGAGGATGAATACGAGGACTACCCCGACTACCTCAAAGCGATTTACGCCGAGATAATGCCCCCTGTAAAAAGCGGCATCTACTTTTCGAGATGGGATCTCAAAAATATGGCTTCACAGCTCGATGAATCGTTCGCCATAGATGTTCGAGAACGGATGTTTCAAAAGTTCATGCAGTGGATAGCCACGCCTGAAGATATGCAAAAAGTGATAGGGGTATTTTCGGAACTCATAGATGCCAAATGCGATACCTACAGAGAATTTATGGAGAAATATCCATCGACCAAAGAGATATTCCAAACCAAGATAGACAAAGCCGAAAAAGCGAAAAAATACCTTCATAAAGTGTATGAAGACTTCTTTACTATGTAAATAATACTATGTAAATAATAATCACTATCAATAAAAAATAAGCTTTTCTAAGGTATCATTCCGGAAATATTTATAGAGGAAAAGGTATGGTAAAAAGCGTGCAAACGAGTTTGGCGGCAATAGCGGTTTTGAGTAGTTGTGCGTATGCGCAAGCACCGCAACAAAGGGAAACTTCGGTAAGAGATGCCATAGAAAGTGTCGCAAAAGAGGTGCAAAAAGAGCCAAAAACGGTAGATGCTTCCAAGCGAAATCTCCAAAAAGAGGGACGAAACGACAAGGACGCTCGCTCGAGAAACGCTTCGGTAAGAGAGGCTATTCAAAGCGTTACGAAGCAAGAGGAGAAAGCGCTCGATATAGTCGAGAGTTTCAAACATATGTTCAAAGACGGTACGGTAAGTGGAAACATCCGTTCTATGTACTCTCTTTATGACAACGACAACGAAACCAACACTTATGCCACGGCACTTGGCGGGCAGATAAAGTACGAGCTGGCGAAGTACAAAGGGTTCAACGCCGGTTTCGCTTTTAGAACGTCGCAAGACTTGAGCTTCGCAAGCGGCGACACAGACGAAGGGAAAAGAAACGACGAGCTTTCAAGCGCACAAGGTGCGTACACCGAATTGACTCAAGCTTACATCGACTACGGGTACGGCAAGTTCGATTTTCGAGCCGGTCGTCAGCTTATAGACACCCCTTTGGCCGATAGCGACGATATAAGGATGATACCCAATACCTTCGAAGCTTATGTCGCGAGTTACGAAAACGAGAGTGTTTTTGTAGAGGCGGGGTATTTGACGAAGTGGCAAGGGGAGGATGCCGGTCTTGACAGTGAGGAGGCATGGGTAAAAACCGGTAAGGACGGTGTCGGTTTTGCCGGTATCGCTTATGGGAGCGATTATCTCGATGCGAATGTTTGGTATTATCGTTTTTCCAACGCTTCCAAAGCCGACATTGCAAACGGCGCCGATGCGAACGGAAACGAGTCTTTTTATATCGACGCGATTGGAAAGTACGTTTTGGAAGAGGGTGTGGAACTCCACGGCGGTGCGCAGTATCTCATACAAAAAGAGCTGGATAACAGCGGTGTCGAAGCGAGTATCTACGGTGTGATGGGCGAGTTGGTCATAGGTGGTCTTGGGCTCAACGTCGCTTACAACAAAGCGCAAAAACAAGAGGGTAAGCACAGTTTCAGCGGTTATGGCGGCGGAACGCTCTTTACGAATATGGATGCGATGATACTCGATGAAATCACCCATGACAGAGATGCCCAAGCGGTAGTTGCCGGTTTTGTGTACGAATGGAGCGGTTTTGGCTTTTTGTACGCTTATGGAGATTTTAGCGGCGAAGAGGATGCAAGCTCACAAGAAGCGCATATCGTAGAGCAAAACATAGGAGCGCAATACACTCCAAACGAAGAGTTTACACTTGGTGTCATCTATGTTATAGACAAAAACAAAGAAGATGGCTCAAGTTCGGATTTCAACAACAAAAACCTAAGGGTTCTGCTTTCGTACAACTTCTAACGCGACTCCCGTTTGCGGGGTCGTAAACGCCATATTTTTCGTACAATCTCCCCTGTTTTTACCACTACGCTCGCTGCGACATCAAAACGCCTTTTTTTCACTATCTCTTCTTGTTGCGGTGCGAGTGATTTTAGAACCTTTTTTTTGAGGGTGTCGAAGTTTTTGGTGGTTTTGTCATGTATCATCACTTCGAGTGTATCGACGAACTCTTTGGTTTTTGGGTGGTCTTGGTAGTCGCTGAGCAAAAGAAGCATCAGCTCTTTTGGCGTTTTAGCGTTTTGCAGTTTTTCACCAAGTGCGATCCGTTTCGGTCTTGGTTCTTTGTCGGCGCGGAGTTTGGCGCTGTAGTAGCCAAGGAAAAAAACCAAAGCGTAGCCAAAAAGGGTTTGTAGCGTTTCTATGCGCACAAGCGGTTCGTTTTTTGGAACCTCTTCGTTATCGAGCAGTTTTGATGTGTCTATGGGTTGGACGTCAACGGTAAAAGAAGGAGCGCTAAGCGTGTAATATTTTTGGGTATGCGGATTGAACGCTTCTATTTTTATATGAGGTATCGTAAAACTTTTTTTCGCGCTGATTGCGTAGAGGTATTCTCGCTCTATCTCGTACCCTTTTGGGGTGAGGCGGTTTTTCAGCGTGATCACATCTTTGAAAACGCTCGCACCTTCGATGGAGTCGAAAAACGGTAAGTGTTCGAAGTACCCTTTTCCTTGGAGTTTGTAGCGCAGGTTCACGCTTTGGTATTGGTTGATCGTTTGGGTGTCTATGGCGGGTGTGAGGGTGAAATCCCCAACGAGCGATACCGGTTTTTGCAGGGGTTTTACCTCCAGCACAAGAGGATTTATGGCAATTGGGGTCGCTTGGAGGTCGATGCCGACACTATCGTCATGGTCTTCGACATAAGCTTTGGCGACCGCGTCGTCGCTTGCGGTTTTGACGGTGAAGTCGAACTTCACTTCCAGAGCTTTTTTTGGTTGTAAAGGAAAGATTACGAAACGAAAAACGGCACTTGAGTCGTGGTATCCCTTGTCTTGAATCTCCTTGTTTAAAAAAATCGCCTTGTATGCGTCGCTTTTTTTCGGTTTTACGAAAAAGAACATCACATGAGTGTGGTCTGTTTGCCGGGTGGTAATGGTTACTTCCACCGCCTCTTTGAGGTATGGGTTTTGGTTGCTTGCTTGTAGTTCGTAAGTGGCCAAAGGGTCGCCAAAAGCCGCAAGGGGGAGAAAAGAAAGTAAAAAGAAGATAGCTCTACCAAGGTCGTTTTTCATCTGCGTATCCTTTGTTTATAAGCTCGTAGGCTTTGTAGCCGAATCTAAAGTTGTTGTTTTTGTTGCGTGTATGTACTATGGTGCCGTTTTGTCGTTTGCTCTTTTTCGCACCGCCGCCACCGGTACTTTGGGAAGCGGAGCGGTTCGAAGAGCCGTTTTTGTTTTTGTTGTTCGTATTTGTGTTGGACTTGGTTCGCCGGTTTTGCCGTTTCGCATCGCCTCTTTGTTGGAGTTTTGGACGTTTCGTTCTTTGGTCATGTAGATGTAGGCGTTGGAGGGTGTGGAGATTCTCAAGTGCTTGTTCGTCGTTTGGCGTAAGAGCGAGCGTGTAGCGGTAGTAGCGTCTGGCGATGTCGTATTTTTTCATTTTCGCCGCACAGTTGCCCATGTTGAAAAAAATGGCGGCTTTGAGTTTGCGATTGGGTGTTTTGATGCTTGCATAGAGCCTAAGAGCGTCGCGGTATTTTCCAAGACGGTAGTAGAGGTTTGCCGAGTTGTAGCGGCTTTGGGGTGTTTGGGTTATTTTGGCATAGTAGCTAAGCGCTTTTTCGTAGTTTTTCGCTTCGATGGCGCTGTTGGCTTTGTCGAGGTAGTGAAAATCGAGCACTCCCGCTTTTGCCACATACGGGAGAAGCGTAAGCGAGAGTAACGGCAACGCTTGGTGAAATTTCGTCGTCGCGAGAAAAAAAAGCACCGTAGCTACAAAGAGAAAGTAGCTATAAAGCTCCGTGTAGCCGCGCACTTCGAATTCGTTTCGTTTTTTTTTCGAAGTGTCGGTAATGTCGTTTGAGAGTTCGTTTACGACATCCAGAGTGCTTAATTCGTAGTATTTGCCTTTGGTAAGTGCGGCTATCTCTTCGAGTGCAGGGTTGATACGTGAGACGACCAACATCCCAGAATCGTTTTTCAAATAGCCTCCATCTTTGCGCAGAGGAGCGCCTTTGTGTGTAGCGGTCGCGACGATGTAGGGGGTGATGTGTGCGTTTTTCAAAACGGCGACAAGTTTGGTGATGTCGCTTTCTTCTCCACCGTCGGTGAAGAGGATGAGCTTTTTGGGTGCGTTGGACACCTTCGCAAGACTCAAAAAGAGGTTTTCAAGGCTCGTGCTTTTAGTCAGGATATATTCCGGGTTGAGTGCATCGAGAGCGTTGTAGGCTATTTCGGTATCGGTTGTCGGAGGCGAGACAAGTAGCGCGTTGGAGGTGAAGAGAAACAAAGTGAAACGGTCTTTTGGATGGAGTCGCAACAGTTTTTTTATCGCTTTTTTCGCTGCGAGAAAACGTGTCGGTTTTATGTCGTCTGCCATCATGGAGTAAGAGGCATCCAGCGCTATGATGAAATCTTGCGAATAGAAGCTTCGTTTTGTCGGTTCGTTTTGGAGTGCCGGACGAGCGAGCGCGATAACTATGAAAAACAGCGTCAAAAACAAAAGGCGTATCTGCTTGGTCGTGTTTTTGGCTTGTCGGCGATAAAGTAGCCACAACGGCAAAAGCGCAAAAAGTGCCCAAAGGTTCAAAAACGTCATGTTCGCGCCTTTTTATGCAGTAGAAACAACAGCAGCAAAAACGCCGCAGCAAGTGCGAAAGTAAAGAGCTCGTGCCGGTTGAGATACCCTTGGGAGCGGATGGGGCTTGGTTCGAGGGTGTCGAGCTCTTCGTAAACCGCTTCGAGCTCTTTGGCGTTTTTGGCTTGAAAACTTTTGGCATGGGTCTGTTGGGCTATTTTGTCCAAAAGGTTCGCATCGTAATCGCTTTTTTCCCCTATGCCGACGGTGTAGATTTTCGTTTTTGTCTTCTTGGCTCGCTCTACCGCTTGGGCGATGGAGTGTGCACCGCTGTTTTGGTATCCATCGGTTAGAAGGAGAATCACTTTTTCTTTGGCATCTCCTTTTGCGAGCGAATCGAGTGCGCTCCACAGCCCGTCCCCTATGGCGGTACTCTCTCCGGCTATACCCACTTCCAAAAACCGCAGTAAAAACCGCACCGCTTCCGTGTCGTATGTCAGCGGTACGCTGCAAAAAGCGAATGTCCCAAAAACGCAAACACCGACATTGTCGTCGTGGCGTTTGGTGATGAAAGCGCCGATGAGGTTTTTGAGAATGTCGAATTTGCCAAGGTCGTTTTCCTCTTTGCTGTACCCGCTTTCGTTCATAGAGCCGCTGGTATCGAGTACGAATACGAGGTCGCGCCCTTTGCGGTTGTTGGCTATTTTGGCATCGTAACTCACGGGCTTGGCAAGAGCGCTAAGAAGCAGCGTGAAAATGAGAGAATTAAGCAGTTTCTCCTTGTTTATGAGTGAAGTACGTTTGCCGAAAAAACGGGTGTGGGGGAAGATGGTTTTTTTGATGACGCTTGGGCATTTGTAAAAACAAATCACAAGCGGGAGCAATGCGAAAAAGGAAAGATGCTCGAATTCGAAGTGGCTCAAAATATCCTCTCTCACTCCTCCCACAACAGGGCGAGCTGTACGTCTGTGATGTTGGATTTTTTCGGTTTGATAAAAAACTCCTTGATTTCGACGGTATCGATGTCGAATTGTTCATCGAGTGCCAAAACGGCTTCTTCGAGACTCTCTTGGAGAGCTTCTATCTCTTCTTGCACCGCTTCGAGCGCCTTTTGCGCTCGTTCTACGTCGTTTTTTTCACCGTAAATTTTTCCGGCTTTTTTCAAAGTGGTGCCGGCTTTTGTGATGGTGCTTCTTTTGGTTCGTTTGGTTCCCAAAAAAGCATCGAGTATGGTCATACCGAAATTAAAAAGGGTCGATGTGGTTTGTTCTTTCAACTCCTCTTGCTCTTTTTCGAGTTTGCTTAGGGCTCGTTGAAGGCGTCTTTGCAACACCGCTTCTTTTTTGGCGAATTTCGCTCTTAGTTTCTCCGTTTCTTCCTCTTTTTTCGCCCTTAGAAGCGCAAGTAGGCGTATTTTGAACGCTTCGAGGCTTTCATGGGGTGTCGATTCGAGTTTGTATTTGGGGGCTTTGTAAAGTGTGAGTTTTTTTGTGCGGTAGAGATGCTCTACAAACGCTTTTTGCAGTGTTTTGGCGTTTTTTATCTCTTTGAAAAATTCCGGAAGTTGCATAAACTCGGCGTTTGTGGGGTATTTGGTGCTGTAAAGGTCGAAATCGTCTTCGTTTTCCTCTTCCTCCTCCCAAGCTATTTTCGTGTCGTTTTTCCCAAGTCGGTATTTGTAGGCAAAGGTTTTCGTAGCGTCGATGTTTCTTCTACCGTCGTGGTAGAAAACGGTGGCGTTGGCGACAAGACAAGGGTGTAATCTTGGAGCGGGGTCGGTCACGTCGCTGATGTAGAAATACTCTTGTATATCCTCGCTAACAGGCGGTTTTGTCGTAGTCTTTTCCCCTTGTTTGGGCATTTGTTTTTTACCGCTTTGGTTTGTAAGCAGCGATTTTTTCTCCTGCATAAGGTGTTTGATTTCCTCTTTTGTCAGCGGTCCTTTGAGGTAACTCAGCACCCATCTTGTCGTAAAAAGCTCTATGTCGTCCCTATGGGCGGATTTGAAGAGAAACACCCTTTTTGGCAGATTTGCAAGTAGCTCTTCGATAACGCTTTTGCTCATCACCGAACCCGACTTCATAAGCCCGCCGGCGACTCTATCAATATCTTGTTTTGTCTGCAATCTGCCTATGAACCAGTTCCCGATATTCGAGAGCCCTTTGTAGTCCAAATCGACCGGATTTTGCGTCGAGAGGACGACGCCCACTCCAAACGCCCTTGCCTGTTTGAGCAGCAAAAGCATAGGAGCTTTGCTCGGGGGGTTGGAGGTGGAGGGGAAATAGCCGTATATCTCGTCCATGTACAAAAGTGTCCTTAGCGAGGAGCTTCCCCCTTGCGTTCGCATCCAGCTTATGTATTTGTTGAGAAAGAGGGTGATGAAGAACATCCGTTCATTGTCGTTGAGGTGCGCGATATTGAGGATGGAGACTTTTGGTTTTGCATCTTTTGTGTAAAGGAGTTTGTCTATATCGAGCTCGACACCCTTTAGCCATGATGCGAACGTAGGCGAAGCGACGATGTTGTTCAGTGCGAAAGCAAGACGCATCCTTTCGTTTTGGGGGTAGAACTCTTTGAGCTGCATCACGCCGATTTTTTTAAACGGGGGCGAAGCGATGAAACCTATGAGCTCCTCGAGACTCAAATCTATCCCTTTTTTCCAAGCGTAGTTGAAGATGTTCGAAAGCAATATGGCCTCTTTGGAGTTGATGGAATCCTCTTTGGCGATAAGTGCGAGAACGGAAGATGTCGTTGCGCTTAGAAGGTAGTTGTAGGTGTCGATGTCTTCTATGACCTCTTGGCTTGGGGCTTTGAAAGAATCGAGAATCGAGATACCCACACCGCTACTGCTTCCGGGGGTGTAGATGGTGAACTCGGCTCCCTCTTTGAACCGTTTGACGCGTTTGCCGTCTTGAGAGAACGATGCCAGCCCCTTTTTCCAAGTTTGGGCTGTTTTTTTTGCGAACTCCTCTTTGCTTAGACCTTTTTGAGCGGCGACGTTTTCATCGACCCATGGGAGGAATTTTTTGAAATCGAAATCGTCAAACGCTAGCAAAAGGTTGCCCATGTCCCCTTTTGGGTCGATGACGATACAGGGGATTTTGTCCAAAACCGCTTCTTCGATGATGCCGATACCAAGTCCGGTTTTACCGCTTCCCGTCATCCCTATGATGGCGCTGTGGGTGGTGAAGTTCTTGTTTTTCGCCAAAAGCGGTTCTTGGGTCGTTTCCTTGGTGGTTGCATCTACCTTTTTGCCAAGATAGAAAAGGTCGAGTTTTTCGAAAATTTGGGCATTTTCCATTTTATACCTTTTTTAGCGTTTTTTCGTAAAATGGTGTAGATACCACCATGTCAGTCCACCCAAGAGAGCCAGTATCACCGGTGCGAGCCATTTGTTGTGGAGTATGAAAAGCGCGAACGCTTTTAACGGCGCGCCGAAAAAATAACTCGCAAGACCGAAAGCAAGAGCCCATACGGCGGCGGCGGCGATGTTCAAAAGGGTGAACTTTTTGAAGTCGTATTTCGTCAGGGCTATGGCGATAGGGACGATAGTCTTTAGACCGTAGATAAATTTTTGGATGAAAATCACCCAGTCCCCATGTTTTTTCATCAAAATGTGAGAAAGCGCGAGTTTGCGCCGATGTTTTCGCAAGCTCTCCATCATCATCGATTTTTGATACCGCGTGAGCCAAAAAAGCATAACGTCTCCAAGCGCGTTTGCGGCAAATGCGACGGCGATGCTCGTCCATAAATCCATCTTCCCCATATAGCTCAAAACACCTGCGGCGACAATGCCGATAAATCCGCCACCAAGGGAGTAGAGAAAAAGTGCTATGTACCCGTATGTGCTTAAATTGTTGAAAATATCTTCCACGGCCGTTCTTTTTTTAAATTTGTTAGAATTATAACACAGTCGTATTGACTTTTCTATGTAAATGGTTTACAATAACACACATATTGTAGAGGTTTTTTAGCATGCACAACAAAGAGATTTTATTGGTAGATGATCGAAAAGAGAATCTGGAACTTTTAGACAGTTTTTTGAAAAAGAAGGGGTATAAAACACGTATGGCGATGAGCGGTGAGATAGCTCTCGCGTCCGTCGAAGCGAAAAAGCCCGATTTGATACTTCTGGATATCGAGATGCCGGGGATGAGTGGCTATGAAGTGGCCGCAAGGCTCAAACGAAACGAAAAAAGCGCTTCGATTCCCATCATTTTCATAAGCGCTCACAGCGATACCGAAGCGAAAGTGGAAGCGTTTCGAAAAGGTGGAGTCGATTTCATAGCAAAACCCTTCGCCAACGAAGAGGTGATAGCGCGGGTGAAAAACCATCTCGACTTAGCCGACTATCAACATAGCCTCGAAGAGCGGGTCGATGAAGCGGTTTCGCAAATAAAACAGCTCAACAGCGAACTACAAACCACGCAAGAGGAGATGGTGCTTACGTTGGGTAAAATCATGGAAACGCGCGATGACGACACCGGAAGGCACGTTTTGCGAGTGGCGACGTATGCGAAAACACTTGCCGAACTTTATGGTTTGGAAGAGGAACAAGTGGAGATGATCTACAAAGCGGCACCGTTTCACGATGCCGGAAAAGTCGCCATTCCCGATGCCATCTTGAACAAGCCGACGCAACTTGACGAGGAAGAATGGAAAATCATGCAAACCCATGCCGAGATAGGGTACAAGATTTTTAGTAAAACGAAGCAACCTTTGTTGCGTTTGTGCGGCGTGATCGCAAAAGAGCACCACGAACACTGGGACGGTAGCGGATACCCTTATGGGCTCAAAGAGGAAGAGATCAGCATAGAGGGGCGGATTGTGTGTATAGCGGATGTTTTGGACGCTTTGACGAACAAAAGGTCCTACAAGGAAGCGTGGAGCTTCGATGAAGCCGTTGAGTATATAATTTCCCAAAAAGGGATTATGTTCGATCCAAAACTCATAGAGCTTTTCGAAGCGAATCTCGAAAAGTTCCAAAACACCTACGAAAAACTCAAAGACGATTAGAAGAACTTGTAGTTTAGAGAAAACGAAACGGCGGGTTCGTCTATGAAGTAGTTGCTTGAGGTTTGGAAATAGTTGCGTTTGTTGAGCTCTTCATCGACAAGTCCGAGCAGATTGTAGCCGTGTAGATAGAAAACGGTTTTTTCATCGAGCCGGTATTTAAGTGAAAGATTCAAATAAGCACTCGTTCCAAACGCTTTGGTGCCGGTGTCGTAGTAGGGGAGTTTGTAGCGCGCTGAAGTGTCGCTTTGGTGGGTGCTTTTGTTGTAGTTTGCCATATCTTTTGCACCTTCCAATCCCCAAAAAACTCTCAAAGAGCTGATAAATTTCCATTTTCTATCGATTTGGTAGTCGAAGCGTAGTTTCGTGATGTTGGTGTTCCAGTTGGCAAGATTGTTTCCATAACCATAAGGGTTCGCGGAGACGTTTTGGATGGGAATTTGCTCATGTGCGAGGGAGAAATCGACAAGCTTGGTGTAGAGATGGGAGAGGGTGAAGTCGAATTTCGAGTCGTGATAGCCAAGGGAGCCTTCAAGGGTGTAGAACTTCGCTTTGCCTATAAGCTCGCTTGAGTTGATCGCCTGATTGTACGCGACGACGTTTTCGATGTTGTAGGTCGTTTTGAAGCTGCCTTTCCATTCGGTATCGCTTCGGTCGTAAATGAACTCCATCCTCTCTATCGACTCGGTGTCGGGCGTTTTGTGAAACTCGTTGACTTGCTGATAAAGGTCCACCTCGTCTATATGTCTGTTGGAGCGAGAGAAGTTGAGTTTTAGGGTCTCTTCTTGAGTCGTTTTGTAAATGGCTGCGATTCTGCCGGAAAAAAGAGGGTCGGTGTAGGTGTGTTTGTCGATTCTACCGTCAAAAATGGTGATGAAGCGCTCCGAAAACACGATTTGCGCTTCCCCGTACGCCGAAGCGAGCTCGCTATTCCAGCTTTTTGGGGCGTTGAAAATAGCCATAATGTCGTTTTGGTAGTTTTTAAAGCGGTTTTTCGTGTACTCGATTCCCGTAGCGTAGCTGATATCATGGGAGTGGTTGTAAGTAAGTAGCACTTTTAGGTTGAGGTTTTCTTCGTTGATTTTTTTCACCCCTTCGTCGGAGTAGATGATGTCTTTTTCAAGTTCGGAGAGAAGATAGCTCGCCGAATAATCGATAGTGAGCTTGGAAAACCTTTGTTTGTAGTTGAGCACACTACACCATTGGTCGCTCTCCATCCCCGTATGTTGGAGTTTTGCAGGAGTGTTGTCGGAAGTGTAGAAGTGCTGGTATGTCGGTGTAGCGAGTGAATCTTGGCTGAATCTGCTCCAAAATTCCAAATCCCCTTTTTCGATTTGAAGATGGAGTTTCTTTCTCGTTCCTTTGTTGAACCAGCCGTTGAGATTGACCGTGGGGTGAGGAAAATTTCGATCGGATTGGATATCTTTGTCGGGGTAGTCAAAGGCGAATCTGTTTTTTACTCTTTTGGCGTCTATGCCGTTGTATTTGTCGATACCGGCATAAACGAAAACCCCTATGTCATCGAGAAGTTTTTGCGCGTATTTCATATCGACATAACCGTACTCTTCCCCCTCTCCAACGGCGGCGTTGGTTTGCAGCCCCTCGAACGTGTTCGCATCGAAAGTGGTTATGCTAACAACCCCCGCAATCGCTCCCGGGCCGTAGATGACAGCACCCGGACCGCTTAGGACTTGCACCTCTTCGATGTCGCCAAGAAGTGGGAAAAACCTTTCGGTGATGGCACCGCCGTCTCTACTTTTGACATTGAGCATTCTGCCGTTTACGACCATAAGAACTTTGTTGTTTCTGTCGCTGATGATACCGTTTATACCGAGTTGATTTCCCTCCACTTTGTACATGTAGGCGATGTCGGGCGCGTAGATTTCAAGCAGTTCGTCAAGCGTTCTCGCACCCGATTCTTGAATCTGCTTTTGGGTGATGGTGGTGATGGTCGATGGGGAGTACTTTTTATCGATCCGTATAAGGGTGGAGTACGCTTTAGCGGTCTTTATTTGCGCAAGGTCTTCCAAATCGAGACTGAGCAAGTCCTCCTGCGCGTTCAAACTCACTATTTGCAATGAAGCCAACAAGATGCCAAGCACACCTTTTTGCATCGTACCCTTTCGTTCGTTTTCGATACATTATAGCGCATTTTAATTTAATTTAAAAGCACTACCGTGTATAATTGATCCATTACCGATGAAAGGGTTGTTGATGCGCGTCTTGTTTTTCTTGATTTTTCTTTTCGTTTCGACTCTATTTTCCTATACAAACGCCAAAATAGAGGTGATAACCGCATATACATATCTTCTTAGCAAACATATCCGATGGGAAGAAAGCGCGAAAGAAAGAAACAGAGACTTCATTATCGCCGTGTTGGCCAAAAACGACGAAATCTACGATGCGCTCAAAAGGAAACTCAAAGGGCTCGAGATTCGCGAGCGAGCTTTGCAGGTTGTGAAATTTTCAAGTATCGGCGATATCCAAAACAGAACTTTCGACATACTGCTGGTGGGAGAGGGGTACAAAAACGATTTGAAACGTATCTACAAAACCCTCCCCGATAAAAAGCTACTTATAACGATAGAAGCGCCGAGTATGCGTTATGCGATGATCGATTTGTACGAAGATGAAGTCCACAGAGTGAAAATACGTCTTAACGACGCCAACATCAGATGGCATCATCTGCAAGTCGATGACGAAATCTTGTTGGTCGGGGGGTCTGGAGTGAGCGTGAGTAAGCTGTATAAAAGCACGCTCGAGGAGATAAAACGGGAAGCGAAGAAATTTCAACGTTACAGAAAACTCAACAGAGAGCTTCTTGTAGAGCTGCAACGGCACAAAAAAACGGTAGAGAAGCTCCAAAGCGAGATTCGCAAGAAAAAGAACGAGTACAAACAAGTCAAAAGTTCTTTGGCGCATATGCGACAAAAGATAAACCAAAAGAACAAAGAGTTCGCCAAGCAAAAGAAAAAGATAGAAAACATCAAACAAAACTTGGAAGAGCTCAAAATAGCGTTGGAAAAAAAAGCGCAAGAGGAGGAAGCGCTACAAAAGCAGTCCGAAGCTTTGAGAAAGAAACTCCAAGAGAGTCAAGAGATGCTGCGAGCGCAAAAAGAGCGCATTAAAGAGAACAATCGCCTGCTTGAAGAGAAACTTTCGAAATACCACGAACTCACACGCAAAATCGAACAAGCCGAAGCGATAGCCAAAGAGCAGAAAATTCAGCTCGAGCGGCAGCGAATAACGCTGTTTTTGACGTTGCTAATAGCGCTTTTACTGTTGCTGTTCGCTATCTATTTCTATATCCATGAGAAAAAGTTCAAACGCCTTAGCGACGAGCTTGCCGCGGCAAAAGAGGAAGCCGAATACGCAAACCGCTCCAAGTCGGTCTTTTTGGCGAATATGTCGCATGAATTACGAACTCCGCTCAATGCCATTTTGGGTTTCTCGGAACTGTTGATGAAAAACGAGACGTTTTCGAACTCCGAGCGGAAGATTTTGCGTACCATCTACAACAGCGGTACGTTTTTGTTGAGTCTAATCAACGATATTCTCAATATCGCCAAGATAGAAGCGGGGAAAATCACCATAGAACCGGTTCCTACCAATATTTCGTTCGTAGTGGACGAGATAGTCTCGATTCTCAACGCCAGAGCCGAAGCGAAGGGGATGAGCATAGTGACCAACATCCCAAAAGAGCTTCCAAAGTGTATAGTGATAGATGAGAAAAAAGTGCGCCAGATTTTGATGAACTACGTCTCCAACGCCATCAAGTATTCCAAATTCGGTAACGTGGAGATAACCGTCGAATTCGATGAAAAAGAGTTCGCTATCGAAGTCAAAGACGAAGGGGAAGGGATATCGCAAAAAGACAAACAGATAATCTTCGAGCCGTTCGTGCAAGTAGGAAGCGCTTCAGCCGTTACGGGTACGGGACTCGGTCTGACCATAACCAAACAGTTCGCAGAAGCGATGGGGGGAAGTGTCGGTGTAGAAAGCGAAGAAGGGAAGGGAAGTCTGTTTTGGGTGAAGCTGCCGTACGAAACGTGCGATGAGAGTATGACCCAAGATAGCGTGCACCTTTTGAAAGAGAAAAGGCAAGAGGTCGTAGGGCTTGCAAGTCGTCCAAAAGAGCTTCGTATTTTGATAGTCGAAGACAAAGAAGACAACGTCAAACTGCTACAAGAGATACTCAATGTCCTTGGATTCAAAGCTATGGTCGCATACGATGGGGAAGAGGGGGTTAAGCTCGCTCGCTCAAATAGGTTCGATGTCGTTTTCATGGATATCAAAATGCCGAAACTTGACGGCATAGAAGCTTCCAGACAGATTAGAGAATTTGACAAAAACGTCGTCATTATCGCCGTTAGTGCCAGCATTTCGGAAAAAGACGAAAAGATGCTCAAAGAAGTGGGAGTCAATGCTTATCTTGTCAAACCGTATCAGGCGTATGAGGTGTACGACCTGCTTTGGCGATTTTTCAAACTTGATTACCGGTATGCCGAACAAAAAATCGACAAACAAAAATCGGTCGATAAAAAAGAGTTGGAAACGAGGCTTGCACGTTTGGATGCAGCGCTTTTGCAAGAGCTAAAAAGCAAAGCGGTGCTTTTAAATGCCGAGGATATGCAAGAGGTTTTGGAAAAAATTCGCCAACAAGACGCCCGCTTGTACTACATGCTTTCTGAGATGAGCGAACAGCTCAACTACGCCGAGATTATCGACGCGGTCGAGAGTGCGCTAGGCTAAAGCCCTTGGGGTTTAGTGCATAGGCTGACCGAAATCTTGTGTCCAGTAGTTGCGGTATCTGTCGTTAGGGTCGTCGCTTACAAGCAGAGACATACCGATTTCGGTAAAATTCGGATTCATTAGATTTTTGCAGTGTCCATCGCTATCTATCCATCCATCTACAACCTCTTTGACGCTTCTTTGCCCTTTGGCTATGTTTTCACCCGCATAGCGATAATCGTAGCCGACAAATTTTATTCTATCGCTCATGCTACTCCCTTTACCAAGGTTTTTCTCTTTTGCGACGATGTCGTATTTGGTGTTCGAGCCTACATGGTTCCATGCACCTCCGTGTACCATATCGTAGTTGTAGATGTAAGCGGCTTTGTAGAGTTTGTCGCTCCATTTCAAAGCGGGTACCGGCTCTTTTATACCGTAAACTCCGCAGTCTTGTCGTTGTGCTCTTGCGGCATTGACGGCATCTAAAAACTCTTTTTTCTGTTTTGCAGAGATAGGCGGGATGGTGATACCGGCTATGGTGTCTCCACCCGAGGCGGTTTGCCCGTTATCTCCGTTATCTCCGTTATCTCCGTTGTCTCCGTTGTTTCCGTTGTTTCCGTTGTTTCCGTTGTTTCCGTTGTTTCCGTTGTTTCCGTTGTCTCCGTTGTCTCCGTTGTCTCCGTTGTCTCCGTTGTCTCCGTTGTCTCCGTTGTCTCCGTTGTCTCCGTTGTCTCCGTTGTCTCCGTTGTCTCCGTTGTCTCCGTTGTCTCCGTTGTCTCCGTTGTTTCCGTTGTTTCCGTTGTTTCCGTTGTTTCCGTTGTTTCCGTTGTTTCCGTTGTTTCCGTTGTTTCCGTTGTTTCCGTTGTTTCCGTTGTCTGGGGTCGAGTAGCCTAAAGCGTCGTTGAGGTTTTTCAGTGCCGCTTCTTTGTTTATAGTTACGCGAATACCCGCGTTTTCAAGTTCGTTGATGAAATCTTGTGGAGAATCGTCAAGCGCCACATCCGTGAAGTTGTAGTGGCTATAACCGCTTACATCGAGGTAGGTAGCGTTTTTGTTGCCGTTACAGTTTTGCAGCAAAACGGCGATATTTACGGTTTTGTCGTTTGGTGCCGACGGGGTGCTCCTTCCAAGCGTATAAGGAGTTATGAGCGATTTGGCGCGAACTTTTCCCAAAAAGAGGTTTCCAAGATAGAACGAAATATACTCGTTTCGTTCATACTTGAATGTTCCTTTTTTGTCGGTGTATCCGCTTTGTGTCGCTGTTTTGTACCTAAGACCTTTAACCGGTGCGTCGATGAACTTTCCTGAATAAACTGTCGGTTGTTGGTAGTTTGTGAAGTCGCCGTTACCGTTTTGTTCATTTGTAGCGTCTTGGTATGCGTTGTCGTTTTGACCGCCGCCGCATCCAGCAAGCCCGAACGAGATGAAAAAAACAAAAAGTGCTCTGAGTAGATAAGATGTGAAAGTGCGCATGAAGTCGTCCTTTATGGTTGTTTGAGCCGGATATTGCAAATTCCCAATGCAATATTCGGATTTAAAGGAGACGCATAGAAAAAACTCTATAGCAAAGAGGCAGTCTGGCAATCTTCGCACAAAGACCCATGACTTTCCGTTCCCGCCTCGCGGCGAGTTTGGCTTTTTCTCCTTTATCGATACGAAAATTATACTACAAACAGAATTAAATGTCAAAAATTTTTGTTGAAATGAAAAAATGTGAATATGCAGCTTTTTCAAGCTGAACCAATTTTGCCGTAACGTTTGCGATGGATACTACATCCGTTTTATCTTCGCTATTTCGTCTCGCAGACGTGCGGCTTCTTCGAAGTTGAGTTCTTTCGCGGCTTGTTTCATCTTGAGTGTAAGCTCTTTGACGATCGCTTTTTTCTCGCTTTTTGGGAGTTTGTCGAGTTTTTCTTTTTTGGAGTAGATGCCGCCGTGCTCTTCGAGTTTGAGATTCTCATCGAGCGCTCTTTTGGTCGTTTTTGGGGTGATGCCATGCTTTTTGTTGTAGGCTTCTTGGAGTGCGCGACGCTCATTTGTAATGTCGATCGCTGCTTTCATTGAACCTGTCATTTTGTCGGCGTAGAGGATAACACGACCGTTTTCGTTACGTGCAGCCCGGCCGATGGTCTGGATAAGTGCCGTTTTACTGCGCAAAAACCCCTCTTTGTCCGCATCGAGGATGCCAACAAGGCTCACTTCAGGCAGGTCAAGCCCTTCACGAAGCAAGTTGATGCCAACTAAGACATCGAACTCCCCAAGGCGCAGTCCGCGTATTAGCTGGTTGCGCTCTATCGTGTCGATATCGGAGTGCATATACTGCACCTTTATACCAAGATCAGCGAGGTATTGCGTAAGGGCTTCCGCCATCTTCTTCGTAAGTACGGTTATAAGAACTTTTTCCCCTTTTTCGACCGTCTTTTTGATTTCGTCGTGGATATCTTCGACCTGATTTTTGATAGGGCGCACTTCGACTTTTGGGTCAAGCAGACCTGTTGGTCGGATAATCTGCTTGGCTACAGTTGCGCTTAAGTTCAGTTCATACTCGTTTGGCGTAGCGGAGACGAAAAGGTAGTGTGGCGCTTTGACGATGTACTCTTCGAGCTTCAGCGGTCGGTTGTCAAGCGCTGAGGGGAGGCGAAATCCATACTCCACAAGCACCTCTTTTCTGGCTCTATCGCCCGCATACATCCCGCGAAACTGCGGCAAACTCACATGACTCTCATCGACGATGACGAGATAGTCCTTATGATGGAGTTCAAAATAATCAAGCAAAGTATAGGGCGCTTCGCCGGGTTTTTTGCCTGTTAAGTGACGAGAGTAGTTCTCGATTCCTTTGCAGCTTCCAGTGGTCTCAAGCATCTCCAAGTCGAACTCCACGCGCTGCTTCAGGCGTTGATACTCGACTAATTTCCCCTCTTTTTGGAAGTACTCAAGACGCTCTGAGAGTTCCTTTTCTATCGAATCTATCGCGCGTGCGAGTCGATCTTTGGTTACGGTAAAGTTGCTGGTAGAAAAAATGGTAAACTTTTTATGCTCTTCTATCTTTTTGTTCTCCAGTACATCGAATGTGTAGATAGCCTCGATCTCATCGCCGAAAAACTCGATGCGCAAGGCCTCACCTTCCATATAGACCGGATAAACATCGATTGTCTCGCCGTTTACGCGGATGTTTCCGCTGTCGAAAAACGCATCGTTTCGGGTATAGCCCATATCGACAAGGCGAAGCAGCAGTTCGCGCTGGCTGATTTCATCACCCACTTCAAGGGCTTGGACCATACTCTCGAACTCCTCGGGATCACCCAAACCATAGTTTGCCGAAACCGAAGCGATAACAATCACATCGTCATAGCTCAGCAAGTTCGCCGTTGCACTTAGACGCAGCCGCTCCAGTTCATCATTGATGGAGCTGTCCTTTTCGATGAACAAGTCTTGCCGTGGGATGTACGCTTCTGGCTGATAATAATCATAATACGATACAAAATACTCCACATGATTGTTTGGAAAAAACTGCCGAAATTCGCTGTAAAGCTGAGCCGCCAAAGTTTTGTTGTGTGTCATAATAATAGTCGGTCGCCCCACCTTCTCGATAACCCGCGCCATAGTGTGGGTTTTTCCGCTGCCCGTCACCCCCTCAAGTGTTTGGTAGCGGTTGCCATCCAAGATACTTTTAGAGAGTTTCTCTATGGCCTCAGGCTGATCGCCTGCAGGTTCATAGTCCGATACTACTTGAAAATTCGCTTTTTTCTTCATGAGACGAATTATAGCTAAATGGGTGTTTTTTTTGGAAAAATAGTCGTAAGATACTTATCGTAAACTTAAATTATTTCAATCGCTTTTTTATGTGGGTTGGATTGCTCCGTGTATCTAAAATGGCGTAGATGAAAATTGTTTTTTCATTATATTTGTAATAGATCGCATAAGGAAAACGCTTCGCTAAAAGCTGATAGTAGTCATTGACTTTGATGTGTACACCACGATAAATCCGAAGGGACTCGATATCTGCAAAAATACTTTCTAAAAAATATTTTCCCAGCCCATTTTCTTGGTGTTCGTAAAAATCGGCTCCGTTTGAGATGTCGATTTTTGCAGGAGTGAGGATCTGAATGTTCATTGATTATGCAAACTTTTTCAGTAACTCTTCTTTGGCGGTGTCAAAATTTTCAAAAGTTGTTTCACCGTTTTCTAGCTGGTTTTCTCTTTCGGCAAGAACGGTTTTGTGCCATTTTGGAGTGAGTATCTCATCATCCAAATTTTTACTCATATCTTCCCACAACTCCTCCATAGCCATAAGCTTTTGTGAAGTTGTCATTTCTTCTAGTTTAAGAACAGCCATAGCCTACTTCCTCTCCCTTTTTTACTTTTACAATTATAGCTAAATGGGTGTTTTTTTAAAGAATGGCTGTGAGATGGCTACCTGAAAAGTCAGCGTTCCTGCCACTTGAAGATATCTAAAACTTTGATCATGTCATCTTCTACTTTGTAGATGATTGTGTAGCCTTTGAAGATCAGATCTCTGTATCTGTCATCTTCAAAGTAAAGTGATTTTCTACACATATAAGGAGAGTTTTTTAAAAGATTTAGTTTCTCCTTGAGCTCTTTGTTAAACTTGATAGCGGCTGATTTTTTATCTTCAGCGATAGTGGAGAGAATCTGTAAGAGCGGTTGTGAAAAGCTGTGTTCGATAACTATCTTCAAGTTTGGAGTTCTTCTATCTTTTTATCTATCTGTGTAAAAAACTCATCTATAGAGATGTAATTACCGTTTTTTTCCGCTTGTAGTACTCTTGCTTGTACCTCTTCTCTCGAAGAGAGCTCATACTCTTTTTTTTCTCTATCTTCAAGGATTTGGATATCCTCTTTTTGAAACTGTTCTAGATAAGAAAGGAGTTTATCGTAAACAGAGTCGTTCAGTTGTAGCGTCAATGTATGCATAGAACAGACCTTACTACTTTTTTACAATTATAGCAAAATTGTAAAAATTCGCTTTTTTTATGAGTAGCATTATGCAGATAAAAAAGTTGCACTCATAAAAATACTTTTACGTTATATTCATTTTGACATGATTTTGACATCTTTTTTTTATACTATTTAGACAAAGATGCAAAAGGCTGTCGATGTTTGCTACTCCAAGGCTCTACAAATGTCCAAAATGCGGTCATAAAGAGGTGCGAATGATGGGTGATGCCATGAAGATGGAAGATTTCTTTCCAACTTGCCCGGTATGCGGTGAAAGGCTGAAGAGAGCGAATATTTGGGATAGGTTTTTGTATAGGTGGTTTGGGAAAGATAGCTGCTGGAGAGATAAGATTTAATGAATAATCTACTTGTGCTATATAACCCATACTACGAAAAAGATGTGATCCAACAGCATGTTGATATCTTGTTAAATCACGATGAACAAACGAAAGCAAGGGTTGCATTTGGCAAAGTGCGATCGAAGTTGCGAGATTATGAACATCCTTTCAAAGAGAGGCTTCAAGAGATTTATGACAGTGTATCGCCGCAAAACTATCTGCAGCTCTTTTTGACGGACTACTCCAACCTATATGTCGCAAAAGTGGTAGAAGTTACCAATGAAGATCGCTCAAACGAAGCTCCGGCGTATTATAAAGAGAAATCCCTCGAAGTGGAGGAGTGGTTTATCATCAGCGATATCCGCTCCATCGCTCAAAACGATTTCGAATTTGTTCGAGATAAAGTGCTTGCCAACTTTACTACACCGAACTTTGACAACCACCACTACGCCGTGTATGGAAACAAGTATGTTTATCCACTTGTTGTGGAGATGGATGAGGAGATTGAGTATTTTGAAACCGACAATGAAGAGTTTCGCTACTTCACGGAGATCTTTAAAAGCAAAAAAACTCTTGAAGTGAAAAAGGCGCTTATACGGTATCGGTTCGGTGAAGATATCTTTTACGCATTTCACCCAAACACCCAAGAAGCGCTTGTTTCAGCGGAGATAGAGTTTGAAGAGAACGAAAAAGACCTGCTTTACGACTTCACCGCCGTAGCTATAAAGCTCTCCAAAGCGTTTGAGAAAGAGGTGTATCTGTTTTTAAGAAAACTGTTTGTTCTCTTGATGGAGCAAAACTCAGAGCTTTCACAGATAGCATATACCGTCCAAGGACATAGTTTTACTTTGGGTGACTACGCAACCAACAAGCCAAACTTAGGAACGAACAAGTATCTGCTTTTTTACAAAGATATAAAAGATGCGATCTACGCTCAAGTCCAAGACCCAGCTCTGCGCCACTTCATCCTAAAGACGATCCCCCAAGCTATCAAGCTGGTTCAACCTGTACGAAACGAAGCGGCACATGGAGAGCGGATCGCGTTTGAAGAGTGTAAACAGTTGCGCGATGAACTGATAGGGATCGGACGTAGTGGAGTTTTGTGTGGGTTGGTAGGTGGTTTTTCTGGACAGTTATTATGAAAGATCTGATTTCAGAAAAAATTAAAATAAACAAATAAATTTGTTGTAGTTTTTAAGATAAAGGAAAGGCTATGCGTCAAAGTCAAAGAATTTCAAAGCAAAATTTAGATATTTTGGAAATTAAACTTGATAGAGCAATTCAAAATTTTTTAGAACGGAGAAATTATGAGATTTTTGATGTCGAAAAGATAGTAATAGAAAATAATAGCGATTTAGAATTCATCAAAATATCTCATATTTTTTATGATAGATCAAAAGAAGATAGCGATTTACATTTAATAGATTTTCAGCAAATATTAAGTGCGATATCATCTTATTCTGGTAAGTTCATTTATAAAATTGAAGGGACATTAGAAGGGATTGATTTATATATTGGGTCTACTGATGGCAAATTTTTAAAAGATACTTTTGAAGGTATATATTCAGGTTCAAAAACAAATATTGTTAAAACCGTTGAACCAAATAATTATAAACATACAAAAGCGATGCTTGGAATACCTTCTTTAAAGAGAGATTCTGATAAATCGTTCAAACAGTATTTAGAAAAAATTCTTTTTCCAATGTTGGGAAAAGAATTTAGTATAACACTTGTTGCAGAATCATATAGATTAGAAACTATACAAGAAATAATATCAAATTATCAATCATTAGGTGATGAACTTCATAAGTTTGTAAAGATAACTAAAAACATACAAGAAAGTCAAGCTAATACTAAAGGAACAAGCGAATCTTTGGCAAAAACCAAAGGTTCAAGCAAATCTTTGGCGAAAACTAAAGGTTCAAGCGAATCCACAGCAAAAACACAAAATAGTACTATAAAAGCTTTAAAAGGTGTACTACTACCTATGATAGGATTAGGTAGTGTTGGAACGTTAGCTGGGAGCAATAGCGAAATAGGTTCAAAGTTGGCGGCAATATTGCATGAAGTTTTTCCATCAATTGGTTCTTCATATAGTAGAATTGAAGCTGTAGGCACAGGTGAATTTGGAGATTTATGGGAAGATATAAAAGCAGAATGGAGTAATATATTTGATGATTATGATCAAATTGGAGAAATGGCTGAAGCGGGAGCTGATACAATATTAGGACCACTTTTAGGTGGAGCTATTGGTTTAAGTAGTGGAGCAATGCTTGGAATGTTATTTGGACCAACATTAAGCAGTAGCACAACCGAAACAAAAACAAGAACCAATAGCACAACCGAAACAAAAACAAGAACCAATAGCACAACTCAAACACATTCTGCAAATGAAAGCGATACATTTACACAACTTCAGGGTATCACTTTTGAAGAAATAAACAAATCAGCCAAATATTGTGAAGAGCTAATAGACAAATATATTGAAAGATTTCAAAAAGGTTTAAATCATGGTATGTGGAACTGTGCACTTTATATACAAGCAAATGATGGTGTTATTTTAAATCAGTTAGAACATACTTTAAAAAGTGTTTACAGCGGTGATGAAACATTTTATGAATCTATAAGATTTACATATGATTTAAAAGATAAGTTTAATATAGAAAAAAAATTTCCTATGTTGTATTTGGATGATAAATTTCTTAAACATCCAATTCACCCATCATTTAGCGGATTTACAACAGCTATAAATACAGAAGAATTATCTTTATTGGCTACTTTACCAAATAATGATGTTGATGGAATAAGCGTTTCAAAAACATCAAGTTTTGGCTCAACTCAATCAAAAAATATAGACAAATATAAATCAATCGATATAGGCAATGTTTTAATTAAAAAGAAATCTACAAAACAAAGATTTAAAATCTCATTTGAATCGTTAAATTCACATTTATTTGTTTCAGGAATTACTGGAAGTGGAAAATCAAATACTATTAAAACTATTTTGACTAAATTACAATCTGACAAACTTGATAAAAAAATTCCATTTTTAGTTATAGAACCAGCAAAAAGTGAATATAAACATCTTTTAGCAAATATTTCAAACTTACAGATTTTTAGACCTGGAACTAAAGATGATATTTTTAAATTTAATCCTTTTATATTTGAACACAGTAGAAAAAACAAAAGTGTAACATTAACAAAACATGTAGATATGTTAAAAACAGTATTTAGTTCAGCTTTCCCAATGTATGGACCTATGCCTTATATTCTTGAAGAAGCTATATATAAAATATATGAAGATAGAGGCTGGGATTTTGAAACAGAAGATAATCCATATTTTACCGATTCAAAAGAAGCAGATTACGATAGACAAAGTTTACTTTTTCCAAATATGGAGGATTTAAAAAATAAAATAGAAAGCGTTGTAGAAGAATCAGGCTATGCAGGGGAATTAGATAGTAATTTAAAAGCTGCACTTAAAACAAGGATAAAAAATTTAACAATTGGTGCAAAAGGTAAAATATTTAATTCAAGGCATGCTTTTAGTTCAGATATATTATTTGAAAAACCTACTATTATTGAGTTATCAAGTATTGTAGATGATGAAGAAAAAGCTTTTTTGATGGGATTGATTTTTAATAAACTATATCAATACCGAGAAGAAAAAGGTTTGTTTAACAACTTGCAACATGTTACGGTTATAGAAGAAGCTCATAGATTATTGCCAAATGTTAAAGATAGAGGTTTAGAAGAAGCCAATTCAAAAGCAAAAGCTGTTGAAACCTTTACAAATATTTTAGCAGAAATTAGGGCATATGGTGAAGGTATAATTATAGCTGACCAAATTGCTTCAAAGCTACATCCAGATGTTGTAAAAAATACAAATATTAAAATTATTCAAAGAACTATGGATAAAGAAGATAGAGAATTGGTAGGAAATTCTATTAATCTAAATGAAGATCAGATATTGGATATAGCAGAATTGAAACCTGGTGAAGCCATAGTTCACAACAAAGATATACATCAAGCTTTTATGGTTAAAATTGATGAATATAATTTTAAAAATATCGAAGATAGTCAAATTGATAAATTCTATCAAAACTTTTTAGAAAGGAATGATAAATATAAATATGAAATAATCTACGAAAAAGATTTTTATGTTCCAAATAGCGAATTAACAAAACTAAAAGATATAAACAATTATAGATTGCAAAAACTAATATTAGATATTATAAATTCAGTGTTTTTTGATGAAAAAAATACTACAACAAAATGGGATAAGTTTAAGACAGATATAAAAGTTGAAAATGAAAATATTTATTTTTATTTAGCTATAAGAGCATTTAACCAATTCAAAAGTATATCAAATATAAAACATTATAATGATATAGATAGCTATTTACAGGTATATAGATCTTTTCTTGTATTAATAAAATCTTTAATAGAAAACAAAAATATTGATAAATCAATACAAAAATTCAAAAAATCTTTCAAACATAAAAATATTAAACAATACTTCCCTTCGATGAAATATTATGATAATGAGAATATTGATTATACATTATTAATCTTAGAGAACATAAGTCTGGATATGGGTTTTAAAAACTCTATAAATTTCGTTATGAATGAAAAGTTGCCTTTAAAATCCAAATTAGATAAAATATTAATAAAAAAATTTAAAACAACATCTTTTGAAGCAAAGTATTCATTAGCAGCAATTAGAGTTGGTATGGAAGAGATTAATTTTACTAAGATATTAAAATAGAGCGAGGATAAAAAATGGATAAAATAACTAAAAATATAGAAACAAATATCGTTGATAAAAGCTTTGATGTTTTAGAAAAGAGTGCAGATTATCTTTTTCCAGAAGAAGCAGTAGTTAAAAATATTGCTAAAGAAATCATTGCTAATAAAGATGAGATATTTGATATAAAAATGGAGTTACAAGAATATGAAATAAAAACTCTACTTCCAGAAAATGGTGGAGAGTGGTTAAGGGAAAAAGGTGATTCTGTTTGGAAACCAGATCCAAAAGAAATACCTAAAAAACCACCAGGAAATGAAAAAACTTGGGAAGAGATTTTAGAACCATACGGTAAAGAAGGTATTGAATTTATAGATGAAAAACCAGATTTTTCACCTTTTGCAGAGGGAACTGTAGAAATAGATGATTTTACAGAAGATAGATATGCAAATTTCACTCAAGCAGATGAAAAGCTTGCCCAACAATGGACTATAGAAGGAAAAAATGGAAAAGAATGGACTCCGCAAGATATTAAACAATACAGAAAAGAAAACAATTTGACATGGCATGAAAGAAGCGATATGAAAACAATGGATTTAGTTCCACAAGAAATTCATGGTAATGTGCCTCATTCAGGTGGCATTTCTGAAAAGAAAAACCAATTAAAGGATTCGTAATGACAGAAAAAATTAAAGATAAAGTTTTTGGTGAAATGGAATATAAACATTCTTGGGTTAAAAAAGATAGTTTTCTTTTTTTAGATAAAGCATATGTCGTAGATATAGTTGCACAAGCATATAAAAATGATAAGATATTAGAATCTCAGCGAGAAAATTATTTAAATTATAAAAGATATATTGAAGAACATAAAGATGAAATTATGAAAAAATTAATTCAGTATTGTGAAACTACATATAATGTTGATAATGTTCCATTGGAAAAATGTTTAATTCCAAAAACAATTATTTTTGAAAGAGATGGTTCGTGGGGTATATTATTTGATACAGATTATGATATAGAAAATGGTGTTGCCTTATTTGTAATAAACAATCAAATAAAAATTGGACCACAAGATTTATTCTTATAAAAGGAAAACATAATATGGCACTTTCAAAGAATATAATAGTTGACAAAATAGATAATTTAATAGAATATTTTAATAAATATAAAAATGAAGAAAAAAAAGAAAAATTACAAAATTTAAAACAAAAACTGAAAAATCAAAAATTTAAAATAGCCATAGTTGCTAATATGAGTGCTGGAAAATCAACTTTTATAAATGCGCTATTTGGTAAAGATGTTTTGCCTTCATATAACGAAGCTACTACTGATTGCGCTGTATTTATATATCCTAAGCCTGATATTGAACCAAAAGCCATAATATATTTTGATGACAATAAAAATCCTATAGAAATAACTGAAAATTTAGAAGAAGAAATAAAAAAATATGCAAAAAAAGATGAAAAAGATGAGGATTCTAAATATCATAATGTAAATATGATAGAACTATATTATCCATTTAAAAATATTCAAACTTCAGATTTACAAGATTTAGAAATAATATTTATAGATACACCCGGTCCAAATAATACAGATGAATTTAGTCAAAAACATAAAGACCAAAGTAGAAAAGTTTTAAATGAAGCTAATCTGGCATTGTTTATGTTTGATTATACTCAATTAGATGCAAATTTAAGTAGTGATGAACAAGGATTATGGAACACAATTAAAACAAGGTATGGAAAAGACAAAGATTTTGATATCTTTTTTTTGTTAAACAAAATTGACGCTGCTTTTGAGGATAATTTTAAAAATGTAAAAAGTGTAAATGAAGCTAAAAAAAATTGGTTAAAACATGAAAAAAAAGCAAAAGAAAAATTAAAAGAAGCAGCAAAAAAACATGGTATAAAAGAGCCAAAAGTTTTTTCTATTTCATCTAAATTTCAGTTATTGCATAGAGATAATGTTTCTTTTTGGGACAACCCTTTGGAGAGTTTTCAAAATAAATTTAAAAAGTTTTTTGAAGAAAAGTGGGAAGAAGAATATATAAACTATATGGGAATTAATCAGCTTGAAAATGGTATAAACAAATATATTAACACCACTGTTATAGATAAAATTTTTAGTAATCTTAATAATGAACTGGATGAAATAATAAAGGAAGAAGAAAGTTTTTTAGATACCGAGCTTCAAACATTGCAAAAACCCCAAGAAGATGCTCAAAAAGCTTTGCAAGATGCTCAAAGTTTTTTAGATAATGAAGCAAAAAATTTACAAAATAAAATGAAAGAAGAAACAGATAAAATTGAAAAAAAGTATATTGAAAAAATACAAAAAATTATAAATAACGCAATTGAAAAAAATTTTAACAATGCAGAAGATATAGCAAAACAAGCTATAGCATTTGCAAAATTTTATGCTGATGGAGATAGCATTTTGCTTGCTAAGAAAAAAGCAGAAAAAGAAAAAAATAAAATTAAATTAGACACAAAAAAATTAGAAATCAGATTGAAATATAAAATTGATATTAAAGATATACAACAAGAAATGCGAAGATATATCAATGATAAGATTGAGGATTCAAAAAGAAATTATTTAGATAATAAAGCGAGAATAAAACAAGAATATAAAGAATTTCAAAAAGAATCTAAAAAAATAACTAATAAGTATAAAAAAGAATTGGAAAAAACTTTATCATCTCATTTAAATATAACAGTCAAAAATTTAAAACTTGATGATGAAAATGCGATAATTAGTTTTAATATAGAGATACCTAATAGTGCAATGGAATACAATTTTAAAGAAACTGAATATAAAAAGAAAACTCCTTTTAAATGGTGGAATCCCTTTACATGGGAACTTCCGTTTTCCTCGTCAAAAAAAAGTAAAACAAAGAAAACAAATAATGAAGAACATATATTGAATATTTATCCAAAAGAAATAGAAGAATCTATTAAAAACAACATAAATAGAAGGAAGGAGATTTTGAAAAAAGACATTCCGGCGCATAAAGAAAAAATTAAAGATTATTTAAAAGGCTGCAATGATATTTTTAAGGATTTTGGAGATGCAAAACAAGCACAAATAGAAGAGCTTCAAGAAAAAATTAATAAAACTAAACAAAACTTATCAAAAATTGAAAGTAGATATAATGATTTTAAAAAATCGATAAAAGGATAAATAGTGCTCATCAATGATAATCAAGTCAATTCTGGTACAAATGCTAACAGTAAGTATGATTTTCTGTATTATCGAAATGATCAATTTTCACGAGATATAAATACAAACACAAGTAAACTAATTGATGACAAAAAGTCATATATCGGGCCTGTTGGGAAAAAAATGACACCAATCAAACACAAAAAGAAGCTAACATCTCAATAGATGTAAATATATATGATATGAAAAATTCAAATGTAAAGAATAAAAATAGTATCAATACAACTAATATTGAAATCATTGGTGTAGATAAAAATATCGATAAAATTGGCAGTTTTGCATTTAGTAACTATTGGATTATAAGTATAACTGTTTTTTTTACAATTGGTTTTTTAGTGTTGATAGTTCGGTCCAATTTAAATAAGAGACAAAAAAGCAAGTCGGCACAAAAAGCTTTAGATAAATTATCAGATAAAAATTATCAATACGAGATAAATAAATCTATAATAGAGGATGCAATACAAGAGCAGGATTGGGAAACATTAGAAGATATGTTGAGAAACTCATATTCTTTAAAAGAAGAGTTTCCTGACTTAGTAGATATGATAAAAAAAGCTCTAAAAAACTGATAAAATTAAAAAATAGTAGAGCATAAGCTAAAAGTGCAACTACAGCAACCCTATAGTGTCGCTATAGGTGTTGGAGGTAGAGCGAAAAAAGCGCATCGTTTCGACTTGGGTAATGAGCGTGTCTTGGTGGAGTGCAAAACGCACAAGTGGACAAAGGCTGGCAATGTCCCAAGTGCGAAGATGACGGTTTGGAATGAGGCGATGTACTACTTCGCTCTTGCGCCGAAGAACTTCAAGAAGATATTTTTCGTTTTGCGGGATTTTAGCGACAAAAGAGGGTGTACGCTGGCGGAGTACTACATCGCCACTTGCAGCCATCTTATCCCAGAAAGTGTAGAGATATGGGAGTATGATGAGAGTGAAGAGAGGGTAAAGATTTTTCGATGACAAGATATGGAGTTAGTGGAAGTTAGGATTTATGATTGTATTACTTTACATTTTTTGATTATAAGGCTATAATGATAAGTAAAATTATCATTTAGGCATTATGTATGAAAAAAATCGTAGTCAAAGTTGTCAATGAAACGACAGGAGAACTCTTTTATGAAAAAGAGCGTAATCGTTTTGTGTTTAACTACATCCAAAAAAGTGCTCCTATCTCTTTGATAATGCCGTATCGGGTTTCTTCCTATGTGTGGAAAAACAAGCTTCATCCGATCTTCGATATGAATATGCCAGAGGGCTATCTTTTTGAGATACTCAAACAGTATATCGCCAAAGAGTATGGATATATCGACGACTTTTTGACATTTTCCTATCTGTGCCCAAATATCCAAAGTAGACTTACTTATGAGAGTTGGTGTGCAAAAAGTGAGGTAGTGAGTTTCCATCTCGACGAGATTTTAAACGACGACTCGCAAGATACTTTCTCAAAACTCGTTCGAACTTACCTAAGCAAAAACGCCATCAGCGGGATACAGCCAAAATCGCTCGCACTTCTTACAGACAAAGGGTCCCTTTCAACCAAAGAGTACATCGTAAAAACATGGGGAGAGGAGTATAGTCAGTTGGCACTCAATGAGTATTTTTGCCTCAAAGCCGTAGAAAAAGCCGGTGTATCGATAGCAAATGTGCAACTCTCGAAAAATAACCGCTTTTTGGTGGTGGAGCGCTTCAACTACGATAGAGAAAAAGATGAATTTTTAGGCTTTGAGGAGATTTTAACGCTCCTTGGAAAGAACAAAGAGGAGAAATACAGCGGATCGTACGAGAGTGTTGCAAGAACCATCTATAGTGTCACGACAAACAAGCTTGAGTCGATGAAAAGCTTTTTTACCGTTACGGTTATGAACTACTTACTCAAAAACGGTGATGCACACTTGAAAAACTTCGGGATACTCTACACCAACGATTTTAAAAAGATATATCTCGCTCCGGCTTATGACATCGTCAATACGGTGGTGTATCACTACAAAGACAGACCGGCTCTGACGATGTTTGGCAAGAAGGTGTGGTTTGGGAAAAAGGAGCTGGTGAAGTTCGGAGTGCAGGAGTGTTACCTAAGCAAAAAAGAGGCGGAAGAGATTTATGAGAAGTGCTTGGTAAGCTTGAAAGAGACTATCGATAAGATGGAAGCGTACTTGCAAACAAATAGTGAGTTCCAAAACATCGGCTCAAAGATGGTAGATACTTTCAAACTTTCACTCGATGAGCAAACCTACAAGGAGCTGAGCGATGAACTTATACGAACTTGGAAATAGGATCAAAACGCTCCGTAAAGAGCAAAAGATAACGCAAGAGGAGCTGGCATCTCTAGCGGGGATCAGCCGTGTTACGCTTGGGAAGATAGAGAGGGGGCATTTTGGGAGCGTGAGCGTGAAAACGCTTGATCTTATCGTCAATGCCTTGGGGTATGAGATAGAGTTAAAGACAAAAAGCGGTTTTGGACTGCCGGTACTCGATGGCTAAAACATACGAGGTTTTTCGATGACAAAGGGGGCAATGTCACAAGTGCGAAGATGACGGTTTGGAACGAGGCGATGTACTACTTCGCTCTTGCACCGAAGAACTTCAAGAAGATATTTTTCGTTTTGCGGGATTTTAGCGACAAAAGAGGGTGCACGCTGGCGGAGTACTACATCGCTACTTACAGCCATCTTATCCCAGAAAGTGTAGAGATATGGGAGTATAGTGAGAGTTTATCCGTTTTCAATATATATGATATAATACACATAGATTAAAACAAAGGTTTTTCGATGACAAGATATGGAGTGAGTGATATTCAAACAAAACCTTCACTTATAAAGTCTATGGATATAGGTGAGATTGTAGATAAACGAAAGCATATCACGCTTGGGTACTTCATATCGGCAAAATATGAAAAACTCATCCGTCCCGTTATAGAGAAGATCGACAAAGAGGAGAAACTCGCCAAGCTCAAACGGCTCAAAAACCATCAAGATATGGAGTTTGTGGAGGTCGGTGTCGATGATGGAGTATAAAAGAGGCGATATAGTCGTAGTCAATCTCAACCCAAAAAAAGGGCATGAGGTCGGCAAGATCAGACCCGCACTCATCATCTCCGGCGATGATGAAAACAAGATACTCGATACCGTGATCCTTATGCCGCTTTCAACCGACTTGATCGACGATATGACTCCATACAGAGTGAGAATACAAAAACGACAAAAGCTCAAACACGATTCCGATGTATTGATAAACCAGATACGAACACTTTCCAAACAGCGTATAGGTGAAAAGATAGCTTCTATAACCGAAGATGAGTATATGTTTGTGATAGATATGCTTTGTAAAAATTTTATCTAAAAAGTTTTCATGCAATCCCCGCTAACTCCCTTACAAAGCTGGCTAACCCACCACCAAAACAACACGCACACCTTCTTTTGCGTCTGCGGGGCCGTTGTGGATATAGAGGGAAGCGTGGATGGCTTCCTCTGCCCGGTTTGCGGGAGTGATGACTACAGCGACTATGACGAAAAGCCTCAAAAGATATGGAAAGAGTTTCTCACACTTGATGCAGTCGGCGAAGATGCAGATGGCTTCTTTGTCGATTTTTACGCGGTCGTGCCAAATAAGGAGGGGAGAGAGCTTCAAAAGCGGCGCTATTTGCAGATGATCCTTCCTAAGGAGAATCGTTTTGCTTTCGATAAAACCTATCTCGATAACAAAAGCTACTCCTACGCCATCTATCAAGGAGAGGGGAGGGTGCTTCAGCTTGCCAAACTCCTTGAAGACAAAGCGTGCAAACTGCTTATAGAGCATCTATTGCGACAAAAGCCCTCTTTGGAGTGGGTGAGAAGAAGTGAGCTTTATAAGTCATCTTCGTTTCAAAAACAGCTTGAAATTCTGCACTTCTTTTTCGTTACCGGCTTTAGGGAGTTGGAGCTCTTTTTTTGGAACAGGGAGTTTTTTGAGTTTTCGCTGCCAAATGCCACAACTCAAAAGGAGCTTTTGGAGTTTGTAGCCAATAGCACCAAAAAAGGGGTCAAAAAGGCGCTCTTTACAAACTATCTGCACACTATGGAGAGTATAAAAAGCTACAACCCTTTGGTGGATTATCTTTTCTCGAGGCTTATCACCAACGACGATCATCTCAAAAAGCTCTACGCACTCCATCCGTTGCTGAAAAAAGAGCTAATCCGCGCTTACAACTATGAAGCTGCAAAAGAGTTTGTGGAGTTTTTGCTCACGCACTACAGCCAGAAGCAGATAGTGGCTTACTTCTATGAGCTCACATCCACCTCCAGACTCAATCTTTTTCTCGATACCGTCTCGCTCCTAAGCGCCAACCCTCAGATATACGAAAAAGCGCAGGAAGCGTTTGAGCGACCAAAGCCAAAGGCAAGTTCAACGCCGAGATACCCAAGGAGGATATGGAAGTGATAAGAAAATGGCGCGAAAGGCTCTTTTTGCGGGGTGATTTTTAGATTTTTTCTAGTTTGTAGCCTACCCCTGAGATGGTTTTGATGGTGTGTGATTTTAGTTTTTTTCTTAGTCTTTTTACTAAACCTCTTATGGCATCTAAAGACATAGTGGATTCGGGATAGAGATGCTCCTCTATCTGTGTATACTCTATTGCTTTTGCTTCATTTTCCAAGAGCAGCTTGAGGAGTTGACGCTCTTTTTTTGTAAGATGCTCTGATGTTGGGAGACTTTTTTCTTGAGCTTTTGGAGCAAAAATGTTGATCTTGTAGTAGAGCTCATCTAAAAAGAAAGGTTTTTTGATGTAGTCGATAGCGCCGTTTTTATATGCTTGTTTTATTGTATCTATATCGTTGCTGGCACTGATGATGAGGAGTTTCGCGTTTTTGTTGAAATTGTGGATGAGTTCAAGGAGTTGCAAACCACTTATACCGGGGACATTGATATCGAGCAGATAGAGATCGTAGGCATGTTTGTCGATCGATTCGAGCGCGACTTCTCCATCATAAAAGGTATCGACATGAAAGCCTTTTGACTCTAAAAACATTTTTATAGAGCTTTGCAAGGCGATGTCATCTTCAAGTAAAAATATATGCATAGTTTATCTTTCTCCTTTGAATGTGTAGCTAAATATCGTTTGATCGTTTTTTGAATCGATTTCGA
>JALWGC010000015.1 GCA_027038835.1 Helicobacteraceae bacterium | reverse complement strand
TAGTTGAATCTTTGAACTCTTGAGTGTATCTTCTTCCATATCCTGCCATCTTCTTTTCCTCTCTTATTTTTCTACAGAAATTTTATCATTTCTGTGTCCTAATAAGTGTAGCCGGATCAATCCCCTTTTGGTAAAACTCCATGATATAATCTTTCCAAAAAAACCAAGGAACGATATGACGATATTGGGCATAGACCCCGGAACACGCAATATGGGATACGCTTTGCTAAAAATCGAAAACTCCAAAATCTCCTTGATAGAAGCGGGGCTTATCAAAATCAATGCAGAAGAATTGCAGTATCAAATCCCCCAAATGGTGGAAGCTGTGGAGGCGATTTTTAGCAAGTTCGATATCGATGAAGTCGCTATGGAGGATATCTTCTACGCTCATAATCCAAAAACGACTATAAAACTCGCTCAGTTTCGAGGCGCGATAATGCTCAAGCTCATTCAAGAATACGGTTTTTTCGCCGAGTACACCGCACTCCAAGTGAAAAAAGCGCTAACAGGCAAAGCCAAAGCGGATAAAGCGCAAGTGGCATTTATGGTAAAACGTTTGCTTGGTATAAAAAAAGAGATAAAGCCGCTTGATATCACCGATGCCATCGCAGTGGCAATAACACATGCACAAAGAGTAAAAATAAGAAAACAAAGCTGATATGTTACAAAAGAGGGTTTGAAGGAGTGCGATAGAAGGAAAGAAGGAGGAGGTTACACTCCTGCTTCTTCGCGTCTTTGTAGCATTTCCCAGTTTTTATCGACTCTTTCTTGCCACTCTTTGATAAGGTGTTTGTACTCATCTTTGAAAAGGTGTTTAAAACGCCCTTGAGCTGCAAGATACTCTTCGACCGGTACGATGTTTTTCGGTCTGTAGGTGATGTTGAGTTTGTGCCCGTCGATAATCTCGTAAAGCGGGAATACAAGCGAATCTGTCGCCAAATCCGAAATCATCATCGTATCTTTCGGATCAAACTTCCACTCCGTAGTACAAGGGCTCATTGCGTTGATAAAAACCGGACCGTCAACGGAAAGACCGTGTTGAATCTTCTTGACCATATCTTTCCATTTGTTCGGTGCAACTTGTGCGGAATAAGGGATCCCATGTGCAGCCATAATGGCGACCATGTCTTTTTTGTTTTTCTTTTCACCGTAACTTACGCGTCCTGCAGGGGAAGTCGTAGCGCTCGCCCCGATAGGAGTCGATGAACTTCTTTGACCGCCGGTATTGGCGTACACTTCGTTGTCCAAAACGACGTGCATCATGTTGTGCCCTCTTTCCATACAACCCGAAATCCATTGAAAACCGATATCGTACGAAGCACCGTCCCCTGCGAAAGAGACGAATTTCACATCACGATCGGGCTGCTTGAGGCGACCTTTTCTCTTTAACGCTTTGTGCATCGCTTCCGCACCGGCAACAGCGGTAGAACCGTTTTCAAAACCGATGTGAATCCAAGAAGCATCCCATGAAGTATATGGGTACACCGCGGTACACACTTCCAAACAACCTGTCGATGCAGAAAGTACAAGGTCGTCGTTCGTTGCGTTGAGAATCTCTCTAACGATGATGGAGTGTGCACACCCCGGACAAAGAAGGTTCGCACCTTCGAATCTATCAGCAGAAGTTGAGAACTCTTTCAAGTTTTTGATTTTTTTCATTTCACCCATGATACCATCCTATAAATATGCTAGTTTCGGTCCACGAACACCGATCAATTGTTGCAATTCCGTCGTCGGTTTACCCGCATCGGCATTGGCTTTAAGCTCTTTGAATATCTCTCTTAGGTGCGCTTTTGTCAAGTCACGTCCGCCAAGTCCGTACACATAGTTTGTCAGTACCGTTTTTTGGTCACTATTGACCAATACACCGGCAAACTCGTTGTAAAGTGCGCCAAGAGCACCGTTAGGTGAACTTCTATCGAGCGTTCCTATAGCTTTGAGTCCTTTGATAGCCTCCGCAATATACTCAAACGGCCAAGGTCTAAAGACTCGAATACCTATAACACCCGCTTTTATCCCTTCTTCTCTTAGTTCTCTTGCAACTTCTACGGCGGTTTCAACCGATGTACCCATAGCTACAACCGCCACTTCGGCATCGTCAAGGAGATATTTTTCCACCATATTGTAGCGGCGACCCGTAAGCTTTTCGAATGCATCGAACGCTTCTTGTATCTTAGGGAACACTTTTGTCATAAGGTCGTTGTGCTGGCGAGCTTTATGCTCGAAGTGCCAATCCTCTTCGGTTTGTACACCGTGCGTTACCGGGTTGTCAAGGTCAAGCATATCGTTCATCGGCTTGAACTCACCGACGAAGTTGTACGCTTCGTCATCACTAAGCGGACGAACGTTTGATGCGGTATGTGAAGTCATAAAACCGTCTTGGTTGACAACGGCAGGGAGTCTTACGTCATGGTCTTCGGCAACTTTGAACGCAATCAAGTTAAGATCGTACACCTCTTGCGGGTTGTATGCGTCAAACTGAATCCAGCCGCTATCTCTCACCATATACATATCGGAATGGTCGCCGTTTACGTTCAGCGGTGCCGCAAGTGCACGGTTGACGATATTCAAAACGATAGGAAGTCTCATACCGCTTGCTTGATAAAGCGTTTCAGCCATAAGTGCCAAACCTTGAGACGATGTCGCGGTCGCGACACGACCACCCGCTGCGGCTGCACCGATACATCCACTCATCGCGGCATGTTCACTCTCGACCATCATAAATTCACCCTCGATGTAACCATCGGCGAGGAATTTCGCGTACCCTTCGACGATAGGAGTCGATGGCGTAATCGGATATGCCGAAACGACGTCGATCTGCACCTGTCTCATCGCTTGAGCAGCAGCGAAGTTACCGTCCCATACCTCTACTTCGTTAAGTTCCATTTTTTCAAACGCCATTACTATTTCTCCTTCTCTTCTTTTTCAGGCCAAGCCGCGATAGCCGCTTCTTCATCTTCTTGTTCAGGATACATCAAAAGTGATTTAGGATTCGTAGGGCAAACCTCGACACAGATTCCGCACCCTTTACAGTGATCGTAGTCAACACCGATCATCTTTTTATCTCTTGAAATGATCGAAATATCGGGACAATATATCCAACAAAACTGACAATCGATACAATAGTCTTTATTGTAGATCGGTTTTTCGATTCTCCAGTCCGCGACACTTGCGGTAAAAGAGTTGTTTTGAGAATAATTTCTTTCTTCCTGCGGCTTGAGCGCTACATCGCTGATCGGTCCGTCGAACGAGCGAAGCATCGCTCCTATTTCAAACTCGTCCCATCCCATAGTATTATCTGCCATCATAAGCTCCTTATTTCACTTCGTCGTATGCACGCTGAATCGCTACCATGTTCGCATCGATTATTTTTTGCGGCAATTTTTTCAAAACACGTTTCATATTTTCTTTGAAAAACTCTATATCGTACATCCCCGAAACTTTCATAAACGCTCCAAGCATAGGAGTGTTCGGGATAGGACGACCGATAGTCTCTTGCGCTATCTTGATACAATCAACCGTATAAACCTCTTTGTCGGCAAGCTTAGGTTGTGCCGCTTTGAGCTCTTCGGTAGTCATGTGAGTGGTGATGATGTATTTCGTCGTATCTTTATGGTTGATAGTGACATCGGTAGTGAACACGAGTGCCGGGTCGATAACGAAAACATAGTCCGGTTTCATGTACTTTTCGTGGTTGAGAATCTCTTTGTCATCGACTCTGTTGTAAGCCGTCATAGCGGCCCCACGCTTTGCAGAACCGTAAAACGCGAACGCTTGAACGTATTTTCCGGTCGTAGCGACGATATCCGCCAAACCTTTCGCTCCCGTAACGGCTCCCTGACCCGCACGGCTATGCCATCTAATCTCTAGCATAAATTCTCCTTCGTTGCCTCTGGCTTTTCTTGATTTTATATTCTATGAAACTTGCTCTTAAATATAGCTTGATTTGATTAATAGCAAGAGCAAATAAAATAAGCTGCGTTATTTTTTCCCGTTTTTTTGCAAATATGTAACCGCATCGTACACATCGCTTCTAAGCGGAAATCCATAGCACTTAAGTTCTTCTTTTTCTCCATACCCTCCTAAAACCGCTACTGCATCGACTCCGGCTTCTTTGGCACACTCCAAATCGAGCTTCGTATCCCCTACCATCCAGACATCTTTTTTCCCTTTTACATGCATCATCTCCAATGCATTCAAAATAGGTTCGGGATGGGGTTTTGGGTTTTGTACGTCTTCTCTACCGACAAGCACCTCGAAACGGTGTAATATACCGAAATGCTCCAACAGCTCTTTGGAATAACGCGCCGTTTTGGTCGTTACCACGCCAAGACGGGCGAAGGAAGATGCCAACTCCACCGCCTCTTTGGCACGAGGCAGCAAAACCGTCTTTTGCGTCGAAATCAAACGATAGTGCTCCTTGTATGACGCTACACACTTCCAAACGAGTTCGGGCTTCACGCCGACACGTCCAAACATCACATCCAGCGGATAGCCTATTAGTTTCTTTATTGCCTCTGCGCTTGGTTTTTCACACCTGTTTTCCTCGCAAGCGACAAAGAAACTCTCCAAAATCGCCTCTGTCGAGTCGATAACCGTACCGTCCAAATCGAAAAGTATTATCATTCTTTTATCCAGTCTATGTAGTTGTGCCAATACCCGCTTGGCAACGCTTCAATATTGTGTATCTTTTTGCTCACGGCGGATATCGATGTAGGGATATACAAAAAAAGGTAAGGATTGTCCGCTACGATAAGCGCGAACATCTTTTTCCATATTTTTGCGAGTTCTTTTCTATCTACCACCGTTTCGCTTTTTTCTATGAGCGCATCCACTTCGTCGTTATGGTAGCCGATAAAGTTAAATCCCCCTTTGATATCGCTTTTGGAGTGCCAAAAAAGGCGCGGATCGGGTGTTGGGGAAAGCCCCCAGCCCAAAAGCACGGTATCGAACTTTCTTGGAAATACTACCATGTTCAAAAACGCCTGCCACTCCATGATGCGAAGTTTGACGACGACTCCTGCTTGTTGTAGCTGATGTTGGAGGATTTGCGCGACATAAGGACGGGTCGGATTGGAGTTGGAAGTGGCTATTTCAAAGACCAACGGATTGTTTTTGTCATACCCCGCCGCTTTGAGCAGACGTCTGGCTTTTTGTAGGTCTCTTTTTGGTTTTTTCACCTTTTGGTTAAATGCGATCGAAGTAGGCAAAAACGGTCCTCGACACACCTTCGCATGACCGAAGAACATGATATCGACTATCTCGTCGCGGTCTATCGCCAAAGAAAGCGCTTCTCTCACCCTTGGGTCTTGAAACTTCTTTTTTTTCAGATTGAAACCCAAATAGGTATATGCCAAAGCGACGTTTTCGAAAATGTTGAAATCTTTTTTGAACCCTTTTGGCAGCTTTCTTTCATATTCGATAGGAGAAAGAGCACCGATATCAAGCTGTTTCGATTTGAGCATTAAAAAGCGCGTCATATTGTCGGCTATGACATGAAAGGAGATTTTATCGATATTTGGACGGTGTTTGAAATAATCGTCGTTGGCTTGAAGAACGATATCTTTGGAGAACTCGAGCCGCGCAAGCTTGTAAGGACCCGTACCGACTGGATGGGTATTGAACTTGGAATTCATGATGTTTTTTTCGTTTTGCAGAATATGTTTTGGGATTATCCCCATCATCCAAGTCTCGAGCGCTTTGAAATAGGGCTTTTTGTAGCGTACTTCGACACTGTAGTCATCCAATTTTTTCACACTCTTTACAAAACGAAAACTTGTCGCGTACGGAGTGGCTATCGTAGGGGAGATGATGGTCTTGTAGGTAAAAACGACATCGTCGGCGGTAAAAGGTTCGCCGTCATGCCATTTGACGTTTTTTCTCAAACGAAACACCAGCGTTTTTTCATCTTTGAAAAAAAACGACTCCGCCAAATCGGGGATGATCTTTTTTTGGTACTTGTCCCACTTCACCAAACCGTTAAAGAGAAACGAGGTTATCTCTCCGCTTGCGCTATCGGTCGATAGCAGAGGGTTGAGGCGGGAGGGGTTCGATGAAAGAGAAAGGTGTAACGTAGAAGCTTGCAGCGAAAAAAATATCGCCAAAAGGAAAAACAAGCCTTTCATCTATCGCTATTTCACCAACTTGTCGTTTATTTTCAAAACACCCGCATCGTATTCTACGTCGAAAAACACATGATCGTTCTTTTCCTCTTTGTAGGGAGCGAACATCAAATCAAGCGGATACACCGTGTTGATAAACGCGTAGAACTCTTTGGAAAAATCGAGTTTCGATCTTGCTTGGATATTTTTGGCGAACAGATTCGGGTCTTTTTTGAGTTTGATTGCAAAATCGGGGTCGGGCTTGAGCTGCGCATCGAGCGAAATAGCAAAACCGTCTATTTTTTGCGTTTGCGGAGTCTCTATGGCATCGAGCGAAAATTGTGCTATTTTGAGTTTGGCGCCATGAGAGAAGATTTTCATAAACGCTTCTTCCATCTCTTGCTGTGCTACGTTTTGTCTTTGCTCCTGAAAAATCTTTTGCAACTTCAAAAAGCTCTCTTTCTCAACCCCTTCCAATGCTCCATCGAACCGAAAATTCTCCACATGAAACACTTGGGCACCCTCGATCATATCCCCTTTTTTCAAAGATGTTTTGAGATAAAAATCGGCATCTTCCCCTTGTGTATCGGAGGAGCCTTCTACGGCGAATTTGTCCAGATTGAGCACCACTTTGGTGTCGTTACCGTCTTGAACCTCATCGAGAGTGAATCGGAATTTTTCGATTTTCGATGAAGAAACGTACGATGTTTTCGACGCGAAAGAAGCGCTTGAAGCGAACCCCTCTACGTCCAAATCGAGTTTTTGGGTTCCTTGGGTGATTTTAGCGACAATCTTGTCCACATGGGAGTGAAAACGCTCAGGTGCCAAAAGCTGCCCTTTGCCGTCCGCTTTAGCACCTTTGAAAACGAAATGAACGTCGTTTTTACCATCGACTTTGAAATGTTCGTCAAGGTCTTTCATGTAGCCGTTGAACTCACCGCTCGTTACATCGTACTCAATATGGTAGAACAACGCTTTCTTCGTCAAAAGATCGCTGATGAGTTCGTAAAGTCCCTTGTCCTCTTTTTGCAAGGAATCCATCGTCGATTCGGAAAACTTCGTCGGATAGAACTCCAAAACCAGCTTTTCACTCATCGGGATATTGCTGTATGTAATATCGACACCAAATTCGACTCCATCGACCAAACTTTTGGTATATGCCGGAAGCTGTTGCGAGGAAAACTCCTGCAAATAGCGCATGAACTTCTCTTCGTCTTTTACCGTTACGGTGTAAAACAAATGGGTTTTGAGATAACTTTTGTCTTCTTTTTGAAGTTTGAAAGCCAGCCCTTCGTTTTGCAAAGAAGCGAGTCTGTCTTCAACGGCATTTTTTACAGCTTTGTTTCCTATAACGGGTAAAAGTGCTACAAGTACGATAACGGCTATAACGGCTAACGATTTTTTCATGCGAATTCCTAATCGATCGGTTTTAGGATATTATATAGTTTTTTTGTAACAATCGCGGTGAAAGGGAGAAAAGGGGAACAAATCGGGCAAAGCCCGAAAAAGAAAGATAAAAATCGATTATCTTTTTGAGAATTGAGGTGAACGGCGCGCTTTTTTGAGACCCGGTTTCTTTCTCTCGACGACTCTTGCGTCACGAGTTAGCATACCTTCTGGTTTGAGTACGCTTCTAAGTTCCGGATTGTATTTTACAAGCGCTCTTGCAATACCGTGGCGAAGCGCATCCGCTTGACCGCCGAAACCGCCGCCGAGTGTAGTAGCGACGATATCGACGCTCTCTTCTTGTTTTGTGATGTTAAGCGGTTGTTTGACACGAAGTTTTTTCGCTTCCAAACCACCAAGCCATGCATCGAGGCTAAGGCCGTTAACCGTAATTTTACCGCTTCCGGGTTGTAGCCAAACTTTGGCTACCGAAGTCTTTCTGCGACCTGTTGCGTAAATCTTTGCCATCTATTCGTCCTTACTTAGCGATTTGTGCAGTGTGCGGATGTTCGCTACCTGCATATACTTTGAGTTTTTTAAGCATTTTAGCACCGAGTTTCGTTTTTGGAAGCATACCGCGAGTAGCGAGTTTGAAAAGCTTCTCCGGGTTTTTCTCCAAAAGTTCCGTCATTTTTTCACTTTTGACGCTTCCGAAGTACCCTGTATGTCTGTGGTACTCTTTGTTGTTGATTTTATCTTGCCCTTTGAATACCGCTTTGGAAGCGTTGATAACTACTACGTAATCACCGCAGTCGATATTTGGCGTAAAGCTTGGTTTGTGCTTACCGCGAAGCAATGTAGCTATCTCGGTAACGAGACGACCGAACGTTTTTCCTTCAGCGTCGATAAGAACCCATTTTCTATCGATCTGTTCAGGAGTTGCAATTTTTGTAAACTTCATATTGAACCCTTACTGTAATTTAGTGGTGGAAGTATAGCGGCATAACCTTACAAACAACTGAATTTAAGCTGTATTTAAATTTTATAGCTCTATTTCCGTTTCAACGATTTTCTTCAATTTTTCCGTAACAATCGTATCTTCTTCTGTTTTCGAATATATAGTGACCAAATAAAGCGTATCGTTTTTCTTGTAGTACGTTATCACTCTAAACCCACCGCTTTTCCCTCTTGTAACCGAAGAGTTCCGCAATCTAATCTTATAGATATTTTGCCCTAAACCCACCCCTTCTTCAGGGTTCATCGATAGCAGTTCTACCAATTCGACCAAATCATCTTTAATTTTTGGAAATTTTTTCTTCAGTCTTTTTACATCTTTTTCGAATCGCGGAATCGTTTCTATTTTATAATTCATCCAAAAACTTTTCTACCGGCTTGGATTGCACTTTCCCTTGTTCTATCAAGTGGATTTCCTTCATCCCTTCTCTAAAACTGTCGATAATCTCTTCATCACTATCATCCAGTCTTACAATCTCGACTCCATCATTTTTAAAATGTTCCAACAACCATAAAACTTTTTGCGCTATGGTTTCGTTTTGAAAATTGATCGCAATCTGCATGTCCAATCCTTTTCAAAGTATTTTACCATATTTACACAACCCTTTCAATTTCCACCCTATCTTCCAACAAATAGCATAGATACCCTTGCGCTTCCTGCCCCGTTATCGCCTCGATCGCTTTTTGGTAGTTTCGCACCTGTTTGACGTATTCGGCGTGAAAATGCTTGCCTGTTTTGTAATCGATAATCCGATACCCCTCGTCGGTTCGAACAAGCAAGTCTATGTAATAAAGCGCTTTGTTGTAGCGAAGCGCACGCTCTTTGAAACACTCCCCTGCACAAAGCGCTAAAAACTCCCCGTTTCGAAGTAGCCTCTCCACCCTTGAAGCGGCATCTTGTAGTCGAGATTCTTCAAGTACGCTTCCATAGCGGTTTCTCACCGCCTCTTTGGCATCCTCCATCGCACCGACATCAAAACGCTCGAGCATCTCCATAAACAGATGCACGGCACTACCAAACACGATCGCTTCTTGGTCTTCTTCGAGCTTTTTCGACCCCTCGAGTAGATTTGTCTGCGAGCCGTAATAGAGTTCTTTGTGTAGCTTTCCATAAACGTTTGTAGCCACTTGCTCTTTCTTTGGCGCTACATTTACCATCTCGCCCCGTTTCGTTTCTTCAAGTTCCAAGATATCGAATGCGCTTTGCTTTTGTTTTTTCAACACGAACAAGCTGTTTTTCGCTCTGGTAAAAGCGACGTACAAGCCGTTTAGCGCATCTATGCGCGAGAGTTGTGCCGCTCGCTCCTTCGCACCCGCATACGCGCTATCGAACGCCTCTCTACCCGATGTGCGCAAAAAGAGATTTTTCAGCTCTATACCGTCGTAATCGTAGATGATGGGGCTGGTATCCGCAGCGGCTCTTCCGAAACGATCGAGTGTAATCACATGCTCGAACTCGAGCCCTTTTGATTTGTGAACGGTCAATATGCGAATCCCCTTTGCATCACTTCCTATCGCTTCGGTTTCGATACGCTCGTATTCAAACAGCAGCTCCTCGATAGTCGCATACCCTCCGATAACTTCCAAAAACGCTAAAACGTTGAGGTCTTCGAACAGCCCATAGCGTTCGATTGCATTTTTCGCTATCTTCAGCGGCGTCTTTTCGTTGAAATCGACCCATTCTATCTTCACTTCCCGACCGATAAGTGCGAAAAAGTTCTCTTTGAACAAATCGGCTTTGAAATACAGATACTTCAAATACTCTATCAAAGCGCGCACACCCTTTTGGTGGATAAGCTTGAGTGTCGTCTCGGTTACGACGGGAAGATTTTTCTTCTCCAAGTACTCCTTCGTACACTCCCCATCCCCGTTTGTAAAACAGAGAATCGCTATCTCGTCGTAGTTCGCTCCTTTCTCTCTTAGCAAGCATATACGTTCGTAACAACTCTCCAAAAGCTCTTCGCAAACACTCACTTCGACATATCCGCCATCGGCTCCGGCTTTCACTTTCTGGTCGGTATATCCCTCTATCTTGTCTCTGAAAGTGTCGTTGACGAACTCCACTACCTCTTTTTTGCTTCTATAGTTCGTTACGAGTTTTTCCACATGTGTGCCGTTTAGTTTCGCCACTTCGCCAAAAAGGGAGCTTACACCCCCGCGAAAACGATAAATCGATTGTTTCGTATCGCCGACGAAAAAGAAACTCCCCTCTTGTTTCGCCCCCTCGCCCGAGAGCGCTTCGACGATGAGCGGATGGAGGATTTCATACTGCAAGATACTTGTGTCTTGAAACTCGTCAAGCAAAATATGCTCTATTTTCGCATCGAGCCGAAAATACAAAAATTCGTTGTCTATACGCTCTCGCATGATTTCATACACCAACATCGTTACATCATCGAACCCCACCTCGTTTTGCGCTTTGTACAAGGTGCGTTTGGCTTTTTGGTATATCTGTGTCAATCGCCAAAGCGTATGGAAAAATCGCTGTTCTTTCGCTTGAAAATAGCGTAGCAACAGATTTTTTAGCGTCTGTAGGTAGCTATCGAGTTGTGGCGTATAGCAGTTTTTGAACGTTCTATAATCAAGCGTATCGCGCCCAAGCCACCCTTTTTTCAACAAAGCGGACATATCATCCACTACAAAAGCGTTTTTTGCATCTTTGGAAGCTTTCTCACACCCATCTACGAGTGTTTTCATGCGCTCCACTATGGCAAAAATCTCCACCTCCAAAGTGTGAAAATTTTCATCGCTAAAACGAAAGCCGCTCAACTCCTTGGACTTGATATAGAACTGATCGAGCAATTCGAAAATATCCCCCATCCGCTTTTTCGACTCGATAGAAAGCGCTATGAGTTCCTTTTGGGCATTGGCTACGTCCACTTCACTTAAAAACCGCTCCATCAAGCGGCTTTTATGCTGAGAAGAAAGGGTGAGAAAATCGGGCATCAATCCGACATAGAGTGAAAATTTTCTTAGAATCTTGGCAAAGAAACTATCGATTGTCATTATTTTCGTCGGAGCTTTCAAAAAACGGCGCAACACGACATCTCTTTGTGCCAAAATCTCCGCTTCGCTCACTTCGAGAGTCTCGGCTATGACATGCAACTCGTCTCTGTCGTGCAAATCTTCCAGCGTAGCGGCTATACGCTCTTGCATCTCGTTGGCGGCTTTGTTGGTGAAGGTGAGTGCGAGTATTTTCGATGGGTCCGCACCCAAGAACATAAGACTCAAATAGCGCACGACCAACATAAAGGTCTTTCCGCTTCCCGCACTCGCTTCGTATGCTAAATTTCTATGCAACATCAATCACGTCCACAAATCGTTTTGTATTCGCAATAGCGACAAGTAGCCGCGTCTTCGCACATCGCCACCTCGATCGAGTCGCTTTGTGCGAGTTTTCTCAGATGTGTTCGCAACACCTCGAGCTTTTGCTCCATAAATGCCTCATCGACGATTTTCCCTTTTTGCAAATCGTAAAAACCGACCTCACTCACTTCGCCGAACTTTTGCGCTAAAAGGTAATAAAACTCAAGCTGAAAATCGCTTGCTTGCTCCACTTTGTTTTTCGTATAGAGCTTGTACGAACCGGTTTTGTAATCGAGCACTTCCAGCGTCGCTTCGGGCGTTATGTCGATTCTATCGACCACGCCGTAGAGCTTCATCCCCTCTACGACTCTCTCGATTTCCTCTTCACGTTTATACACCTTGTAGCCTTTGGCGAAGCGCTTGATTTCATTTTGGCAAAACCGCTTCAACAGCTCTTTGTACATCGCAACCTGAAACCGCTCGAGCACGTTTGGCTTGGCAACTCGCTCCAACTCCATCCACAGCGCCTCACACAACGTTTGTGCGGAGTCGAAACAACTCTGTTTTTCATACAGGTTCTTCAGTGCCGCATGAACGGTGTTGCCTATCTCCCATTCTTGAGGCAAATCGGTTGGGATTTCGAAGTTCTCCACCCGTTTGATATAACGCAGATAAAACTTACGTGTACATTCCAAGTAGGTTTTGAGCTTCGAATTCGAAACCCTTTCTTTGGTGAAATCGTACTCCATCTCAAAAGGTTCAAAGCGCGTCTGCGCTACTTTCCCGCTTGGAAGCAGCAACGAAGCAAGCGCTTTTTCGTCGAATTTTCGCATCGCTACGTTTCCAAGTTCTTTGGTAAAACGCGAAACCATCTGCGTTGAGGATTCGACATAACACAGCGCGACCTCTTTGGCGTTTCTAAACAGCGTGGCGTACATATGTTTTTGAAGCTCTTCACGCTCGCTTCGTGTGGGAAGACCTGCGCGCTCCTTGATAGTCGAGTTCAAAAACATATCTTTTTCCATCCGCTTTGGAACGTAGGCGTCGTTGAAGTCGCACACTATCACCGCATCGAACTCTACCCCTCTTGTTTCCAAAAGCCCCATCACGGTCACTTTACCGCCACCGACATCATCGAAACTTCTTTTGCCCAGTCGAGAGAGAAAGAGTCTAAGCGCACTTGCAAGATTGAGGTTGGCTATGTGAGTACCAAGCTTCAAAAACAAAAACCGCTCTTCATCGAATATCTGTCTTTCCTCTTTGGTTCTACACGCTTTGGCGATTTGCTCGAGAATCTCCTCCAAATCGACTTCAAAAACTTTTTTACCGCTATTTCCAAGCAAAAGGTCATACAGCTCTCCTCCGTAGCGTTGCAGCGTCTCCATATGTTTCACTTCCGGGCTAAGCAGTGCTTCGAGAGTTGCATGCAGCTTTTGATAGACATAACTCTTTTCAAAACCGCTCCCCATTGCGAAGTTGAAGTTGTTCTTATCATCGAAAAGCTCCAAAATTTGTGCGAAGCTCTCATCGGGTAGCACAACCGCTATCTTTTGGGTTGCGTACCCTTGCTTGACGAAATAAGCCACACGCTCTTTAACAAATGCCGCTTGAAGCGATCTCAAAGAAAGCGGGGTGGATGTAATATCGGTTTGTTTGCGCAAAGCGTATTTGGAGACTATTTTTTTTTCATTAAGAGAGAGTTCGTATCTATAACCGCTTCGTATCTCAAAACCAAAACGCTCACTTATGCGTGATTGCATCTTTGTATTGAACTCGTCCGCTTCGAAATAAGCGGTTATGGAAACATATTGCAAAGCTTTTTCCAAAATATCGAGTTCGAAATTTCCAAGCATTCCGCTTATATGCAGCTCTACTGCACCGAGTGTTTTTAAGTACGCACCGTTTATCGTATATATTTCGTTGAGAAAAATCTTGTCATAATACCCGTGTTTTAGGCAAAGTTGCTTGTATCTGCTGCGAAGCTCTTGCAAAATCTCCAAATGCTCTTCGAACTCTCCGTAAACATCGCCGCTTGGTAAAGACTCGATGGAGATGTTTTCCGTCGCAAGCTCTTCGAAAAAACCGAAAATATACGATCCGTTTTTGGTAAAAGAGAGAAAATTGCGTTCTATCTGAAGTTTGGAGAAGTTTTCAAAGCGCGCTGCTTCGAGCAACAATACGGTTCGAGTGTCTTCATCTATAGCACGAAGACCCTCAACCAAAACACTTCGGGATAAAAACTCACCTATGGTGATGTAGTTTTCTAAAAAACGGTTCGAATTTTCTTCCAAGATTTTCTCACGAATACTTCGTGCACTTGGAAGGATGAGCGTTTTCATCTTAGTATGAAGATGCCTCTTTAAGTTTTTTAGCTTCTTCTACACTATAAACCTCATTCGTTCTTGTGTCTGTCTTTAGATTGTCAAAAAGCTCGAATTGCCCTATTTTTACATGCAAAAGGATGTTCCATCTCCCTTTTTTCGGCAAATCTATCCCTTCGAAGCTGTAAACACCGTTTTTTATAGATGAGGGTTTTAGTTTGATATCTTTCGCATCGGAGATTGGACGAGTGAAGATAAGTTCCATTTGCGCATCATCGACACTTTTTTGCGATTTATCGGTGATATGAAATTGAACAAACCCTTTTTCTTTGCTAATATCGATTTTTGATAAAGAAATATCATAGTGTTTTTTGAATTCGATTTTTTTCATCAAGTAGTCGTTGATGTTTTCATCGATATATTGATACTTCGACATATACATGTCACTTTGCGTCAAGTCGGTTTTCATCGTTTCTTTGATGGTCCAGTAACTAAGTCCTACGACACCCAATATCGCTACTGCAACGAAAATCGGCCACTGCTTTCCGCTTTTAAGCATTTAGCTCTTCCTTTTTGCGAGAAAATCTCCGTTTTAGATACAAAAAGATAGCATAAAGAATAAAACCGTAGAACAATATCTTGATGACAAAAAGCACTTCTTGATTCATATCGTTGACACCATGCTCGAGCTTGACCCCTTTCGCCTTTGCTATCTGGTCAACGATGTCGGCATACCCGTTAAAGAGCGCTCCTGCGTATTTTTTTTCGGTTTCTCCGGGCTTTTTACTTTTTTGCGCCAATAGCGGTATGATAGTACCACCATAATCACTTGCCGTTTCTTTGAACTCTTCCCATGAATGGGTAAAAAAAGTCGCCATAAATAGCGCCTGCGTAAATGAAGCCACAGGGCTTAATATCTGCTTCTTATCAAAGTATTGATATAAAGAATGGGGATTAGCTAAAATATCTACCTTTTGATCTTGTGCAGAAAAAGTCAAAAGTACTGTTGGCTCATTAAACTTTTTAACCAGCTCTTTTTCGTAATCAGCTATCTTGATTCCATCTGGAAGTTTTTTTAAAATAATCAATCTAACCGCTATCCCAGTTTTATCAAAAAGCTCTTTGCCAAGTATTTCTATATCCTCAGCAAAACGCTTATTGCCGGTTATTTCATCTTTATATAAATAGTTTGCGCTTACTACAGAAGAAAACAATGTGAGAAAGACGAGGGCGAAAAGCCCTCTTGAAAGAAACATCAAACCGATTATCCTACGAAAAGGTGGTTTGGTGTAACAACCGCATAAAGAGTATATACCGCTAACGCGACCAATGTCCATCCAATAAGTTTATCCATCTTATACCCCTTACTGACTAACTACGTGATAATATTTTGCATTATCCGTACTGATAGTCTTGAGTTTTTTCTCATCAATCTTGTAGTACGTTGTAGCATTATTTTGCTGTGCACCAATACCAAGAACCGTTAGGTATGCAAGGATACTTAGCAGTAAAACTACCGCAATCAAGTAGCCTGTTACACCGTCAAGAGCGAATACGCTTCTGTTTTCATTCATAACCACTCTCCTTATTTGCTAAGGCTGATAATATATGCAGCCACAGCTTCAGTTTGTTTTTTATTCAAAACATCGATCGCAGGCATTTTACCGATTGCACCTTTTTTACTGTGCGCTAGGACATTTGCAATCAATTCAGGAGTGAACTCTCTAAGGTTAGGAGCAACACCTGCTATACCTCTACCATCAGCACCATGACATCCTGCACAAGTTCCGGCAAATATATCGGCACCTGCACCTTGGAAACCGTTAGCAACGTAAGATGCTACAGTATCGATCTCTGCATCTGTAATGAGTGCGCCGGTATTTGCATTGAAAAGACCGTTGCGATCCGGCATCGGCATCTCCATACCAAGAAGATGGTTGTTAGAACCGTGGTTGATTACGTATTTAACAGTCTTTTTCTCGATTCTTTGGTTCAAGTTAGCCGCTTTACCGTCCATACCGTCGGCATTAATACCATGACAAACGGTACAGTTAGCGATAAATACAGACTCACCCATTTCGACAAGTCTCTCACCTTTAATGTCGGCATATACAGCTTGGAACTTCGCGTTTTTCTCAGCTACTTCATCGTTATACTGACCGATTTGGCTAAACGCATTTACCGGGTAACCGACGATAAAATACCAAAATCCCCAAATGTTAAGCGCCATAAACATTACCGCCCAACCGATAGGAAGGTCGTTTTTGTACTCGCCGATTCCATCCCAGTTCTCTTCTGCAAGCTCACCGGTTGCAGTATCCGTTTGCATTTGGCGAACATATTTAACTACAACCCAAATAGTAATAAGAGCGATAGCAATCGCACCTAGTACCGCCAAGATATTGACAATATCTCCGTTGAGACCTCCCTTTGTCATCCCGATCGCCGCATAAGTAGCGCCAACGAGTGCAACAGAGAAGATTCCACCCCATAGATAAAGCTTATTCATTTATCTCTCCTATTTCTCTTTATCGTTTTCTTTGAGCTTCACCGGAGTGTCGCCCAAATCGTCGTTGAGTGCCATTTTTGCATACTCTTCGTAGTCTATGCCATCGGCCGATTTTCTGTTTTTATAAAGATGGTAGATATAGCTATAAAGCACTACCACCAAAAAAACAATCAGAAAAAAGTAGGCATAGGCCGAAAAAGTATATAAATCCACTCTACTCCCCTACTTATTTCAAGCTGTTAAGATACGCTATAAGTGCAACGATCTCAGGGATTTCCCCTCTTGCTACCATATCTTTAACTTCTTTAGATTTCATATCTGCCGCAACTGCTTTTGCTTCTTTCAAAGCTTCCGCTTTAGCGCCATCCAAAGTGTCCGGAAGTTTAACAGTAACCGTACCACCGTCTTTTGTCGGGATAGGTTTGTTGTATGGTACGTTGAACACATTTTTAACAGTCAACATTTCAGCATACGCAGTATCGATATCAGCAGCGTTTGTGAACATCCAAGGATACCCCGGCATAATAGAACCCGGTACTACCGAAGCAGGGTTTTTCATGTGGTGCTCATGCCAGTCTGTTGTACGATAGTTACCAACACGCATAAGGTCTGGACCTGTTCTTTTAGAACCCCAAAGGAACGGTCTATCGTACGCATACTCACCACTTAAAGAGTAGTGACCGTAACGGTCAGTTTCCGCTTTGAACGGACGGATAAGCTGTGAGTGACAAGCGTTACAGCTGTTTTTGATGTACACATGTCGCCCTGCAAGCTCGAGCACACTGTAAGGCTTCGTACCGATAACCGGACGAGAAGCCTTTGCAAAATCTGGCAAAATCTCTATAAGACCTGCAAACGCAATCGTTACGAAAACACCTACCGCAAAAAGAAACGGTCTTTTTTCCAACCAATGAAACATATCTATTCCCCCTTTCTTTTATGCACCCATAGGTGATGCGTTTTTAAGTTCAGCCTCTTCGACCGCTCTACCTGCAGTTGCAGTTTTGTACATATTGTACGCCCACATGAACATACCGACAAGATAAAGAAGTCCACCAACTGCACGGATAGTATAGTAAGGGTGAAGAACCGTTACGGTATCGATAAACGAGTAAGCAAGGTTACCGAACTCATCGTGCGCTCTCCACATCATACCTTGTGTAATACCTGCGATCCACATAGAAGAGAAGTAAAGAACAACACCAAGAGTTTGGATCCAGAATTGTGCGTTCATCAAAGATTTAGAATAAATCTCTCTTTTGAATACACGTGGAGCCATGTGGTAAAGTGCCGCAATAACCATAAACGCAACCCAACCAAGAACACCATCGTGAACGTGACCGACGATCCAGTCTGTAAAGTGTGCGATAGCGTTGACAGATTTGATAGCTTGGATTGGACCTTCAAGTGTAGAGAACATATAGAAAGTCGAAGCAAGTACCATAAACTTGATAAGTGGAGAGTTAGCCACTTGTTGCCACTCACCCTTCATAGTAAGGAGCATGTTGATCGCTGAACCCCAAGAAGGAAGAATCAAGATTACTGAGAAGATAGAACCCATAGTTTGCATCCAGTCAGGAACCGTAGAGTAAAGAAGGTGGTGACCACCAGCCCAAAGGTAAACAAACATCAATCCCCAGAACGCCAAAAGTGAAAGCTTGTAACTATATACAGCTTGACCTGATTCTTTTGGAAGGAAATAATAAATCATCGCAATGATAGGTACTGTGAAAACGAATGCAACCGCATTGTGACCGAACCACCATTGAACAAGTGCGTCGTTCGTTCCTGCGTACATAGAAACAGAGTGATACCATGCACCGATTCCGCCAGAAACGAAGTATGTAGGTACTTCCATGTTGTTGAAAAGATAAAGCATAGCGACGCCGAGGAATGTAGCGATGTAGTACCATACGGAGATATAAAGCGCTTTTTCACGTCTTATACCGATAAGACCGAATATACTAACACCCCAAAGTACCCAAACGACAACGACAGCGATATCGATTGGCCATTCAAACTCTGCGTACTCTTTAGAAGTAGTGATACCAGCGAACAATGAAACTACAACCGCTGCTACTACAAGCACATACAACCAAAAGTGAAGCTTCGCGACAGCCATCAAGAACGACGACTCTTTCAAAGACACTTTCAAAACTCTTTGACCTACATAGTACCATGTAGCCCAAATACCGCTAAGTGTAAATCCGTATGCAACAGCATCTGTATGCAATGGACGCAAGCGACTAAAGTTAGTAAATTCCGCAACACCTGATCCCAAAATGGTATTTACACCCGGGAAAGCAAGTTCAAGTGCAAGAACTACACCTATAGTCATACCGACAATACCCAATACGATCGCCATAAACATAAACATTTTGGCAACCGTATAGTCGTACTCTAATGGACGATTCTCCATATATAGCCTCCTTAAAAGTTCAAGCAATTCGTCTAAAAATGCAGCTATTTATCGGTTTTTTTTCAAGTAAAAACCGAACTTGCGATATTAGACTAATTAACGACATTATAATATCAGTTTAAAAGTTTAATAAATCTTAATTTAGGCAGAAAATTGTCAATTTTTTAGTGGGAATGTTACTTTTTAAGATTAATTTTTCTATAAGATTAGAAAAACATAAAATAACGGCAAACGATTGCCGTTAAACAGAAAAATTACGCTCGAAGGAGTTGCAAAAATTCTGCAAAGATATAACGGGACTCTTTAGGTCCCGGACTCGATTCTGGGTGATGCTGTACCGAGAATATAGGGCTGTTTTTATAGCGAAGCCCCTCTATCGTCCCGTCAAAAAGGTTTTTGTGAGTCACCTCCGCAATCTCCTCAATCGACTCCGGAACGTTGTAGTTGTGGTTTTGTGCGGTGATTTCGACCATCCCCGTTTTTAAGTTTTTAACAGGATGGTTGCCCCCGTGGTGTCCAAACGGAAGCTTGAAAGTCTCGTACCCATGCGCGATGGAAAGCAACTGATGCCCAAGACATATACCGAACATCGGGATTTTCGCTTCTATAAGTTTTTTGATTTTCTCCTGCTCTTCTTTAAGAATGAGCGGGTCTCCCGGACCGTTTGAAAGAAACACGCCGTCAATCTCTTTGGCTTGGTATCTTTCTATCAACTCCTGCGCATCGAAACTGTTTGGAACCACTTCCACTTCCAACCCTGCTGAAGTAAGCTCGTTGAGAATGTTGCGCTTGACGCCGAAATCTATGGCGACAATTTTTGCTTGCGGCTTGGGCGCGTCTTCGTAACGATACTCCCTCGCGTTATAGACACCGTTTCGATGTACATAGCTTTCTTTGGTGCTTACTTGCTCTATGTAGTTCACCTCTTCGATGCGAGGTGCGTTTTCGAGTAACTTTTTCAACTCCTCTTTATCGCTGATTTCACTCGAGGCGATCATCATCATAGAACCTTCGTCGCGAAGCATTTTCGTTATGAAACGGGTATCGACTTCACATAACCCCATCACGCCGTTTGCTTTCAAGAAAGCTTCCAACGAATCTTCAGCTCGAAAGTTCGAATAACGTTTTTGATAGTTTCGAACTATCATCCCTTTCGCCCAAGCCCGTTTACTTTCCATATCTTCGTCGTTCACCCCGACGTTACCGATCTCTGGCATAGTGAACGTAACGAACTGTCCGGCATAACTAGGATCACTCATAATCTCTTGGTACCCCGTCATAGAGGTATTGAAAACCACCTCACCGACCGCCGTCGTTTCGGCACCGAAGCTTTTGGCTTCCAAAAAAGTGCCGTTTTCAAAATAGATATACGCTTTTTTCATCAATCAAGCCCCCGTTTCACAAGCTCCTCTTTGTAGAGCTTTTCGTAAAGTATTTCGTATTCGTCCGTCCCCGGAATGTATCTTCTTTTGTACGATTTTATCTTATCGACCACCGCGTAGTGAAGTTCGCTATCTTCGGCGACAAATGCGGTCATGGCGTTGAAGATGATGTTTTTGACCTTGTTTTCAGCTACATCGTAGTTGATAAGGTCCTCTTCGTACAACTCATCGAGAATCTTATGGGAAAGATCGCTAAAACGCTCGTCATAATCGAGAATGATGCCATACTGCGGAGCGAGTTTTTTCTTAATCATAAAAAAGAGTTGTCGCTCGTCTGCAAGCATGAACTCTATGTCCTCTTCATGCTCTTCGCAAATTTCGTTCGCTTTTTCTTCGAGCGCCATCTCTTGCTTGATGTTTTGGGTTAAAATCTTCTCAACCACACCCACAACCGGCTCTATCCCTTGTGTCAGCGTAACGACGCCGCTACGTCCCAATTCTATGGCAACTTTGTTGGCTATATGGGGAACCGCTTTTAGTGTCAATTTCATAATAATCTCTCTTTAAAATAGCTTCTTCTTTGCATAAACCGTGCTATTTTACTATAAATTATATTAGAGATTGATTATTCGGCAAGAAGTTGTGTCAGTTCGGACGCTTTTTTCGGATCCATCTTGGCAAGAATCTGTCCGACCGTTTTTGGTTTGAGTTCTCTTAAAATCTTCACAGCTTGCATTTTTGGCATATCGGAGAGGATATTCGCAGCCGAACTCGCTTTCATTTTGGAGTAGGTTTGCGCGAGTTTACCCATTTTGGTTTTTGTAAGTTTTTCAAGCAGTCGCTTGTTTTCTTGAACCATTTTTTTGACGTTTTTTTCACGCTCTTTGACTTCGGCAAGCTTTTTGTTCACCTCTTCCTCTTTTAAGTCGAGCGCGACTTTTTTCTTTTTCAGCAGCTCTTCTGTCGCGGTTTTGAGCGCTTGAAGCGCTTGTTTCTCTTCATCTATACGTTCAAGCTCCACAAGGAGTTCGCTTTTTCGCTCTTTGAAGATTTTCGTACACTCAAAAAGCTTCTCTTCCCCTTCGATAGCTTGCAAAAACGAAACGAGCGCTAAAAAAACGACAAACTTTTTCATACGACCTCTTTTTGGTTAAAGCCCATAACCGCAAGCTCGTCAAGACGTTTTGCTTCTTTGAGAGCGAGTGCTTTTTGGATTTTTTTGATCTCTTCGCTTTGAAGATACTTAAACTTCTCCAGCTCCATCATAGCCCTTTGAAGCTCTTCTTGACACGCTTTGACTTGCGCTTCTTCGAAAGCGACCCATTGTTTGTTTTTTTCTATCAAACGAAACTGCGCATCGAGCAACGCTCTAGCAGCCAAAAAACTCTGCATATCACCCTCATGCGGTTCTTCGAGCGATGATAGCTCTTCGTATGAGCTTTGCAAAGCATCTTTTGCCGTCTGCAACCTTGCAAGCGCTTTTTTCAGTCTGGCCTCCTCCTCTTGCATCTTCGAATGCTTCAACTTGACGATGGGAGAAAAGCGCGTTTTCATGCCAAACCTTACATGATTATGGTGTCGTCTCGCTCAGGCGAAGTGGAGATGATACCGACTTTCGTCTTGGTTATCTCCTCGATAGCGCGAATATACTCTTGTGCTTGTGCAGGCAACTCGTCAAAGCTTCGAGCTCCTGCCGATTTCTCCCACCCTTTGAACGTTTTGTATATAGGTTTGACGTTTTCAAGGTCTTGAGGCAAGTAGTCTATCTCTTCGCCGTTGTATTCGTAAGCGACACACACTTTCACCTCATCGAAGCCGTCTAGAACATCAAGTTTCATAAGTGCGAGCTCATCACAGCCGTTGAGTCTCGAAGCGTACTTCGTCGCAACCGCATCGAACCAGCCGCATCGACGCTTTCTTCCCGTCGTCGTACCGAATTCATGTCCCACTTCGGCAAGTCTGTCACCGTCTTTGCCCAAATCTTCGGTAGGAAAAGGACCGTTGCCCACGCGAGTGCAGTACGCTTTGACGATCCCCGTAACTTTACCGATATCCTTGGGATTGAGCCCAAGTCCGGTACATGCACCGGCACTCACCGTCGAGCTTGAAGTGACATACGGGTAGGTTCCGTGGTCGATATCGAGCATCGTTCCTTGAGCCCCTTCCAAAAGCACTTTGAGCCCTTTTTCATCGAGCGCGTCCCATACCATGACCGACGTATCGGTTATAAACGGCGTAAGCTTTTTTGCATACTCCTCGAGCTCTTTCAAAAGCTCTTTTTCGTTAGGTACTTCCACACCCATTGCATCGAAGACCGGTTTGTTCTGCGCAAAATACTCCAAAATCTTCTCACACAATTTCGCCGGTTCTCTCAACTCCCCTACTCTATGTCCGACACGGTTGATTTTATCGCTGTAAGCAGGTCCTATCCCTTTACCCGTCGTTCCAATCGCCTTGTCCCCTTTGAGGCGCTCTTTTGCTTGATCGATTTGCGCATGATAGGGAAGATTGAGGTGCGCTTTGTCGGAGATGAAAAGTCTGCCTTCTAAATTGTCGAACTGCTCCATCTCTTTGATGATCGATTCGGGCGAAAGCACCACGCCGTTACCGATAACGTTGATCGCTTTTGTATTGAGCACACCCGATGGGATGAGATGAAGCGCATATCGCACACCGTCAACCCAAATCGTATGTCCGGCGTTGTGCCCCCCTTGGCTTCTGCATACCATGTCGTAGTTTTGCGCGAGCATATCTACGATTTTCCCTTTTCCTTCATCACCCCATTGTATTCCAACTATCAAGTCCGCTTTTGTTTTACCCATTGTTCTTTCCTATTTTTTCTACAAGTTCGTCGCTATATATCGCAAAACCGACCGAAGTCTGCGCATCCACTTCGTACTCTCCCCCGCGTGCAAGCACTTCGTTGGCATCGATTACGCGGAAAAAAAGCTCATGGTAGTACAACATCTTCGCATAGTACATCGGTGCTAAAACCACATGATCGTACTTTAGTTTCGACGCAAGCGCTTTGAGTTTGGCAAGTTCGACTTGAATCTCTTTTGGAGCGAGTGCCAAAACCTCATCGAGCTGTTCTACATGCTGTAAATAAACAAGCTTCGTCAGCCACTCTTCATCCAGAGAGAGGATTTTATCTATGTTGATATGGCGAAAATCATCGAGTGTAAGCTCATCGAACATCTCGACTAAAATACGCGGTATTTTGATGTTGGAAAGTTGCAAAAGCGGATGAAGCTCCAACTTCTGCAAAATCTCCATGCAAAGCCCGAGCACTTCGGCGAGGTCGTCGCTCCCCACACTCTCCACACCGACTTGGTACTGCTCGTTCGTCGGATACGTCACCACCGGCTGAATGTAAAACCACTTCTTTTGCGCCGTGTTGCGCCCAAGCCGTTTTTGGATAAGCCTGACCACATCGACCGTCGAATCGGCTCGAAGCGAAATGTTGTGGTTTTTTTCGTCATTGATACGGATAAGCTCTTTCTCATCGGCGATGGAGTGATGTTGATGGTACGAAAAAATCGGCGTCACGATCTCTTCGAAACCGTTGTCGTAAAGCACATCGCTGGCGACTTTTTCGATGTGACGCTTGAGCTTTGCACTCTTGCCGAAGTAAAGTTTGCTTCCTTGCGGTATTTCGTGTTCTAATATCATTTACACTTGCTTTCTACATAGACTCTGTTCGCCGTTCCGTCAAACGCGCGTCTGCCAAGCTCCTCAAGCGCAAGTTCGACACTGTTTAACACCCACGCCATCTCGTAATCTTCTATAAGACCCATCTGGTTGATACGGAAAATCTTACCCTTGAGATGGTCTTGACCACCTGCGACATTCACACCGTATTTATTCTTGAGCAAGTCGCGAATCTCTTTGGCGTTGACATCGTCGATGGTAGTCATGGAGGTAGCCGGAGATTTTGGATAAACGTGCAACCCTATCGCCTCAAGCGCAGCACGAACACCTTCGGCACGTTTAGCACTCTCTTCATAAAGTTTATCGTACCCACCTTTTGCCTCGATGGTTTCTAACATCTCCAAAAGTCCGATGACAAGCGTCGTCGCTGCGGTGTATGCGGTTGTATTTTGACGTTGCTTTTTAATCTCGCTTGCAAGGTTGAAATAGTACCCTTTTCCATCACCTATCTTGCTTACCGCCGCATCGCTAAGTCCCACAATCGCAAGTCCCGGAGGGAGCATCAGCGCTTTTTGGCTTCCTGCGATAAGCGCATCGATGTCGCTTACGTCTATCTTCTCCACGCCAACTGCAGTAATCCCATCAGCTATCACCATAATGTCGCTTCGAATCGCTTTGACGGCTTTGGCAATCGCTTCGACCGGATGACGAAGTCCACCCGCACTCTCACTTATCTGTACCGCCACGGCATCGATGTCCGGGTTTGCTTCTACGGCTTTGACGACATCTTCGACATTTGCCGGCGTATCCCAATCGTATTGCAATTCGACATTTCCAAGGCCGTGCGCTTTTGCTATCTTACCGAAACGCTCACCGAATTTTCCGGCGTTGACATTCAGAAGCGTTTTATGACAAAGGTTCGTAACACAAGCTTCCATAGCACCCGTACCGGTAGAAGCAAGCATCACCACTTCATCGGTTCCAAACAGCTCGAAAAGTTTCGCTCTGGCATTTGCAAAAATCGCCTCGAACTCCGGCGTTCTGTGGTGAATGGTCTCTTTGCTCATCGCCTCACGCACATTGGCGGGAACGGGAGTAGGTCCAGGGGTAAAAAGCAACATAGTCTCTATCCTAAATCTTTTTGGCGCTATTATAGCCAAAAAGGTTTAAAGGTTAGTTGAGAACTAAACTGCCTGCAGCCATAATCACCTTCATCAAAGATGTTCGCAATACAATTTCCGACTATCGTCGTAAACTTCCCATCAAAAAAGCGCAACAATCCCCCGATAGATATAAAAATAAAATCGATATCTATGTGAATTTTCATATAGAAAATATGAAACAACTAAAGAAAAAAATCACAAGAAAGCGAATTTAATAATATAACACTCACACCGCGCACCCCACCCACGCACCGCCCTAAATCTTATATGCTAAAGACTCACACTTTCTGAAAATGCAAAACTCGTCAAAAAATCGATCTTTTACCGACGCACTTGGGAAACTCGGTGGCGGGGATATGGATTCCACAAGACAAATCATCGTCGGAAATCAGCGCTTCAACATAGACAAGGATGTCACGACCGGTAAAGCGCTTGTGAACGTCGATTCTTCCGAAAACCGCAAACGGGGTGAGGGAGCCGAATACAAAGGCGCCGGTTATTGGGAGGAATACGGCGGTTCGATCGGCGGTACGATAGCCGCGGGTTTTGTCGGACTTGGAGTCGCGGAAGCAATAGCGAGAAAAGTCGGGATGGAAAACGGGATTGTTAAGCCGATGGCTGAAACAATTAAAAATAAATTTAAAAATTCAGTTTCTGGAGAATCTAATAATCAAACCTTCAATCGTTCCCCAAATAGCAGCCAAAACAGCAACTACAACAAGTCCGCCGACGGCACCGAAAAAAAGCGTGGAAATGGCGTTGAACATGGTAACTCCTTTGATGGTTTTGAAGGCAAAAAGTACAACGTAGCGGGTCAAGAGACCGCCGAGTACAAAGCCTACAAGGAAAGTTTAGCGAAAAAAGCGGAAAAGGGCAAGGGATTTTTCTCTTATTTCGATCGTGCCAAAGAGATGTTTGGCGGTAAATCCGGCAAAACGGCTCTCTCGGCCGCGGCTATCTCGGCTGTCGGCTATACACTTTTTGGAGGCAGCGATGCCGAGGCGAAAGAGTTCCCGGCCAAAACTCCGGTCGCCAACGATTTTGCGAACGTACAAATTCCGCCAGAGGGAAAAGCCGCGCAGCAAAACATCCAAGCCGCATCCGACCAAACTGCGGATTACGCCCAAACAGCTGCGGCAAACATAATGTTTTCAAGTAATACAAACCAACAAGAGAAACAAGAAGAGGAATAAACTAAAAAAACCATACATAAACAACAAGGATAATCAAACATAAAAATCGAATCTGTAAAAAAGTGATTAAAAAAAAAGAAGTAAAAGGAAGAAAAAACCGACCAACTATGCGGCGACCTACGTTCCCACCCCCGAAGGGGGCAGTATCATCAGCGATGAGAGGCTT
>JALWGC010000014.1 GCA_027038835.1 Helicobacteraceae bacterium | reverse complement strand
GTCTTGTTATGAAAGAGGGAAGCGACAACTTCAGAAGCTCGGCTATTTTAGACATTATCGATATGCTTAAAGTCAAAGGAGTAGAGATACTCATCTACGAACCGGTACTGAACGAAAAAGAGTTTGAAGGGAATGAAGTAGTAGCAACTTTAGAAGAGTTAAAAGAAAAGAGCGATATCATCGTAGCAAACAGACTCTCAAGCAATCTCCTCGATACAAAAGAGAAAGTCTATACAAGAGATGTGTTCAATAGTGATGAGTGATTTTATTACCCATGCTTAGAAAAGTCAAAAGTAAGTTTCGATCAGAAGACAACAAAAGGTTGTTGTCAAACTTTTTTTCATTAGCCATACTTCAAGGTGCAAACTATATTTTGCCTCTTATAACTCTTCCATATCTGGTTAGAGTACTTGGGGTAGAAAATTATGGGCTTTTGGCATTTGCTGGGGCTACTGTGGCTTATTTTGGTGTATTGACTGATTATGGATTCAACCTAACTGCTACAAGAGAGATAAGCATACATAGAGAAAACAAAGAAAAAGTTGTAGAGATATTTTCTAGCGTTATGACTATAAAATTTTTACTGATGTTTCTATCACTTTTTTTACTCTCTATTTTGGTGTTTAGTTTTGAAAAGTTTTCTAAAGATGCTTTTATTTATTTCCTAGCTTTTGGGACGATCATAGGGCAAGTGCTTTTTCCTGTATGGTTTTTTCAGGGTATGGAGAGAATGAAGTATATTACTTATCTAAATATTTTGGCTAAATCTATATTTACCGTTGCTGTTTTTGTCTTTGTTCAAAAACAAGATGACTATTGGGTAGTACCTCTTCTTACTTCCATAGGTTTTATAATTGCAGGAGTGTTATCTTTAAGGCTTATAAAAAAAGAGTTTCATATAAGGTTTAAAAAACAAAAGTATAATACACTCAAATACTATTTTGAAGATGGATGGCATATATTTATAGCTAATTTTGCTGGTAATTTTTACAGAAATTTTAACACTATAGTTTTAGGATTGTTAACTAATAATACTTTAGTAGGTTATTACTCAATAGCAGAGAAACTTATAAAAATTATCCAAATGCTTCAAAATATAGTAGGCAATGTAATGTTTCCTTTTGTATCTAAAAAAATAAGTGAAAATAAAAATTATTTCTATGAACTAAATCAAAAATATATTAAATATATAATCAGTATATACCTTTTTGTAGTTATGGCTACATTTTTAACAGCTCCTTTCATAGTGCATCTTATAAGTGGAGAGTATCAAGCTAATACAATTTTAGATCTGAAAATAATGAGTATTGTGATTTTAATAGGTGGATTAAATTATTATTATGGAGTTTTAGGACTTGTTAGTATGGGCTATAAGAAAGAGTTCTCAAAAGCAATTGTGATTACTGGTATGTTTAATGTATTTTTATCTACTGCTCTTGTTTATTTTCTGAAAGATGTGGGAGCAAGTTTGTCATTAGTGGCAAGTGAATCTATTTTATTAATTACTATAATTTATTTTATAAAAAATGTACAAATGGAAAAAGTTATATAAAATGCGACTATCAACCTACGAAATAGAAGCCATAAAAGATACTTTTAAAAAAGTCTTTAGAGATGGTAAGATTTATCTTTTTGGTAGTCGTGTTGATGAGAGTAAAAAAGGTGGAGATATAGATTTGTTTCTTGATTTACCATATAAACTTGAAACAAGAGAGTTAATTGATAAAAAAAGTCAATTTAAACTATCTCTTTATGAAAGAATAGGTGAGCAGAAGATAGATGTAGTTATATCAAAAGATAAAGATAGAAGCATAGAAAGAGAAGCATTAAAAACTGGAGTATTGTTATGAGTGAAACTATAAATAAACTTTATGAGAAAAAAGATATACTTATAAATATATATCAAAATATTAAGCACTTTGTAGTAGAGAAGAGAAATAATAAAGTAGCTAAATAGGATAAATATGAAAATATGTGCAGTAATAGTAACTTATGGAGATAGATTTCATCTTTTAGAGCAAGTTATGGATGCTTGTTATAAAGAGGGTGTAGATAAGGTAATAGTAGTAGATAATGCTTCAATAGAAAGTAGTAGAGACAAGCTAAAAAAGTATGAAAGTAAAAATCAAGATAGATTAAAAGTCATATATCTTGATGAAAATACAGGTTCAGTAGGTGGATATAAAAGAGGACTTGAAGAGGCTTATAATTCTAAGGATTACAAATGTATTTTGACTTTAGATGGTAGTATGTTTATTCTAAGAAAAAAACAAAAGTTGAAAATGGATGAATTTTGATTAGTTTCTTAATTTTAATTTTAATTTTAATTTTAATTATTTATTCTAGTTTTATTTTTAAAAAGTTGATCAATCCATTAAGTATTTATGTCTTATTTTGGGGATTTATGACAATTTTAAATATTATAAATATTGTAGGTTTAACTCCTCCAGATTATTTTGCATGGCTACTTTTCTTTTTGTCTTTTCTTTCTATCTTTTTAGGTTTTGTTCTTGGTAATAAAATAACTATAAATAAATCTATGCACTATCAACTGGATATTTTGAAAACCAAAAAAATTATATTTTATTTTATTGTTGTTTCATCTATTGCGATAGTTTTCAACTGGTATAAATTATTAGAGTTTTATGGTTCTTTTGCTAATTTTTTCGTTCATATGAACGAGATATATTCACAAAGAGTCGGTGGTTTGAAACTACCAAATATTCCATATTTATCTTCATTTTCATTGGTTGCCTCTCTTTTTACTTCAGTTCTTTTTTATAAAAATAGATGCGTGTGGTGTCTTTTTAGTATAGTTTTGGTTGCACTAGATTCTCTTTATAATATAGGTAGGGCAGAATTTTTTATTGTGTTACTGTTCTTTTTAAATATATTTTTATTAAAAACAAATTATATGAGTATATATAAAAAATTAAAAATGTTTTTTATATCATTTTTAATGATTTCTTTGTTTTTGTTTTTAACAAATATGATAAGAGATGGAAGAGGAGGGCTAGAAAATTATAATATGCCAAATAATCAAATAATTCATTTCTTATATAATATTGGTATTTATAGACCATCTTTGTATGTTTATATCGCTGTCTCACCCAGCGTTTTTTCTAAAGCTATAAATGACGAAAACCAAAATAGTTTACCATTAAATAATTTTTTATTTCCAATTACAAAAAAAATTTATACTCTTTTTGGCTATAAACAAGACCAATATCAGCCCATGTATGATGTTGGAATAAGAGAAGCTAATACAGCAACATTTTTAGAAGCGATTTATTGGGATTTTGGTATTGTAGGAGTTTCTGTGTTCTCTTTTTTGTTAGGTTTTATTTCTAGTATATTCTATAAAAGATTTCTGATTTTTAATTCACTTTATGATCTTGTAGTTTTAAATTTAATATTGACTTATATTGAAATGGGCATTTTTGTAAATTTACTTAGAACAGGATATTTTTTTATAACCGTTATTGTGACTAGCTTATTGATGGCTTATTTAAAAAAAAATAAAGGACTAAAATGATAAGTATTGTAATTATTTCGTATAATACTGCTAATCTAACAGCAAATTGTGTGGAATCAATATTTGCAAATTACGGTGAGAGTAATGAGATTATTATTGTAGATAACAGTTCTACAGATAATACTATCGAATTATTATCTGAAAAATTTGGGGATCGAATTGTACTTATAGAAAATAAGACAAATTTCGGATACGCAAAAGCTGTAAATATTGGGATGCAAAAAGCTTCAAACGAAATCTGCTTAGTGATAAACAGTGATATAATATTTTTAGAGGACTATAAAACTGCAATAGAATATTTTGATTCAAATAATATTGGTGTTATGGGATTGCAACAATTATATCCTAATAAGAAGTGGCAGCGAAGTTACGGAGAATACCCCTCTATAACATTAGAACTTAAAAATTTGTTTTTTATAACGTTTTTAAAAAATATTTTAAATAAAATGTTTTTCTATATAAATATACAAAAAATAAAAAATGTAGAATATGTAGATGGTGCATTCTTGTTTGTAAAAAAAAGTTTATTCAATTCTATAAAAGGTTTTGATGAAGATTATTTTTTTTACACAGAAGAAGTTGACTATTGCTATAGAGTATCCAGTGCTAATCTAAAAGTTATATTTTATCCTTTCAGTAAAGTTATTCACTATAGAGGTGCAAGCCAAAAAGAAAAAGCTATAAAAAGAAAATCTATAGAAATGATGATTAACAATAATATTTTATTTTTGAAAAAAAGAAAACAATATAATAAAACAAAATTAAAGATATATTTGTTGTTAGCATACTTGAACAATCTAAAGTTAGAAAAATTATCTTTTTTGCATTATAAAAAACAAGTTCATAAAATAAAAAAAGAAATAATATTAAATTTATTAATCAATATAAAAATTTAGGATGTGAATATGTATAGTATCGCTATAATTGATGCTTCTTCAAGAGGTTTGCCGTATGACTATTATTATATAAGTGAATTGTCAAAATACTATAATGTAAGCTTTTTTTATTCAAAAACAATATTTAATTATGAATATATAGAATTGTTGAAAGATAATTCTAATGTTGTTTTATACGAATATAAAATATCAAATGTAAATAAAATTCAAGCTACATATGAGTATATAAATCTTTTTTTTACTATTTATCGAAATAAAAAGAAATATCATAAAATTCATTTTTTTTGGAGTATATTATTTCCTATAGAGTTACCTTTTTTTATATTATTAAGAGATAAATTAATTTTTACTTTTCACAATGACAAACCTCATGAAAATGATAAAAATAGCTATTTACCATATAAATTAATTTATGATATTGCTAGATTAAATATCTTTGTAAGTTCTTTTACAAAAGATAGATTTGTTAAAAATAATAGTATAAAACAAAATAAGTTTAAAGTAGTAAATCATGGTATATTACCTATATCTATTGATGATAATATTAAACCTAGTTTTCAATTAGAAAAAACTATTGTGTTTTGGGGTTTAGTAAAAGATTATAAAGGAGTGGATATTTTTTTAGATTTATTAAATTCTAAAGAGTTGGAAGATTATAAATTCGAAATTATAGGCAAATGGGATGATTCTATGATATCTTTACAAAAAGAGTTGTCTAATTATAAAAACCTTAAGATTATAAATAAATTTCTTTCTTTGAGTGAATTAAAAATATTATTACAAAGAGACGTAATATTTGTATTACCTTATAAAAATGCAACACAATCTGGTGTATTATATACATTTTTAGCATATTCAAAGATTTTTATAGCTTCTAATGTTGGAGAAAATAGTAGATTTTTAAAAGAGAATGATTTAGATAATTTAATTTTTAAGAGAGATAAATTAACTTCCATAATTGAATCAATTAAATATGCAGAAAATCATTATCGAGAAATAAAAGAAAAGTTATTGCAAGTCAGGGAAAGATATAAATGGGAAAATATATTAAAAAACAATGTTATAAAGGAAATATATGAGTGATTTAGTATCTGTTATAACTCCATCGTATAAAAGTGAAAAATTTATTGCTCAAACAATAGAAAGTGTTTTAGCTCAAACTTATAAAAATTGGGAAATGATAATTGTAGATGATGTTTCATCTGATAATTCAAATAAAATTATAGAAAAGTATATAAATAAAGATAGTCGTATAAAGCTTATAAAGCTTGAAATAAACAGTGGTCCAGCTATTGCAAGAAATCGAGCAATAAAAGAAGCAAAAGGAAGGTATATTGCTTTTTTAGATGCTGATGATTTATGGAAAGCTGAAAAATTAGAAAAACAAATAGATTTTATGAATAAAAGTAATTTATCGTTTACTTATAGTTCTTATGATTTAATAGATGAAGAAGATAATGATTTAGGCTCTTTTAAAACAAAAGACAAGATTACTTATGATGAACTTTTAAAAACTAATTCAATAGGATGTTTAACTGCGATATATGACACTGAAAGATTAGGAAAAATTTATATGCCAAATATCTTAAAAAGGCAGGATTATGGATTATGGTTAAAAATATTAAAAAAAATTAATAAAACACAAGGTATAGTTGAGCCACTAGCAACATATAGAATACTAAAAAATTCTGTATCTTCAAATAAGCTTAAAGCTGCAAAATACCAATGGAAAATTTATAGAGAAGTTGAAAATATAAATATTTTTAAAAGTTTATATTATTTCATTCATTATACTTATAATGGATTAAAAAAATACAAAGGAGATTAGATAGATGATAGTAAGAAGTAAAGCACCACTAAGGCTAGGATTAGCAGGTGGAGGAACAGACCTAAATACCTACTGTGATAGATTTGGTGGAAATGTTTTAAATGCCACGATATCGCTTTATGTTCATTGCACTATTGAAGAGAGAGAAGATGGGAAAATAGTATTTGAATCGACTGATCATAATGAGTTATTGGAGTTAGATGCTAGTGGGCATTTTAAACTTAATGGTCAAATGGATTTGTATAAAGGGATATACAATCGTATCATCAAAGAATTTGATATTAAGCCGCTAAGCTTCAAACTTACTACTTACTCTGATGTTCCTAGTGGCAGTGGACTTGGTGGAAGTTCCACTCTTGTGGTAGCTATCATAAAAGCTTTTGTAGAGTGGTTAAACTTACCTCTTGGAGAGTATGATATAGCACGACTTGCTTTTGAGATAGAGAGAGAAGACATAGGCATAGTTGGTGGAGCACAAGATCAGTATGCAGCAACATTTGGTGGATTTAACTTTATGGAGTTTTATGAGAACAAAAGAGTCATAGTAAATCCACTTCGTATAAAAAACTGGATAATAGATGAGCTTGAGGAGTCGATGGTGTTGTACTTTACCAACATAAGACGACAAGCAAGTCAGATAGAACAAGAAAAAAAATCGTTACTTGATGAAGAAAAAGCTCTTAATGCTATGCATGAAGTAAAAGAAGATGCAGTTTTAATGAAAGAGTATCTTCTAAAAGGGGATATACAAAATTTTGCTAAAATACTTGGTAAATCATGGGAAGCAAAGAAGAGAGTCTCAAGCTCTATATCAAATAGTGAGATAGACAAAATCTATAATTTAGCTATGGAAAATGGTGCATATAGTGGTAAAGTGAGTGGTGCAGGTGGAGGTGGTTTTATGTTTTTTATGATAGAACCTACTAAAAAACTTCAACTTATCAACGAACTGAACAAACAACAAGGTGAGGTTATGAACTTTCACTTTGTTAAAGATGGAACAAAAGGGTGGAAAATTTAAATCAATTTTGAATTATGAGTTTTGAATGTTGAATTTGTTATAATGGGGTAGATTGTTGGAGGTGATACAAATGGAAAGATTTATTAAGTATTTTGTAGATGGTACTAAGCAATCGATTGTAGCTGGTGTGCCAAATTTTAATGAAAACAATCAATATCGAGACGGTGTAAATTTATCTAATGACTTTTATATTGCAAAAGAAGTGCTTTTAAAAAGATATGAAAAATCAAAAGTTACAAAAAGAAAAAAATAATATTTCAATCTCAAAAGATGAGCTTGAAAATTTACTTAAAAGGCAAGAAGAGGATATTTTAAGTCGTTTATCGGTTCAAACTACACAAATTCGTCAAGCCCCAACTCCTCCACCAGAAGAATTGCGACAGCTTAAACAAATTGATAAATCATTGCCAGATAGAATAATCTCAATGGCTGAAAAAGAGCAAAAATTTAGACATAGGGCAACATATCTTGGACAATTTTTTGGTAGCCATTGGATATACAATAGCTACAGTTGCTGGATTTTTAGGATCGGAGGTTGTAGGAAGCATTATCGCAGCTGGAGTTTCATATATAGCATATGTTTTTAAAACTCATCAGCCAAAACCACCTAAACAAAACACAAAGGAAGAAAATGATAGATAATTTTATAGCAAATCAAGTAAAAAAGTCTTATGAGACCAAACAAGCGATATATGAAAACAGAGAGTTGATAGAACTTATAAAAGAGGTATCTTTGAAATGTACAGAGATTTATAAAAATGGTAATAAAACTCTCATAGCGGGTAACGGCGGAAGTGCAGCAGATGCACAGCATATAGCAGGAGAGTTTGTAAGTAAGTTTTACTTTGATAGACCGGGCATACCTTCTGTAGCTCTTACTACTGATACAAGCATTATTACCGCTATAGGTAATGATTATGGTTATGAGAAACTTTTTGCAAGACAGATTCAAGCAAACGGCGTAGAGGGAGATATGTTTATAGGCATATCTACAAGTGGTAACAGTGCCAATGTTGTCGAAGCCTTGAAAGAGTGTAAAAAGAAAGGGATCATCACTGTAGGGTTAACTGGAGAAAAAGGCGGCAAGATGGCAGAACTGTGTGACTACTGCATAAAAGTGCCATCAAATGAAACACCAAGGATCCAAGAATCTCATATATTGATCGGACATATTATCTGTGCAGTAGTCGAAGAGGCTATCTTTGGCAAAGGGTTTTAAGGTGGAAGCTATAGTTTTAGCTGGAGGTTTAGGGACGCGACTTCGAAGTGTTGTAAGCGGGTTGCCTAAGCCGATGGCTCCTATTGGCGATAAGCCATTTTTAGAGTATATTTTAAAATATTTAAAAAAAAACGGTATCGATAAAGTTGTTTTATCTATAGGGTACAAATGGGAAACTATAAAAGAGTACTTTGGAGATAGTTTTGAAGGTATTGAACTTGTGTATAGTGTCGAAAATGAACCTCTGGGAACAGGAGGAGCTATAAAACAAGCGATGGAATATGTAAGTAGTGAAAATGTTTTCATTGTTAATGGAGATACTTTTTTTGATATTGATTTAAAGAATTTGAGCTTAAAAGATGATAGCAAAATAATTTTATCTTTAAAATCTATGTCTGAATTTGATAGATACGGTTGTGTAGAGTATGATGAAAATTTTTATGTAACACAATTTACAGAAAAAGGATACAAAAAATCTGGAAATATAAACGGTGGTATCTATTTGGTTAAAAAGAATATATTTAATAGTTTTGAGCTGCCGCAAAAATTTTCATTTGAAGATTTTTTGCAAGAAAATTTCAGGACTTTAAAAGCAAAAGTGCAGGTATTTGATAGTTATTTCATTGATATAGGTATACCTGAAGACTATAGTAGAGCACAGCAAGAGTTGAAACGATATATATGAAAAAAGCACTTTTTTTAGATAGAGATGGAGTGATAAATAAAGAGAAGAATTATCTTTATAAAATAGAAGATTTTGAATTTATCGATGGCGTGTTTGAAGCTTGTAGATATTTTCAAAATCAGGGTTATTTGATTATTGTCATTACAAATCAGGCAGGTATAGCAAGAGGAAAATATACAGAGAAAGATTATGAGCTACTTACCGAATGGATGATAAAAGAATTTGAAAAAGAAGGTGTTTATATTTCAAAAGTTTATCATTGTCCACATCATCCAGAGTTCACTGGGGAATGTAAGTGCAGAAAACCAAAGCCCAGCATGTTATTAGATGCTCAAAGAGATTTTGACATCGATTTAAGCCAATCAATTTTAGTGGGCGATAAAAACAGTGATATCGAAGCAGGTATTAATGCAGGTGTAGGAAATAACTATCTAATATCTACAGGACATATAATTAAAAGCAATAAGTTTTGCGTGCCTATTCTTGAAAATCTGAATGATCTGTTTTAGCTGTTGAGTCAACTAAGGAATGGTTGGCGGGAATAAGCTCATAAAGCTTTTTTGAGTCAGTAAAATATTATAAATGGTTATAATTTACTGAGGAAAGAGTAGATGCCGATAAAATAAAAGTTTTATAAGCCTTTCTTTCCAACCATAACTAAAGCGGTTTTGAGGGCGGTTTTGACCTCGAGCCAAAGTGACCAGTTTTTGAGGTAGTAGAGATCGTACATCAGCTTTTGTTTGGCATCTTCGGCGTTTTCACCATAAGGGTACATTACTTGTGCCCAGCCGGTGATTCCCGGAGCGATGAGATGCCTTTCATTATAGTATGGAATCTCTTTTTCAAATTGATCGACCCAATATTTACGTTCAGGTCTTGGACCTATCATATGCATTTCCCCTTTGAGGACGTTGATGATTTGTGGTAGTTCGTCTATGCGGGTTTTTCGCATCACGGCACCCCAATTGAAAACTCTAGGGTCGTCTTTACTGGCAAATCGTGGCTTTCCCTTTTCGGCATCGGGAACCATACTTCGAAATTTTATGCACTCAAACTCTATACCGTTTCTTCCAACCCTTTTTTGTTTGAAGAAGACATCCCCATCAGGTGATTCTTTTTTTATGCGGTAGGCGGAGTAGAGCATAATCGGGAGTGTGAGAAAACCAAGCGGGATCGCTACGGCGTAGTCGATGAAGCGTTTTAAGATGTACTGTGAAGTTGTGTAGGGTTTGATGTTATCCAAAAAAGCAAGGTCTTTTTGATCTTCAGGGATGTAGCATTTATGAAGATACTTTTCTAAAAAATGTTCTATGGTTAGAAACTCTATGTTGTTCTCGAACTGTTTTGTCGTTAAAAAACTGATGATTTCGTTTGGGACTTTCGCTTTCGTGTTTAAAACGATGGTACTTGGCGTGGCGGTTTGTAGTTCTTCTTGGAGAAGATGAAGCACCTCTTGTGGAGTTTTGTCGGTATAGCGAACTTGCTTGAAGGAGGGGAAAAGTTTTTGAATGGTTTCTTTTTCCAACTCCGTAAATTTATATTTTCTACCAAGAACTATCATACATGCACCACTTTTTTAAAAGATTATACTAAAATGAAGATTAAAATTTATTTGATTGTTTTATTTTTTCGTTACAATTAGGAAAAAAATAAAAGGTTTCTTTTGGAATTCTCTTCACAAACGAAAAAAACGGTTTTTTACATCATTGTCGCGTTTTTCTTTTCTATTGCGATGCGGCTTGTTTGGGTGTATCATTTTAGTGGGTATGAAAGTTTTTTTCATAACGGCCAGTTTATGATAAACACCAACGACGGTTATTACTGGGCAGAAGGTGCAAGGGACATCGTTCGAGGTGTGGTTGAGAACCCGGATGCAAAAGAATACTTGCAAAAACTCCATCAGCCCCATGACCTCTCCCCAACCACATCGGCAGCGGCGGTTTTGACCGCTTTTTTTGTTAAGCTGCTTCCTTTTTCTTTCGAGACGGTCATTTTCTATTTGCCGGCGTTTTTAAGCTCTTTGGTGGTGATCCCTATCATTCTTATAGCCAAAAAATTCGACAATCTCGAGATGGGGCTTATAGCCGCGCTTTTAGGCTCGATCGCTTGGAGTTACTACAACCGAACTATGGTTGGTTACTACGACACCGACATGCTCAACATCGTTTTGCCGATGCTACTGTTATGGTCGATCATCTGGGCTATAGACACCAACCAAGATCGCTATCTTCTTTTTACCGCGCTCGATATTTTGGCGTATCGGTGGTGGTACCCACAGAGTTATTCGCTCGAGTTCGCGTTTTTTGGTCTTATCTTGGCATATACGCTTGTGTTCGATAGAAAAAATACGTACAACTACAAGCTGATGGCGATCATGCTCTTTGCTATGATGAACTTGGACGCTTTTGTACGCTTAGGCGTTGTAGTGGGTGTGTTTGTTTGGTTCAAAAAACAAGAGTTGAGTCTAAAAGCGCTGTACGGTTTGCTTGGCGTCGCTTTTACGGCGTTTTTGGTTAGTGGAGGGTTCGACCCGATATGGGGTCAATTGAAAAACTATGTGTTTCGCGACACTCTATCTAAGGCCGACCAGGGGCTCGGTCTGCACTTCTTTACCGTAATGCAAACGGTCCGAGAAGCTGGAAAAATCCCATTTGAAACATTCGCGAACCGCATCAGCGGACATGTCGTCGTTTTTCTCATCTCTTTGGTCGGATATGCGTTTTTGCTCTACAAGCACCGTGTTATGCTGTTTTCGCTTCCGCTTTTGGGGCTTGGATTTTTAGCTTACGTGGGTGGACTTCGTTTTACTATCTATGCCGTACCGGTTTTAGCGCTTGGTTTAGCGTTTTTGATAGTTGAAATAGCCAAAAGACTCCCGACGAGAAAACTACAAATCCTTTTTGCTACAGCCGCTACGCTCGCAGCTCTCTACCCCAACTACAGACACATAGACGCTTACCGCGTGCCGACCGTTTTTTCTGCCGGTGAAGTGCGCTCATTGGTCGAGCTTGGAGGGATGGCGAATCGCGAAGACTATGTGGTTGCATGGTGGGATTACGGCTACCCTATTCGCTACTATGCGGATGTGAAAACTTTGATAGACGGCGGCAAACACAGCGGAGCGGACAATTTTCCCGTTAGCTTCATCCTTACGCATCCACAAGACGTAGCGGCGAAAATGGCGCGGCTCGATGTGGAGTTCACCGAAAAAACCTATGATTTTATCGACAAACATAAAAAAGCGATAGAGGACAAGAACATTACCGTTTTCTCCACGATCGAACAGATGACGAAAGCCTACGGTTTTGACGATACCAACGATTTTCTCGATGCACTCCAAACCGATATAAAATTGCCGAAGAAAACTAGAGACGTTTATCTGTATTTACCATATAGAATGTTGCAAATTTACCCGACGGTGGCGCTTTTTTCCAACATCGACCTAATGACGGGGAAAAGGAAAAAACGTCCATTCTTCTATGTTACGAGTAGATTCCAAGAAACACCGACCCAAATCAACCTCGGAAACGGTATAGTTTTGGACAAACAAGATGGTATGCTCTCCATAGGCAAAAACCGAATGCCGCTTCGCCGTTTCGTCTCTGCCAAGTACGATAGCTCCATGCACTACCGAGTCAAAGAGCAGATGGGAAGTTTGAAATCCCCTCTGACACTCATCTATCTTGCAAGTTACCATACGTTCGTACTGCTTGACGAAGCGTCGTACAACTCGCTTTATGTGCAAGCGGCACTGCTTGATAGATACGATAAAAACTACTTCGAAAAGGTTATCGATACCCCGGAAGTGAAAATTTTGAAATTGAAAATATAGGAGTTGTGATGATAAAAAAATGTCTTTTCCCCGCGGCCGGCTACGGCACGCGTTTTTTACCCGCTACAAAGGCGATTCCAAAAGAGATGCTTCCCGTACTTACCAAGCCGCTTTTACAATACGGCGTCGAAGAAGCTTTAAGTGCAGGTTGCGAGGTAATGGCGATAGTTACGGGTCGCGGAAAACGAGCCATAGAGGATCATTTCGACATCAGCTACGAGCTTGAACACCAAATCAAAGGTACGTCGAAAGAACATTATCTCAGTGAAATCCGCTCTATCATAGAGCGATGTACCTTCACGTATGTTCGCCAAAGAGAGATGAAAGGGCTTGGACATGCCGTTTTGATCGGTGAGAGCCTGATAGGGCGCGAGGAGAGTTTCGCGGTTATTTTGGCGGATGATTTGTGCGACAACGAAGAGGGGAAAACCGTTTTGTATCAGATGGCGGAGGTGCATAAACGCTACCCGGATAAGTGTGTAGTAGCCATCGAAGAAGTTCCCCTTGAAGAAACCAACAAATATGGCGTGATTGCAGGTAAAGAGATCGAAGAAAACGTCATCGCCGTTGAAGATATGGTGGAAAAACCCGATCCAAAAGATGCACCTAGTAACTATGCGATTATCGGGCGCTATATCCTCGTTCCGGAAATCTTCGATGTGTTGGAGCGAACCAAACCCGGAAAAGGGGGAGAGGTGCAGATAACCGATGCTCTTTTGGAACTCGCCAAGCAAGGCAAAGTTTTGGCGTACAAGTTCAAGGGCAGACGGTTTGACTGTGGAAGCGTTGACGGCTTTGTCGAAGCGACTTCCTATTTTTATAAAAGGTAGAATTGAAAACATGTTATAATAGTGTACATAATAACGTAAAGGAAAACTATGCAAGTGGTTAGTTTAACTGAAGCAAGAAGTAATCTTAAAGCGGTGTTTGACAGTGTTTACCTTGATAACGAAGAGGTGGTTATCCATAGAAAGGGGAGCGAAAATGTTGTTATGATATCTCTTGATGAGTATAATGCATTGAAAGAGACAAATTACCTTTTACGCTCTCCTAACAACAGAGAAGTTCTTTTACGTTCTTTGGCTGATGCGAGGGAAGGAAAAGTTTTCCAAAAAGAGTTGATCGAAGAATGAACATCACTTTTACGGAAGATAGTTGGCAAGAATATATGCAGTGGCAGACAAAAGACAAAAAGATAGTGAAGAAGATCAACGCTTTGTTGAAAGATATAAAAAGGGAACCTTTTAGCGGGCTTGGCAAACCTGAGCCGTTGCGATATGAATTACAAGGTTGCTGGTCTCGTCGAATAACGAGTGAACATAGACTTGTATATGAGGTCAATTCATACGGGATTGTTGTGATTTCGTGTATGTATCATTATTGATAGGGAGTGAAAAATGGTTTTAGTTACCGGAGGAGCGGGCTATATAGGTTCGCATACATGTGTTGAGTTGCTCGAAGCGGGCGTGGAGATTGTGGTATATGACAACCTCTCGAACGCTTCGAAAGAATCGCTTAGAAGAGTAGAAGAGTTGACGGGGAAAAAGTTCCCTTTTGTCGAGGGGGACATCCGTGACAGAAGCAAGCTCGATGAGGTGTTCGCCAGTTACGACATCGACAGCGTGATCCATTTCGCAGGTCTCAAAGCGGTCGGTGAGTCGGTGGAAAAACCGCTTGAGTATTACGACAACAATATCTGCGGAACACTTCGTCTGCTCGAAGCTATGCGTGATGCCGGTTGTAAAAAGATCGTCTTTAGCTCTTCGGCTACCGTGTACGGCGATCCGGCTACGACGCCGATAAAAGAGGATTTTCCAACTTCAGCGACAAATCCGTATGGTAGAACGAAGCTTTTTATAGAAGAGATTTTACAAGACCTTTATGTAAGCGATCATAGCTTCAAAATCGCGATTTTACGCTACTTCAACCCCGTCGGTGCGCACAAAAGTGGTCGCATAGGGGAAGACCCAAACGGCATTCCCAACAACCTCATGCCTTACATCTCGCAAGTTGCAGTAGGCAAGAGAGAGCATCTAAACGTTTTTGGAGGGGACTACCCGACAAAAGACGGAACGGGGGTGCGTGACTACATCCATGTGGTCGATTTGGCACAAGCTCATCTCAAAGCGCTGGAGTATCTCAACGAACGAACAGGTGATTCCAAGCCGCTTGTAGTCAATGTCGGGACAGGGCAGGGGTACTCGGTGCTCGATATGGTAAAAGCGTTCGAAAAAGCAAGCGGAAAAAAAGTTCCCTACGAAATCGTCCAAAGGCGACCCGGCGACATTGCTACGTGCTATGCCGACCCGAGTTATGCAAAAGAGGTACTTGGCTGGGAAGCCAAAAGAGGCGTAGAGGAGATGTGCGAAGATGCATGGAGGTGGCAAAGCAGCAATCCAGATGGGTATAAGTAGCTACTCAACAGAAACCCCGAATAATAGAGACTTAAAATGATGCCAAGTATAAGGCGAAAGTACGCAGGAGCTACTAGTAGCTTCAAGTGCTCTTAAATAGGGTATAATACACTTATGAAGATCGATATAGCTAAAGTGAAAGATGAGATAGTATCACGGTTGTTGCCGTGTGATCCAGATAAGATTGTTTTATTTGGTTCGTATGCCTATGGTGACCCAAGGGAAGATAGCGATATAGATCTTTTTTTAGTTAAAGAGAACTTGCCAAAAGAGCAGATGCGTAGCTACAAGCAGGAGTTGCAGAAACGACTTTTCTCTTTACAAAAAAAATATCTTATCGGTATTGATCTTTTTGTCGATAGTAGTGATCGAATAGAGGAGAGAGTAACAAAGATAAAAGATCAATTTTATCAAGAGATTCTCGCCAAAGGGAAGCTTCTATATGCCAAATAGAACCTATGCTCTTGAATGGCTCAGGTTTGCTCAAAAAAATTTCGATACGGCAATCTTGCTTTTTGAAGCAAATCACTACGAAGATATAATTGGTATAGAGTTGCAACAGACACTAGAAAAGCTTTTTAAAGCTTTATTTGCATACAACAATACAAAAATACCAAAAGATCATGATCTTGTTAAGCTTTATTTTATGATGGAGGAGCAGATAGGTTTCCTTGATGAAGATAGTATTATGCTTTTAAGAATAGCTACAGACTACTATAAAGAAGATCGTTATCCTAACCCGTCATACACACTTCCACCAAAGGAAGAGATAGAACAAGTTTTAAAAATAACTCACTTGTTATTCGATACAATAACAAAAAAAATGCAAATAAATATAAAAGATATAAAAGAGATAAGTAATGAGGCATAAATAATTTCATCTCACCCAAAGGGCAACAAGAAAAAGGCATAGCTGACATCGTTAGATTTTCTCACCTTAGCTACGGCTAGGCTTTCGAAAATCTGCCTTGCATCTATACCTTTTTCTTGCTAAAGAAACATCCCTTCGGGAGCGCTTCGCTTGTTTTGTTGGATTATGAAATTATTTATGCCTCATTACTTAAAACAGCAAAGGAAATAATATGTTTGGCTCCTCGACGACAAGGATAGTAACTGGACTCGCCCTTTTAGCGGTCGTTTTTTTGATAGGCTGGATCGATAGCCCCTTTTTGATGTGGCTCTTTTTTGGAGTGGTATATATAGTCGCGTTCAAAGAAGCGCTCAAGCTTTATGGTTTGAAAGAGGGAACGCTCCCTTTTTATGCCATTTTGCTTTGGATAGTGGCTGGGGTGTACCCGTATGGGGATGATTTGTTCGTTCTTTTGGGGGTTGCGTATGCCGCAGCGGTTGCGTACAACAAAGAGCTGAGTTGGAAACGTTTTTTACCGTTTATCTATCCGACTGCCGGGATGCTCTATATTTGGACGCTGTACAAAGCGTACGGGGTGGAGAGTCTGTTTTGGCTGCTTGTCATCGTCGCGCTCACCGATGTCGGAGCGTATGCGGTCGGCAAGAGTGTAGGTAAAAGGAAGTTTTGCGAAACAAGCCCCAACAAAACGGTCGAAGGGGTGCTTGGCGGTGTTGCGGTCGCGACGATCGGCGGATTGTTCATGGGACTTGGCATGGTCGATGTTTTCCCTGCGTTTGTCGTTTCGTTCGCGACTTCGATCGCTTCGGTATTTGGAGATTTGTACGAAAGCAAACTCAAACGTGAAGCGGGTGTCAAAGACAGCGGGAATATTTTACCCGGTCATGGCGGAGCGCTCGATAGGATCGATGGGTATCTCTTCGGCGGTATCGTGATGCTTGTTTTACTTCGAGGGCTTGTGTAGGTGATACTCCTTGGCTCTACCGGTTCCATCGGTGTAAACGCGCTTGCAATCGCCAAGCGCTTCAACCTCAATGTCGATGTTTTAGTCGCGGGTAACAACATTGAACTGCTCAACCGCCAAATAGAAGAACACAACCCAAACATCGTCGTCATCGCCGATAAAAATCGTATCCATGAAGTCAAACACCCTAAAGTTTACGGCGGGGAAGAAGCGATAGTCTCGGTGATAGAGCAAAGTGAGAGTTCTTTCGTCGTCAACGCACTTGTCGGTTTTTTGGGACTTCGTCCTACCGTCGCTGCATTACAAAGCGGTAAAAAAGTCGCTTTGGCGAACAAAGAAAGCCTTGTGGCTGCCGGAGCGTTTTTGGATACATCTCGCATCGTCCCGATAGACAGCGAGCATTTTGGATTGTGGTATTTGCTCCAAGAGGGAAAAGAGGTGGAGTCGATGACGATAACCGCAAGCGGAGGAGCGTTTCGTGATTGGAAGATAGCGGACATACAAAAAGCGACCTTGTCCGATACCCAAAAACATCCTAACTGGTCGATGGGGCAGAAAATCACCATCGACAGCGCGACGATGATGAACAAGCTTTTCGAGCTTTTGGAGGCGAGATGGCTTTTTGGCAAAGGCTCTTACGATGCTATCATCGAAACCAAGTCGATCATTCATGCGCTCGTTAACTTCAAAGACGGCTCTACCACCGCGCACATCGCCCATACCGATATGAAACTCCCTATCGCATACGCTCTTCTTGGCACGGTGAACGAACCTATCTTGTCCAAAGTCGATTTGCTCCAAGTCGGTTCTTTGGAGTTTCGCCCCATAGAAAAAGAGCGTTATAGAATCTGGGAAATCAAAGAGGAACTTTTGGCAAATCCTAAACTTGGAGTGGTTGTAAACGCCGCGAACGAAGTGGCTATAGAGCGTTTTATAGCGGGAAAGATAGCGTTTACGGATATAGCAAAAACCGTAATAGAGAGTTTTAAGCGTTATCAAGACGTAAAAATCGAATCTTTAGACGATGTTTTCGAGATAGATAGTGAGATAAGGTGACAAAAATGGGTTTGATTTTAAGTATAGAGTCCTCTTGTGACGATAGCTCTTTAGCTCTAACCGACATAGATACGAAAAAACTCGTTTTTCATAAGAAAATCTCCCAAGAGTTGGAGCATAGCGTGTATGGTGGAGTGGTACCGGAACTTGCCGCGAGGCTGCACGCGGAGGCATTGCCGAAAATATTGGAAGAGATAAAGCCCTATTTTGGCGATATCGAAGCCGTAGCCGTTACAACTTCTCCGGGGCTTGCCGTTACTTTGGTCGAGGGGGTCGTGATGGCCAAAGCGGTGGCGATAGCTTTAGATGTTCCCATCATCGAAGTGAACCACCTTGTGGGACATATCTATTCGCTTTTTATCGAAAAGGAGGCTGTGTATCCGTTAACTATTTTGCTGGTTTCGGGCGGGCATACGCAGGTGATGCAGATGCGAGATTTCGGTGAGATCACAACCGTAGCCAAAACGATGGATGACAGTTTTGGAGAGAGTTTCGACAAGGTCGCGAAGATGATGTCTCTTGGGTATCCCGGCGGTCCTTTGATAGAAAAGCTCGCAAAAGAAGGTGATAGAGGGCGCTACAACTACACCATCCCCCTTTCGCAATCTCCAAAAATCGCCTTTAGTTATTCGGGTTTGAAAAATGCGGTGCGTCTTTCGCTCGAAAACGCTACACCGGAGGATTACAAGGATATAGCTGCGAGTTTCGAGCATATCGCAACGATGCACTTGGTGCAAAAACTCAAAAAGTACTTCAAAACCAACCCGCCGAAAAATTTCGCCATCGTCGGCGGAGCGAGCGCGAATCTTTACTTGCGTGGAAAAATCGAAGAACTTTTAAAGCCTTTTGGCGCTAAACTTTTCCTAAGCGAGCTAAGTTACTGTTCCGACAACGCCGCTATGATAGGGCGTGTAGGAGTGGAGATGTACAAAAGGGGGCTTTTTAGCGACATAGACGCGATAGCAAGCTCTCCAAAAAGCGCTCTTTAGGTAAAATCGAGCATGAAAATTTTCAACGAAAAAATAACCTCGCTGCAAGTACATGATCTTTATCGGCATCTTAAAATCTCCCTTGCGGGGCTTGTGGGTATTGTCGTCATTATTGCAGCGGTGCTTTATATCCACTACCAAAACGGCATGATTTTGGTATGGGCGGCGTTGATGGTCGCTATCAATGGGTATCGCTATTACACATATGTACGCTACTATTCGAAAACAGAGATTCAAAAAGCGGGTGTGAAAAAAGCGCTTTTGGAGTACGTTATACCCGCGGGGCTCTCGGGGTTTACGTTTAGCTGTATCGTTTATTTTTTCTTCCCGCCCGATCCGGAATTCGAGGTGTTTTTGCTTATATTGCTCAGTGGCATCATCTCCGCGGGTGTGGTGCAAAACGCCCATACGAAGATAACCGTTCGGGTCTTTTTGGTTGCGACGCTTTTACCGCTTATAGCTTTTTTCTTGCAGTACAATACCTATTTGTTCAACATCCTTGCCGCGACTTTGATATTTTACTTTTTTCTTATCATCAAAATCAGCGACTATCTTTACAAAGAGCATGTCAAAACCAAAACGTTGCAACAAGAGTACCATAGCCTCATCCGCCGCTACGAAACCGACAGGCAACGGATGGACCACTTCTTCAACTACACTCCAGTCGGTGTTTTCTTCTACAAGCCGAACTTGGAAGTGACCTACGTCAACGAGTTTTTGGCAAAGAACATATTGGGTGTTTCCAAAGAGAAACTTGTCGGCTTGAACCTTGAAAACCTCAAAGATAAACGGTTCCTTCCGGCACTCAAGGAGAGTTTCGAATTCGGTCATGGGGTGTACGAAGGCGGATACCACACCACATTGAGCGATAAAGATTTATGGATAAAGCTCATAGCATCGAGAGTGGAAACAAGTAGAGGGCACTACGAAGGTGTCGCGGTGATGGTGGACTTGAGCGAGCTCAAAGAAGCGCAGTCTGAGATAGAGCATTTGGCATACTTCGACGAACTCACGGACATTCCAAAACGGGGTGTCATCATCAACGAAATCAACAAGGCCATAGCGCTGTACAAACGTCAAAAACTCTACAGCGCGCTTATATATTTCGATTTGGACAAGTTTAAAGATATCAACGACTTTTTGGGGCATAACGTCGGTGATCGCTTTTTGCAACATGTCGCCAAACAAGCATCCGAAGCGATACGAGAAAGTGACGTCATCGCGCGCATGGGTGGGGACGAGTTCGCTATTTTGTTGCCGGCGCTTTCAAGCAAGAAAGAAGAAGCCACCATACAAGCTATGGAGATAGCAAAACGTATTCGCGATTATGCCGCGAAAGATTTCACCATAGAAAAACGGGTCTATAACGCCTCTTTGAGTATGGGGATAGTACTGATAGACGATGAACAAAAAGATGTGTACGACATCATCAAAGCCGCAGATACCGCCATGTACACCGCGAAAAAAGAGAGACAAAACGGCATTGTCATTTTCGATGAAGCGCTCGCCAAAGAGGTGCAAAAAAAATACACTCTCCGAGACGAGCTGTTAGAAGCGTTCAAAAAACAGCAGTTCGTTTTGTATTTTCAACCCAAAATTTCCAAAGAGAACCGTATAGTCTCCGCCGAGGCGCTTGTGCGCTGGCAGCATCCAACAAGAGGTATGCTCACTCCGGATGTTTTTCTCCCCGTCGTGATGGAATTCAACCTTATGCACAATCTTACAGACAGAATCATCCTGTTAGCCCATGATGCGTCTTGGAAATTGCCAAAAGAGTTCATTTTGTCTTTGAATATCTCCGCAAGCGACATACTCAGTGAAGATTTTGTCTCCATGATGGAGCAAGCCGCTCCGAGTTTTGGTTGTCGAATCGATTTGGAGCTTACCGAGCAGATGCTTATCAACAACGCGGAGGTTTCCAAAAACAATATGCGCCGTCTCCATGAAGCCGGCGTGGAATTCAGCATAGACGATTTCGGTACGGGGTATTCCTCTTTGATGTATCTCAAACAGTTGCCGCTTGATTATCTAAAAATCGACAAAAGTTTCATCGACGATATGCTCGAAGATGCCAACGACCTCTCCATTGTCAAGACAATTATCGCTATGGCGCATTCGTTGGGGCTTCAGACAGTTGCCGAAGGGGTGGAGACCAAAGAGCAGTACGAAATGCTGCTTGATTTGGGATGTGACTTTTTTCAAGGGTATTTTTTCAGTAAGCCGGTAGTGCAAGAAGCGTTTTTGGAAAAATTAAACGAAGCTTAACTAAAGTAAACCTTAAAGGTATTAAGAGAAAAATTATCCATCTTACCCTATACTTCCCCCATCAAAATAACAAAAACAAAAACAAAGGGGTCGAAATGGCAACTACAAAACTAAAAGGTAACGAGGTAAACCTCGCAGGAAACGAAGTAAACGTTGGAGATAAAGCTCCAGAAGTAACAGTTGTAAACAGCGACGGTCTTGCAGACAAAGTTGTCGGTGGTGCACAAGGGAAAAAACAACTCATCGTTGTAGTACCTTCACTTGACACTCCGGTATGTGCTACGGAAACTCGCCAGTTCAACGCTAAAGCTGCAGAGCTCGACAATGTCGATGTAACGGTCGTTTCTATGGACCTTCCGTTTGCTGCTGGAAGATTCTGTTCTACTGAAGGTATCGAGAACTTGACAGTTGCTTCAGACTTTAGAAACAAAGATTTCGCTAACGCTTACGGTGTACTTATAGCTGACGGTCCACTTGCCGGTGTAACTTGTAGAGCTATCTTCGTTGTCGATGAAAATGGAATCGTAACATACAAAGAGATCGTTCCTGAAATCACCGAAGAGCCTAACTACGACGCGGCACTCGAAGCTGCTAAAAAGTAATCTTCACACCCCTTCGCGGGTGTAAACTCCCTCTTTTTTCTCCTACAAACCGTTTATCACCTCCATTTTTTGCTATAATACTCTAAAAAATGGAGTAGAAACAATGAAAAAATTACTGACAAGCCTTTGTGTCGCTTCGGCGCTTGCAACGGTAGCGAGTGCGGATTTTCTCCGTGTCGAGATGGGTGCGGGTGGATGGAGTCAAACACCAAGCGGATACATAGATAGAAAAGACGGTGACGGTGCGCTTTCGCTTAACGGTAAGTACACAAGCGCCGAAAAAGAAAGCACCGAATTTTACGTTTGGGCGCTTTTGAAACATCCTGTTCCCCTTTTGCCAAACCTTCGTTTGGAGTATGTCAGTTTGAGTGACGAAGGTCCGGTGACGGGAAGTGTTGGTGGATTCAACCTTCCTCAAGGTGGATATGCAAAGATCGATACCGACCAATACGACATCATCCCGTACTACAACATCCTTGACAACACTTTTTGGATTACGCTCGATTTGGGGCTCGATTTGAAATATATAGACGCGCAATCGGATGTAACTGAAAATATAAAAAATACATCGATATACAGCGGTAGCGACAGTACAATCGTTCCGCTACTTTACGCTCGCGGACGTGTGCAGTTGCCTATTACCGGTCTTGGGGCGGAAGCGGATATCAAGTACATTACCGATGGGGACTCCACGGTCTATGACGCAAGAGCGAAAGTCGATTATACGTTCGATATCACGCCGGTTATCCAGCCCGGTATCGAGGTTGGTTACCGCATCGAAAAGATCGACGTCGTCGATGGAGACGACAAAGCGAACCTCGAGTACAAAGGGGTATATGCCGGGGTTATGCTTCGGTTTTAAGCACTACTTGCAGTGCCTAAAAAGAAGCTCCTCCAAGGGGTAGCTCGCTATCCCGCCACTTTCGAATCCGATGTAAAGAACGCCGTTGTCGTAGGCGATGGAGGTGGTTCTTTGCAAAGAGGAAGGATCGTTTGGATTGGCGAAGTACTCTACACCGCAAAGGGTGGGGGTGTAACTGCTATCGAGTTTGAGTATCTTCACCCCTTTTGAACCGTCACTAAGAACGACGAAATTATCCGCAATTGTTACCTGCTGAAAATACTCCTTTTTCGCACCTTCGGTTCTGTACGCACTTGTAAAAATAAGTTGTTCGTCGTTGCCGACGTCGTATATATGCAACCCTTGGTCGGTAGTCACAAGTAGTTCGTTACTGTTTGGATAGAAAAGGAGGTTGTACGCTTGTGCGTTTTCTTGGAGTGAAAAGATCGACTTCGAGGAGTTGATGTCGGCTTGGGTAGGGGTTTGGAGGTTGTAGCGGCTAATGCCGTTTTCCTTGTTGGCTACATAAACGAAAGAGCCGTCTTGCCTGAAAGTGGATGAAACGCTGTAGCCGTTTTCGTTTTGGATGAGAATCGAAGAAGCGTTGATGTCGGTTTGCGGAGTGCAGCCTTGAAAAGCGCTTTTGGCGTCGATGAGGTAGTACCCTTTATCCTCGGTCGAGATACCGAAAAACCGTTTGTTTTGGCTGATGGAGACGAAACCGTTTGACGAGACGATCCCTTTGTCGGTAAGATTCTGTTCGGCTCCAGCGTCGTCGAGGTAACGGTAGATGCGCGGTTTTTGTGTAAGTGTGGAGGAGAGCTCGAACGGGAGAATACCATCTTTTTTATTCGCCAAAAAAAGGCAGGTCGTGTTGTTGTAATCTTGCGCATAGAGCGAAAGTCCAAACGCATCGAGATCGCCGGTACCGTAAAATCTACGTGAGGAGAGCGACTTGTCGAGTTTGGCGAACTCGTCATGGGCTGCCGCGACGAAGATGTCGTTGTCGCCTATGAAAAGATCGCGAACGTCAAGGTCGGTGAATCTGTGAAGAGGGTTCGCTTCATCACGCATAAAGGAGGGGATTGTCGGTTTGTGGATCGTATCGCTTCGTGTCACTTTTTGTGCATCGAGCCACACAAGAGCGTTATAAAAAGAGTAGTATTTGATTTTATCGATATCGAGCGAAGCGAGATTGAGGCTGAAAAAATCCTCCACTTTGCTCACATCGCTTTTGATATCTTCGATTTTTGTCAAATTACCGTCATTTACGATGAAGTTGTACGCTCCAAAAAGCACTTTTGCATTTTTTTCGTTTTCGAGCGGGTCGGTACAGATATCTATGTCCAAATCGATGGCGACGTCGTATCTGTAATCGCTTGAAGAGATGTTGTTTTCTTCGTAAGCGGGAGAGTAGTACAAGTCGGTAAGGGGGCTTACCTCTTGGCAGAAACTTTTAAGACCGTTTTGTTTGAACGCGCTGTTTGGTTGCAAATCGGCAGCGGTTTTTTTCCCGTCGTAATCGACATCGACGTAGGTGGTGTCGTTGGTCGTTACGGTTACGGGGTAGGTGATGGTTTGCGAGAAGTCGTAACGCCTTTTTGCCGGGTTGTACACCGCCACTTGGTCGGTGGCGTCGCTGACGACGGCGTTTACTACCGGTGCGGTGGTGAAAACCTTGACGTAGTTTCGTTCATGGTCGTTTTTGTCGCCGCTGTCGCCGCCGCATGCCGTCAGTGCGATTATGCAAACAAGAGAGAGTAAGTAGTGCATCCAAAAGCCCCTATTGTTGAAGTACGATAATCTCTCGCTCCAAAGAGATGTTGAATTTTCGAAGCACTTTTCGTTCCGCTTCTTCGATGAGAAAAAGCGCTTCTTGAAACGTTCCACCACCATAGTTGACCAAGAAGTTGGCATGGATTTCGCTCCACCCCATACCCCCTTTGCGCTTCCCTTTGAGACCGACTGCCTCTATGAGTCGTCCGGCATAATCTCCCGGCGGATTTTTGAAACAGCTTCCCGCACTCGGCTCTTTTGGTTGGTTGGAACGCATCTTTCGAAACATCTCCACTTTTTGTATGTCAAACCCTTTTTGTGCGCTAAAAGTCGCTTGTAAAACGACCCCATCAATACATGTGTAGCGGTATCCAAAGTCGATGGCATCTTTTGGTTGTTCCCCTTTGCAAGTGGTAAGGCTTAGGAGGTCGTTGAAGATTTCATACTCTTTGAGTCCCGCGTTCATCTTGATTAGACCGCCGAGTTTCCCCGGCAGATGGGAGAGAAACTCAAACCCTGCGATATCGTGTTTTTTGCAAAACGAAACTATCTTGCCGCTTGGGGTCGCCGCGCCGACGGTTAGGGTTTGTCCGTCGTATTCGATAAAGTCGAATTTTTTCGAAAGGAGTGCCAAAGGGGGAGGGGTGTCGCCGATGAGTACGTTGCTTGCCGAGCCGAGGATGTAGTCTGTTGGTGCAATCTCGTCGCAGTTGTCGATGAGCTTGACATCGAGCGTGGGACCAACCTTGATGGAGGAGTATTTGGAAAAATCGATTCGCTTGGTCATTCTACGAAGGAGGGGATGAGATTGAAAACGGAGGTGGAGAAGTCTATCATCTCGTTGAGCATCCACGGCATCGTGAAAATGATGACAATCACCACCGCAACGATTTTAGGGATGAAACTCAGCGTCATTTCGTTGATCTGCGTCGTCGCTTGAAAAATGCTCACCGCAAGCCCGACAAGCATCCCCACAAGCAGGCTTGGAAGAGCGAGCATCAGCGCTATTTTGAACGTTTCGACCCCAAGACTTACGAGTTTGGCTTCCATCAGCTGTGCCTCAATGTTTCGTACTCAAGCGGTATTAGAAAATCTTCAGTTTTTATCGCGCAGTCGTAAAAACCGTGTTTGTGTCCGAGTGCGAAGAGGGTATCGAGCGCTTCTATCTGTACTTCGCTTAGGCTTATGGAGTCGTCGTTGGCGTAAAGTTCGAGGTACTTATCGAGCGTGGCGCCGTCGATGCGTACCAAGTTGCGCTCAAGGAGCATCTGCGAGAGGCGCTCTTTGTGTTTGCGCGCGACATCGACCGCTTTTGTAAGGGTTTTTTCGTACGCTATGGCTTTTAGCAGCGGTATCGAGCGGCTAATTACCATACCCCCAAGAGGGAGTGGCAAACCGCCTCCGCTTAGCTCCTCCCAGACGTCCCACATCTCTTTTTCCACTTCGAGCTCCTCTGCGAATGTGAGGATACTTTCATGGATAAGCACGCCCGCATCCACTTCGCCGTTTCGTACCGCTTCTTCTATGTCGAGGAAGTTCATGTAGCGTATGCGCGCTTTTGGGTAGTAGATGCGAAAAAGCATCGCGTTTGTGGTGTGTTTGCCGCTAAGAGCGACTTTGAAATTGGGTTTGAGTTTGGCACCCTTTTTTTTGATGAGCTTTGGACCGTACCCCTCACCGAAACTGACCGCCGTACGAAGCAAGGCGTAGTTGTCGCGTACATAGGGATAAAGTGCGAAGCTGATAGCCGCTATATCGTATTTGCCCTCCAAAACCGCCTCGTTGAGCGTTTCGATGTCATCGGCGAGATTCTCAAACCGCACCCCCTCCATACCGACCCAGCCGAATTTGATGGCGTAGTACATGAATATGTCGTCGGCGTCTGGAGAGTGTGCGATAAGTGTCGTTTTCAAATCTGTCCTTTAAATGGCGGAAATATTACGTTATTTTAGCTACAATTCCTTTAACTTTTTATCAAGTAAACTTTTTTTTGATTGAAATTGCACAAGGAGTGTAGGGTATGGCTTTGGTGATGCTGATAATGATGAACCTCGCCGTTATGGCGTCGTTGTACTTGGCTTTGTTCGTTTTGGGTGCATTTTTCGGTATCCATTTCGATACCCAAAGTATGGGTTCACTTTTTATGATGGCGGCGTTTTTCGGTTTTGGCGGGAGTTTCATTTCGCTCTTGCTTTCAAAGACGATGGCGATTCGCGGTATGGGCGTGGAGCTAATAGAACAACCGAGAAACGAATTTGAAAAATGGCTTGTGGATACCGTCGATAGACTTGCGTTCGATGCAGGGTTGAAGATGCCCGAAGTAGGTATTTTCGACGCGCCTCCGAACGCTTTTGCAACCGGCTGGGACAGAAACAACGCTTTGGTCGCCGTTAGCACCGGACTTATAGAGACGATGGAGCGCGAAGAGATAGAAGGGGTGTTGGCACATGAGATAAGCCACGTCAAAAACGGCGATATGGTTACGATGACTTTGATGCAAGGGGTGCTCAACACCTTCGTTATCTTCCTTTCGCGCATCGTCGCTTCGATGCTCGGGCGCGATAGAGACGGGCGGATGAACTATGGGACGTACATGATGGTGAGCGTCGCGCTTGAGATGGTGTTCTCTTTGTTCGCGACGGCTATTTTGATGTGGTTTAGCCGCTGGCGCGAATACAGAGCCGATGAAGGCGCGGTCGATCTAAGCGGTGCGCAAGGGATATACCACGCACTTGCGAAGCTTGGAAAGATTCCAAAAGAGGAGCTTGCATTGCCCGATGATTACAAAGCGTTTGGGGTAGTTGGCTTTTTGGAAACCCTTTTTGCTTCCCACCCGCCGATAGAAGCGAGATTGAAACACATCGAAGCGTATGCGCATGAAAGATAGCTATTTCCTCTCTCAGCCCCATCAGCCGTTTTTTCTCCTTGCCATCATCGATGCCGTCGTTTCGATGGTGCTGTTTATGCTCGGTTACAAAGGGGTGGTGCATCCGATAGTCGATGTTTCATTTTTTCATTTTTATTCTTTGGCGTTTTTGGTGTTTTTGAGTGCTTTTAGCGGCTTTTTGTTCACCACCTTCCCTCGTTTCAACCAAACCCAGCCCATACAAAAGCGCTACTACAGCGAGGTCTTTTATGCTTTAGCTCTTGCGTCGGTTTTGTTTTTCGGCGGTGTTTTCAGCACGAAACTCCTTTTGCAAGCTTCACTTTTTATGACACTTACCGCGCAAGGGTTTGTTTTTTATAAACTCTATACCATCTACAAAAGTTCGACGTTTGCGGATAGGAGCGATTCTTTTTGGATTCTCGTTGGGATGGGCTTTGGTGTTTTGGCCGATGTTTTGGCTATTTTTTCGCAACGAAGCACTTTAGTGTTTTCGTTTTCTGTGGGTATGGGGGTGTTTTTGTATCTTGTTTTTACCGCTTTTGCCGTAGCGCAAAGGATGATCCCTTTTTTCTCCCACTCTTTCGCATCCAAAAACAAACATTTCGTGCCCGTCGTGTTTGGGCTGCTTGTGTTGGAGATGTTCGATTTTGTATTTGAAGCGGCGGTACTTCGCATAGGTGTCGAGCTTGTTTTGGCGTTTGTGTTGGCTAAGGAGATTATGCGTTTGGGGTTGCGCCCGTTTGAGAGCCCGGCTATTTTGTGGGTGTTGCATCTGGCGTTTTTCTGGCTGCCGCTTGGGTTTTTCCTCTCCGCTTTTGCACAAATCTATGCGCTTTTTAGCGGTACTTCGGTTTATTTTCTGGGTATTCATACCCTTTTGCTTGGATTTTTGCTTACCGTTTTGGTGGGGTTTGGAACGCGTGTTATCCTCGGGCATTCGGCCCAAGTGCCTCATGCGGACAAACTTTCGGTGTTTTTGTTCTGGCTCACGCAAGCGGTGGTGCTTGCGCGTATGGCGGTGAGCTTGGATGTGATGTTCGGTTTTGGGCTTGGTTGGCTCTTTGACATTGCAGCAACGTTGTGGATAGCGGTTTTTACCCTTTGGGGAGGACGTTTTGCCAAGACGCTTGTATTTGGAAAGAAGTAGTTTTGGTATCGATTCGAAGTATTGGGGATAAATAAAGAGATAAGGGATTTGTAATGAATGTTTTGCCGTATATAGCTTTGTTTGTAGTTGTTATAAGTAGCATTTTATTGACTTTTTATAGTGTCAAGAAGCTTTCCGAGGGATAAAACTTTCAGCTTGGTATTTGTATAGTTTTTCCAAAAGGGGCTTTTTTTTCGCTTTGTGTAACCCAAATCACCTCGTAAGGGGGTGCTTTTTTTGGAAAGAATCCCTCCAAGTCGGTAAAATAAAGCAACAGTTTCGGATAAACCTGTTTTTGCTCTATGTGTGTGAAAACGACGCGAAAATCGGTACCGCATCCTCCAAGTAAAAAGTGTGGAAACGCTTCTCCTTTTTGGATCTCTTTTATCTCCCTTATCGCGTCGTCTGCAGCGAAAAAAGTGATCTTGTAAGCGCTAAAAAGCAGCAGTATGTAAGCGACTTCTTCAAGAAACCTCTTTAGTAGCGTCTCATCTATCGAAGCGGAGGTATCGACGGCTATAGCAAGGTGGAGTTCCTCGCTTTGAAAACTTGGCAGATATACTCCCTCGTAAAGCAGTTTTTTCGATGGAGGAAAAAGGGTGTAGTCGTTTTTCGCAAACGGTTCGAGTGCACGTCTGAGGGTGTTTCTCCAGTCGATGGAAGCTTTTGGTTCGAAGTGGATGAAGCGTTTGATAGGCTCTGGAAACTCCTCTTCAAAACGCTCTAAAAGCTCTTGGATGAACTTCTGCTCCAAACGTTCTTCGAGCTCTGCTTCCATCTGGGATTTCGTATCGTCTCTTTTGTCGTTTTTTTGTAAGTTTTGGGTGTTTTGCCGTTTGTTTTCTTCGTTGAAGCCGGTATCTTGCTCCTCATCGTCGCTAAACTCTTTGTTTTTTATTTCGTCTTTGAGTACTTCGTAAATCTCTTCGGCGTACATACCGCTAAAGCGTTTTTGGTAGCGTGCGAAATCGGGTAGCTTGAAGCCGCTTTGGTGGAGCATGGAGCTGATGGCGTAGTCGGTCGATAGCTGCCAAAGGTACGAAGCGCGTTTTTGTTTGCGCGAGGTATGGTTCAAAACGGTGTGCAGCGCTGCATGGCAGAGTGCGAATTCGATCTCTTCTTCACTGCAAGTTGCGAGAAAATCGTCGTTGAACTCGAAGCGTTTGCCATCACTTACGAAGTTTTGCAAATCGTCGTTTCGTTCGAATCGCATGTGAGTGACGATATGTCCGAACGCGGGCTGTGAAACGAGCAGTTTCGCTTTTGCTTTGGAGAGTTTTTCGTAAAGATTCATGCAAGTAGGTAGCTGAACTTCTCGATCCACTTTTCAAACTCTGCCGAGTCCATCATGTCGATGCCGTTTCGTTGCAACTCTTGGACGGTGAGTACCGAAAATTCCGCTTTTAGCCCTAAAAGGTAGCGCAAAAGGTGTTCGAGTCTCTCTTTTGTCGCATCGGCAAGGTAGGAGCTGACAAGGAGTGAAGAGAGTGCATAAAGGGTGAGATCATCACTTGGGTATTCTTGGCGTTCCCCTTTGAAAAGAGCGTCGATGTCTGGAAGGTTGTCGCTCACTTTGGCGAAGTTCAAAAAATCGACCGCGATATCTTCTCCAACGGCACCGCTTAGTGCATCCAGCAAAGACACTCCCTCTAAACCGCTTGCAAGAACGGTGTTTGCGAACTCCCAGCTTCTTGGTGTGGCGAAACTTTTTTGCTCCGCTTGAAACTGAAAAAGCATCTCGTTTTTGTAGCGGATATAACCGATGATGCGGTGGTCGATTTCGTTTTTGTACGCCCAGTCGCACCAGTCATCGACATCGAGCTCCATATGCAAATGGATAAAACGGTTTGCAAGGGGAGCGCTAAGACGGTAGGTGATGCCGTGATCCTCTTCGTTGTTGCCGGCAGCTACGATTTTCCATCCATCGGGGAGGCGGTACTCTCCGATCGCGCGATCGAGTATGAGCTGATACGCCGAAGCCTGTACACTTGGAGGCGCTGAGTTGAGCTCGTCCAAAAAGAGTATCCCCTCCCCCTCTTTGGGTAGAAACGAAGGGGTCGCCCATACCGCTTGGCGGTTTTCTTTATCGAAAAAGGGTATTCCTTTGAGGTCGGTCGGATCAAGCAGCGAGAGGCGCAGGTCTATAAACCCGATACCGCGTTTTTTCGCTATCTGCTTGACGATGGAACTTTTGCCGATCCCCGGACTTCCCCACAAAAAAAGGGCGACGTCGTTTGCCAAAAGGGTGTCGATGGTGTGTATGGTCTGCGATGGTTTCATGGGGAGAATTATAGCAATTTAAAGAAACAGTTTAAATAGATATGATAAAATACATAAAGAAGATACATAAAAAGGATACATAATGACCGTACGTAAAAATTTTGTCTTCGATGAGAAAACGGCACATACTATCGAAGAGATAGCAAAAGAGGAGGGGATCACCCAAACCGAAGCGGTCAAAAGAGCCGTTGAAGCGCTGGAGCAAAAGTACAAAAAGAAAAAAAAGCTCGAAGCGTTGCATAAGTTGGCGGGGTCTTTGACGGGGAAGATAGGAGATATCGATATCAAAGAAGCGAGAATGGAGTATATAAGAGAGAAATATGGCTATTAATATTTTACTAGATACGAACATCGTTATGGATTTGTTCGATGCGGATAGAGTCGCTCATAGTGCTTCTTTGAAAAAAGTACATGATTATTTGGTAAGCGGTGCGACATTGTATGTCAATTCCGATACATTGACGACATCGTTCTATCTTTTAAAAAATGTGAAAAAAACCACTTTGGATGAAGCGTTATATGCAATAAAAGAGACTATGGAAATATGTGAACTCATCCCTATAGAAGTTGAAGATGTGAAAGCTGCACTTAGTTTGTGTGAAAATAAGAATACCGCATACAAAGACTACGAAGATGCATTGCAGTATGTTTGTGCGAAAAAAGTGGATGCAAAAGCTATTGTAACCAACGACAAGGGATTTGTTTCCAAAGATATAGAGATGGTCAGAGTCCAATAGCGTGTGAGCGTTTTATATACTCCCCAAATGCCGGATTCGTTTTGACGATTTGTGCATAGCGCATATCGAACGAGAGTTGGTAGAGCGTGTCGATAGGGGTTGCGGGATTGGCGGAGAGGTTTTTGTTCGCTTGGTCGATATTTTTGGAAAAAATCTCCTCTAACAGTGCCTTTGGAGCGTATTCGTTGGCGGCTATTTGCACTTCGTACCCCTCGTAATCGTTTGTTTTTTCAAAAATATCTTGGTGGAGAAAGAGCTGTTTTTTCGTTTGCGTGTCGGCACTTTGTAGCAGCTTGTCAACAACAAGGCAGTTGGGATTTTGCGCCAAATAAGGATGGTAGCGTTCGTTTTGCAAAAGCGCTTGTTGCATTTGTAGCGAGAGGCTTGGATTTTGGGCGATTTGGGGGATGTGTCGTAGTTTTTCAAAAAGTGGTTGGGTTAGTTGAACGTTTTTGGCTATCTCTTTTTCAAACCCCCGCTTTAGCAGGGTTTGGAGGGTTTGTTCACATAGGTTTTTCGAAGCGGCAAGAAGCGCGTCGATGGTAGAGTCGTTTCTTTGTAGCAAATCTTCTTGGAGTGTTTGGCTTATGTTCTCTTTGCTTGCGATAAACTTCGCATAAGCGGTGTCGGCGTCGTTTGCTATGGTGTGGAGGATCGACTCGGGAGTGTTTGGGTGCAGTGCAATTATTTGAATCAGTTTCGCGTTTGGGTCGTTCGCGTCTTTGAGCGCTTTTTGAACGGGTGAGAGAGAAAAAAGGGTTTTGATAAGTTGCGGGTCTGATGTGTGTTCGATGCAGCCGATAAGCCCGACGTTGGAGTATTCGATATTGTGGTTGTGCTCCACCCCTTTGTAGAATCTGCGTATCAATGCCGCGGTGATATCTCTTGAAGTGTCGTTTTCGAAAAAATTTTCATCTTTGAAGTCGTACAAACCAAGTAAACGTAAAAAAAGTTCGTCGTCGATATAGTCGTTTTGAAGATAGGAAACGATCGCTTCTTGGTTGTTGGAGAGTTTGAGACTCATAAGGAGTTTTTTGGGCTCTATCGCTTTGGCGGCGGCTTTTTCGAACGCATCGACGTCGATGAACTCAACGCCCCCTTTTTCGTAAAGTTCTTCGGCTTTTAACGCCAACGGGGTCGGTATGAGCGCGCCTTCTATCACTACGCTCGCGTTTTGGTCGTACCCTCGAGTCAGCTCTATGTCGAAGCGACATACGATTTTTTGCAGTTGTGAAAATTCAAACGCCCTTGTTTTTCCAAACAACGATACGGTTTTTTTCGTGTATTTTTCGATATCCATGTAGCTATTATAACAATTACGGAGTAAATAAATTCTTGGTTATGATGGAAAAATATTTCCTTAAGCTAAGTAGGGCTAAGATGGAAGTATGAAGAAAATATTTATCTTTTTGCTGCTTGCTTTGTCGTTGTTCGCTTCGCAAAATTTGGTGGTACAGTTGAGCTGGAAACCCCAGTATGAGTTTGCGGCGTTTTACATCGCCAAGGAGATGGGGTTTTACAAAGCAGAGGGACTCGATGTGGAATTACGCCATATCGACCCTAAAAACGGTATCGATATTTTAAGAGCCGTCAACGAAGGGAGGGTGGATGTCGGTTTGTACTACTCCTCCATCATTCCGCTTGCGGCAAGAAGCGGTAAATACACTATCCTCTCTTACCTATTTCAAACCTCCCCTTTTGTCGCACTTTCGAAAAAAGATTTGACCAAATATAAAAAAGATGCCTGTTTGTACCTAAGTAGAAACGAATACGGCGGAGCGATAGATTTGTATTTGAAAAAAATGGGGGTGCATTGTAAAAAAGCGTTTGATGAAGATGCGTTTGTAAAAGACCCAAACGGTATCGTTACCTACTCGGTGTTCAAGCACCATTACGATGACAAAGGATATGTGAAGATAAAGCCGAAAAATTTCGGTTTCGATTTTTATGACGATATTTTGTTTGCTAAAAAGGAATTCTACGACAAGAACAAAGTCGTTCTTCGAAAGTTCGTTTTGGCGACGATGAAAGGGTGGCGCTACGCTTTGTCCCATATCGACCTTTCGGTAAAGATCATCAAAGAAAAATACCTCCCAAATCAAGATGAACGAACACTTGTCCACCAAGCACATGATATCTTGACCCATACGGTGATATCGCAGCGAAAACTCGGTATTTTCAATCCCCAAAAACTCAAAACTATGCTCGCTGTCTATCAAGAAGGGGGTATCTTGCATCGCTCTTACGATATTTACGATTTCGTCGATCCCCTTTTTATCGACACTATCGAGCTGACTGCAAAAGAAAGGGAGCTTATCGCTTCGACTCCTTTGCTTTACAGCGAAACGACATGGCCGCCTTTTACGATAGTGCAAAACGGCAAGATGGGCGGGATGATAGAGGAGTATTTCGACCTTATCCGCAAGCGTAGCGGTCTTGATTTGCGTTATGTACCCAAACGAAGCTGGAGCGAAGTGCTTATGGATATCAAAAAAGGTACGCTCGATATGGCGATGGCGACGGGAGAGACGCCAAAGAGGAGAGAATACGCCGTGTTCTCCCACCCTTACGGTACTTATACGCTGGGTGTAGCGATTAAAAATGTATCGGCTATATCGACTTTGGAAGACCTTAAAGAACTCAACGTTGCCGTAGGGAGGGACTATACCGCACAAGTAACGCTCGAGGCGTACGAAGGTATAGACGTAGCTGTGGTCAAAGACACCAAAGAAGCTATCGAAGCGGTTAGAGAAGGGAAAGCGGACGCCGCTATCGATATTTTACCGACGGTTGCGTACGTGATGGCGCAAAACTACATTTACGATTTGTCGTTGTTCAACATCAAAGAGCGCGATTTCGAGCTCAAGACGATGTTTCGAAAGGGGCTTGAACCGATGCGGGATATTTTCGATAAAGCGCTCGATTCGATCGATAAGGAGAAAAAAGAGGCGTTGCAAAGAAAATACAGCTCCAAAATCGTTTTTGTGATCAACACGCAAAAAGAGCGCTATTTCACCCTTGTCATCGCTGTTTTGACGTTGATGCTCGTTTTTGCGCTCTATGTCGGGCGGAAATTCAAAAAAGAGATTTTCAAGCGTAGAATCGCCGAGGCGAAACTCCAAAAGCAAGTCTCCATCGACCCCCTTACGCAACTGTACAACCGCCGTTTTTTCAACACCTTCATGCAGACCGAATTCGCTTTGATAAAACGCCACGGCGCGAAGGTGCTTTTTGGTATTTTCGATATAGACAATTTCAAGCTTTACAACGACACCTACGGTCATATGGCAGGGGATGAGGTTTTGAAAAAACTCGCCAAAAAAGCCAAAACGATATGCAAAAGAAAAAGCGATTTCGTTTTTCGACTCGGCGGGGAGGAGTTTGGCGTATTCACTCGTATCAAACAAGAAGAAAACGTCCAAATTTGCATAAACCGACTTGTCGAAGAGATGGAAGCGATGGGGATCGAACATGAAAAAAACGTTCCCTACGGGGTGGTGACGATTTCGTTCGGTGTGGTTGTAGCCGACATAGCGGAAGGTTCGGATGTAAGTTGGGAATCTTTGTATAAAACGGCGGATGAATTGATGTACGCCGCCAAAGCGGCAGGGAAAAACCGAGCTATCGTCAAGGAGATGGCGCTTTAGACGAGAATCGCTTTTTTCTCCCCTTGTTTGATTTCGCCGATGAGGTAAGCATCGTCAATACCCTCCAAAACGGCATCGAGGTTGTGCGGTTTGACCACCAAGACCATCCCGACACCCATGTTGAACGCTCTAAACATCTCTTCCTCTTCGACATGTTTGCCAAGAAGTTCAAAGATAGGAAGTGTTTTGACGCTACTTTTTTGCACTTGCGCATAGAGCCCTTCTGGAAGTACGCGAGGGAGGTTTTCGACGATACCGCCGCCGGTGATGTGTGCCAAAGCGGTGATTTTATCTTTGAACGTTTTGAAGGTTTTGACATAGATTCTTGTCGGCTCGAGAAGTGTTTCTATAAGCGGTTTGCCTTCGAATTCGTCGTCGAATTGCATTTGCATTTTCTCAAACAGCACTTTTCTCGCTAGCGAAAAACCGTTCGAATGCAGACCCGAGCTCGGCAACGCTACGAGTTTGTCTCCCGCTTCTACGAGACTGACACGATCCATTTCGCTTTTTTCCGCAACTCCCACGGCGAAACCGGCAAGGTCGTAGTCTTTCGCGTTGTACATTCCGGGCATTTCCGCCGTTTCACCGCCTATGAGGGCACATTCGCTCTGTCTGCACCCCTCGGCTATTCCGGCGACGACGTTTGTCGCGACGTCCACTTCGAGTTTGCCCGTTGCGTAGTAGTCCAAAAAGAAACTCGGTGTACCGAAGTTACAGATGAGGTCGTTGACACACATCGCGACAAGGTCGATACCGACGGTATGGTGGATACCGCTTTGGATGGCGAGTTTGAGTTTCGTTCCCACACCATCGGTCGCGGCGAGCAAAACGGGCTCTTTGTATCCGCTTGGCAGCTCGAAAGCTCCGGCAAAACTGCCTATACCGCCGAGAACTCCGGGGACAGCGGTAGATTTGACAAGGGGTTTGATATTTTCGACAAAACTGTTTCCGGCGTCTATATCGACACCGGCATCTTTATAGCTGATCATTTTCGCTCCATAAATGAAAAAAGTACGCAATTATAGCATATTGAATTGCTCCAAAACCTCCATTAGCGCTTTTTTGAGTGTCTGATGGAGTTTTTCGAGCTCTTCTTCCTCCCCTTTTTTCGCTTTTTCTTCCGCTTTGGCGGCGATGGAAGCGAGCTCGTCAAAACCGAAATTCGCCGCCAACCCTTTTATGGTGTGTGCCGTTTTATAATCGAGTTTTTCGTTTTGGAGTTTTTCCAACAACCCTTGGGCGGAGTTTTTGAAACTCTCTATGAGGCTTTTGACGGCTTCGTCTCCAAGGAGGGTGAAATGGTTTCTAAGGCGTTGGTAGATTTTCGAGTCCTCCAGCGCTACTTTTTGCACCTCTTGTGTCGGCTGGGCGAGGTATTTTTTCAAAACCGCATCGAGTTTTTCGGGTAAAATCGGTTTATGCAAGGTATCGTTGGCTCCCGCTTCGATAAACGCTTTGAGGTCGCTGTCGATAACGTTGGCGCTTAAAGAGACAACAGGGGTGGTGATACCCAGTTTTCGAAGCTCTTTTATGGCGGTCAAACCGTCCATTACGGGCATGTTGATATCCATCAAAACAAGTCCATAGGTTTGTCGTTGTAGTTTTTCAAGCGCTTCTTTGCCGTTTTGGGCGCTATCGCTTTGGATATTGCGCTCTTTTAGAAGGAGTTCCAAAAGGAGTCTGTTGGTGTCGTTGTCTTCGACGATGAGCGCTTTTTGGTCGGTCGATGGGGTGAAATCCTCTTGCGATGTTTCCACCACATTGTCCGTTTTTTCCCCTTTTTGGAGCTTGAGGTTAAATCGAAAACGGCTTCCTTTTCCTTCTTGGCTTTCAAGTTCGATGCTCGAGCCCATCAGTTCGACGAATTTGGAGCTGATTGCCAGACCAAGCCCCGTTCCGCCATATTTTCTATCGATAGAGCTATCGGCTTGCGCGAAAGGTTGGAAGATCGTTTTTTGTTTCTCTTTCGATATCCCGATACCGCTGTCGCTGACGCTAAAGAGGAGTGTGGCTTCGTTTTTCGTTTCTTTTTCGAGTGTGATTTCGAGTTTGACAAAGCCGTGTTCGGGGGTGAATTTTATGGCGTTGCTAAGGAGGTTGGCGACGACTTGTTTGATGCGCTGGATGTCGCATTCGAGATAATCCGGGATTTTCGCGTCGATGTCGATGGTGTAGTTTATATGTTTCTCTTCCGCCAAAGAGGAGAAAATGAGCGCGACGCTTTCTATCTCCTCTTTGAAAGGGACGCTTTCTGTATTCAAACTGATTTCACCGCTTTCGATTTTGGAGAAATCGAGAATATCGTTGACGATATGCAAAAGCATTTGCGAACTTTTGTCGATAATCTCCACGTAACGTTTTGGGGTTTCTTCTTGCACTTCGTTTTTCAGCAGTTTGGTAAAACCGATAATACCGTTTAGCGGAGTGCGTATTTCATGGGACATACTCGCCAAGAACGCGGATTTGGCTTTTTCGCTGATATGCGCTTCTTCGATGGCGTTTTCGAGCGATGTGATATCGTCGAGGTTGATGATGTAGCGCTCTTCGATAAGGTTGACTTTGATTTTGAAAGTCTTGATTTCGCCGTTTTTCGTCTCCATCTTCACTTTGAAGTCGGTATTTGGGTTTTGTTCTATAAGTTCGAGCCAGTCGGGGTTGTCGATAGGGTTGATGTAGCCTTCTTCTTGCAAAAACAGTTCACATACGCACTCGTGTTTGGAGCGGAAGTCTTCGTAGCTTTTGAAGTCGAAATACTCGAAGAACTTTTTGTTCACTATCGAGAGGTGTTTGGTGTTGGACGTGATGATGACGATACTCTCTTGGTGGTCGAAAATCGCTTGGATGAAGCGGTTTCTCTCTTTGAGTTGCTTTTTCGTCTGAATCGTTTTGGTGATGTCTTGTCCGATGGCGATGAACTCGGTTGTCTGGAGCGTTTCATCGACAATGGGCATAATCACCGCATCGAGGTAGAACCGTTTGTTGTTTATGGTTATGTCGAGAGTATGGGAGTGCCAAATCTTGTTGTCTTTGAGGTTGTGCCGAATCTCCTTGAGCACTTTTTTGTCGATGGAGATAAGCTTTTTGTGTTTACCGGGAACTTTTTGGTTGCAGTTGCTGAGTTTGTAGAAGTTGTCGTTGATGTAGGTGATGTTGCCTTCGGTGTCTATCTTGACCGCCAAGAACGCTTTATCGACAATCTCCTTGTATTGCTGCAAAAGATGGATGTTGGAATCGAGTTCGCTTGCGGTGCGCTCGATGAAGTTGGTCAAAGCTTTGAATGTGAGACTCTCTTTCGTTTTGGCTTGAAGTCTTTGTTTGATCTTTTTGTTCTTTCTGTTTTTCTTTTCCGAGAGAACGAGAATAGTGGTGGTACAGTTAAGCAGCGCGTTGTTGTTGCCCGTGCTGTAGAACTCGCCATAAGTTACGAAACCGGCAGTCGGTGCGACCTCCTCGAACGATTTGAATTCGTTTTCGAGAACCTCCCCCAAAAGGAGTTTTCTGGCGATACATGAAAAGATGTAGATCGCCTCTGCCGGTTGCTGGCTGATTTGCGCGGCTATTTTGTGTGCACCGGAGATGACCGAAGCAGCGTTGGAGAACCCAAAACGTACCCGTTGCCCCTCTTTGATAGGCGCTGCGAAGATGATTTTGTTCCCCTCGATGCGCATCGGTGTTCTTGAGATGATAGTATCGCCGTCTTTGTAGAGAAACTGAAAATCGGGCAAAGAGGTCGAGAGGTCGAATATCTCTTCCCCGAGGTACTCTTTGAAAAACTCCACGGCGTTTTTGGAGTTGATCTCTTCGACTGCATGACCGCTCGCTTTGGTGATGGTGAACTCCTGTCCGACGGAGTACCAGTTGAGGTTGTAGCGGTTGTTGGCATAGAGTTTTTCTCCGCTGAACGAAACGGCGACCGACCCGCTGTCGTAAACCTCCTGATCGTGGATGACGAATGTTTTTTTCATCAAGAAACGATCACCCGCAAGACCACCCGAGACCAAAAGGGAAGGGTTGTAGTTTTTAAATCCCGTGATGAACCCTTCGTAGTCCTTCCCTTTTAGCCCCTCGCTGAGTAAAATCACCGCTTTGGTATCTTCGCCGCATACCTCTTTGGCAAGTGCGAATCCCGAATCGGCATCGATTTTCGGTGTATAGGCGGTGCGAATTTCGGTATGTTCGAAAAGCGACAACGAGACCACGACCGCATCTTCGTACATTTTGGCATTGGCTATCTCGCCCGCTGTCGTAGCTCCGACTATTTTGGCAAAGGGAAAGTCGCCTTGGAGCTGTTTGGCTATCTCGAGAAGATACTCTTTTTCGAGCTTGGAAGTGAATATCTGCAGCAGCGCGGAGCGGTACTTGCCGCTGTTGGCTTTTTTGAGTGCGTTGGCGTATTTTTTCTTTTGATCGAGAGAGAAAACGAGATGTTTCATAAGCGGGACTCCTAATGCCGAGTTTAACTTCGGTATTATAGCAACTTTGGTATACTATCTTCATGAAATTAGACAAAGCAGCCGCACTCGAGTACGATTCGAACAACGACAACGCTCCCAAAGTGGTAGCCGCAGGAAAAGGAGCGGTGGCGAAACGGATAGTCGCCAAGGCCAAAGAATTCGACGTGCCGGTGTTTGCCAACGAGGCATTGGTAGATAGCCTTGTGGAGCTGGAAATCGGCAAGGAGATTCCCGCAGAGCTCTACCGCTCGGTGGTCGAAGTGTTCGTGTGGCTGGCAAAACAAGACGCAAAGGGTGAGTTTTGATATCTCCTGAATCGATAGAAGCACTCAAAACCCGTCTCGATATCGTCGATGTTGTGAGTAACTACATAGAGCTCAAAAAAGCGGGTGCGAACTTTAAAGCTCCATGCCCGTTCCATGACGAAAAATCCCCATCGTTCGTCGTAAGTCCCCAAAAGCAGATTTACCACTGTTTCGGTTGTGGAGCTGGGGGCGATGCTATCAAATTCGTGATGGATTACGAGCACCTAAGCTACCCCGAAGCGCTGGAAAAACTCGCTTCGACATACGGTTTTACCCTCAACTACACAACGAGCCAAAAACGGCACAACACCGACATTTTGCAAAAAATCAACGAGTACTATCAGTCCCTTTTGCCGCACAACCAAACCGCTATGCGCTATTTGCAAGAGCGAGGGGTGTATGAAAGCAGTATCGAAAAATTCGGCATCGGTTACGCTCCTGCTTCCCATCAGACGATAGAATGGATAAAAAACAACTATTTTTCGATGCAAGATGCGGAGAAGTTCGGCATTGTAGGGAGTGACGGGCAGCGAAGTTACGCACGTTTTATCGAGCGCATCACGTTTCCTATCCACTCGCCAAACGGCTCGGTGGTCGGGTTTGGCGGTAGAACCATCACCGGACATCAGGCGAAATACGTCAATTCCCCCGAAACGCCGGTGTTTAACAAATCGCGTTTGCTGTATGCCTACCATCTAGCGCGCAACGAGATTTACAAGAAAAAAGAGATGATAATCACCGAGGGGTATCTCGATGTGGTGATGTTGCATCAAGCGGGGTTTGCCAACGCCGTCGCTACCCTTGGAACGGCGCTGACCAAAGAACATTTGCCGCTACTTCGAAAGGGTGAGCCGAAAATCATCATGGCGTATGACGGCGATAGTGCCGGTATCAACGCCGCTTTGAAAGCTTCCAGACTGCTCTCAGTCGGCGGTTTTAGCGGCGGGGTGGTGATTTTCGAGGGGGGGATGGACCCCGCGGATATGGTCAAGAACTCCCAAATAGAGAAACTCGAAGAGTTTTTCCAACACCCAAAACCTTTTATCGACTTCGTTTTGGATATGACTGTAAACACATACGACATCCGCGACCCAAAAGCTAAAGAGCGGTGTTTGGAGGAGTGTGTGGGGTATCTAAAAACCCTCTCGCCCCTTTTGCAAGAGGAGTACAAACCCTACGTCGCTTCGAAGCTTGGCATCTCCCCTTCGCTGGTTCGTCTTGGCGGCAACATCGCCCACCAACACCAAAACGCGCCTGTTACCCAACAAAGACATCGCGATTTGTGGGAACTGACACTTGTCAAGACCATTTTGGAGCATCCCGAATTTTCCGATATGGTGCTCGATGTTTTAGAACCTAGCAAACTCCGTTTTCATGCAGAAGAGTTCTCTTTGGCACTTGCCGGTCAAAAGGAACATCCGCGTATTATGGACATACTGCTCGATGACGAAATCCGTGCGCTCCAAACGCAAGAGGAGCTCAAAAAAGAGCTTGTCACTTTTTTGGTGCGCCATTATGAGCGGGAACTCAAGCAGATAAATTTCGACAAATCGATCGGTTTTGAGAAAAAAGCGTATCTCATTAGAAAATTTCGTGATAAGATTGCAAGACTCAAACGGGGTGAACTCGTTGTTTTGGATTAAAGGGGAGTGATGGTAGAGTTTTTTTTACATTTTCACCTATTGGCGGCAATCGCGTGGATAGGCGGCTCGGTTTTCATGTTCGTTTTGGGCGTAACGCTTAGAGACAAAGAGAAGCAAAATCAGGTGTACCCGAACATCGGCCCTATATTTGGGTATTTCGAGCTTGTATCGCTTATAATTTTGCTTATAAGTGGTATCGCGATGCTCTATGGATTCGACCTTGTCGATATCATTTTAAGCGATGATAATACGAAAGTGGTGCGTTTGCTTCGGCTGAAGCTTTGGATGGTGTTTTTCGTCATTATCGCTACGGCTATCCATTTCACCATCGCACTCAAAACCAACGGTAAAGAGCGCACTCCCATCCAGCAGCTTCTTTCGCGCGGTTCGTCGATGTTCATCTTTTTTGTCAACCTCGCGATTTTGCATTATGCCATCGTGATTCGGACGATTCTAGGTTAGATGGTTTGGAAATTTTTTAGGTAGAATGGTACAATGGAGAAAAACACTGCATCTCGACCCCGTATAACGCAAACAAAACTTATATTTTTTACCGCGCTTTGGCTTTTGGTGCTGTACAACATGACGATGTACGCGCATATTATCGGCGCCTATTCGCTCGATGGAAAGAACATCTTCTACATCGCTTCGACCGGTGTCGTTTTGGTTGCGGTAACGACGTTTCTCTTTACCCTTTTTTCTTCGAAGTACACCACCAAGCCGCTGCTTGTAACGGTTTTGCTCGTCTCTTCGTTGACGGCGTATTTTATGGACCAATACAACGTCATCATCGACAAAGATATGTTCAGAAACGTTTTCGAGACCCAAACGGCGGAGGTGATGGACCTGCTAAATTTCAAACTTTTTGGGTATTTTTTGCTTTTGGGAGTCGTTCCGGCGTATGTCGTGTACAAAACCAAGGTCGATTACCAAACGCCTCGACGAGCGCTTCTTTCCAAAGTGCGAACACTGCTGCTAAGTGCCATAGTCGCTATTGCCACGATAGCCGTCTTTGGAAAGTTCTACGCTTCGTTCTTTCGAGAACACAAGGTGTTGCGGTATTATTCCAACCCGACTTACTGGATATACTCTCTTGGATACTATATGGGAGAGAAATTCATCACCCATGACCATACACTCAAGAAGATAGGACTTGATGCGAAAATAGAAGACAATACAACACGCAAAATAGTCTTTATGGTTGTTGGGGAAGCTGCAAGGGCGGACCACTTCAGCCTTAACGGATATGCCCGCCAGACCAATCCCAAACTCCAAAGTGAAGATATTCTCAACTACGAAAAGATGTATTCATGCGGTACTTCGACGGCATACTCCGTTCCGTGTATGTTCTCCATCTATACACGGAGTGAATACTCCCACAACAAGGCGCTTTATACCGAAAACGTGCTCGATGTACTCAAACACACAGGCAAAGTCGCCATCCTTTGGAGGGACAACAATTCCGACTCCAAAGGGGTGGCGCTTCGGGTGGAGTATCAAGACTACAAAACACCCAAGAACAACCCGGTATGTGACAGTGAGTGTCGCGATATAGGGATGTTGGAGGGGCTGGAAGAATATATAGCGCGACATAAAGAGAAAAATATCTTGATAGTGCTGCATCAAATGGGCAATCATGGGCCGGAGTACTACAAGCGTTACACCGAAGCGTACAAAAAATTCACCCCTGTTTGCAAAACGAACGATTTGGAAAAATGCCAAAAAGAGGAGATAGTCAACGCTTACGACAACGCACTGCTTTATAGCGACAACTTCCTCGCTTCGACCATCGAGCTTGCCAAGCGTTTTCCACAAGCGGAAACGGCGGTACTGTATATGAGCGATCATGGGGAGAGTTTGGGGGAAAACGGGGTGTATCTGCATGGATTGCCGTATTTCATAGCACCCGATGCACAGATTCACATAGGTTCGTTTTTGTGGCTGAACGAGCGTTACAAAAACAAGCTCGATATCGATAAAATCAAAATCAAAGCAAACGCCAAGCTTTCACATGATTACCTGTTTCACACACTTCTTGGGCTCTTTGGAGTGAAAACGAAAGTGTACGACAAGCATCTCGATTTGGTGCATTGAGAGAGAAGACTCCCCGCAAACGGGGGAGGAGGGTTTGAAGCTTAGGCGTTGTTCGCCGCTTCTTGTTGTTGTTTTGCCATTTCGGCTCTGACTTCGTCCATGTTGAGTTCTTTAACTTGACGGATGAGGTCGTGAAGCGCTTCTTCAGGAAGCATTCCCGCTTGCATGAATACGCCAATCCCTTCTCTAAGGATCGCAACGGTCGGGATGGAGCGGATATTGAAATACCCCGCTAATTCCTGCTCCTCTTCGGTGTTGATTTTGCCAAAAAGGATTTCAGGATATTCGCTTGCCACTTTTTCGAAAATCGGTCCAAACTGTTTACATGGTCCACACCACTCAGCCCAAAAGTCGAGTATGACTATGTCGTGAGCGGCTACTCTTGCTTCGAAGTTTTCTTTTGTCAGTTGTTCTAACGCCATAATAGTCCTTGTAATGATATTCCCGTATTATGGCATAAATGTCGTTTAATCTTACAGCTCGCGTAGTGCTTTGTCGATTCTCGCTATCGTTTCCTCTTTGCCGATGACTGTCATCACCACATCCAGACCCGGCCCGCCGAGTTTGCCAAGGAGGCTAACACGTAGGGGTTGTCCGATTTTTCCAAAACCGATTTGCCTTTTTTGCACTACCTCTTCCATCACGTCATGGTAATCGACAGGGAGATGGAGGCTCTCTTTTTGCGCAAGGGTGTTTTTGAAATCTTCCAAAATCTCTTTGGCATCGGCTTTGAACGCTTTTTTCACCGCTTTTGGGTCGTACTGGCTTGGTGGGTTGAGGATCTCTTGCGCCATATCGACGATATCTTTGAGCGTTTTGGCTCTTTCTTTCAAAGCGTCAAGCAAAACTTCTTTTTTGTCATGACTTGAGAGGATAAACCCAAAATCCTCTTCCAACAGCCGTTCTATACGCTCGTTGGAGCTGTTTTTGATGTAGTGGGCGTTGAGCCAGTCGAGTTTTTCGACGTTGTATATGGATGCGGAGCGGTTGATGTCGCTTGGGTCGAAAAGCGATACCATCTCTTCAAGAGAGAATATCTCCTGATCCCCATGACTCCATCCAAGGCGTACCAAAAAGTTCAACAAGGCTTCTGGAAGATAGCCCATCTTTTTGTACTCCATCACATCGGTCGCGCCGTCGCGTTTGGAGAGTTTTTTCCCTTGTGCGTTGTGGATCATCGGTACATGGTAGAATTTCGGTACTTCGAATCCAAGCGCGTTGTAAACGACTATCTGTTTTGGGGTGTTGGAGAGATGGTCATCGCCGCGGATAACGTCGGTAATCCCCATAAGCGCATCGTCAACCGCAACGACGAAGTTGTATGTCGGGCTGCCGTCGCTTCTGGCGATGATGAAATCATCCAACATATCTTCGACTTTGAATTCGATGCTCCCTTTGATGCCGTCATGTACGGTGATAGTACCGCTTGTCGGCGCTTTGATGCGGATGACCGGCTCTACCCCTTTAGGCGGTGTTCCGCTAAAGTCGCGGTATCTGCCGTCGTAGCGCGGGCGCTCTTTTTTGGCTTGCTGCTCTTCTCGCAAAGCGTCGAGCTCCTCTTTTGTCATGTAGCAGTAGTAGGCTTTGTTCTCATCGAGAAGTTGTTGGATGTATTTTCTATATATATCGTCTCTTTGGGATTGATAGACGATCTCTTCGTCGCTGGAGAGTCCCAGCCACGTAAAGGCTTGTAGAATCTTCTGTGCGGCTTCTTCGGAGTTGCGCGCTTTGTCGGTATCTTCTATGCGCAGAACGAACTTTCCGCCGTTCTTTCGCGCCCATAGATAGGAAAACAACGCTGTTCTAAGTCCACCTATGTGGAGATATCCCGTAGGACTCGGTGCAAAACGGGTTACAACCATACTCTTCCTTTGTTTAAAGTACGCAATTGTAAACAAAAGTAGGTTAAAAGGGAGTAAAATTCTCCCCCTATTAAGCAAGACTCGCTACAATATCGAAAAAACAGGAATCTGAATGAAATATATTTTGACGCTCTTTTTACTCTTTGTAGCGCTTGTTCAAGCGAAGATGGTAGATGCCGTCGCAGTCGTCGTCGGAGACGATATCGTCACGCTATACGACATCACCAAAGAGATGCGAACTTCCCATGTGTCCAAAAAGCAGGCTATCGAGATTCTTATTCGGAAAAAGCTTGAACAATACGAAATCAAAAAACGGGGTATCGAAGTGAGCGAGGATGAAGTCTATGACGAGATACGCCGACTGGCAAGCGCGAACCATATGTCGATAAGCCGTTTTTACGATGTCGTGAGAGAGTCCAACGGGCTTGATTCGACCCAGCTCAAAGAGCAGATAAAACAGCGTCTTCTATCACAAAAACTTTACCGAAAAATCGCTATGATGAAACTCAAAGAACCAAGCGATAGCGAACTTGAAGAGTATTTTCGACTCCACAAAGAGGAGTTCGTGCATCCGCAGTTTTTCGACGTTACGGTCTATGTCGCTCCCTCCGAAGCGCTTTTGTTGCAAAAAGTGAACAACCCCATGTTCTTCTCTGCGCAAATCAAAGAGGACTCTCGGCGCGTCGCGTACGACAAACTTCCACAACCTTTGGCACGTCTTCTAAGCGACACGAAAGAGGGTGCGTTCACGCAGATAGTGCCAAACGGCAAAGGGGAGTACATGACCTTTTATGTGCAAAAACGGGGACCGCTTGGCGAGGCGGACTTCGAACAGGTCAAACTGCTTGTGGAAAACGCCGCTATGAACGAAAGAAGGGTTGAGATTCTCGATGATTATTTCGCGAAACTAAAAGACAGCATAGATGTAAAGATTTTAAGAGATTGAAAAAGGAGAAGGGAAGCGCTCGCGCTTACCCTTTGTAGTTTTCGAGGTACTTCGTGTCGAAGTTGTTGTTGACGAAGTCGGGATTTTGCATCATTTTCAGGTGAAACGGTATGGTCGTTTTGATACCGCCGACTTCGAACTCTTCGAGTGCTCGTTTCATTCTAGCGATTGCATCGGCTCTGTCTTTTCCACGCACAATCAGTTTGCCTATCATGGAGTCGTAGATACTTGGCACGATATAGCCGGCGTAAGCATGGGAGTCTATGCGAACGTCTTTACCGCCCGGAGCGATCCATTTGGTGATTTTTCCCGGGAACGGTAGGAACTTCACAGGGTCCTCAGCGGTTATTCTACACTCGATGGAGTGCCCTTTTAGCTCCACTTCCTCTTGTGTAGGCAGCTCTTTCCCTTCGGCGACTTCTATCATAAGTTTGACGATGTCGATGTCGCTGACCATCTCACTGACACAGTGCTCCACTTGCAGCCTTGTGTTCATCTCCATGAAATAGAAGTTCAAATCGGCATCGAGAAGAAATTCGAACGTTCCCGCACCTTCGTACTTGATGTACTTCGTCGCTTTGACCGCCGCTTCGTGGAGCCGCTCTCTAACTTCGGGAGTGAGGACGACGGCGGGGGATTCTTCTATGAGTTTTTGGTGGCGACGTTGCATGGAGCAGTCACGCTCACCGATATGGATGACGTTCCCATGGGCGTCGGCAACCACTTGCACTTCGATATGGCGCGGGTTTTTGATGAATTTCTCCATATAGATAGTACCGTCACCAAATGCACTAAGCGCTTCGCTCTCAGCTGCCAAAAAGGCGTTTTCGAGGTAGCTTTCGTCTTCAACCACGCGCATACCGCGTCCGCCACCCCCTTGAGCCGCTTTGAGAATGACCGGGTATCCTACCTCTTTGGCGCGTTTTTTCGCATCTTCTATGTTTTTGATGGCACCGTCACTTCCCGGAACTACCGGCACGCCGGCGGCTTTCATCACATCTTTGGCTTTACTTTTATCGCTCATCAGTACCATGACTTCGGGAGTCGGGCCGATAAACTTTAAACCGTGGTGCTTGCATATTTCGACGAAGTTCTGGTTTTCGCTCAAAAAACCGTAACCCGGGAAAATGGCATCACACCCCGTAACCTCCGCCGCACTGATGATAGAAGGGATGTTTAGATAACTGCTTGCACTCGGTCCATCACCGATACACACCGCCACATCGGCGAGCTTGAGATAGTGGTTGCCTTTGTCCGCGGTGGAATAGACCGCGACCGCTTCTTTGCCCATCTCTTTGATGGTACGGATGGCACGGAGTGCTATCTCACCCCTGTTGGCTATAAGGATGCGCTTGATCTCACCCATGGTTTATACTCGCTCGACTGCAAAAAGCGGCATATCGTACTCGACCGCTTGACCGTTTTTGACCAAAATTTCGACGATTTTACAATCGAAATCAGCCTCGAGTTCGTTCATGATTTTCATCGCTTCGAGGATCGCCAAGGTTTGCCCTTTTTTCACGATATCACCCACTTTGACAAATGGAGGGGAATCGGGAGACGGTGCTTCATAGAACGTTCCGACCATTGGAGAGAGGATATATTCGCAATTATCCGATAGCGCAGCCGGTTCGTTCGATGCAGGTGCGGCAGACGTCGCTGCGGTTGTAGGAGCGGCAGCGGCTGCAGGAGCAGGCGCGGGAGCGGCAGCGGCTACTGTCGCTACGGTCGCTTTTTCGAACTCGAGGCTGAAGCCTTCTTTTTCGACTTTGAGGCGGCTAAGTCCGCTTTCGTCGAACTCTTTCATTAGGGTTTTTATCTGTTTTGTATCCATCTTTTAAAAATCTCCGTCATTGTTTTTCGATATAATACCATAAATTCACAAAGGATACAAAACGCAAATATGTTAAACGATAGAAATTTCATAAATATCGCGTTCGAGATAGCGAGCGCTTCGAAGTGTGTCTCCAAACAGGTAGGGGCGGTTATCGTCAAAGACGGGCGCATCCTCTCTACCGGTTACAACGGTACGCCGGCAGGGTATGTCAACTGTTGCGACCATTGGGAGGGAAAGTACACCAAGGAGCATCACGACTGGAGCAAAACCTACGAAATTCATGCCGAAATGAACGCCATCATCTGGGCGGCACGAAAAGGGATAAGCATCGAAGGGGCGACGATCTACGTAACGCTCGAGCCGTGTAGCGAATGTAGCAAAAACCTCATAGCAAGCGGCATCAAGCGCATCGTGTATGCCAAAAGTTACGAGCACAACAACTCCGAGGTGGTTTCGCAATTTTTAAAAGATAACGGCGTGGTGATAGAGCAGATAGAAAAATAGATGGTATAATTGAGCATGAAATTTGAATGGGACGTGAAGAAAGAAAAAATCAACATTCAAAAACATGGTGTGACGTTTGAACAGGCAGCTTATGTTTTTTCCGATCCTTTCGGACTAAGTAGATTCGATGATGAACACTCCAACGAGGAAGAGAGATGGATACTCTTAGGTAAGTCGTTGAACGAAACTTTGTTGGTTGTCGTATACACATACAGAAACGGTAACGGCGAAGAGATAGTAAGAATCATAAGTGCGAGAAAAGCGACGAAAAGAGAGAAAGAAATATATCAAAAAAGGTGTCCACGATGAAAGAAGAATACGATTTTACAAATGCCCAACAAGGGAAATTTTATAGACCAATCGAAGAGTTGGATATACCTATATATCTTGATGATGAGATAAAACGTTTTTTTCTTAAAGATATTCAAGAGAAACGAAACGATTTCTCTTTGAATAAAATTATCAATTCGTTAATAAAACACGATATTGAAATCTCTAAAAAGTTAGCGTAAACAACACTTTTTGAATTTTTTTCCGCTGCCGCAAGGGCAGGGGATGTTGCGCTCTATTTTCGCACTGAGCATCTCACCTTTGTCGTATTTCCAGATACCCTCTTCTTTTACGAAAAAACTTTTTTCATGGAGTATTTGCGTTTTGTCGCCTATGTTGTAGTAGGCTTTGAACGTGACCGTTTCTTCATCGCTGCAAACGACTTCGAGCCCTATCCACTCCACCCCTTTGGAAAACGTTTCTATGTCGGTGTAGTCTTTTTGGGTCGAGTAGGTGTCGGTTTCTATGATGTAGTCGATAAGCCCTAAAACATAAGCGCTGTAACGGCTGCGCATAAGTTCCAGTGGAGTTTGGGGCAGCTTTTGTTTCGTATGAAACGCCTTACAGCACTCCTCGTAGCTTTTTTGGCTTTTGCAAGGGCAGGTACTCATACGAGCTCGAGCACTTTTGTCGGAGGTCTGCCTATGATGGCTTTGCCCTCTTTGATGACGATAGGGCGCTCTATAAGTTTGTGGTGCTCCACCATCGCTTCTATGAGTTTTTCTTCATCTTCGACCTCTTTGAGTCCGAGCTCTTTGTAGATGGTTTCTTTAGTGCGCATGATATCGCGTGCCGAAGCACCTATCATTTTAAGGAGGTTCTTGATATCTTCTTTTGTTATCTCTTCATCGAGGTATTTGAAAACTTCGACTTCCACCCCTTTTTCTTCAAGAAGTTTGAGCGCTTCACGGCTTTTGGAGCATCTAGGATTGTGCCAGATAGTGAGTTTTGCCATACGGTTTCCTTCCATATTATATTATTAACTATTATATCATACAATGATAAACCACGAAAGATTGCAAAAGGAACACCATGGCATATATCAAACTACCGACTTTCGAAGAGATGTCTCCGCAGATACAGGAAAAAGCCAGACCGATTCTGGAAAAGACGGGTCAGCTTGGAGAGATATTTCAACTGTTGGCACTCGATGAGAAAGTTTATTTCGCTACCGATAAGATGGTACAAAGCTATTTGCTCGAACCCACTCATCTTTCATACGACATCAAAGAGGCGATAGCCTTGCTTGTTTCCAAAGAAAACAATTGCAAGATGTGTGTCGATGTGCACAAGAACATTGCCAAAATGCTCGGACTCGATGAAGAGAAAATAGAGACGATTTTGCAAGGGGTCGAGTCGATACACACGGATGAAAAAACCAAAGCGCTTTTGCGTTTTTGCATAAAGGCATCGAAAAAAGAGAATTACAAAACGACACAAGAAGAGATAGAAACGTTAAAAGCGATGGGCTGGAGCGATGTCGAGCTACTCGAAGCGGTTGCGATAACGGGATATTTCAACTATATCAACACCCTCTCGAACGTTTTCGGGCTTGGGAAGTAGAGGCGAAAAACACCTCTGATATATGGAGACTACATCCCCGGTATTCGAGGGATTTTTCCAAGTTTGGAGTTTCTACAGTACCAACCCCAACCTTTTTTGAGCCAGTGTCCGACGATAGGAAGGGGGATCATTTTGCCTCCCTTGTCACTTCTGTAAACAAACGCCGCACCGTCACCGCTGTCCATAACACACAATATGTTGATGTGTTCGGCGTACCCTTTTTTCTCGCCGTTGCCACTCTCTTTGACGGTGATGTTATGTGCGATGTTGCGTGCCATCACTTCGGCGACATGCCCTTGTTTGGCTCGCCAGTCGGGTCCAAGCAGTTCGACGCTATCGCCGGCGGCATAGACGTTTTCGAACCCTTCGACTTCGCTGTAGTCGTTGATTTTGACAAGTCCGGCTTCGTTAAGCGGCAAGTCACTGTTTGCAAATACGGGATGCCCGTTGCCTGCAGGGATGAACATCGTAAAGTCGCTCTCGAGCTTGCTGTCATCTTCGAAAACGACCCCATCGGCTTCGAAACGTTTGATTTTTTTGCCGAAATGTTTGTTGATATCAAGACGTCTAAAGAACATATCCATCATATCGAGCGCTTTTTCCCCCATTCTCGCCCCCGGTTTTTCCATCGGAGCGAAGAAAGTGAGCTCGAAATTTTTTCGAATACCGAGTTTCTTGAGCTGGTTGTGAACGTTGAAAAGCACTTCGAATGCCGGTCCTCCTCTTACGTTGCTCGGGTCTTTCGGGTTGCCTCCAAATCCCATAGCTATCTTACCGCTTCCTTTTTGGATGAGCGCGTCGATGCGCTCTTTGATTTTGATAGAGTCTTCGGGCGCGCCGCAGATAGAGAGGAAATGCTCGCTCCCTTCATGTTTCATCTTGCCGCTTCCAATCGCCACGACGAGGTAGTCCCACTCCGTAAGTGTTTGTTTTTCGGTTACCACTTCGTGTTTTTTTGCTTGAATCGAAGTTACCTTCTCTACGATAAGGTTGAAACCGTGCGCGTCGGATAGCTCTTGCAATGGAACGCAAATATCTTCAAACGACGCTTCCCCGGTAGGTATCCAGATGGATGTCGGGTAGATGTAGAAGTAGTCTCTGTCGGAAACAAGCGTAACGTCGTATCCCTCTTTTTTCAAAAATATAGCCGATTCGACCCCGGCGAAACCGCCTCCAAGAACAAGAACTTTTTTCATTTTTTTCTCCAATATAAGTCATACAAATTATAAATATTTGCTGAGATTATACAATTTGTAAGATAACAAATCGCTTATGTTTTCAAGTTACAAATTCGAGCCATAGTGTACCGATGGTCAAGAAGACAAGAGTGTTGAGAAGTGTAACCGCGCCCCCTATCTTATAGACCTCTTTTGGGGTAACGTAACCGCTCCCGACGTAGATGACGTTCGCCGAGGAGCCTTGCGGGGCTATGAGAGCGTTGAAGTTGGTCGCATACAGTAGCATCAAAGCAAGACTCACGCCATCGACCCCCGCTTGTACGCCGACACTGAGAAATACGCCAAAAAGTGCGAGCATATGTGCCGTTTGGGAGACGAAAAAGTAGTGGATAAGCACGTACGCCACGACCAAGATGCCGTAAACCCCAAGGGGTGGAAAACCGGTTACGAATGCGGTTATATGCTCGCCGATGTAGCTCATAAAACCGAATTTGTTGAGATAGACGCTGATGGTGTAGAGCGTACCGAACCAAATTAGCGTCTCAAGCGCCATCCCCTCGAGCTTCATATCTTCAAGCGAAAAGATATTTGCGACCATCACCGCTGCGAGTCCCAAAAACGCCACTGCGGTTTTATCGACTCCAAGGGAGGAGGAGAACACCCAAAGGGTGAGCATCACGACAAATACGCCTGCCATTATCCATTCGTTTTTGGAGACTTTACCCATCTTTTCAAGCTCTTTTTGCGCGATTTGTGGGGCGTCGGGGGTTTGTTTGATTTGGGGTGGGTATATCTTATATATAAGGTAAGGCAAAGCGAAAAACAGTACCAAAACCGGTAGCGAAGCGCCAAGTACCCACAACCCGTAACCGATATCGATACCGTACTCTTTGGCAATTGCCACTCCGGTAGGGTTTGCTGCCATCGCCGTTAGCCACAAAGAAGACGAAAGGGTTATTCCCGCCATCGAACTCATCATCAAAAAACTACCGAGTTTCTTTCTGCTTCCATCGGGTACTTTCGAGCCGCTGTCATGTGCCAAAGAGTTGACTATGGGAAACAGTACGCCACTACGGGCGGTATTGCTTGGAAAGGCGGGGGAGATGAAAATATCCGCGGCGATAAGTGAATACGAAAGCCCCAAGGAGCTTTTGCCGAATTTTTTGATGATCAAAAACGCGATGCGCTTTCCAAGCCCAGACTTGATGACCGCACGCGCTATCAAAAACGCGACGACGATAAGGAGGATGAACCCTTTGCTAAAGCCGCTGTAAGCTTGTTGCGGGGTAAGGATGCCTAGAAGCACCGAAGCGGAAAGTGCGAAAATCGAAGCGACGAATATCGGCATCGCCTCGATAATAACCGCCGCGATGGCACAGATGAAGATGACAAAAAGGTGCCACGCTTGAGGTTGCAAACCCTCGGGAGTCGGATAAAACCAAAGCAAAAGAGCGAAAAGGAAAACGACTGCTTGCTTGAAATGCTCTTTTTGGTGGAGCTTTTTATGGTGTCTATGGTGTTTGGACATAAATCTGTAACCTTTGTCGGCGATGTTTTTTACTATTCTACTATGGTTTAACTTAATTTTAATTATATTTAAGCTAAAATTCCGCACTTAATATCTACCCTTGGGTAAGAAAATCTAAAATTTTATGAGAAGGACTCATGTCATGGCAAACCACAAATCATCTCTAAAGAGAATTCGCCAAACAGCAAAAAGAACCGAAAGAAACCGTTTTTACAGAACGCGTTTGAAAAACATCGTCAAAGCGGTAAGAACAGCTGTTGAAGCTGGCGATAAAGAGGCAGCGACAGAAGCACTGAAAGTCGCAAACCAAAACATCCACAAATTCGTAAGCAAAGGTATTCTCAAAAAAGAAACCGCTGCGAGAAAAGTTAGCCGTCTTCACAAAGCCGTTAACGCTCTTTAAGTCGTAGGAGCACTCTTTTATGTTAGCGGATAAACTCACTCCGTTTATCAACAGATACAACGAACTTAGCGAACTGCTAAGTTCCCCCGACATCACTTCCGACATCAAAAAGATGACCGAACTCTCCAAAGAGCAGTCCAATCTCGCTCCGTTGGTCGAAAAAGCCAAAGAGTACAAATCTATCATCGAGCAGATCGATGAAGCCAAAGAGATGCTCGGCGATCCCGAAATGAGCGATATGGCGAAAGAGGAGCTCAAAGAGCTCGAGCCGCGTTTGGGTGAACTCGAAGAGGAGATCAAGCTTTTGATGCTTCCAAAAGACCCCAACGACGAGCGAAACATCATCTTGGAGCTTCGCGCTGGAACGGGTGGAGACGAAGCGGCGCTTTTTGTGGGTGATCTTTTCGGAGCATATACCCGTTATGCCGACCTTAAAGGGTGGAAAGTCGAGATCATGGACTCCAGTCCCAGCGAAGCGGGCGGGTACAAGGAGATTGTCGCACTTATCAAAGGGGAGCGGGTTTACAGTAGGTTGAAGTACGAAGGGGGAACGCACCGTGTTCAGCGCGTACCTGCAACCGAATCGCAAGGGCGCGTGCATACCTCTGCCGTTACGGTAGCGGTTATGCCGGAAGCGGATGACGTTGAGATAGAGATTAACGAAAACGACCTCAAAATCGATGTCATGCGTAGTAGCGGATGTGGCGGTCAGTCGGTCAACACTACCGATTCCGCGGTGCGTATAACCCACTTGCCGACAGGTATAGTCGTAACCAACCAAGACCAAAAATCGCAGCATAAAAACAAAGAAAAAGCGATGAAAGTGCTCAAAGCTCGCCTATATGAGCTCGAGATGCAACAAAAGCAAGCCGAGAGTGCGGCAGAACGTGCGGCACAAGTGGGAACGGGTGATAGAAGTGGGCGTATTCGAACCTACAACTACCCACAAAACCGAATCTCCGACCACCGTATCAACCTTACGCTTTATCGTCTCAACGAGATTATGAGCGGTGGACTCTTCGATGAAATCATTGAACCGCTCATCGCCGACCACCAAGCCAAAATCGTCGAGGCGGCGGGGCTGTAGATTTTTTACGATGCCATTTGGCGTCGTTTACAGCTCCAAAAAACGCCCTATCTTTTTTGTAAAATCTTCATCTTCGATATCCAATATCAGCAGTTCGTTACTTCTTGCTCTATGATGTAGGGAGCTTTTTTCCTCGTTTTGGAGATATTTGTAAAAAAGCAGCACGTTTTTCCCGTCGTCATCAAGGAAATGTTTGAGTGTGGAGTATTTGTAGATCAGTTTTTCAAGTTCGTTTTTTTTGTACGGTGTTTGGTTGCTGAAATCTTTGAATTTGCATTCTATCATGTGTAAATGGTTCTCTTTGAGTACCAGTACGTCGAATTCGTTGGCGATATGGAGTGTGTCGGAGATTTTTTTGTCCACTTTCAAGCCTACCTCCACGTCATCGACATCGAGTTTTTTCATTTCGTTGTAGATGTAGTATTCGAACAAATCTCCGGTAATGAACTTCTTTTGCGTTGTAAGTTTCGCGGTATCGACACCCATGGCTTGGAGTGTATTTTTGACCTCTTTTGGTAGCTGTTCTTCCAAAACGAAGTTGTCGTGAATTTTGTTGAGATTGTAGCATAGTGTTTTGAACTCTTTTAGATGGGTGGTAAAAAGGGAGCGAATCTGGTTTTTGTAACGCTTGGCGAAATCTTTGTTCGACGTTGCGACGATATCGATGTTTTTAAGGGTGAAATGCTCCTTGATCGAGAGTTTCTTTTGGAGTTTTTTCGTTTGCATACCGGATGTGTTGAGGATGTTGATGGTGTTTTCGAAACGGTCGTAGTAGAGAAAATCGGCTCCTTTTGGGTAGAAACGAAAACTGAGCAAAGTGGCGATGTCGGTCATACCGTCGGTCGCGTTGATAAGGAGTCGTGTATCTTTATTGGTTTGTTCTATTTTGTCGATGATGCCAGTTATTTTTTCGAGGTTGTCTTCGTCTATGGGCATAGCTTCTATGGGGAGTTCTTTAAAAAGACGCTTCATCCCCCGAATCAGGTTTTTTGCCGTATGGGCATCGCGTCTGCTTTGGTCGTAGATGACGATATGTTTGGAAATCGTATCGGCGTATTCGAAAAAAACGGGCAAGACGGAGGAGCTGAAATCGCCTACTATCGAGACAAGCACACTCTTTTTCATGCGGTCTCGATAGATCGGATATTTCGAGGGAGTATCGCTTCGAACGTTTTTTTCACTTCCCCTTTGAACGTGATGGTGCGTTCGTTTTTCCCAAGATAGAGCGTTTCACCGCTTGTGGGGTACACCTCTATGGAATCTTTTACAAGCCCCTCTTGTAAAGCTCTGTAAAAACAAGCCGCCATCCCCGTTCCGCAAGCCAGCGTTTCATCTTCGACTCCACGCTCGTAGGTGCGTACGCGTAGATTGCCGTTTTGTAGAGCTTTGGCGATGTTGACGTTGGCGTTTTCTTTGTAGCGTAATTCTCTGGCACTTTGTATGTCGAAATGATCGATATCATCGACAAAAGCGACCATATGGGGAACCCCCGTGTCTATCTTCCACCAGATTTTTCCATCGTGTTCTATCTCTTTGGAGAGGATTTTCGGTGGAGTGAGTTCACTTTGAACCATATCGCCTTCTACTTGCGCTTTTATCTCCCCTGCAAGTGTCAAAAACCGCATCGATGAGGGAGCCAAACCGTTTATGTAGGCATAATGAGCCGCAGCGCGACTTCCATTGCCGCACATCTCCGCTTCGCTTCCATCGGCGTTGTAGAATTGCCACTCGAAATCGAACTTTTCATGGGGCAAGAGAACTATAAGCCCGTCCGCTCCGACACCATTTTGGCGGTGGCAAAGCTCTTTTGCAAGCTCGTTTCGCTCTTTTTTGACAAAAGTGTGAAAGATAACGAAATCGTTTCCGTTAGCGCTGTATTTCGATAGTTTCATTTGTATATTTCTCCTCTATTTCCTGCTTTGAGCATCAAGATAACCACTTCATCTTCGATGATTTCGTAGATAAAACGGTAAGCATTGATTCTCAGTCTGTAAAAATCGCTGTTTTGTAGTTTTTTTATATCGAGTCGGTTGTTTGTCGGATAGGGGTTGGATTGTAGCAGTTTGAGCTTTGCATCGATTAGAAGTTTTTCGTTCGGCGTTCTTTTTTGTACGAACTTAAGAGCGTTTTTGTGAAAAACCAGTTTATACATCGTATGGTACAAACTCCGATCTATCTCCCGATTTATATGCCTTGGAGAGTCGCTTTAGCTCTTGAAGCTCTTCTTTGGAGATTTCCGAGTGTATATTTTCCGTTCTATCCAAGATTTTTACGTCCTCTTTGCAATGTTCGAGAAAATACAAAATTTTATCGATCGCATCCTCTTTGATGTCTATTACCAACTGCATAAACTACCCTTTATCGATTTGTATAATTATACCAGATAAATCCGTTTTATCTCTTCGACGAACCGCTCCACCTCCTCTTGGAGATGCTTGAGGTCTTTTGAGTTGTCTATCACCCACGTCGCTTTGGCTTTTTTTTCCTCTATCGGTAGCTGGGAGGCTATGCGGCGAAGACTTTCTTCTTTGGAATAGCCGTTTCGTTTGATGAAACGCTCAAGCTGGAGTTGCGGCGGCGTATAGACGACGACGCTTTTTTCTATGGGGTAGTTGCCGTTTTCGAAAAAAAGAGGGATGTCGATAAGATAGGGAAAGCCAAAAGTATCTTGTTTTTCGCTTTGGCGTTCTATCTCGGCTTTGATACGAGGATGGAGGTACTCTTCGAGCGTTTTTTTCGCTTTAGTATCTGCAAAAATGAGCGTGCCGAGATTGGCTCTATCGACCCCTTTTTGATTGACAAACTCGCTTCCAAACGTTTGTGCTACCCATTCTTTGGAGTTGTCGAGGATTGCATGGGAGATTTTATCGGCATCGATGACCCGCATACCGTTAAGCGCCAAAAGCGAAGCGACGGTACTTTTGCCCGTAGCTATACCGCCGGTAAGTGCGATGGCGTACTCAAAAGCCATCAGTTCTTGATAATGCCCAAGTAGGCTTTTTTAAGATAGGTCGGCAAAGCAAAAAGTGCGACATGCAAGTCGGAGTTGTAAACCTCGAAACCATCCGTCAAATCGGCGCGTTGGAGGTTGATGTCGGCTGTTGGATGGTACTCTTTGGAAGCCAAAATCGCGTGGTTTCCATCAAGAAGAGCGTACGGCATGACGATTTTGAAATACTTCCCTATCTCTTGCAGTTTCGATGTAGTCGCTTTTTGCTCATCCAAATCGAGTGGAGCGAAAACGAAGAGTCCGTCCTCTTTTAGGATGCGGTTGATATGTGCTGTAGTAACTGTATCGATTGGAGCTTCACTAATAACGATATCAAAGCTGTTTTCTTCGATATCACGCAAAGAATCGACATCGGTATCGATCGCTTTGGCTTCGATATTGCGGTATTTGGCTACTTCCTTTAGCAGTGCCGGCGCGTTGTTGGAGACTATGAGGATATCGACAGGCTCTTTATGGGTACAAGTCGGTACGTGTACCATAAGTTCGTTATAGATGTTTTGTTGCATTTGTATCTCTTTGGCGTTTGATTTTTGTATTTGCGATTGTATCGTAAGTTTTTTAAATGTTTTTTAGAGATAAAAGGATAAGGTGTCGGTTTTAACGAAACTTTAAAGTGGATTGGACTATCATTGAAAAAAAGAAAAGCCAAACCTATCGTGAGGTGGGGACGGAAAGCTATGGGTCTTGACCAAGATCGCCAAGCTGCCTAACGTTATCGCTTCGCTTCTCTTTTTGTGCTTTTTTACACTATTTTTCAGGATGGATTCATGCAACGGGGTTTCGCTTCAAAAATATTTACGGGTTTCGTTCTTACGTTTTTTCTTATTGGATGTGGTGGCGGCGGTGGCGACGGTTTAAGTCAAAAAGGGGAGGTTTCATCTACCAATACTGATAACAACGTGTCATCGCAAGAGAACAACACTACGCAAAAAAATGATACTACACAAGAGAACAACACTACCCAAGATGACAACCAAAGTGTCGTTTCCTCGTTGCAACTTTCGACCCAAGCGGTTCTTGATTTCGATCACAAACTGCCAAACCGCATCCAAAACGGATCGTTCGAGCTTGGGCTGGGTGTGGAGCCGATCTACTTCGGATGGAAACTCGAAAAAGTCGATGCAGTAAACGGCGATCTTACCCCTCCGGCATATCCCGTTGTAGATACGACAACGGCGATGGAGGGCAACGCTTCGATAAAAATCGCCAAGATCAAGAAGTATCAGCAAGTGCATATAGACTTTACGCCGCCGGATGTAACGGATGAGGATGATGGTTCAGGAGCGTATCAGGGGTACATCTACACCGATCTTAAAACCGACTGCCCGGGCAAACTCTATGTCCATTTCCCGATACATGACGAGTACCCCGATGCTACGTGGAAACGCTATAAAGATATGTGGGGTAGAACGAACCACAAAACATACGACTACCAAGCACGACGTATCTACATCTTCAACACCGGCGATAAAGAGTGTACACTCTGGATGGACGGTTTGACATGGAGCGTCAAAGATAGAGCCGACGCCCAAAAAGAGTGGATCCGTTACGCTTCCGTCGAAGCGGTTTTTTTGCCAAGCAGAAACGACGGCATCCACTTCGCCGACAAAGATGTCGTTTTACACTACAAGATGAATGCCGCAGACAATGTCAAAAAAGTCGTAGCCGAACTGCACTTAAGAGACCTCAGTCGTGGCGGCGAAGATGTAAGTCTTAGCGATGCGAACGCCAAATATACCAAAAAACTCACTCCAAAAAGCGGTGAAGTACTCGATGAATATATCAACCTCCATCATCTCAAACATGGTGCCTATATGGCGCATCTCGCCTTTTACGATCCAGATACAAAAGAGATTTTAGGTGTGGCAACGGAGCGTTTTACCGTGATGGATGATCTGCGCAAAAAAGAAGCCCCCATCGACTTTGTCGTCGGTACGCACGGAAGTATCATGACATTTGCCGACTTGTACGAGTTCTCCATGCGTGGAAGCTGGAGTGCGGATGAGTACTACAAAACCTGCAACATCGTAGGGCTTAGAGCGCAACGACTCCTGCCCGCTCTTGGAGCTTATATGCCCCAAAACGGAGTTTACGACCTCAATCTCATCAAAGGTGCTATCGATGCTGCGCATGATAATAATTGCACGACCGTTCTTGGTATCGACCCTTTTAGGATCAAGGCAAAGGGTTCCAGTGCGCCAAGCGGTCATCCGGGGGATTGGGTTTTTACGGATGGACGAGACTTGACAGACCATTTAGGTGGAAACACTTACGACTTCTTCGCTCTCCCCACCGATCAGATGCAAACCCTTTATGACAAGATAGCAACAGAGTTTGGCGACAAACTTATAGCACTTGAAAACGTCAACGAACTCAACATGTACTACGCTCCCGATAAAATGGGACTTGCAGTAGATGACCTTTTCAAGCCGGTTTACGATGTAGTCAAGAACAAAGCGCCCAACCTTCCCATCCTCGTGGACTTCACGATGGACTTCTACGGTGCGAACTTCACGACAAGCTTCATGGATGCGGGGGGAGTCGATTATACCGACGGGTTTACCTACCACCCATACGGTAGGACGTTTGTTTACTACAAGAACAAAAACGGAAACGACCAGATAGGTATATCGTTTATAAAGCGCATGGAGGCTTACAAAGACAAATACGAAGATAAAAAGAAACTTGTAACGGGTATGAGCGAGATTCATGGTATCGCCTCGAAAAGCGCCGTTGGTTGGGATGTGATGCAACGCGTACTGCTTGACTGGTCGGAGGGTGCGAAGTTTAGTGCGGGATTGCTTCCGGGAGGACTCTACTTTCTTGAAACCGGCAACGCAGCCGACTGGGCGGACACCTACACCAAAGCGCCCGGCGTGGCACTTGTGGCAGTCAATGCGATGAACTCCATCTTAGGTGGCTACAAACTGCTTAAGCGGGTCGATTGGAACGATGACGAGTTTAGCAACAACGGCTTTGGGGGTAACAGTTATGGGGTGCTTATAATCATCTTTAAAAAACCGAACGAAGCAGACTATACAGTCGCATTTGCACAGGGGGATTTCGCGCATAAAAGAGCGCTTATCGATGTAGATTTTCCAGACGATGCCAAGTTCTACGATCAATGGGGAGAAAAAATCTCACCTGCACAGCCCCTTAAGCTTTCAAACGAGATTGTCTATATGAAGACGAAAGACCCTTTAGTTGTCGATCTCTTCAACGACTACGGCAGCACCGTTAGCTGGAGTGACGAGCCAAACGGATACGACTATGAGCTGGAACTCGATGACTTCCAAACCGAACCGTCGGATGCATGGTTTAAGACACTTCTTAAAACCGGCATACCGCCACGAACGAAAAGAAAATAGCAAGATACCCCGCTTATGCCATAAAACCGATATCCCAATCTTGCTTGTTGTAGTTTTTCAAATCGGGCAAGATGGTTTTCAATTCATCATCACTCGCCCCGAACCATTTAAGAAGTGTCGCGTAATACTGGCTAAAGGAGAGCTTGGGGATGAGTCTTCCTTGACGGCTGAAGTCGTCATCGCTTGCCGAGCGTAGATCGGGCATCTCGCCAAACATCCCGGATGTAACCGCACCGGCAACGAAGTAGGCTCCACCCCATGCATGGTCGGTTCCATTGCCGTTAGCTCCCGTGGAGCGGGAGAACTCGCTGACATTTGCCACGGCTACTTCATCGAGCATATTTTGCGACTCCATCGCGCGCAAGAAGGCATCAAGACCAAGGCTAAGCCCTCGCATATTGCTTCCGTGATCCATAAGCAGCCCCGCATGCTGGTCGTAGCCGCCCATATCTACGGCGATAACCACGCGGTGCATCCCTTTGGCTTTGGCTATATGGATGAGCCTTGCAGCGGTTCTGAAGTCATCGACTACATAGGAAGCGGCTTTGTTTAGACCAAGTTCCCCCGGTAGCGTTATCCCTTTGTCTTTTGATGCAAGAGAGTCTCTTGTGTAGATTTTATTGCCGTAACTGTCGGTAATGGCACTGTAAGGGTTATTGTCCATCACGACATCCTTCCAGTCGGCAAGTGTCTGCGTCATCCTCTCATACACCCTTTTTCTCGTTTTTATATAGAGGTTTTCAAAGCGGTTGCCTACCGCTCTATTGCCAAAAGCCTCTTCGAGTTTTGGGTCGTAGTAGCTTGAATTGATCGATTTTGGACCGACGTTGCTGTAGTCCATCCCAAGGCTACTTGTGCCAAACATCGATCTGTTGGTACCAAAGGGGGAGATGTTGATGTTCATATCGTAGGTGCCGTTTTCATGTAGTCCCCATGTGTCGCTTAAGCGCCCGAGCCACCCCGTTGTTCCCACTATCGTAGAGGCCTTACCCATCTGCATCAAGCGCGACTGATGGTCGTGCGCGAAGATAAAGGGAGGGACTTTCTTTGGATCGTTTTTTAGATCATCTTTACTCCACGGTCCGCTGATATTCCCTACATTTTGCACAACGGCAACGCGTCCTTTTTCCACCCACGAAGCGAACTCCGGCATCATAACGTTGGTGCCTATCTTACCACCAAAACCGCTGCCTTGATGCAGATAGAACCCCTTCTTGCAAGAGTGAGAAGCCAGCTTGCTGCTGTCGTAGTAGGGCGCGTCGCTTATGGAGCCAAAAGCGATATTGTTCTTGTTGTTGCTATCTTGGAGTTTTTTTAGATCATTCATAAAGTCTTTGGATGTGATCGCGGTCTGGTCGTTTCTAAGAGCAGCGTAGGTGTCGTAGCCTTTGTACTGCCCTGTTTTTGACTCATCACCGGGGACGAACATATTGAGCGCGTCGTTACCACCCATAAGGTTGACGATAACGAGCGCTTTGAAGTCATTGAAACTTTTGCCGCCATCTCCAAAGAGCAACTGTGGTGAAAGCGCCGCACCCATCCCCAAAATACCGCTTAGTTTGATAAACTCTCTTCTGTCAAAACTTTGCATCACCGCTCCTTAGTTACTCATAAACGCTTCGCTGCGCACGATCTGCACCGCTATCTTGCTTATATGTTGCGCCATCACTGCCGCAAGGTCCTTTTCGCTATAGTTTCCAACTCCAACCCAGTCATCTTTGAAGGCATCCACAAGTGCTTTACGGAATGTCGGCTCAAGCTTTTTCCCTATAAGTCGCATCTCCATATCGCTTATAACGTCATCGAGTGCGCCGGTGTAGCGCTTTTTACGCTCATTGCCGTCATCTTTGTATCCGCTTAGAGTTCCACCGAGTGCTTTTTTGTAGATATCGAGCTGGTTGTTCATATCGACTCGCAAGAAAGGGTCCCACCAACTTAGACCGTCCCAGTTTTCATAGAGTTTGTTTTCGTCGTACCCCTCACGGTAAAGCCAGCGGTTCCACTCGTTGTAGTTGAGGATTCTGGCGATGAAGTTGGCGGTGTTGATGATATACTTGGATGTCATGATCTGATTTTCAGGTGCGCTTCGATGGTTGATGCGAAAGTCCGCATCGTCGGGGATGAACTCGTCATCGTAGAAGTTGAACACCGATGGTGCCCATGTCGGCCACTGCCCAAGCGTGTCGTATTTTTCTACCATTCTGTATCCGGTTACCTTTCTTTTGGTGCCGTGGTTTTTATAGTATTTCAAAGGCTGGACGTTGAAGGCTTTGAGGAAGTTCATAAACGCAAGATAGGGCTCTTTGAGACGAACGACTCTGTCTTGCTTGATATCATCCCATATCTCTTTATCGAGCAGGATCGCTTTTACCGTCTCTTTCATATCGCCGCCGCTTTTTGCAAACACATCCGCCACGCGTTTGACGTAGTCGCTGTTTGGGTTGGACTTCGTGAGGCGTTTGATCAGTTTTTTCGCTATAAACGGTGCGGTGTTTGGATGGCTCATCAAGATATCTACGGCACTTCGTATCTCCTCTTGGCATGTGCCGGCGTTTATAGTTTTGCCAAGGACGTGTTTGTCACCACTTTCGTGTTGATTCATATCGCACACCATCGGATGGATCCCATCACCACTCCCTTCAACGAGATCGTCTCCGAAGTTGGTATGCGCAAAGTGCAGTCCGGTAAATACCTTGCTCATTTCATTGACATCATCTTGTGTATAAGTAGGGGCTCTTCTGCCGTTTTGCATCACGACGCTACCGTCTTGAAGCAGTTTCACCGGACCGATGGAGAAAAGCTGCATGATCTCGCGCCCGTAGTTCTCATCGGGTGTGATAGCGATGCCGTCTTTGTTTGTGTGCGTCTTTTGGTTGTTGGCGTAGGTGAGGTAGATCGCCATCGTCGGGCTCATAGAGACATCGTAGAGGATATCGCCGTAGTTGCCAAAGGCGTTTTTAAGCAGTATATCGTAGTAGTAGGAGATGATCTCGCCTCGCCAGTAAAAAAACTGATCTCGCGACTCACCCGCTACGATAATCTGACTCAGCGCATAAGCGACTCTTTGTCTAAGCTGTGCATCATCTTCGAGTTGTCCGCCAAAGAGTGCCGAAGAGTGATACTCCAGCACATCGAGGTTGACTCTATGCTTTTGAAAGATGACGTCGTTGTCTGTCATATACTCTTCTACTCTGGCATCGATCTTGTCATAAGGTAGGTCTTTTTGATCGCCCACATACTGATAGGGACCGGATTCGAGCACATGGTAGATGGTGTTGTAAAGCACGCTATCCTTTTTTGGCTCCCACGGCTTCTTTAGTTGCTCATCGACCCATGCCACGACCCCTTTTTTACGCAGATACGCCACATCTTTTGGGGTAGAGCCAAAGGTTGTCATATCTAAAAATCGCACCGCCATTCTATCGGTAAGCGCACTTCCTTTTGGGATGTAGCTATATGGTTGCGCAGAGTTGTTGCCATCATCGCCGGAGGTGGTGTCGGTATCGTTGTTGCCGGTAGTTCCCGTACCTGTTTTGTTACCATCGTTTCCACCGGTATTTTCATTGCCCGTGTTGCCGCTTGGCTGGTGCGCGCTAAAACCGTCGCCACCTCCACCGCCGCCGCAACCAAACAGCATCGCCGCAGTGAACAGAGTCAAAAAAATTTTAAAGATACTGTCAATGATGTTTTTCATATTTCAACCTTGGTATGATGGAGGAAAAGCAAGTTGGAAGTAACATTTAGGCAACCTGGCGATCTTGCTCAAGACCCATGGCTTTCCGTCCTTGCCTCGCGACAAGTTTGGCTTTTTCTCCGATTAAGCTATGATAATCAAAATAACATTAAAGTAGCATTAAACAAATAAGCTTATAATTCCAATTATCAAAAATTATATTTAAGATTATAGGAGCGAATATGGCGTTTAAAGATTGGTCGGTAGAAAAGGTATTGAAGATACGAAAATTTTGTAGAGTGTTTAGAATCATTTTGGGTATCGCACTTATAGCCGCGGGTGTCGTTAGCGGTATCGTTTGGTTCTATTTGGGCGTTATCCCTTTGATGGCAGGTATTTTCAACTTCTGCCCACTTTGCGCGATAACGAAAAAATGTAATATCGTATAACTTCTTGATTTTCACTCTTCCTCCCCCTAAAATCAAAGCCAAAAGGCTTTGGTTTGGTATTGCTTTTCCGCTCTTTTACAAAATAGGTTATAATACCGAAAAAACAAAAGGGAAAATATGCGAAAAGGTTTTTCACTTATCGAATTGATGATCGTTATCGTTATACTTGGGCTTTTAGCGGCGATGGTCGTGCCAAATCTTACGGGAAAAGGCGCTGAAGCGAAGGAAAAACTCACTTGTGTACAGATGAAGTCGATCTACAACGGACCGTTGGATATGTTCAAAGTCGATAACGGGATGTACCCTTCAACCGAAGAGGGGCTTAAAGCACTTGTGCAAAACCCAGACCCTGCGAAGTATCCAAACTACTCCAAAAGCGGCTATTTCAAAGACAACAAGATGCCAAAAGACAGCTGGGGGAACGATTTTATCTACACCAATGATGAAGGGACGGTGGAGATTGTCTCTTTGGGAGCCGATAGAAAAGAGGGCGGAAGCGGCGAAGCTGCGGATATCAGACTCAGCGAGTGTAAATAGCGCGTCGTGTCAAGAGGGGGTTTTACTCTTATAGAGTTGATACTTGTCGTAGTTATCATGGGGGTTGTGTATATGTTCGCCATAGGTTCGCTGCAAAAAGTGAAACAAAAAAACCAAAACGACCTCCCTACGCTTACAAACCTGAAAAAATTTCTCCTTAAAAAAGAGTTCGAAAAAAAAGCGCGTTTTGTGTGTTACGATTCGTGTCAGGAGTGTAGCGTGGTGCTCGATGGAAAGCCAAAGGAGAAGATAGAGGGATTTTTCGCTTCCTATCCGAAAACCTACCGCTACGATGAATCGATGGGGATGCAGCAGATCGAGCCCGATCCCTATTTCGATGCCGATGGGGTGGAGAGGCAGGTGTGTTTTTCGTACGCCATCTACAAAAACGGCATAGGGGATCAGATATACCTTGAGTACAACTCGAAACTGTACGATTACAGCGACTATTTCGAAGATGTGAAAATATACGACTCCCTCGAAGATATACAAAACGAAAAAGAAGCTTCGCTTCAAAAGGTGCTCTCTTGATATACCGATACAAAGGGGTGGATGCAAACGGTAACAAAGTACGCGACAAAATAGAAGCATCCTCCCTTGCCGAAGCGAAAAGCAAACTTAAAAACCAAAAGATTCTCTACAGCGACATAAAAGAAGAAAGCGCTTCGGTTTTGGATCGTTTGAGTTTCAAACGCACCTATACCGTCTCCCCTAAAGAGCTTTCGAACCTTTCGCGTGAGCTTGCGACCTATATACGATCTGGGATTAGTATCGTGCAAGCGCTTCGGGTGGTGCAAAACCACTACACCGACAATAAAAAGCTTTCGTTGTTTTTAAGCGAGGTCAATACTTTGCTCGATGAGGGGAAAACGTTCTATGCGGCACTCAACGAGCAAACAATCGTGCGGTTGCCGGAATTTTACAAGCAGTCGATCAAGGTGAGTGAAGATGGAGGGATACTCGATGAGGTTCTTATGGAGCTTGCCGACTTTCTCAAAGAGCAGGAGAAGTTGCGCAAAGAGGTAAAAAGCGCGTTTGCCTATCCCGGTTTCATGATAGCGGTTTCGTTGATAATGATAGCGTTTATGCTCACTTTCGTCGTACCGCAAATCACCTCGATTTTCGCAAGTATGCACCAAGAGTTGCCCACTCCGACAAAAGTGGTCATAGCGCTTGCGAACTTTTTCAGTCATCATTATATGGCACTACTCGTTTCGTTGAGTGCTTTTGTCGTGCTGTTTGTCGTTTTGCGGAAAAAAAGCGAAAAGTTCGCCTACGGAGTAGATAGAATTTTACTCAAAGTGCCGTTTTTCGGTAACCTTATAGAGCATAGCGAGCTTGCGCGTTTTGCCTATATGGCGAGTTTGCTCGTTCGAAGCGGCGTTACGTTCGTTCAGACGATCAACCTCAGTTCGAACATCCTGAACAACCGTGTCATAAAAAAGGTGTTTCAAGACGCTTCCAAAGAGGTGGTGGAGGGGAAAACACTCTCAAACGCATTGCTGAAATCACCCTACAAAATCGACTACGCGTTTGTCCAAACGGTCGCGCTTGGAGAGGAAACGAGCGAAGTGGAGTCGGTTCTAAGCAATATTTCGCAGCTTTATTTCGAAGAAAACCGTGACAAAACATCGATGCTTCTTAGTTTGCTCGAACCCGCTTTGATGCTATTTGTGGGAGGAAGTATCGGGTTTATCGTCGCGGCGATGTTGCTGCCGATTTTCTCTATGAGTATTCAATGATGAGAAGAGGGGTCGCTTTACTTGTCACTTTGGTGATCGTTATGCTAATGACGATGGTGATTGGCTGGAGTATGCAAAATCTCGATCGAGCCAAAGGAGTGGTCGAAAAAGAGCGTTTTTTGATCCAAAGCGGTATGATTATAGAAGATGTGCTTTCTATGTTGAAAAACTCTCCCGAAATAAACGCCGTGGTGGAAGATAACACGAGTGTGGCGCTTTTTACTTTGTTGAGCTCCGCATCGATGCTTCCGTTTGAGAGTCAGGGGTATAGAGTGCTAATTTCGCTCTCGAGTGCCAGAGGGAAGCTCAACATCAACACTTTCGGTGAGAACAACACCACAAGAGCGCGCCAAAGGGTGGATTATCTGGCGAATTTTCTAAGTTCCAAAGGTCTAAACGGCGATTTGGTGTATTATATTCTCGATTCGATGGACGGCATCAAAGAAGACGGCAGTTATAGAAGCGACCTCTTTTTCAACGACCCTACACTCTATCGCGATGCTATCGTTTCTTCCAAGCAGATGGAGAGAATTTTGCTCGATTACGAAAAAAAAGAGGGAATCGACCCGTTTTCTAAGCTCGACTTCGATAAAATTTTTTTTTACGACCAAGACAGAACCACCAAACTCGATCTCAACTACGCTTCGGCGGAGGTTTGGGAGTTCGTAGCCGGTGTCACGGAGGAAAGAGCCAAGGTGCTTGCCCAAGAAGCCGGGATGTATCAGAGTTTGGAGGACTTGGGGCTGACGCCGGAAGAGAAAAGGTTGCTGGAAATGTTTGATTACAGCTTTTTCGAGCCCGTAATTTCGGTGCATATAGACGTGATGAAAGAGAAATTAAACGGAACTATCGAGTTCGAATACGATCTCAAAAAGAAAAAGGCTAAGCGGTTTGTTTACGAAGTTCAAAACTGAAACACAAAAAATCTTTCTCGATCCCGATGTCGATGTAGAGCTTCAAAGCCAAAAGTTGGAGGTGATACTCTCCCCCTCTTTGTACTGGGTGCGACGGTTCGAGCTTCCCGTAAGAAACCAGAAAGAAGCGAGAAAACTTCTACCTTCGTTGTTCGAAGATTTTCTTCCCGAAGGGGATTTCCGCTTTTATGGTTATTTCGAAGGGGAGGAATACGTCGCTTTTGCGTACGAAGAGGAGAAGATTCGCTCACTGCTTGTGCAAAAAGGGGTGGAGCTTGCGAATGTGGAGGCATTGTATTTCGCCCAAAGCGAGTTTTCCAAAGAAGCGCTTCCTATCCAACTGCCAAAGGGGTGGGTACTGGAGTGTGTCGATGGAGTGGTTCTAAAACTCCCTTTTAGTCAAGCCCAAGAGCGAAACCCCCTCGATGTACAAAATATCCAGCTTTCCCAACACGCCATCAAAATAGAACGCTACGATTCTCCCATAGAGAAAAAGACGCTTCTTTTGTTGTGTGGTTTTTTTCTCCTTTTTGGTTTGCTTTACGGCGCGCAGTGGTATAGATTTGTAAACGCTTCGGCTTCGCTGGAGAAACGCTCAACAGAGCTTTTTGAAAAATACTCCCTTTTGCCGACAATGATGCAAAATAGAGTCGTTTTGAAAAAATACGAAAAAATAGACAAAAAGCAGAAAAAACTGCGCCGTGTTTTCGATGCGTTACTTAAAGTGCCGGCGCGCACGGGCTGTGTTTTGGAAAAGGTCTCGGTGGAGAAAAACACCCTCAAAGCGGTTTTTGGTAATTTGAAAAACCCTCAATCGTTGCAAAACCGTCTTGAAGAACTCAAGCCCACAATCAAACCTTTGCAAAACAATAAAGCGCTCATGGAGGTCGCGTTATGAAACGGCTCAATCCCCTTTATCTGCTTCTTTTGTCGGCGGTTGTCGCGGTTTTTGCGATATACAGCGCTTTGGAGGAGGAGAAACGGTTTGAAGAGTTGCAAAGCCAATACCGTTACAAACAGGACATGGCTTTGAAACTAAGAGCGCTTAAAAACGCCTATTCTCCAAAAAGAAAAGTGGAACTTTTGCGACTTTTGCGCTCAAGCAGCGTGAGTAAAAGCGGTGTGAAATATGTCGATACCAAGGAGCGTTTGAATATCAGCGGGAAAAATATCGACGTTAAAACGGCCGACTCGATTTTAGCGAAAGTGCTAAACGGCACTTTTATCGTAAAACGCTTTTTAGTTCACAGACAAAATGACGGTGTCGATTTGGATATGGAGATAGCATGGCGATGAAACTGTTGAAGTGGTTGTTTTTGTTCCTTTTTTTCATCGCATCGACGTTGGCTTTCTTGCCGAAGAAGAATCTGTACTACCTCGGTGAAGCACAACTTGCGAAGTTCTCCACCGTTATCGGCAACGAAACGCTTCAAGAGGGTGTTTTCTCCCTTTCTTTGGAGCATGCCGACATCTACGTCGAGGGGATTCGTGTCGCGAAGGTGATGGACGCTTCGGTTTCGACCTATCTCTTTAGCAACGTTTTGCAAGCCAAGCAGATTCGCTTAAGCGGTATGGCGAAACGTTTTTTACCTACACGTATAGATACCCTTTTGGTGCATTACGACGTTTGGAATCCGATGCGGGTCGTGTTCGAGGCTACGGGTGAGTTCGGCAAAGCGTACGGTAGTTTCACGCTGGGCGATAGAAAGCTTTTTGTCTATCTCAAAGCGTCCAAAACGATGCGAAACAAGTACGCAGGGATACTGCACAGAATGAAAAAACTCAAAGACGGGGGGTACGCTTATGAACAAAGTTTCTAAACTGCCAACCTCCCTTGTTCTTGTTCTACTCGGTTTGGTGCTGCTTGCGAAAGCGGTGGGTGTGGTCGTCTTTTGGTTTTTGCCGCTTGAGGGGAGAGAGCCCATGAAACATTACAGCTTCACTCCCGATTTTATCAGAGTCGATCTTGCCAAAGCGATGGGGATAAAAGCGAAAAAAGCACAGCGAAACGCATCGAAAAAAGCACAAGAAGCACAAAGTTTGCAAATCTCCTCGATGGTGCTCAAAGGGTTTTACGGAAACGACAAAAAAGGGTATGCCATTATCTCCAAAAAAGGGGAGAGTAAAGTTACTATCGTGAGTGTCGGAGAAAGCTTCGAAGGCTACAAACTCAAATCTATCGGCATAGACGGCGTCATCTTTACCAAAGGTGGAAAAGAGTTCGAACTCAAACTCCAACAGAAAAAAAACACAAATACCAAAGTGCACTACCAAAGAGTGCCGAGTGTCGTTTCCGAAGATGCGTTGCACCTCGTCGAAAAGATGGATGTGGAGTACTTCGCAAGCAACCCGAGGGAGATTTGGAAAAACATCTCCATCGACGAGGTGCGGCGTAACGGTACAATCGATGGATTCAAAGTGCGATGGATAAGAAAAGGAAGCAAATTTGCCGCTTTGGGTTTGAAAAAAGGGGATATCATTATAAAAGCGAACAATAAAAGACTCAAAAGTTACAAAGATGCCATCGACATCTACAGAAAAATCGACAAACTCGACGCGGTTTCGATAGTGGTATTGAGAAACGGAGAAGAAAAGGAGCTTGTTTATGAAATCAATCGTTAGTCTATTTTTGGCATTGTCGCTCTTGGTGGGCGCTTTGCAGGCAAGAGAGCGGGTCAATGTGAGTTTCTCCGACCTCAACGTCGCCGATTTTATCGAGCTTGTAGCGAAGATAACGGGGAAGAACATCCTTGTCAGCTACAACATAAACGGAAAGATAAACCTCATAAGTAGCGCACCCATCTATGACGACGAGGTGATGGATATTTTGATCTCGGTATTGCAGACAAAAGGGTACACCCTTGCCGACCACGGTTCGTTCTACAGCGTGGTGCGTGCGAACGAAGCGGCGAAACACGCTACGAAAGTGGTAACGAATCCCAAACGGCTCGATGGCAATTTGATGGTAACCTATACGATGCCGATTCGCTACGAAAACGTCGATGTTATCGCCGCGAAGATTCGCTATCTTATCTCCAAAACCGCCAAGTTGATGACACTCAAAGAGAACAACACTCTTGTGATAACCGATTATCCAAAAAACATCAAAACGGTCAAAAAGGTGATTCGCGAGCTTGACCAACCGAGAAAATTGGCCGTAGAGGTGGTGCACATCAAAAACACCGAAGCCAAGAAGCTCCAAAGCAAACTCGATGCTATAAACAAGACCATCTTCAACCCAAAAGTGATGCAAGAGAGCGTCAAAGTGCTTGTGGACGAGTCGTTAAACAGCATCATACTCGTCGGTAAAGCCAAGAACGTCGCGAAAATAAAAGCGGTACTCGCACAGCTCGACCAAGAAGCCAACGCAAGCAATTCGGTTCGAATTTTCCCTTTGAAAAACTCCGATGCTAAAGCGGTTGCAAAAAGCCTCAACGATATCATCTCCAAACAAAAATTCAAAGACCCGACTTTGAAACCAAATGTTAGCGAAAGTGACGAAATCAACGCTATTATCGCCGTTGGCGATCCTATCATCCTCAACGGTATCAAAAAGATAATAGACGAACTCGACAAAGAGAAATATCAAGTCTATGTACAAGCCAATATTATCGAAATCAACAAGAACAACGCCTACAATCTTGGGGTGAAATACGGTTTCAACGGTGCCGCGGTAGGTTCCAACGGAGGGCTTTATACCCTCTCTACCAACTTCGGCGGAGCGACGCCGGTCGGGCTTGGAACGATACTTTCGAAAATGGATGCAAAAAACCTCGCTGCCGCGTTTTCTCTCAATGCGGCTATCGATTTTCTCAAAACCAACGGTGCGGCGAAATCGGTTTCGAACCCTTCGATTCTCTGTGTCAACAACAAGGAATCTTCCATCTATGTCGGTAAAACCATCTCCGTACTAAGCGGAAGCGTAGCGAACAACTCAGGCGGTGTCGGTACGGGGATAACCAACAGTTACAAACGTGAAGACGTGGGTTTGACGTTGAAAATCAAGCCGCGTGTCTCTTCCAACGACAAAGTGACGCTCGATGTCGAAGCGACGCTTGAAAACGTCGTCGATGACGGAAGTAACAACGCTACGGGTCAGCCGGTAACTTCGAAACAAAATGTCAAAACAGAGGCTATTTTACGCCATGGCGAGAGTATCATCATCGGTGGACTTGTAAAGACCTACAACAGAAACACCCAGACGAAAATCCCGCTTCTTGGAGATATACCGTTTATAGGGGAGTGGCTTTTTAGTTCCAACGAGCAAAGTATCGAAAACGACAACCTTGTCGTTATTCTCACCCCGTACGTCATCGACAAAAGCGAACAACTCTCCAAACTCCAACATGAACTCGGCGAGCTTTCGAAAATGCAAGAGGAGTACGAAAAAGAGGTGTTCGCGCGCATCGAAAAAGAAAAAAGTTTGGAAGCGGCGAAACGAAAAGCGCTTGAAGAAAAAAACGAAGAGAGTAAATGATGGAAGCGCTGCATGATATTTCGCTCGAGCCTGTCGAAGCGGAGGGGATAAAAAGTGAGTTGTGTATCAAAAACTACCTCCTTTTTACCAAAATCGGCGAAGAGGTGTGCGCCGCGGCGACGCAGAAGTATCTTGTAGAAGCGCTCAACTACTATACCAAACTCCAAAGCGACATACGTCTTGTGTTGCTCGACCAAGAAAGTTTCGATAGACTTTACAACAAATACCTTGAGTTGCGAACCGACAAAACGATAGAGTCGATGCAAGATGAAAAAGAGGAGCTTGCCGAGGAAGAAGAACTCTCGTTAACCGATTTTTTGCGTACCTCTTCGGACATTCTCACTTCGGAAGAGTCCGCACCTATTATCAAGTTCGTCAACGCGCTTTTTTACCAAGCTATCAAAAAACGTGCCAGCGACATCCACATAGAAGTGCAGGAAAAACGGGGTGAAGTGCGTTTTCGAATCGACGGTATGCTTGTCAAGAACGCCGACTTGGATAAAAGGGTGGTGAGTTTGATTATCAGCCGTATCAAGGTTATTTCCAATCTCGACATCAGCGAAAAGAGAATCCCTCAAGATGGACGAACCCAAATAAAAATAGCCGGCGAAACGCTCGATGTTCGTGTGTCGGTACTGCCGACGTTTTATGGTGAACGTGTCGTTATGCGGCTTTTGATGCAAAGTTCCCAAATCCCCGATATAGACGAACTTGGCTTCAACGAAGAGATCATGGGGGACATCAAGCGGCTGTTGCGCTCTTCTCATGGGATCATTTTGGTAACCGGACCTACTGGAAGCGGGAAAACCACCTCTTTGCACTCTTTTTTGCGTCAAGTGGAAAGTCCCGAAAAGAACATCATGACCGTCGAAGACCCCGTGGAGTACAAAAGCGACTCGATTTCGCAGATTCAAGTCAACGAAAAGGTCGGACTCACGTTCGCAAGTGCGCTTCGCTCCATTTTGCGTCAAGACCCCGACGTTATCATGATAGGGGAGATTCGTGACGAAGAAACGGCGTCTATTGCGGTACGTGCGGCGCTGACTGGACACTTGGTGTTTTCCACTTTGCATACCAACTCCGCTGCAGCGACCATCTCTCGACTTGTCGATATGGGGATAGAGCCGTTTTTGGTTTCCTCTTCGCTTCTTGGTATCTTGGCGCAGCGTCTTGTTCGACTACTTTGCCAACATTGCAAAGAAGAGGACCTCTTAGCAGAAGAGTTCGCAAAAGATTACAATCTGCCAAAAGATGCACTCATTTACAAAGCCAAAGGGTGCAAAGAGTGCAACTACACCGGTTATGCAGGAAGACGAAGTATCGGGGAATTGCTTTTGATGGACGAACGGGTTAAAGATTTGCTCAAAAACACGACCGATGAGCATACAATTAGGAGCGAACTGGAAAAACAGGGACTAAAAACACTCCCCTATCAGCTCAAACAGATGCTTTTAAACGGGGAAACGTCACTTGAAGAGGCGATTCGAATCGGTTTGGGGCATGAGTAAAAAAGGGGGATTCACGCTTATTGAAGTGATGGTTTCGGTGATGATTATCTCCGTCGTCGTCGTAGCGCTTTTGCAACTGCAAGCCAACAACACCCACACTTTTTTACAATTGCAAAAAGCGCAGAAAAACCTCCAATACGCCTCGTTGTTGCAAGGGAGCAAATACGGCTACGAAAACGACTCGCTTACACTTGATAGAACACTCGAGCGTTTCGATCTCGATGACGATTTAAGACGCGAACTCAAAAAGATAGAAGCGAAAATCATCTACCAGAAACTCGAAACGATAGATACGGGTGAATTTGACGAAAGTTTGGGTGAAGAAGAGGGGGTCGGGGAGGATACCCAAGCCCCTCTTGCCATCGAGATAGGTCGAAGTGTTCTCCAGCTTCAAGAGGGTTCTACTTCCATTTTGCGGGTTCGTTTGCGATGAAGCGAAACGCTTTCACTTTGATAGAGATGATGATAGCCATCGTCATTTTTTCGCTTATCGTCGTTTTTTTGTACAGAAGTTACGACGCGCTCAAGCAGTCAAATGAAAAATACGCGACGATTACGAAGCGGATGGAGCGGATGTGGAGGTTGAAGAAGATGCTTTATCTCGATTTCGCGCTGAGTTTAAAAAGCGACGTTAGCGTTCTCAATCAAGAGCGCAACGAAGATGTGGTGATACTCCAAAGCGCAAATTCGATCCACAACCGCTTCAACCCGTATATCGCCTATATCATGCGTGATGGTTGGTTGTACCGTTTGGAATCGCTTCGAAAGCTTCAATACCCTTTTGGGGCGGATGTCGGCGGCGATGTGGACAAAGTGGCGCAAGTGAAGCGGTTTCGCGTTTACAAAGCGATGAAAAAAGAAAACCAAAACGCCGTTTCGTACTACCTTGTCGATATAAAACTCGAAAACGGCGAGTCGATTCTCTATAAGATTCGTTCACTTAATGAGCACTAATCGTTTCGGTACTTCGAAATACCGCAAGGCTGATTCGGGGCAGGAGGATGCTCTTTTAGGTATTGTAAATCTTCGAGAGTTTGTTTGAGCACTTTTTTTTCCAACAAAATAGGCAGCATCAAGTTGTCTTTTTCCTGCAAAGAGAGGGTGAGATTCATCACTATCGTTTCCATCTCTTTATCGAGGTCGTTCAAAGCGTTTTGGATGTGGGAAATGGAATTGTCTATCATAAAGCCCCTTTTTTAATGCAATTATAGCAGTTTCACCAGATACAAAGCGACGAAAATCACCCCCAAAAACAAAACCGAAGTGATAAACACCAACGAAGTGACCGTTTTTGGCTTGCATTCGTACAGACTCGCCAAGTTGACGTTGGCTACCGCCAAAGGCATGATAAGCTCTATAAAAACGATCCCCTTGATCGTTTTGTCGATATCAAGCGTAACGAGGAGAAAAAAAGCGATTGCCGGCAAGACGAGAAACTTAAAACCGCTCACCCAAGCGATGAGATGTTTGTTCAGCTCCTTGATAGAGGAACCGTAGAGGTAGATACCAAAGAGAAACAGCTGCATCGTCATCGAAGCGTAAGCACCCATCATCAACATATCCATGACGGCTTTGCTCGGTTTGTAACCGTTTATACTAAGTGTGATGGCGATGAGCGCAGCCCAGAGGATAGGAAGCTTGAGGATGTTCATAAGCGATGTTTTGGCATCGTAGCTTCCTCGTGAATAAAAATAGACGCCGAAAGTGTACACGACGAACACGTTGACAAGGTTGACGATGGTGGTGTAGGGGATCGATTCTTGCCCGAAGATAGCTATATTGAGAGGGATACCGAGATTTCCGGTGTTTCCTATGACTGCCGCGATGGCAGCGATGGAGTACTCTTTTTTATCTTTGAAGAACCGTTTGGCGACCAAAGCGGTGAAGAGGATGACGATAATCACGATTGCAAGATAGATCGATGGAGCAAGAAAGAACGAAAAGTCGATAGGGCGTATCAAAAGCCCCCAAAACGTCAGAAACACTTGGAGAAAATAGACATTGAGAATGGTAATGGTCTTGTCGTCGATCCGTTCTTTGAAAAACCGCTTTGCAAGATACCCCATGACAATGAAAACATATACGCTAAAAACGGAAAATATTATATCTATCATAAGTGGAATTGTAATATAATCGCACTTAAAAAAGGGTAGATTGTGGAACTAAAAGAGATCGAAGAGAGTATCGCGAAAAAACCTGCGGTCGCTTTGTATTTTTCGGCACCGACTTGCAATGTCTGCCATGCGCTCAAACCAAAACTCATGGACGCTTTTGAAAAAAATTTTCAGCATCTCGAAGTTATCAGCATAGATGTCAGCGAAGATCAAAGTGTCGCGGCGCATTTTAGCGTGTTTGCCATCCCGACGCTTCTGGTCTTTTTAGACGGTAGGGAGTTTGTGAGAAAAACTCGCCACATGAGTGTCGAAGAGGTAGTTGCGGAGATATCGCGACCGTATGGGTTGATGTTCGAATAAGGCGATTTTTTGGCGTAACGGTTGCGGGTTTTGTATCGGACTTAGCGTAGATTCGCTATAATGTCTCGAAGAAGGAGTCGCGATGGCAGGAGAGATCGTAGTCGTAGTCGATGATGAAGAGGATATCCTCGATTTGCTTGAATATACCCTCTCGAAAGAGGGGTACGAGGTTATAGCGTGTAAAGATACCAAAAACGTCCGTTTCATCCTCGAGGAGGAGGATGTGAGTCTGCTTTTGATGGATCGCAATCTTCCCGGGGTCGAAGGGAGTGAATTTGTCGCCGAGATTCGAAAAGAGGGATACGACTTTCCCGTTATCTACATCAGCGCCAAAGACAGCAACGAAGATGTTTTGGAAGGGTTCGAACGGGGAGGGGATGACTACATCACCAAGCCGTTTGATTTGAACATCCTCAAAGCGCGCATCAAAGCGGTGCTCAAACGTTTTGGCAACGCTATCGAAGTGAAAAAAGAGGGAGATATCCTTTACGATGCGACGAAAAAAAGCTTCTCTATCGCCGGGAAAGAGGTCGCACTTACCAAACTCGAACATGACTTGCTTTTGCTCTTTTTCCAAAACAAAGAAACGCTTTTAAGTCGTGAGGAGATACTCCAAGAGGTTTGGGAAGACCACGACAACAGACAGCCAAAAACGGTCAACGTAGCCATAAAACGCCTTAAAGAGAAGATAGACCCAACGGGTGAGAAAAACTATATCACCTCCGTCAGGGGGGAGGGATACATCTTCAAAGCTTACAAAGAGTGAAACCATGGATACCCTTAGAATCAAAATCTTGAAAAAGTTTCTCCTCCTTGGGGGAGTGGTGTTTTTGCTTATCGGTATCGTGAGTTATTTTTGGATAAAACAGCTCTATACCGAACAGGTCAAAAACGAGCTTGTACATGACATCGAGCTTATCGCGATGGAGTTACCAAAGCAACGGGACTACCAAAGCTTTGCGAAAAACGTCAAGCGTCTTAGTGACGTGCGTTTGACACTTGTGGACAAAGATGGCAACGTCGTAGCCGATAGCGACGCAGACCCCAAAAAGATGGAAAACCACAAAAACCGCCCCGAAATTTTTGCATCGACCTACAAGCGTTACGGTGTGGAGGTGCGCCGCTCGAAAACGCTCGATAAAGAGTTGCTTTATGTCGCGAAGAAGATTCGCTTGGGAGGGCGCGAGTATTTTTTGCGTTTATCGACGAGTTTCGAGAAGATTTACGACAACTTTTTGAGTTTTTTGCTCAAGATGTTTTTCGTTTTTTTGGTAACGATGTCGGCGATGGTGTATGTTATCTACAAAATATCGGATGAAATAGGGTATGAGATAGACAGAGTCATCGGGTTTTTGACGGAGTTGAAAAAACAGACCTCCTCGATGGAGATACACTCGAAATACTCCAAAGAGTTCGCCAAGCTGACCGAATCTTTAAGTGACGTTTCCTCCGTTTTAGCGAAAAAAAACAAGAAAAAAGCCAAATACACCGCGAAACTCAAGCTTGCCAACCGTCAGAAGGACGAAATCCTCTCGGCGGTTTCCCATGAATTCAAAAACCCTATTTCGGTGATTACGGGGTATTCGCAGACATTGATAGAGGACAAAGATATAAGCGGGCGCATTCGTGAGAAGTTCTTGGCGAAAATCTACACTTCGGCAAAACGTCTGACGGCGATGATAGATAGGCTTCGCCTTTTTATCAAACTCGAAGAGGATTCCCAACCTATCAAGTATGCCAATGTCGATATCGGAGAGATGGTACAAGAGGTGATAGAGGAGCTTTCTCAAAGTTACGGCGGCAGAAAAATCGTTTTTGTGCAAAAACAACAAGTGACCAAAGAGCTCGATGAAGCGCTTTTTCGAATCGCCGTAACCAACTTGGTCGAAAACGCGCTGAAATATTCCGAAGACGAAGTGGAAATCGCACTCGATGAAAAAGCTCTAAGGGTGGAGGATAAAGGGATAGGTATCGCCAAGGAGGAGATAGACAAAATCACCGACAAATTCTACAGAGCTACGAGCAACGGTTGGAACAACTCCCTTGGGATAGGGCTTTCGTTGGTCGAACACATCGTCAAAGTGCATAAATTCACTCTCCGAATCGAGAGTGAAAAATCGAAAGGCTCGGTATTTACTATACTATTTTCGTAGCGAGTTGCTCGGGAAGCAGTCCAAGGGATTCTTCCACTTTCGCCGTATTGCCGTGGGTGATGAAAGAGTCGGGATATTCGAAACTCGTTACTTTGACCTCTTCGATGCCGTTTTCTTCCAAAAACTCCAAAAGTGCGCTCCCCACTCCACCGCGTTTGGCGCTGTCGCTAAAGACATACCATGTTTTGTGCCGTTTCGCTAAGGTTCGCAACATCGCTTCATCGAGCGGTTTGACGAATCGCAAGTCCAAAATGGCGACTTCTTTCTCAAGATGCAGCGAGGTTTGGTAGGCTCTCCCGACACCGTTACCGTAACCTATGAAGAGTATATCGCCGTTTGACTCTTTTAGCAGTTGACTTTTGCCGAGTTCGAAACGTTGCGACTCGGGCAAGTCGCCGCAATCGAGAAAACTCCCTCTTGGGTAACGTAGCGAACAAGTGTGTTTGTAAGTATGTGCGAATCCCATAGCTTGGTGGAAGCTTTTCTCATCTCTGGGTGCAAAAAGGGTCATATTCGGAATGCAGCGCAAAAAACTGATATCGAACGCCCCTTGGTGGGTTTCGCCGTCTTCACCGACGATACCGGCTCTATCACACGCGAAGACGACGGGTAAATCCATCAGGCATGCATCGTGAACCACTTGGTCGAACGCACGTTGCAAGAAGGTGGAATAGATAGCCACAAACGGCTTGAACCCCTCTTTGGCAAGGGCTGCCATCGAAGTGACGGCGTGCTGCTCGGCGATGGCGACATCCCAAAAACGCTCCGGATAGCGCTCCATCAGCGCACTAAGTCCCGTTCCGCTTGGCATCGCCGCAGTTACACCGACCACTTTTTCATCATGCTCGGCTAAGTGTGTAAGTGCTTCGGTAAAGATTTGCGTCGCACTTTTAGCGCTCGATTTTTTCAGACTTTTTCCGCTTTGTATGTCAAATGGTCCGACACCGTGCCATTTTTCCTCTTTCCCCTCGGCTATTTCGTACCCTTTGCCTTTGAGAGTTTGTGCATGAACGATAACGGGACGACGAAGCTCTTTTGCAAGTTGCAGCGTTTCGATCAGTTTTGGGAGGTTGTGCCCATCAACAGGGCCGATGTAGTCGATGCCCATCTCTTCGAACAAGATTCCCGGCGTTACGAGCTTGAGCGATTCTTCGACCCGTTTGGCTATGTATTTCGCACTATCACCGAAGTTTTCGACGAAGCTCTCAGTCGCTTTTTTGAACTTTTGATACGTGGAGCTTGCCATAGCGGAGCTAAGGATGCGGCTAAGCGCGCCGATCGGTTTGGCGATACTCATCTCGTTGTCGTTAAGAACGATAACCATCGGGTACTTTCTATCGCCAAGTTCGTTGAGCGCTTCGTACACCATCCCGGCACTCATCGCACCGTCACCTATCATAACGACGGGGATGCGGGAATCTTGCTCGTTTTTGAGCGCTATCGCTTTGGCTGCACCCACGCCCAAGGAGATCGATGTGGAGCTATGTCCAGCGACGAAGTAGTCGTGTTCGCTTTCGCTCGGTTTGGTGTAGCCGCTAAGTCCTCCAAAAGTGCGAAGCGACTCGAACTCCTCCCATCTGCCCGTTAGGAGTTTGTGTGCGTAAGCTTGGTGGGAAACGTCGAAGATGAAAGGGTCTTTCGCGCTATCGAACACGTAGTGCATCGCCACTATCAGTTCCGTAGCGCCGAGAGTGGAGCTTAAATGCCCGCCGTTTTTACTTACCACTTCGAGTATCCGTTTACGTATATCGGTGCAGAGTTGTTGCAGTTCCGGAATCGATTTCGATTTTATTTCTAATTGTTTGTTGATTTCTATCTTTTTATTCACTCAGTATTACCCTTTTTACCCGTTCGAATCTTTTATCTATTTGAGCATCTATATTTTCGATGTCGCTGATGGCGACGACTCCCCCCTCGTTCACCGCCGCATCGGCAACGACTTTGATATGCTCGAGTTTCTCGAAGCGTTGCGAAATGTAGGTGAAATCTTTCGGGTTGACTTTCAACGTGATTTTCGAAGCCTCTTTGAGCTCTTCGATCAGACCCGAAGCAAGTGCTTCCGCGACTTCGTTCGAGTTTTGTTTGAGCTCCACTTCCACTACCTCTTTAGCTATGTCGATAGCGGCGGAGGTGAGTTCGCTTTTGAGTTTTTCAAGTGCGTTATTATACTCACCCGCGTTTGTTTCAAGTTTAGAGATTGACGATGCGAAAAGATTTAAAGTTTCGTCGTATTTCGCTTCGCACTCTTTTTGCGCTTCCTCTTTGCCTTGCGCTTTGCCTTCTTCGAAAGCCCCTTGACGTACTTGCTCGAGTTCGGCTTTGTGCTCCTCTTGCATCGCTTCGAGCTTCATTTGCAGTTTGATGAAATTCGAACTCATTTCGTCGGTTTTTTTCAAAAGCGACTCTATAAGAGAATCTTTGGCGTCGTTGTTCGTTTTTTGCTCCTGTGGAGGTTGCTCGTTTTGTAGCGCCTTGGATTCGTTTTGTTCGTTCTCAGGCGAAGGGGATGTTTGTGTGTTCGTTTTTCCAAACGGTTTTTGCGTGGATTGTCTGGAAGCACCGAGTGAAAGCACTTTGAAGTTGTACTTGTCGATGTTGTGTCTTTCGATTTTGTCGCTCGATATAACTTCCGCCATCGCTTTACTCCACCATTTCGTCGGTTGAACCCATCTGGATAGTTCCCGCTTCCGCAAGCTGGTTGACCACTTCTACGATTCTTCTTTGTGCGGCTTCGACCTCTTTCATCTTCACCGCACCCATAAACTGCATCTCCTCTATGAACGCCTCTTTCGCACGTTCACTCATCGCACCGAAGAATTTCTCCTTGAGCTCTTCAGGAGCCGATTTGAGTGCGAGCATCAAGTCGGCTTTGTCGATAGCTTTGAGGATTTCGATAATGGCGTTTTTGTCGAGTGTCGTGATATCTTCGAAGGTGAACATCATCTCTTTGATTTGTTGTGCGAGTTCTTCATCGACTTGCTCTATCTGTGCGAGGGTCGCTTTTGCGGCTTTGGCGCCGAGACGGTTGAAGACATCCGCGACCGCTCTTGGACCGCCCACTTCCACTTTGTACGAAGCGAGCGATTCGAGTTTGCTTTCAAGCACGGCGGAAACCCGTTTGATGACAGATGGCGAGATATCGCCGAGTTTCGCCATCCTCATAGCGACTTCGCTTCGAAGTTCGTCCGGGAAGTACTGCAGTGTTTCGGCGGCTTCGGTAGCGTCCATATGCGCCAAGATAAGCGCGATGGTTTGAGGATGCTCGTTGACGATGAAGTCGGCGAGCTGTTGCGGTTTGATTTTTGCAAGATAGGCGAAGTTTTGTTGGTTCTGCATCGATTTGGAGAGTTTTTCGAGCACTTTTTTCGCTTCTTCTGGGCCAAGTGTACGGTAAAGCAGTTCTCTGGCGTATTCCATGCCCCCGCTTGTGATGAACTGACCCGATTGGAAAATGGCGTAGAACTCTTCCAAAACGGCACTTGCGACCGCTTTTTCGACCGTTTTGTTCGCCGCTATATGTTTGGAGATTTCGGTGATCGATTCTATATCCATATTGGAAAAGACGGTACTGGTGAGGTCTTCTCCAAGCTGAACGAGCAAGATGGCTATCTTTTCCGCCATCGACATCTCGTCGAACTGTGCTTGTTGAGCGGGCGTGAGATTCATCCCTTATCCTTTTTGACCGATATCTTTGGTGTTTTCCTGCTCTTCGCTAAGCAACGCTTGTAAGAGCCCCGCGACCTCTTCAGGGTTGTCTTCGACCATACCGCGTATTTTTTCAAGCAACACTTCGTACTTGAGGTCGTCTTCGTTGAACCCTTCGGAGACTCCAAGCTGGTCTTCGACTTTTTTGCGCATCTGTTGCACTTTTTCGACCAAATCTTCGTCCTCTTCCTCGTCGAGATTGAGCACCGGTTTTTCGATATCTTCTTCCTCTTTGGTAACCTCGAGCATTTTTTCCGCAAACGGCGTGATAACTTTTTTGTAAAGCACGAAGAGGATGATAAGCACGAGCAGATATTGTAAAATACCGGAGAACGGAGCGATGTATTTTTGTACGAACGCCATCGCTTTGGTTATCTGTTCTTCCCCTTGGTCGATCCCCTCACGTTTGAACTGCAGGTTCTGTACGCTCACCTCGTCTCCGCGCGCTTTGTCGATCCCTATGGCGCGACTCACAAGGGAGGTAAGGGCATCGAGGTCGCTTTGGCTAAGCGGTACATATTCCATCTCTCCCGTTGGGTTGCCCTCTTTGTCGAGTTTTTCTTTGTATTTTCCATCGACAAGTACCGCGGCGGTTATTCGTTTGATTTTGGCGAATTCTCCTTTGACCACCTCGACCGTTTTTCCCACTTCGTAGTTGGTCGTTCCTGTCGTTTTTTCGTATTTTTCTTTCGTTTGGTTCTCTTTTAGCCCTTGTACTGGACCGATGTTGCTCACCGTCCCCGGAACGCCGCCGACCTCTTTGGGCTGGAACCCTTCACGTTTTTCTTCGAGAGTTTGTTCGCTTCGAACGACGTTTTCCGGGTCGTACTTTTCGCTTGTGATGTTTTTGATGGAGAAGTCGTAATCTATGCTCACCTGTGCGACCACTTTGTTTTTTCCACCGACAAAAGGAGCGATAACTTCGATGATTTTACGCTGTTTTTTCTTCTCCTCTTTGTTTTTGAAACGCTGCTGTGCGAGGGAGAGTTCGCTCATTCTGGCTTGTTCGTCGTTGTCTCCCAAAATCTCTCCGTCGCTATCGACAAGCATGACGTTTTCTTTTTTGAGTCTTGGAACTGCGGCGGCGACGAGGTTTTTTATACCGCGAATCTGTTTTGGAGAGAGGGTTTGACCCTCTTTGAGTTTTATCATCACCGAAGCGGTAGGATCGACCTGTTTGGAGATAAAAAGCGATTCTTTGGGGATCGCGAGGCTTACGCTCGCACTCTCGACGGGATCGAGTGCCGCTATGGTACGGCTTAGTTCCCCCTCCAGCGCTCTTTTGTATTTGACTGTTTGGTCGAACTTGGTCGCTCCGAACTCCTGCTTGTCAAAAAGCTCGAACCCGACACCGCTGTCTTTTGGGATACCTTGCGAAGCGATGGTTATACGCTCTTTGTAAACTGCGCTTCTTGGTACTTTGATGGTGTTGTTGTCGGAGACTTTGTAGGGGATGTTGTCTTTTTCGAGCTGCTCTATCACTTTCGCGGCATCGCTGTTGGAAAGGGACTCGAAAAGCACCGCATAGCCGTCGTTCTTTTTTGGAGAACTCGTATAGACGACCAAAAAGATCAAAAAAGCGACTATGCCGACAATGGCGGCGGCAATGATGATCTTTTGCTGTTTGCTTAGCTTCTCGTAAAGCGATGCGAGCTGTGTAAAGAGTGCCTTAAAGTCCATTCACCATCCAAAAACTATACAAGTTGCTCAAGCTCTTCGAAAAGTCGGTCGTTTTGCTCTTTCGTTCCGACGGTTATTCTGATAGCGTTGAGATTATAGCTACTTAAATTTCGTACTATTATACCTTTTTTCAGTAGATTTTCAGAAATATCCGTTGAATTTTGCCCATTTTTCAAAACGAGAGTAACGAAATTGGTATAACTTGGAATGATACTCAGGCCTTTTTTCTCGGCGAATTTTTCGTAGCGTCGCATCTGTATAAAGTTTTTCTCTATGCTCTCTTTGACGAACGCTTCATCTTCGAGGGCGCTTCGAGCCGCGACGAGTGAAAGGGTCGTAACGTTAAACGGCGGTCGAAGTTTGTAAAGCGCGTCGATTATATGTTTTTGGGCGATACCGTACCCAACACGCATACCGCCAAGAGCGTACGCTTTGGAAAAAGTTCCCAGATAAAGGACGTTGTCGAACTGCTCGATGAGTGTTTTTGGGTCTATCTTTTTCGCGTCGTCTTTGTACGCGGCGTATTCCATGTAAGCTCCGTCAACCACGACCAAAGTGTCGTTGTCTATCTTTTCCAAAAACGAAAACACCGCGTTTGCATCCAAAGCGTCACCGGTCGGGTTGTTGGGTGTACACAAGAAGATGATAGCGGGGTTGTGTTTTTTGTAAAGTTCGTAGAACTCTTTTAAATCATGTTCTTGGGAAGCGGTTCGGATGATTTGGCAACCTACTTGTTTTGCATATATCTCGTACATCGCGAACGTCACGCTGTTGATAAGGATGGAATTGTTCTTGTTCGCTTTGGCGTGTACCGCGAACTCTATCACTTGGTCGCTTCCGCTGCCGATGATGAGATTTTGGCTTGTAATGCCGAATTTTTCAGCAAGAGCCGCCTTGAGTTCGAACATGCTGTCATCGGGGTAGAGGTACATATCACCCGCTTTGTTTGCGACTGCCTCTTTGACCTTCGGGCTTACGCCGTAAGGGTTTTCGTTCGAAGCGAGTTTGACGATATCTTCACTTTTGATACCGAATTCGCGCACTACGAGTTCTATCGGTTTGCCGGCTTCGTAAGTTTTGATGTTTTTAAGGGTTTCGTTGAAATTCATTAGCGTTGTATCCTCTCTTTAGGGCTGAGTTTGGTTCGTTTTTCCACCTTGTCGATGGCTATGAACGGCGCTATGGCGATATAGGCTATCATAACGAAGAAAAAGAGCAAGTAGATTGTTAGCGCTTTGTGCGATTTTTTCTTTTTTTCATCGTTTTGGGTGTTTGGTGTTTCTTTCATGTCTTGTCTCCGTTGACATAGCTTCCAAGCCATGTGATTTCCTCTTCGTGTTTTCGAACCACCTCTTCGATGTTTTCATCGTCGATATGACCGTAGAAATCGATGAAGAACCAGTACCCAAACCCGTCTTTGTCGCGAGACGGGCGCGATTCTATCTTGCTGAGGTTGATTTTGGCTTTGTCGAAATCGCTTAGGAAATGCACCAGACTTCCCGCTTCGTTGGCGTCTTTGAGTTTTGCAAGGATGCTTGTCTTGTCCTCACCGCTTGGAGCGTTTTTGAAATCGCTCAAAATCACGAAACGGGTGGTGTTGTCATGGACATCTTCGATATTTTCGAACAAAATAGGCAGTCCGTACAGTTTTGCCGCTATATGGGAGCAAATAGCTGCGGCTTCTTCGTCTTCAGCGGCGAGAATCGCCGCTTTGGCGGTCGATTCGACCGGAATTTGCTCAACGTTCATCAGTCCGTATTCGGTGAGAAACTCCCGACACTCTCCAAACCCTTTGTCCTTGGAGTAGATACGTTTGATGTTCTTGATAGATTTCGCTTTTGTCGCAAAGGAGATATGGATGGGCATATACACTTCCGCGACGATTTTCGCTTCGCTTCTTGCAAGCAAATCGAGTGTTTCTCCCACCACGCCGTCTCGGGAGTTCTCTATGGGGACGACGCCGAATTTCGCCCGCTTGGCTTCAAGCTCTTTGAAAACCGCTTCGATGGTATTGAGCGAGATGTATTCGCTCATCGCCCCAAAACGGCTCTCTGCCGCTTGATGGGTGAACGTACCTTCAGGTCCAAGATAGGCGACTTTCTCTGGGCGCTCCAAGTTTCTCGCAACTGCGAAAATCTCCAAAAATATCGCTTCTATGGCACTTTTGTTCAGTAAGCCGTTTTCTTGCTGCGAAATCGCGTTGAGACGCTCTATGATCGCTTTTTCGCGCTCGGGTCTATATATCGCTCCGCCGCTTTGGTTTTTAATCTCTCCTACACGGTGAACCACTTCCATGCGTTTGTTCAGCAGTCGGAGAACCTCGTTATCTATCGCGTCTATCGCTTCTCTACATTCGTCCAACGTTTCGTATTTTTCACTCATAGTAACTCGCTTATATCTTTGCAGATTCTATCCGGTCTTTCTTCTTCAGACAGATGGGGGACGATTTCGTCGGCGTTTTTGAACTTTCCGCTTGTAACGAATACCGTTTTCATGCCGAGTTTCTTCGCACCGACCAAATCTCCCGTTACATCGTCGCTTATAATCGTAATTGTATCGAAAGTGGCGTTTGTTTCTTGCCGGCGCAGTTTTTGCAGCGCTTTTTGGTAAAAAAGCTCGCTTGGTTTGCCGACCACTTCGTAGTTTTTTTGTGTAGCGAACGACAGCATCTTCAAAATCGCTCCTACACCGGGGTAACGCTTGGAGTCTTTTGCATAGAGGCTGGTTTCATGCATACCGACAAGTTTCGCTCCTTTGAGTAAGAACTCTATCATGTCGGCATATTCATCGGCCGTGAAATCTTTTTTAATGGCGACAAGTACCGCTTGGGGGTTCTTGAAATCGAGCGTGTAGCCAAGTGCTTGGAGGTTTTGTAAAAACGCTTCGCTTCCGTATGCGGCTACGTTTTTTTCTTCGAGCACTTCGGTTAGTACCATCAATGGGTCTATGTAATGGCGCTCATCGACTTCGAAGCCGCTTCGTTGCAAGAAGTGCAAAAAATCGCTAGAAGCGCTTTTGGTGTTGTTGGTTATAAGCATAAAAGGGGTGTTCGTTTCTCGGAGTTTGCGTATGAACTCCAACGAACCCCTAATAGGTGTTTTGTCGTAATCGCTTATAAGCGTTCCTTGCACGTCTATGAAATACACGCTAATCCTCTAAAAACTCTTTTTCAAGCGCTATGAGGTCTTCGAAAGTTTCTCTTTTTCTGACGAGTCGGTCTTTGCCGTTTTCTATGACCACTTCCGCGCTTCTGCCGCGGGTGTTGTAGTTGCTTCCCATTCCAAAACCGTACGCACCGGCGCTGTGCAAGACAAGCAAGTCCCCATGCTCAAGCGGCGGAAGCGGGTAGTTCTTCGCCAGAAAATCGCCGCTTTCGCAAACAGGACCTACGATGTCGGCAGGGGTTTTTTCTCCCTCTTTTTCTCCCACGACCTCCACTTTGTGGTAGGCGTTGTACAAACTTGGACGGATGAGGTCGTTCATCGCACCGTCAACTACGACGAACCGTTTTTCGCCGTTTATTTTTTCATAAAGCACTTTCGTTACGAAATACCCGCCGTTTGCGCTCAAGAAACGTCCCGGTTCGCAAACGATGGTCATATCGAGCCCTTTGAGCACTCCCAAAATCGCTTGGGCGTAATCGTAAGGCGCTATCGTCTCTTCGTCGTCGTAGCGTATGCCAAGCCCGCCGCCGACGTCGAAAAACTTCAGTTCTATGTCGATGGCATTGAGACTTCGTACCATATCGGCGACGATTTCGGCCGCTTCGCGGATAGGTTCTAACTCGGTCAACTGACTACCTATGTGGAAATGGATACCGACGGGGTCGAGATTGTCGGAGTTTTTGGCCGTGATGTACATCCGTTTCGCGCTTTCCATATCGACGCCGAACTTGTTTTCATGCAGACCCGTCGAGATGTAAGGATGGGTTTTGGGATCGACGTTTGGGTTGACGCGAATACTGATACGCGCTTCTTTGCCAAGCTCTTTGGCAATGGCTTCTACCCGTCCAAGCTCCGCTTCACTTTCGACGTTGATGTAGAGGATATCGAGCTCTATCGCTTCGCGAATCTCCTCATCTTTTTTTCCGACTCCGCTAAAGAGGATTTTGTATTTCGGTATCCCGGCAAGAAGTGCACGCTTGACTTCGCCGATACTTACACAATCGGCTCCGCTTCCAAGACGCGCGAAGTGGCGTACGACGCTGAGGTTGGAGTTGGCTTTGATGGCGTAAGCCAAAAGACTCTTGCGCGCTTTGAACGCCTCCTTGAGCGCTTCGTACTGCTTTGTCATGTGGTCGAGGTCGTAAACATACAACGGGGTGGAATATCTCTGTGCCAAATATCGAAAATCTATCATTATGGTAAGCCCTGTAAAATTTTTTGGAGAATTCTACCCAAAAAGTTCTTATATTTCTAATAAATCGTTATGATTAACGTATGAACAAGATAGATACGATTGTAAAAAACATATCCAAAATCGGCTCTTTACACCGATTGGAATTGCTATTTGACGGAGAGAAGCTTTCGGTGTACACATTGGAGCTTCCAAAAGATTTGCAGATACACCAGAAGGTAACGATCGGCGTCAAGCCGACAAACGTAGCGCTTGCGAGCGATTTTCAGATTCGAAGCAGTTTCGACAACCAGCTCAAAGCTTCCGTCGCGGCTATCGAAGAGGGGGAGATTTTAAGCAGCGTGAAGTGTGTCATAGGAGGTGTCATCATAGAAGCGATAGTCTCGAGCAAAGCGTGTGAGCGGATGGAGTTGCAAACGGGAGACAGCGTTGTGGTTTTGCTCAATGGCAACGAACTCTTTTTGGTATAGTGTTACTATTTTATACAGGTTTATACAGGGTGTTTCGGGGCTTGCGGAAAAAATGTATCGATTGGAAACAAAAGAGGGATAATTATTTCAAATCTATGTTTTCTTTCAGATTGTTTTTGATATAGTGCAAGTAACTGTTTTTTGTGACATTCTCGGACCGGAAAAAACGAAAAAATAACGGGTTTTTTCCGTCTGAAAGTGTTGTAAAACATTACCGTTTCGCTATTGGCGGGGCGAGTAAAAATCTAAGGCGGATTTACATGGAACACATAATTACGGCAAATCCATACTTCGGTGTGTTTGTACTGTTTGTTTTGACGTTCGGCGCGTTTACCGCGACGACTATTATCGCAAGGTTGGCGAGTCGCGCTTTGGCGGCGAAAGATACCGAAAAGATCAAACTCTCCGTTTACGAGTGTGGTCCCGAGGTAACGAAGCAACCAAACAGACTCTCGCCGCAGTTTTATCTGTTTGCGCTTTTGTTTTTGCTCTTTGACGTCGAGATCGTTTTCATGTTCCCATGGGCGGTTGACTTCAAAGTGCTTGGTTGGTTCGGATTTACCGAGATGATTCTATTTATTATTTTGCTTGCGATCGGTTTCGTATATGCATGGAAAAAAGGAGCGTTAGAATGGCACAACATAAAGTAAACTATGCACAAGACGGCGGCTTGCCGGTTGCGCTTACGACCATAGACAAAGTGGTCAATTGGGGTAGATCGAACTCTTTGTGGGCGCTGACGTACGGTTTGGCGTGTTGCGGTATCGAGATGATGGCAAGCGGTGCGTCGCGTTACGACTTCGACCGTTTTGGAACTATCTTTAGAGCGAGTCCGAGACAATCGGACGTGATGATAGTCGCAGGAACGCTTACGAAGAAACACGCCGAGTTCATAAAAAGACTTTACGATCAGATGACCGAGCCGAGATGGGTTATCTCTATGGGAAGTTGTGCGAACACGGGCGGAATGTTCAATACCTACGCGACGGTTCAAGGGGTCGATAGAGTCATTCCGGTAGATTTGTATCTTCCCGGATGTGCCCCTCGCCCGGAAACTCTCCAGTACGGCGTTATGCTGTTGCAACAAAAGATCCGTGCCCAGAAAGCCGGAAGAGCACAAAAACCAAAAAGGTTGATCTAATGAGAGCATACAAACCAAAAGACGACGTTCAGAAAAAGCCTTATTATACAGACAGATTTTGGGTTGCACCGCAAGTTCCGAAGTACGATGTCGAAACCGACGAAGTGTTCGCCAAAGATTTGGCTGCACTCAAAGAGAAGTTCGAAATACTTGAAGCTTACATCCAAGTGGAGCAGATGGTCGTATATATCAACCCTGAAGACAATTTCGAAGTGATCAAGTTTTTCAAAGAGGAACTTTCATACGACCAACTTAGCGAATTGAGCGCTATCGACTGGCTCGCAAAGCGGGGTGAGTTCGAGATATTCTATCAGCTTCTTTCGATGAACAAACGTAAGCGTGTGCGCGTGAAAATGTACATCAAAGAGGATCAAGCGATCGAGTCGGTGGAGAAGCTTTTTAGAAGTGCCGACTGGAGCGAGCGTGAAATGTACGATATGTTCGGTGTTAAAGTGAACAACCATCCGTTTATGAAACGTATCTTGATGCCGTACGATTGGCAAGGGTTCCCGCTTCGAAAGAGCTATCCGCTTCAAGGGGACGAGTTCGCTCAGTGGTACGAAGTGGATAAAATCTACGGAAAAGAAGCGCGCGATATCATCGGACCGGAACTCAGAGATACCGCACGAATCGATCGTTACGATAGCGAGCGTTTCGCACGACTTGGACATGAAGTACCTCGCGGCGCGGAAGTCAAAGACGACGATCCGATCAACCCGCAAGAGTACCAAGAAGAGGGTGGTGTATTCCTCATCAAAAAACTTAAAAAAGAATCATCAGTCGTGATTGATGATCCGCAAAGGTAGGTGGTAAATATGGCACAACAACCAAATAGACTCAGACCGTTTTTCGAAAACATTTCGTACGAGAGAGAAGACAACGAACTTGTCGTCAACTTCGGTCCACAACACCCATCAGCTCACGGTCAGCTCCGTTTGATGTTGCACTTGCAACAAGAGCAGATCGTAAAAGCGCATCCGGATATCGGATACTTGCACCGTGGTATGGAAAAGATGGCGGAGAATATGATCTACAACGAGTTCATGCCGACAACCGATCGGATGGACTATATCGCTTCGAGTTCGAACAACTACGGTTTCGCGCTTGCGGTCGAAAAGCTCATCGGTCTTGAAGTTCCAAGACGTGCAAAAGTGATAAGAATGATGATCCTTGAGATCAACCGCCTTATGAGCCACCTTTTCTGGTTGGCTACAACCGCGCTTGATATCGGAGCGATGACGATTTTCCTCTATGCGTTTAGAGAGCGTGAGTATTTGATGGATATCATGGAAGGGTACTGCGGTGCGAGACTGACACATGCCGCTATCCGTATAGGCGGTGTACCGCTCGATATCCAGCCGGACTTTTTGGAGCAACTTCGAACTTTCCTCGGCAAACTTCCGCAAAATATCAAAGACTACGAAGACCTTCTGGATGAAAACAGAATCTGGCGTATGAGAATGGAAGGGGTCGGTTATATCTCCAAAGAGATGGCGCTTTCATGGGGGTGTACCGGTCCGATGCTTCGTGCCAGCGGTGTTGCGTGGGATATCCGAAAAGAAGAACCCTACGAGCTTTACGACGAAGTGGAATTTAGAGTTCCTTGGAGCGACAAAGGGGACAACTTCGCAAGATATCGCATCTATATGGAAGAGATGAGAGAGAGTGCGAAGATTCTGTATCAGTGTATCGATATGTACGAAAAATGTGTGCGTGATGGAGAGACGGAGCTTATGGCGCACGCACCGAAGTATATCTCCGCTCCAAAACTTGACATCATGACGCAAAACTACTCGCTTATGCAGCACTTCGTGCTTGTAACGCAAGGGATGAGACCGCCTGTTGGGGAAGTTTACGTACCTACCGAATCGCCTAAAGGGGAGCTTGGATACTACATCAACTCTCAAGGTGGACCGTATCCGTACAGACTCAAGCTTCGTGCACCGTCGTTTTGGCATACGGGAATCTTGACCGACTTGTTGCCGGGGCACTACATTCCAGACGTCGTTTCGATTATCGGTACGACCAATATCGTTTTCGGGGAGGTAGATAGATAATGAAACGCTACGACCTACGTCATCTTAAAGATGGATTCGAACCAAGAATGAAAGAGATCCTCACGAGCGAGCATCCAAAAGGTGAGACTGCGATCTTTTTGTTCGAAATCGGTGATTTCTCTCCGATTCAAAGAAGCGCGGATTTAGTCAAGGAGTGCGGCTACGAGCTATACAACTCCCTAAAATTCAACGAAGTTGATTGGACTATCGTTTGCAAAAAAGATAATTAGGAAGCAGTCGTGAGTAAAGTATATTTTTCCACTTGGAACGGTGAGCGCATCAACAATATAGGCAAGCCGCAAGAGGAGTGGGAAGAGTCGGCTTACAATCTACCTGCGCAGTACGACGAGCATCGAGACTCCAAGGCGTTCATAGGGTGGGACGGCGTCGCACTTTTTGACGAGGATGTCGATGTTATCAAACTAGCTGCCGAATACGCCGCGACGTACCAAGAGTACAGCGAAGCGTGCGGGCGCTGTGCACCGGGTAGATGGGGAGGAAGAATCCTCTTTGACATGCTTGACAAGATCGCGCGAGGTGAAGGGGAGATGAGCGACTTCGAACACCTCAAAGAGATCGGTTCGAGCATGCAAGTCACCTCCAAATGTGAGATCGGAAAAACGGTTCCAAACCCTATTTTGGATCTTATGACCCACTTCGAAGAGGAGTTTTTGACCTGTATCAACGAGAAAAAGCCATCGAAACATTATAACGGCGACACAAGTTACATAGCCAAAATTACCGCTCCATGTATGGATGCGTGTCCAAGTCATGTCGATATTCCGGGGTATATCGAAGGAGTTCGAGACCTTCGTTTTGACGATTCGCTCGAAGCGACGCGCCAGACCATGCCGCTTGCGCACACTTGTGGGCGGGTATGTCCACACCCTTGTGAGGATGCGTGTCGTAGAACTAACCTCGATGAGCCGATTTCTATTATGGAACTCAAACGCCTTGGAGCCGACTACGAAACCGACCACAATCTCGGCTTCTTGCACCCGATGGAGAAAAAGCCAAGCATCGGCAAAAGAGTAGCTATTATCGGAGCTGGACCTGCGGGATTGACCGGTGCGTACTATCTTGCCGCGGAAGGGATCGATGTCGATGTCTATGAAGCGCTTCCTGTTCTTGGAGGGGAGGTTGCCGTTGGAGTTCCCGAATACCGTATGCCTATTGAGAAGTACAACAAAGATATAGAGTGCGTCAAAGATATGGGGGTGAATTTCATTCTCAACCATAAAGTGACCGCCGACGATATGAGAAGATTCGAGCAGGAGTACGACGCGGTACTTGTCGCTTCGGGGACAAGACTTTCGAAAAAAGTCCGCTGCGAGAACGAACGTGAAGAGATCAAAGGGTACTGGGGAGCTATCGATTTTCTCGACTGGGTGAATCTGTATGAAAAATACGGCATCAAAACCCCAAAAGAGGTACAAGAAAAACAGATGCTTCCAACGGACCATGTCGATTTGACCGGGAAAACGGTCGTGTGTGTCGGTGGTGGTTTTACCTCTATGGACGTCGTTCGCTGTTCGGTCAGAGCGGGTGCGAAAAAAGTATACATGATTTACCGTCGGGACGAAAAGACGATCATCCGCAATACCACCTACGAAGAGTACCACGAAGCGGTCGAAGAGGGTGTGGAGTTCTTGTTCCATTCAGCCGTTGGTAAAATCGTCGATGAAGACGATGTGTTGAAAAAACTCGTTATTAACAAGTTCGAACTCGTTCCCGACCCCGACGGCGGCAGACCGCAGCTTGTCAAGATTGAGGGTGCGGACTACGAGATAGAGTGTGATTACCTCATTCCGGCGGTGAGTCAAAGTGCCGATTTCGACTTTTTGCCTGAGGAGTGGGAACTGGAGATGACCTCTTGGAATACGCTTAAGACGGACGGGCGTGATTACATGACTTCGCGCAAAGGAATCTTCGCTGCGGGGGACTGCGAGTACGGTCCTATGACCATCGTCAACGCGGTGGGTCAGGCAAAACGTGCCGCTTCGGTCATATCACGCTACGTGCAAACGGGTGAAATCACTTTGACCGACGAAGAGATTATGGAAGACCACTTGAGAAAACTTCGCGTTTACGACAAGAACGAAAAAGTTACCGGATGGCTTCCGGGTCTGCCGCGCCAAGTGAGTGAAAAGCTTGAAGTGGATGAGCGAAAAGACAACAACCGCGAAGTGAATCTCGGGTTCACGCAAGAAGAGGCTATCAGTGAAGCGGAGCGCTGTATGCGCTGTTACTACATCGCGATGGTAGCGACATAGGAGGGGTGCAATGGTGAAATTTACAATAGACAACATCCCGGTCGAAGCGCAAAAAGGGGAAACGATTTTAGAAGTAGCTAGACGCTACGGTATTTACATCCCGACTATGTGCTACATCTCGAAGACGAATCCGTGTGCGAGTTGCCGAATCTGTAGTGTGGAAGTCGAAGGAGTGGACGGATTCGTTCTTAGTTGTAACACGCCTCCAACCGAGGGGATCAACGTTACGACCAATTCCCAAAAACTGGAGGAAGAGCGAACCAACATCATGAAGCTCTACGATGTCAACCACCCTCTTGAATGTGGTGTGTGCGACAAATCGGGCGAATGTGATTTGCAAAACAAAACGCTTGAGTTTGGAATCGCCAGACAAAGTTTCAGCGCGAAAGACCAGTTTAGAGAGGTCAAGCACTGGAATCTCATAGATTATGACCCTTCACTTTGTATTTTATGTGAAAAATGTGTTCATGTATGTAACGAAGTGATAGGTGACGATGCCATAGAGATTAAAGTGGGTGGATACAAATCGACTATCGTTCCAAAAGATGCCGATACGCTCGATTGTACGTTCTGTGGAGAGTGTATAGCGGTTTGCCCGGTTGGAGCACTGGTCTCAAGCAACTTCAAATACTCCGCGAACGCTTGGGAGCTCAAGCGTATTCCGGCAACGTGCGCACACTGTAGTGCGGGATGTCCGCTCGAGTACGAAGTGCGCCACAGCGGAATCGATGGTGACCAGAAGATATATCGTGTCAAGAACAATTTCGAGTTTTCCAACCTTTGTGGTGCGGGACGGTTTGGTTTTGATTTCGATGCAAAAGCTTTGCCACATCAAAAGATAGCGCAAAAAGCGGTCGATGCGCTTCAAAAAGCGGATGCCATAGAGTTTAGCTCCATCATCACGAACGAAGAGGCGCTGATACTACAAAAAATCAAAGAAAAGCTGGGTCTCAAGCTTGTGAACGAAGATGCGAGATTGTTCAAGAACTTCATGGAGAGTTTCGCTTCGGCTTCGGGGAAAAGATTGTACGAAGCCGATTTGGAAGAGGTCAAGAAAAGCGATGCCATTATCGTGTTCGGTACGCAAATAGCTACCGACAACCCGGGTGTGCGCTACGCGATAACGACTGCAAGCAAACAAAACGGGGCGAAGGTGAGTTATTTCCATCCAATCGAAGATGCATTGCTCCAAAACGTCGTAACGCAGTTTGTCAAAATGGAAGCGGGTACCGAAGAGGGTGTCGCGGCACTTATGGCAAAAGAGTTGTTAAAAGATTCGAAACTGCCAAAAGAGCTTCAAGAGTATTTCGAATCGCTCGATGAAGGATATCTCGAGGCAGAAAGCAATGTCGGCGAAGAGGAGTTCGCACAAATGAGCGTTTTCTTCAAGCGTGCGAAAAACAAGACCCTCATTGCCGGTGCCGATTTGTTCGCGCATCCAAGAGCGAAGAATATAGCCAAACTTTTAGGTTTTATCCAGCGTTATAGCGATTATAAAGTTCTGATAGTTCCAAAAGAGGTCAATACTCTTGGAGTTTCGCTTTTGTGCGAGCTCGACGAACCGGTTGAAGATGGATATATCGTAGGGTACAACACCAAGGGGGATTATACGATTTCGAGTTTCGATGAGAGTGCGAACTTAGTCGTTCCTGCACTCAACCAGCAAGAAGGAACCGTTACGAGCATCGATAAACGTGTTCTTCCGACAAACGTAGCATTAGCGTTTGATGGTGTGTGCCTCAACGATATAGCCAACCTTTTGGGTATCGAGAAACGATACACGATCGACTACACCAAAGAGCTCGGCAGAGCGAACGAAGCGTTTGCCGATGTGGAATTTGATACTTTAGAGAACTTCTTGGGACGTTTAGGGGAAGATATTCGCGGATATAAGCTAAAAAATAGCGATGTTTCTGTAAACTTCAGCATAGAAGAGGTCGAGGAGCTTCCGGAATTCAACGGTGTTGTGGTTTACCACGCCGATCCGGTATTGCAGTTCAACGCCTATACGGCAAAAACGGCACAGCTTCCAAAAGAGAATACCCTTAGAGGTTCGAAACAGTTCGCGATCGCGGCGAAAATCGAAAACGGAGAGAAAATCGTGCTCGATCTTGGAGATATGAAGATAGAGCGTGTGTTCGAACTCGATGAAGATCTCAAAGGTACCGTAGCGATCAATCCGACGTTCGATGTAGAGATGAAACCTAATCGATACAGATTCGAAAAATCCAAAATAGAAAGAGTGCAGTCATGAGTAAGATTACGATAACGATCGATGGCAAAGAGATACAAACCCAAGCCGGTGAATATGTTCTCAACGCCGCTCGTGCGAACGATATTTTTATCCCTGCTATCTGTTATCTGACCCGTTGTAGTCCGACACTCGCTTGCCGTATCTGCCTTGTAGAAGCAGACGGAAAGCAGGTGTACGCATGTAACGCAAAAGCCAAAGACGGTATGCAGATAACGACAAGCACCGAAAATATCGAAAAAGAGCGCCGCGCAATTATGGAGGTTTACGATGTGAACCACCCGTTGCAATGCGGCGTGTGCGATCAAAGCGGCGAATGTGAACTGCAGAACTACACACTTGAAATGGGTGTAGATGCGCAGCATTATGCGATCAAAGACGTTAAAAGAGAAGCGAAAGATTGGGGTCATCTGCATTACGATCCGGGTCTTTGTATAGTGTGTGAGCGTTGTGTAACGGCTTGTAAGGACATGATAGGCGATACGTCGCTCAAAACCGTTCCAAGAGGTGCGGACGCAATCGATAGCGAGTTCAAAGAGAGTATGCCAAAAGATGCGTATGCGATGTGGAACAAACTCAACAAATCGCTTATCGGGCTTACCAGCGGCGGTGAGATGCTCGATTGTACCAAGTGTGGCGAGTGTGCGGCCGTTTGTCCTGTCGGTGCATTGGTAGATACCCACTATATCTACACGACAAACGCTTGGGAGTGTGAGCAGATTCCTGCAACTTGCGGACACTGTAGTGCAGGTTGTCAAATCTACTACGACGTCAAACACACATCTATCGAGAGCAACGAGCCGAAAATCTACCGTGTAACGAACGAATGGAACTACGTTTCGCTTTGTGGAGCCGGTAGATACGGTTTTGACTACCAAAACAAAGTAGAAGGCAAAGACGAAGCGGCGTTTGCAAAAGCGGTAGAAGCGTTCAAAAAAGCCGATACTATCGAATTCACTTCGACGATAACGAACGAAGAAGCGTTGATTCTCCAGCGTCTCAAAGAGAAATTCGGCTACAAGCTTGTAAACAAAGAAGCTAAAACTTTCCAAGAGTTTATGAAAAACTACTCCGAAGTTGCAGGGAAGATGCTCTGGGGAAGCGACCTTGAAGAGGTGCACCACTGCGACTTCGTCGTCTCGGTCGGAATGGCTATCAAAAGCGACAATCCAAACGCCCGTTATGCGCTTAACAACTCTATGAAGATGAACAAAGGCGCGGGGCTTTATTTCCACCCTGTAAAAGACCCTGTTATCGAAGGGCTTGGGAAAAATATTGCGACAATCTACCATGAACCGCTAAAAGAAGAAGCGGTTATGTACTTGTTGCTCGATCTATTCGCCGACAAAGAGCAGCTTCCAAGCGATATCGTGGATTATCTTGCATCTTTCCACTCCAAAGAGACGATTACTGTCAAAGAAGTGGTGAAGAAAAAAGTTACCGAAACCGTGAAGGTGACAAAAGTCAACGAAGAGACCGGCGAAGAAGAAGAGGTAGAAGAAGAACAAACCAAAACCGTGAACGAAACGGTGGAAAAAGAGGTCGAAGTCGATAAGAACGCACTTTACGATATCGTCGGTGTTCCTGCGAAGTTCGACGAGACTTTGGAAAAATTCCTCAAGAAAAAAGAGAACTTCGCTTTGATGGTAGGGCCGGATTTCTACACCCATCCAAGAAGCAAAAACCTAGCACGCCTTGTAGCTTTGATGGAAAAATACTCGAAATTCAAGCTCGTTATCACGCCACCGCTTACCAATACGCTCGGTGTAGCGCTTATAAACGAGCTCGATGAGCAAAGAGGGGAGTTCACTATCGGTTACAACGTAGAGGCCGACTTTACTCTAAGCGCGCTTGGTGATGGTGATTTGGATATGCCTGCTATCAACCAGCAAGAAGGAACGCTTACAAGCATAAACAAGCGTGTCAACCCGACAAACCAAGCGGTTCCATACAGAGGTTACGAGCTGAACGACATCGCATGTGCTCTTGGGCTTGAAAAAGAGCTCACGGTCGATTACACAAAAGAGCTTCCGGTGGAAAAAGGGTTCAAAGAAGAAGAGTTCGACAACTTGCCGAACCATTGGGAAAACGACGGAACGGAAGTTCGCGGTTATGTGCTTGAAAACGTTACGGTCGCGACATCGGGTGATGAAAGTGTCGAGCCGATAACCGATGAAAAATTAGAAGGACAACTTATCTATCTTGCCAACCCGGTAAGACAGTTCACGCCGTTCACTCACAAAACGACGAACCTCGATGAAAAGAGCGGTTTGTATGTGAGCGAAGAGTATCTTGAAAAAAGCGATCTCCAAGAAGGGGACAGCGTCAAGGTCAAAACTCCACAGGGTGAACTCGAGACGGTCGTCGTTTGCGACAACAAGATTGCAGGGGATATCTTCCTCTTGCCGACATTTGATAAAAATCTCAATTCCGTTGCGCTCTTTAGCGGTTACCGCTTCAGTATAGCTTCGGTAGAAAAGGTGTAAGATATGGATGTAGCATATTTGATAGCGACAGTCGTTAAAATCGTTATAATCCTCTTGGTGTTTTCTGCACTTGCAGGATTCGGTACATACTTCGAGCGTAAAGTTCTTGCGTTTATGCAAAGACGTCTTGGACCTATGTATGTCGGACCGTACGGTCTTTTGCAAATCGCGGCTGATGGTATCAAACTTTTTACGAAAGAAGATATCATCCCGGCAAACGTGGTCAAGCCTATTTTCAAAATAGCGCCGGTTATCACTGCCGCTACGGCGTTCATGGCTGCTGCGGCGATTCCGTTTATGCCGAGTTTCACAATCGGCGGTTACGAAGTCAAGCCTATAGTCTCCGACATCAACGTGGGGCTTCTTTATATTTTCGGTGTTATGGGTGTCGGACTTTACGGTCCGCTTCTTGGGGGTATGGCTTCGGCGAACAAATGGTCTATCATCTCCGCAGCGCGTAGTGCGGCGGTGTTTATCTCCTACGAGGTAGTTACCGGGCTTTCTATCCTCGCACCGGTTATGATGGTCGGTTCGTTGTCGTTGATAGACTTCAACAACTGGCAGATTGAAAATGGCTGGATCGTTATGTACCAACCGCTTGCGTTTATCCTCTTTTGGATAGCCGCTTTTGCCGAAACCGGACGTACACCATTTCACCTTGTCGCCAACGATCACGAAATTATCGACGGTTTCGGTACGGAGTATTCGGGTATGCGATGGGGTCTTTTCTTCATCGGTGAGTATGCGAATATGTTCTTCATCTCTTTTGTGATTCCGCTTATTTTCCTTGGCGGTTTCGGTGAAGGAACGTTCGTAGATGGATTGTTGTTCTTTGGAAAGATGGCGTTTTTCTTCTTCTTCTTCCTTTGGACAAGAGCGGCTTGGCCGGATGTACGACCTGACCAGTTGATGTGGTTGTGTTGGAAAGTTCTTATGCCTTTGGCGGTTATCAACGTAGTCATCACCGGCATAGTGATGATGTAGAGGAGCAACGATGAGTAAGCAGGAAATGTTTAAAGACAGAAATATCAGTGAAGATTACTTCTTTCTCGATATAGAGGATTATCCGACAACTCCATGGGAGAAGTTCAAAAGGGTCGTGAAGCGTTCACTCAAAGGTGAATTGTTCGTCGGTCTATGGGTTGTTTTGCGTGAAATGATCAAGTTCGACATCCATACGGTTCAGTATCCGGAAGAAAAACTTCCAATCGGTCCGAGATACAGAGCCGTACATGAAATGAAGCGTCTGTGGGAAAGTGGAACGGAGCGATGTATCGGATGTGGCCTTTGTGAGAAGATTTGTATCTCTAAATGTATCAGAATCGAGACACGCTACGATGAAAATCAGCGTAAAGAGGTGGGCGAGTACAGCATAAATCTCGGTCGCTGTATTTACTGCGGTTACTGCGCGGAGGTTTGTCCCGAACTTGCGATTACCCATGGTGGAGAGTACGAAAACGCGAGTGAGCAGCGTGAGCACTTCATTTTGTATGAAGATATGCTCACACCGATAGACGATGTGCTCAACAAGAAACAGCGTGAGTTCCAAGGCTTTGGTGCGATCACGCCTCACGAAGACGAGCGGCTGAAGAAAACGCCGCTTGCGTATTAAGGAGTAGGGAATGTTTGAAGCGATATCTTTTTATCTGTTTTCGTTTTTGGTGATCGCGTCGTTTTGGGTAGCCGTCACTACCAGCCAAGCGCTTTATGCACTTACGGCATTGGCTGCTGGGATGATTCTGATTTCGGGATTTTATTTCACGCTTGGTGCCGATTTTCTCGGTGCGATTCAGATTATCGTCTATTCGGGTGCGGTGCTTGCACTTTATGCATTTGGTATGATGTTCTTCGATACGACAAGAGAGGTCAAAGAGAAAAAACCCAATAAAGCGATCGTTACCACTTTGGCCGTGTTGGCAGCTGTTTTGACCGTAGCTATCGTTGCAGCGCCTATCGTTTCACAAAATATCGTTGCACTTTATCCAAGTGTCGAGAGTGTGGGTAACACACAACAAATCGGTGTGGTGCTCTTTACGAAATATCTCGTACCGTTCGAAGTTGCCGCGGTTATGTTGCTTGTAGCGATGATAGCGGGTATCGTGCTTGCCGGGAAGAAGATGGATATCTCGCTTACGAAACTCAGTGAGAGCGAGATCGAAAAACAAAATGCGGAGGAGCTTGTCTGATGGAAATAGGTTTGAATCATTACTTGGTGCTTGCAACGATCCTTTTTGGGATCGGCTTGTATGGTGTTATGAGAAGAAAGAACCTCTTGATGCTCTTTTTCGCAACGGAGATTCTTCTCAATTCGGTCAATATCGGCTTTGCCGCCATTTCACACTACTACGCTGACTTGACGGGTCAGATGTTCGCGTTTTTCGTTATCGCGATCGCCGCTAGTGAGGTTGCGGTTGGACTTGGACTGCTTATAGTTTGGTATAAACGACACAATAGCATCGATCTCGATGAGATGTCGGTTATGAGAGGATAGGGATATGGAAAAATATTTATACATCGCGCTTTTCGCTCCACTTGTAAGCTCTTTGTTCTCCGCACTCTTCACTGCGCAGAAGAAAAAGCAGTTTGTAGGTGTGATTGCGAGTTTGCTTATATTTACCGCTTTTGCAAGTAGTACGGTACTGCTTGTACACATCTTAAACGGCGGTGAACCGATTCATGTGACGCTGATGACATGGATGGCAACAGGTGGATTGAACATTCCGTTTGGTTTTGTCGTCGATGAAGTGAGTGTGGTTATGATGATGGTCGTAACGCTCGTTTCAACCGTAGTTCATATTTACTCAAACGGTTATATGGATCACGATAAGAGTTTCAACCGATTCTTCGCATGGCTTTCTGCGTTCGTGTTCTCGATGATGGTGCTTGTTATGAGCGACAACTATGCGGGACTCTTTATCGGTTGGGAAGGTGTCGGTCTTTGTTCTTGGGGGCTTATCGGTTTTTGGTACAACAAAGAAAGTGCGACTTGGGCAGCCAACGAAGCGTTCATTATGAACCGTATCGCCGACCTTGGAATGCTTATCGGACTTTTCCTCGTTTACTGGAATACGGGAACCCTTCAGTACGAAGAAGCATTCGCAGCGTTCCCGGGACTCGATCATGCGACTCTCGTTTGGATCGGTATTTTCCTCTTTATCGGTGCTATGGGTAAGTCGGCTCAATTCCCGCTTCATACTTGGCTTGCGGATGCGATGGAAGGTCCTACACCTGTTTCGGCACTTATCCACGCGGCGACGATGGTTACTGCGGGTGTTTACTTGGTAATCCGCTCCCATCCGCTTTACGACCTCATTCCAAATGTCGGTCTGTTCATAGCGAGTCTTGGTGCGTTCGTTGCCATTTTCGCAGCCTCTATGGCGCTTGTAAACCGCGATATGAAACGTATTATCGCGTATTCGACCCTTTCGCAACTTGGATATATGTTCGCTGCAGCCGGTCTTGGAGCATATTGGGTAGCGCTGTTCCACCTTATGGCGCACGCGTTTTTCAAAGCGCTTCTCTTCCTCGGTGCGGGTAACGTGATGCACGCTATGCATGACGAGCTCGATCCGTTTAAAATGGGTGCTTTGAAAGAGAAGATGAAGTGGACTTGGATTATGATGACAATCGCTTCTTTCGCGCTTGCCGGTGTGTTCCCGCTTGCCGGTTTTTACTCCAAAGACGCGATTTTGGAAGTTGGATTCGTCGAGCATCACTACATCATCTATACCGTGCTTTTGGTTACGGCAGGTTTGACGGCGTTTTACTCTTTCCGTCTTGTCGCGCTTATTTTCCACGGTGAAGATAGATACACACTTTTTGGTATCCATCCGCATGAAGCATACAAATTTATGCTTTGGGCTATGAGTCCGCTTTTGATTCTTGCAATCATTGCAGGTGCGTTCCAGCATACGTTCTTCGAACTTGTCGAAGAAGCGCTCAATGCAGTGCATTATCATATCCACTCTCACGTTACGTTGTGGATAATGATAATCGGTACGCAAGCGTTCGTGCTCGCTTCCATTTTCTATGCGTACAAAAAATACGCTCGCAAAGGGATCAAAGTTCCAGACGGCACAAGCGAGACGGAACAAAGTTTCTTGTATAAATTGCTATACAATCAGTACTACATTCCATATTTCTACGATGAGTATTTCGTAAAACCGTACAGAGAACTCTCAAGTATATTCTGGAAAAAAGTCGATCTCAAAGTTGTCGATGCAACCGTGGACGGTATCGCCAAAGTGCTTTACTCTACCGGTTCGGCAACAAGAGGTATGCAAAGTGGAAACCTCTCTACCATGCTTCGCTGGATGGTAGTCGGTCTTGTTGTTTTACTAATGATCGCTGTAGCTGTCGGGCTTGCAGCTAGATATTCTGCGGAATTGTCTCAATTCCTCGCAGGTTTAGGAGTGTAATAGATGTTGGATCATATTTTATCGATACTCATATTTTTCCCGGCAGTAGCCGGGATGCTTGGTTTTGTCGTCAAGCCTGAGGGGATTAGAGCGTACGGAATCACCGTTGCGGTTGTCGAGTTCGCACTCTCGCTCGTGTTGTGGCTTGGATACGATCCAAGCGTATCGGGTATGCAGTTTATGGAGACACTACCGCTTGTGCCTTCGTTCGGTATCAATTACATTGTCGGTGTTGACGGTATATCGCTCTTTATCATCATATTGGCAGCTTTCTTTACGATGATAGGTATTGCGTCTTTGCCTGAGACAAAGAACGAAAAAAACATGATAGTTACACTCCTGTTCCTTCAGATGACGATGGTTGGAGTTTTCGCTGCACTCGATGCTATCGCGTTTTACGTTTTTTGGGAGCTCTCTCTTGTACCTATGCTTTATATCATCGGTGCTTGGGGTGGTCCGCTACGTATCTACGCATCGGTGAAGTTTTTCCTTTATACGTTCGCAGGTTCGCTTGTGATGCTTGTAGGTATGCTATTTATGGCGTATTTCTACTATCAAGTTACCGGAAAATGGAGCTTCTCTTTACTTGATTGGTACAGACTCGTACTACCGGAGAGTTACCAAATTTGGCTTTTCTTGGCGTTTTTCCTCGGTTTTGCGATCAAAGTACCGATGTTTCCGTTTCATACTTGGTTGCCATACGCTCACGGTCAAGCGCCTACTATCGGTTCGGTGATCCTTGCGGCGATTCTTTTGAAAATGGGTACGTATGCGTTTATCCGTTTCTCTTTGCCGCTTTTCCCGGATGCCAGCGTGTTTTTTATGGTGCCGATCGCGTTCTTGGCGATTATTATGATTATCTATACCGCAATGGTGGCATACGCTCAAGAGGATATCAAGCAAGTTGTCGCTTACAGCTCCATCTCTCACATGGGGGTTATCATCCTCGGTACGTTCGCACTTAACGTGGAAGGAATCAGCGGTTCTATCTTCTTGATGATAGGTCACGGTGTCGTTTCGGGTGCGCTCTTCCTTCTTGTAGGTGTTATCTATGAGCGTCGCCATACGAAGCTTATGAGCGAGTTCGGCGGTTTGGCAGATGTTATGCCGCGTTATGCGCTCATTTTCGGTATTATGCTCATGGCATCGGTAGGATTGCCGCTTACGATCAACTTTGTGGGTGAGTTCCTCAGCTTCCTTGGATTCTATCAGCAGTCGCACATTCTCACTCTTGTCGCCGGTACGGCGATAATCGTTGGGGCTATCTATATGTTGGCGGCATTCAAAAAAGCGTTCTTTGGAAAAGTTACGAAAAAAGAGAACGAAAACTTGCCTGATTTGAACAAAAGAGAGCTTTTGGCACTCATTCCGCTCGCTATTATCACCGTTTGGCTCGGTGTGTACCCTAAACCGGTACTTGGACCGATAAACAGTAGCGTGGAGTCTGTAGTGGAATTGATGCATGAAAAAGCGCAAAACCCTGAGTACAAAAAGAAAATAGCAGACGTCAAAGCGATAAAACTCGCCCGCGCGGCTGAAGTAAAGGAGGCAAAATAATGTTAGAGCCGGTAAATGTCAGCCTAGAGTCGCTCAATCTGATGACTCTCGCCCCGATGCTCATTCCGATCGTGGGTGCTTTGCTTATCTTGGTAGTCGATTTGTTCAAGTCCAACATTGACAAATCTTTATATGTAATGCTGAGCATTTTGTTCCTCTTTACAGATTTCATGGCGCTAGCGGGTAGTTCGAGCGCTTTTATGCAAAACGGAACGTTGCTTGGGCTTTTCGATGTGATGCTCGTTGACGGTTTGGCCATCGTTTCGCAGTTTATCATCGTTGTCGCGTCGATGCTTTTCATACCGCTCGCACTAACCTCGAAGCGCTTTCATGAGTTCAGTTATCCGGAGTTTTTCGCGCTTTTCTTGTTCATGATCGCTGGGTTCCAGTTTATGGTCGCGACCGATAACTTGATTTTGATTTTTGTCGGGCTCGAGACCGCTTCACTTTCGCTATATACGCTTATCGCTATGCACAACCGCGAAAAATCTTTCGAAGCGGCTGTGAAATACTTCACTATGGGTGCTTTGGCGGCAGGTTTTTACAGTTTCGGTTCGATGATTTTCTATGCCGTTACCGGTTCTGTGGAAATCAACCAAATAGCGACCGTTCTTGTAGCCAACGGATTTAGCGATATCGGTTTCGTGATGGTTGGATTCGCGTTCATTCTCGCGTCTTTCGCGTTCAAACTTTCCCTCGTTCCGTTTCATACTTGGGCACCTGACGTTTATGAAGGCTCAAGTGCGGCGATGGCGGGTTATATGTCTATCGTTCCTAAAATCGCGGCGTTTATCGTTGCGATGCGCTTTTTCGAGTTCCTAATCCATAGCGGTCTCGTTTGGGTAGAAGCGATTCTTTATGTATTTGTCGTCGTGACGATGACGGCTGCGAACTTGTGGGCTTTGGTACAAACCGATGTCAAAAGGATGCTTGCATACAGCTCCATCAGTCATGCGGGATTCGCTATGGCGGCTGTTATGATAGGTACGACACAAGCCAACACGGCGCTATTGCTTTACTGGGTTCTTTTCACATTTACTAACCTTGGTTCGTTCTCCATGCTTTGGATTTCAAGACAGAAAAAGATGCTCCCGGGGCAAAATAGCGATCACTCATACGAGAAGTTCGCCGGTCTTGTGCAGTCTTCGCCGATGGCAGCAACCATCATGGCGTTGTTTATGCTCAGCCTTGCAGGTGTGCCGCCGTTTGCGCTTTTTTGGGGTAAAATGTATCTTATAAGTGCTGCGGTAACGTCAGGTTATACGGTATTGGCGCTTATCATGGCACTCAACTCGGCGATCGCAGGGTATTACTATCTTAAACTCATCGTTTATATGTTCATGAAAGACCCGGTAGATTCAAGATACGAAAAAGTGATAGGAAGCAACCTTTCACTTTCTTTGAAAACTATCATCGGAATCGCCGCGGTGGGAACTATATTTGCTTTTATCGCGGTAGATCCGCTATTGCAAGCTATAGGTGGTTTTGTTTACAACAGCGGCTACTAAACGAAAAAGGAGGGCACAGTGGTAAAGAAACTCTTTCTTGCCCTCTTTTTCTTGCCCCTTTCTTTGCTCGCTTTTGAGCTGACGCTTTCGGTCGGAAGTGAAAATCATCAAGATTACAGTATTGTCAATATCTTCAACCAAGACCCTTTTTCATGTGAAGTACAAAACGATCCTCTGGGTGTACCTAAAGAGCTTGTATGTGTTTTTTCCAAACTTCCTAAAGAGCGCTTCAAACCTTTGAAGACGGAGTTTTTCACCATCGATGCCAAGGTGAGAAAAAACAACTTTTTTCTGATTGTAAAAACCAAATACAAACTCTTCGCCAAGCCCATCATCTTCGACCTTGTCAACGACGATACCGTGTTCGATGCGACCACATCGACAGCCAAGCGCTGGATAGTGGTAGGGTTTAAAGAGCGATTGCCGGTTGTGAAGATGGAGGAGAAAAAAGCGACGTCGATATCGTTTCCGTTTTTTATGCAAAACGAGGAACTGCCGTATGTCGGCGGACTTGATTTAAAAGGGAATCCAGTTCACATCAAAAACAGCGAGGACGTCAGGGCGTTCGTGGATGTCAAAGAGATGTTCAAAAAAGGAAAATACGCCGATTGCGCCGAGACGGTCGATGAGATTTTGATGCAGTATCCAAAAACCCTTTTTAGAGATGAATTGCTGTATTATAAAATCAAATCGCTTTTCAAACTCAAGCAGTACGAAGATGTCGTGAACCTTTCTAACACCTACTTGCGTGAGCATTCAGCAAGCGAGAATATACCCGAAGTTCTTTTGATGGTGGCGGTTTCGTACTACAAAAACGGCCAATACACCGATGCGGATTATTTTTTCGAGCGCCTTTTCTTGGAGCATGCCGACTCTGTTTATGCCAAATGGGGGTATGTGTACAAAGGGGATATGGCGTATGATTCGGGTGAGTATAAAAAAGCGCAAAAATTTTACAAAAAAGCTCTAAGCGAGGCGCGCTCTATCGATGTGGCGGCTATGGCGGCGTTTAATTTGGCAAAGCTATATACTATGCAAAACAAGTACGAAAAAGCGAAATACTATCTCAAGAAGATTCTAAAGGCCAAAGAGAAATTCTTTTTCGAGCATTACGCCAAATCGAAACAGCTTATGTTCGACCTCTCGGAAGCGAAACAGTACGATATAGCTGCAAAAATAGATGCGGCATTGTTGAAATATATGTCGAAAAAACATGACGATTACGAAGCAAATCTGCGTTATTTGGGTATGTGGCTTGCAAAAGCGAAGAAAAACGAAGAAGCGGTAGCGGCGTTGGAGCGCTACCAAAAAGAGTTTCCAGACGGCAATTTCATCGAGGAAGTGGAGCGGATGCGCGATTCGATATTTTTCGGTACGTCGAAATCGGATACGAAAAAACTCCTTGCGAAATACGACGAACTTATCAAGCGTTACGGTGACGACCCGATAGGGGAGAAAGCGTTGTACGAAAAAGCGAAATTGATGCTTGAAAAACGGATGTACAGCGATATATTGCAAATAAAAGAGAAGATAGAATCGCTTGATAAAGAGGTATATCCCGACAAAAACGAGATCGTGCAAAAAGCCGCTTTGGGACTGATGGAAAATGCGCTTGAGAACAAACAGTGCCAAGTCGTACTCGACATTCAAAACGACTTCAACGTCTCGGTTTCTAGCAAGTGGGATTTTGGATTGTATGAATGTTTCTTCAAAGCGGCGGATTTCCTAAAAGCAAAAGCGATAGCCAAGCGAAACCTTACGACAAAAGATGTAGAGATGAAGAAAAAATGGCTCTACTACTATGCGAAAGTCGATTTCGAGACGGGGAACTACAGCGAAACGATAGACGCCATCAAAGACTTGCTTTCGCTTATAGACAATATTGAAAAAAGTCCCTATAAGGATATATACAGAGTTTTGTTCGATGCGTATGACAGAGTCGGAGATTTTGACGGTATGGTCGCGACGATAGAAAAGATAGAGAAACTTTTTGGACTCAGTTACAAAGATATCGACCGCTATGTTGCGATGATAAACGTCGGTGTAGCGAAAAACGACGACAATATCGTCATCAAATACGGTAAAAAACTTTACGATTTGCAACAGCGTACGGCTTCACACGCACAAAGTCCGTTTGTGGAATTCGCGCTGTACCAAGCCTACATGAACAAAAAACGTTACAACGACGCTTACGAGGTGGTAGCGTCTCTCGATGGCGTGAATCTTTCCAAAGAGGACAAAGCGCGCGCACTTTACCTCAAAGGGGTCGTACTTGAGAAACTATGGCGGGACGACGAAGCGAAAAAAGCGTACGAAGCTGCCATGAAAGCCGACCCCGCTTCGGCTTGGGCGAACCTTGCAAAAAGCGCTTTGGAGATCGAATAACGCTTGGCATTTTCGAAAGTACAGATTAAGTTTATTGCTGTATCATAATCACATGAAAAGTGTGAGTTATCATTACGAAAAGAAGAGCGGCTTGGAAGAGTTTGTGCGAACTCATGGTATTACCGATTCGTCCGCTTTATTGATTCAGGTTTTTACCTATGAGAACGAAAGGAAATTTATCCATCGATTGCTCGACGAGCTTGGTGGGTTTTTTCAAAAAGCCAAGATAGTAGGCACGACCACCGACGGGCAAATACTTGAAGGCAAAGTGGTACTCACCGGAGCGGTCATCACTTTTAGCGAGTTCGAGAAAACATCGCTGAAGCTGTCGTGGCACGAGCATGAAGACGAGGGGTACGCAAGCGGTAGGGAGCTGGCAAAAAGGCTTGTCGGTAAAAACACCCAAGCACTTATCACCTTCGCAACTTGCTACAACACTTCGGGTGAAAAATATCTCGAAGGGATCAACAGCGTCGATGAAAAGATAACAATTGCAGGGGGAATAGCCGCACATAGAGAAAAATCGAAACGAACTTACGTTTTTACAAACGATAAAATTCTCAAAAAAGGTGCAGTCGCTGTCGCGCTTGATTCTGAGCATTTGCATGTTTATGCGGACTACAGTTACAACTGGTCGAAAATAGGACTCGAACTCACCGTTACCAAAGCCAAAGGAAACCGAGTCTATACCATAGGAAATAGAAGCGCTTACGATACATATAGACACTATTTGGGTGAGGATATCGCCAAAGCCCTACCGGCAAGCGGAACGGAGTTTCCACTGATAATCAAGCGGGACGGTTTTTTGGTCTCAAGAGCGGTGAGCGATGTACATCCAGACGGTAGCTTGAGTTTCGCGGGAGCTTTTAGCGAGTCGGACGTCGTGCAGTTTGGTTACGGCGATATCAAAAGTATCTACGAAAAATCGACACAAATAGCGACTAATGTCTCCCGCCGTCCCGCCCAAGCGATATTTATATACTCTTGTCTTGCAAGACGCCATTATCTCAACGACGATATAGAAAACGAACTTTACCCTTTGAAAAATATCGCTCCATCGAGTGGGTTTTTCACCCATGGGGAGTTTTTCAGCGCGAGAAAAAAAGAGTTCTTGAACCAAACTATGACGCTTTTGGTGCTGAGCGAATCGAAAAAGGTCCACACACCGAAGCAGATACGTAAACTTGCAAAAGAATTCAGTCATCAGGCAATCTCGATAAATGCTCTAGCACATCTCATAAACGTCGTTAGCGAAGAGGTGAAACAAAGCAGAAAGATTTTGCAAGAGCAAAAAAATGCATTCGAGACACTTTTCGAAAAATCGGCAGAAGGGATTTTGCTACTCGATGGGGAAAAAATCGTCGATTGCAACGAGGCGGCGTACAAAGCACTTCGATACTCCTCCAAAAAAGAACTCATAGGATTGACGCCGCAGGAGATTTCACCTAAATATCAACCAGATGGCAGATTGTCCGATGAAGCGGCGAAACACTACATAGAAACGGTCAGAAGCGGTAAGGAGATTCAGTTCGAGTGGTTACATCGAGGTGGTGACAATATCCAAACATGGTTCGAGATAAAACTTGCCCCTATCGCGATAGAAGATAAACAATATATCTACGCCTCTTTACGAAATATTCAAAACAGAAAAGAGATGGAAGCGAAACTCTACCGCCAAGCGAATTACGATGGGCTGACGGGGCTTACCAATAGAACTCTGTTTTACGATAGATTACAACACGCCATAGCGCATGCCAAAAGAGAAAAGGTGAAATTTGCCTTGTTCTTCATCGATTTGGATATGTTCAAAGAGATAAACGACTCTTACGGGCATGAAATGGGAGACAAGCTCCTTATGGAAGTGGCGAATAGGTTACGGCGAAATATTAGAGCCGACGATACGGTCGCAAGGATAGGTGGAGACGAGTTCACTATCATCATGGAAAAAATCAAACATCTGGATGAAGTGGCGCGAAAAGCACGAAAAATTTTAAAAGATATTTCCAAGCCTTATACCATCGATGACCATACGTTCTATATTTCATGCAGTATCGGTATTAGCATCTATCCAGACGATACGCAAGAGCTGCATGATTTGGTCAAATTCGCAGATACGGCGATGTATAAAGCCAAACATGACGGTAGAAACAGAATGTGGTTCTATTCCAACGAGATGACGCAAATCGTCTCGAGAAAAATAGCAATAGAAAACGGTATTCACAAAGCGTTGAAAAACGGGGAGTTTCAAACCTACTATCAGCCTATTGTGGAGGGAGAGAGCAACAAAATCGTAGGTGCGGAAGCGCTGATTCGCTGGCATGATAAGCAAAAAGGGGTGATTTTTCCCGACGAGTTCATTCCCATAGCAGAGCAGAGCGATTTGATAATCGAAATAGACAATCAGATGATGCAAAATGCCGTCTCGCAGTTTGCTAAATGGCGCAAAGAGGGGAAAGACCCGGGTGTGCTTTCTCTCAACCTTGCCGTTAAACAACTTGAAAATCCCGATTTTTTCGACCGACTCCAAAGAACACTGGAAAAGTACGACTTCGATCCAAAATGGCTCAAGCTCGAAATACTCGAACGGCAAGTGATGCAAAGAGCGCAAGAAAACGTAAAGTTGTTTTTGAAACTTCATAAGCTTGGTATCGCATTGGCGGTAGATGACTTTGGGACGGGGGAGTCTTCGTTTTTGTATTTGAAGAAGTTTCCGATAACGCAGATAAAAATCGACAAATCGTTCGTGCTCGATATGAACGAGAAAACGGAAAACAAAGAGATAGTCAAAGCTATCATCGCTCTTGGAAATGCATTGGGGCTTGAGGTGTTGGCAGAGGGGGTCGAAAACGGGGAGATAAAAGAGTATTTGCTTAAAAACGGATGCAATCTTATGCAGGGGTATCACTTTTCAAAACCTATAGATGCCAAGGAGTTCGCTAAACTACTTTGTCGATAGCGAGTATCTTTTGTGAGGTAATTTCGAATCTTTGGATTGTTTTTTTAGAAGTGGTGGCCTGTCTCGGAATCGAACCAAGGACACAGTGATTTTCAGTCACTTGCTCTACCGACTGAGCTAACAGGCCGTTTGTTTTGAAGTGGCGAAATTATACAGTTTTACTGCTGAAGTAAAGCTTATAAAATGAAAATTTTCTAAATTTACCGTTTTTACGGCAGGTTGAACGGCTGGAAGATAGAGGTTTACTCTATCTCCGCATCGATGACGTCGTCGTCATCTTTTTTCGCGCCTTGGTTCGCACCGCCTTGTGCGTTTTGTTGCGCGCCTGCTTGTTCTTGTTTATACATCGTTTCAGCCAATTTGTGGCTTGCTTCGGTGAGTTTTTTCACACCCGCTTCGATTTGCTCTTTAGTTGCGTTTTCATCTTTGAGCGTTTCTTTAAGCTCGTTGATTGCCGCTTCGATAGAGGCTTTTTCGCTCGCTTCTACTTTATCGCCCGCTTCGTTAAGGGTTTTTTCGGTTTGAGCGATGAGCGCGTCAGCTTGGTTTTTCGCCTCGACAAGCGCTTTGCGTTTTTCATCTTCGGCTTTGTTCGCTTCGGCATCTTTGATCATTTTTTCGATCTCTTCTTCGCTAAGACCGGACGAACCTGTAATGGTGATTTTTTGCTCTTTACCTGTTCCTTTGTCTTTAGCGCTTACATTCAAGATACCGTTTGCATCGATGTCGAATGTAACTTCGATTTGCGGTACGCCTCTTGGTGCCGGTGGAATGTCGCTAAGTTCGAACTGTCCAAGGGACTTGTTGTCTTTTGCGAATTCTCTCTCCCCTTGTACGACGTGGATCGTAACTGCAGGTTGGTTGTCTTCCGCAGTTGAGAACACTTGCGATTTTTTGACAGGGATAGTTGTCCCTTTTTCGATGATTTTAGTCGTAACGCCGCCAAGTGTTTCGATACCAAGACTTAGTGGAGTAACATCAAGCAAGAGTACGTCTTTTACGTCTCCTTTGAGAACACCACCTTGGATAGCCGCACCCGCTGCAACCACTTCGTCAGGGTTCACACCTTTGTTGAGTTGTTTACCGTCGAAGTAATTTGAAACCACCTCTTGGACTTTCGGTACACGAGTCGAACCACCTACCATGATGATTTCGTTGATGTCGCTTTTGCTAAGGTCGGCATCTTTCATTGCTGTATCGATGTGGCTGAGTGTTTCGCTTACCAAATCATCGATCATCGCTTCGAACTTCGCACGTGTAAGTTTGACAACCAAGTGTTGCGGTCCGGCTTCGGTCATCGTGATAAACGGCAAGTTGATTTCCGTCTCGGTTGCGCTTGAGAGTTCTTTTTTCGCATTTTCCGCCGCGTCTTTGAGACGTTGCAATGCCATTTTGTCGTTTTTAAGGTCGATTCCGTGGCTTGCTTTGAACTCGTCGTTTAGGAAATCGACGATGCGGTTGTCGAAGTCGTCCCCACCAAGGAACGCGTTCCCGTCAGTCGAGAGAACTTCGAACGTACCGTCTGCGATTTCGAGTGTCGTAACATCGAACGTACCACCACCGAGGTCGTAAACAAGAACGTTCTCTTCACCTTTCTTGTCAAGACCGTATGCAAGCGCGGACGCTGTCGGCTCGTTGATGATTCTAAGAACGTTCAAGCCTGCAATCGCACCTGCATCTTTTGTCGCTTTTCTTTGTGCGTCGTTGAAGTATGCCGGAACGGTGATGACCGCTTCGCTAACTTCTTCACCGAGATACGCTTCGGCATCCTCTTTGAGTTTCATCAAGATTTTTGCCGAAATCTCTTCCGGGGTATAAACTTTGCCATCGACATCGACTGCAGCTTTACCGTCTTTGTTGACGATGTTGTAGGTAACTTTGTTCATCGCCTCTTTGGTTTTTTCTTCATCGTACATAAGTCCCATGATTCTTTTGACGGAACTGATGGTTTTTTTCGGGTTGGTGATAGCTTGACGTTTTGCAGGGTCTCCTACAAGCACTTCCCCTTTGTCGGTAAACGCTACGACTGAAGGTGTCGTGTTTTTTCCTTCTTTGTTAGGGATGATTTTCGCTTCCCCACCTTCATATACAGCTACACAAGAGTTAGTTGTTCCGAGGTCTATTCCTATTACTTTGCTCATTTTTTCTCTCCTTTAATTTGTTGTAAAAATTCAAGGGAACCTGATCCCTTTTTATACGGTATCGGGAGTAAATCCCGCTACCTACGCTAACGCTGAGTTTCCCTCAGCGGGAAGCTCACGCACCTTTGGTGCTTTATGAAATTTAGATAAATTTCAAGTTTTTAAAGTTGTTAATTTTTTAACCGGCGAAATTATAAACCATTTTCAAAATAACTTCTGCCACCTAAGTGGCGAAGCGACTAATTAGCGACAACCACCATCGCTTCTCGAAGCGCTCTTCCTTTGTATTTGTATCCTGTTTGGAAGGTTTGCACGATCTCGCCGCTTTCTTTTTCGTCGTGATCGACACTTTGGACGGCGTTATGGATGTTCGGATCGAACGGTTCGTCGTGGCTGACTTTTTCCACCCCGTGTTTTTCGAGGTTTGTAAGGAAAAGTTTGTATGTCAGCTCGATCCCTTCTTTCATTTTCTCTAAAAGGTCTTCACAAGCCGCTTCACCCTCTGCGGCTTTGAGCGCACCTTCGAGAGAATCAAGAACGGGGATCATGTCTTTTGCGAACTTTTCGTTCGCGTACTCGATAGCTTGGTATTTTTCCTTCTCCAAACGTTTTTTGACGTTGTCGAAGTCGGCATACACGCGAGCGTATTTATCTTTGAGCTCGTCAAGCTCGTTTTGAAGTTTGTCAAGCTCGTTTTCCGCTTGTGCTTCATCGGCTTGGAGTTGCTCCCCGGGCTCTTGAAGTTCTTCTTCGATTGTCTCGTTTTGGGTTGTTTCTTCGTTTAATTCTTTTTTTTCTTTATCGCTCATAGTTGTTTAGTGCTCCTTTTTTATAAGTTTCAAGCGTATTATATCACTTGAGTCGTTTAATGTCAAGTATTATTTAAATTTTTTTATTAAATAAACTTGAGTCTTTTTGGCTCAAGTGTGTTTTTGAGAGATAAAATCATAAAATAGTGTATAATAACGAACTTGATTTGTAAATGGAGAAAGAGGGATGAAAGTAGCGAAGTTTCTTGCCGTTTTTGCGGTTTTGTTGGTTGTTGGGATATATGTTATAGCGTTTACGGGCTTTGGTAATTCTTTGGTTCGTCCCATCGTAGAAGAGCAGATTCGTAAATCGAGCGGTTTGGATGTGGAGCTGAAGCGATTTCATCTCTCCATGAGTGATTTGGATGTCGTTTTGTACATTACGCAAAGTAACGCCGTGCAAGTCAAAGGGGAGTACTCCCTTTTTACGCAATCGTTCGATTTGACATACGATGTGCGCTTTAGCAAGCTAAAGGAGTTGCGCTCTATAGTCAAACGCAACATTAACGGCTCGTTCTTTACCGATGGAACTATCAAAGGGGATGCGAGTTTCGTTACTATCGAAGGGAAAAGCGACGTAGCCAAAAGCGATACGACCTATCATGTGGAGCTTACCGAGTTCAATCCTACATCCATCATCGCCCATCTCAAACAGCTCGATGTCGAGAGTTTGCTTTATATCGCCGGAGAGCCGAAGTACGCATCGGCGAAACTCGACATCGATTTGAACTTCAAAAACATCAAACCCCATCAGCTCGATGGAGATGTAACACTGCATTCGCGAAACGGCGAACTGAACAAAACGGTCATCGCCAAGTATCTTGGGGTGCATATTCCTGCGACCACTTTTTCGATGGACGCAAATGCGAAACTGCAAAAAGAAAAAGTGGCATACGAGTATCTTTTCGATTCCAACTTGGCAAAACTCACCACTTCGGGCTGGCTCGTTCCACAGCCCCTTCGTGCCGATATTCTCTTCGATGCAAAAGTTAAAGAGCTGGCATTGCTAAAACCGCTAACGGGTGCGGATGTACGGGGTGCGCTCAATCTCAACGGGACACTCAAAGGTGATCGACAAAATATGAAGCTCGATCTAAAAAGCGATATAGCCTCTTCGAAAACGGCGATAGACGTTACTCTAAAAGAGCTTCAGCCAAAAGCGCTTCGAGCCAAAATCGAACATTTACGCATAGAAAAACTACTGTACATGCTCAAACAGCCAACTTATGCAAGTGGAGTCGTAGGGGTGCAAGCCAACCTCGATAGCTTGGATGTGAAAAACCTCTCAGGTGTTGTACAGAGTGCATCGACCGGTTCTCTCAACACCGCTTTTTTGACTAAAGAGTACGGTTTCAAACACCCTATGCCAAAAACCTCTTTTCGCCTAAAAACCCAGACAAACATAGCGAAAAGCGTAGCCGAGACAAAACTTACGCTCGCATCGACGCTTGCGAACTTGGATGTCAAAAAAGCGCTTTTTTACATAAACAAAGGGAGTCTAAAGAGCGATTATACACTCAATGTCGCATCGCTTGAGAAGCTTTATTTCGTTACCGACAGACATCTACGCGGAGGGTTGACGGCTACGGGTGATATCACGAAAGACAAAGACTTGCTTGTAACGCTTCATTCCGACATCGCCCAAGGGAAACTCGATGTGTTGCTAAAAAACGACGACGCGCATATCACGCTTGACGATATGCGAACTAAAAAACTACTTTGGATACTCTACTATCCGGAAATTTTCGACGGTGGAGTAAATGCACAGATAGATTACAATCTCGCACTCTCCAAAGGGGTCGCCAAAGCGCAGTTCAAAGAAGGGAAATTCGTTCATAACCAAACATTCGACCTTATCAAAAAGTTCGCCAAAGTCGATTTGTACAAAGAGTACTTCAACGGTGATGCCAAAGCGAACATCAACAAAGAAAAAATCGCCGCAATTTTCGATTTGCAGTCGCGTAAAGCGCGTATTTTGAGCAAAAAAACCGACATCGATACGAAAAAACGAACTATCGATTCGCGTATAACGCTGACAGTCAAGAAAACGCCCGTTAGCGTAACCCTCAAAGGCTCTATGGAAAAACCGAAAGTGGGAGTCGATTTGAAAGAGTTTATGAAAACTGAAGCTGGAAAAAAACTGGAGAAAAAAGCGAACAAAGAGCTTGAGAAACTCTTTAAGAAACTTTTTTAAAGAATTTTGTTTTTTTTTACTTTAAAAAGATATAATAATTGCAAAAAAGGGGTGTGCGATGATAAAGATGTTGGTTTTGGTGGTAGTGGCTTCGGTTTTTGCTTTTGGTGCGGTAGATGTAAATACCGCGACATTTGACGAGCTTGTCTCTTTGAAAGGGATAGGGAAGAAAAAAGCGAAACGAATTTTGAAATATAGAAAAGAGCATGGATGCTTCAAGGATTTCAAAGAGTTTAGAAAAGTCAAAGGGATCAAGAAAAAAACGATCAAAAAAAATAAAGGTAACATTATAGTCGGGGAGTGTAAGAAAGAAAAAACGGTCAAGTAAAGGGTGGGTATGCACCGATATATAAAACCGGCTTGCTATTTGTTGGTCATATTGTTACAGTTTGGATGTAAGGGTAGTTACAACGATAAACACCCTTCCGTAGTCGGAGATATCAAAGATAATGCGGCTTGGTACCCGAAAGTGACGGGTGGAAATGTACTTGAAGCTTCCGTGACGATACCGGTGCCGAACGACTTTACTTGTAAGCCGTATGATGACTTGAACGCTTCCGCTCGACCTTGTACGCTCAAAGATATAGAGATGGATAAAAATCCATACGATAATTACAAGCCTCAAATCCATGTCGTTTATGCCAATCAAGATTATTCGGCATTTACTCCCAATGCTTCGATGAAGCAAAAAGGTAAATCGACAAGAAGAGCGAAGCAGGCATCGTTTCGAATCATTTTAGATAAGAATCGTCCTCTATATAGGGGTGAGAGAACTTTCAACCTCAATAAACACCCTTACGATAGGTCGCGTATACGAAATATGCTCTCTTTCGAACTTTTTCAGTCGATACCGAATTTCACGAGTTTGAGGACGCAATTTGTACATTTGATGGTATATGATGAAAACGGAACGAAAAATTATGGACTTTTTACACACATAGAGCAGTGTGATAAATTGTATCTGAAAAACCACGGTTTTTCATCGTCGGACAATCTGTATAAAGCGCAAAACTATTATTTTCAAATGACCGATGCTTTGAAAATCGATGCCAAAGGGAAGCCTCTGAATAAAGATGCGTTCGATGCTTCATTGGAGATGCAAAACGGCAAAGATAGAGAAAAAGTCGTCGCTATGACGCAAGCCGTTACTAACGCAAGAACCAACAAAGAGTTTGAAAAAGTATTCAACAAGTACTTCAATCGCAATAATTATCTTACTTGGTTCGCTATTAATATTGTCTTGGACAATAAAGATACGATTACGCAAAACTTTTTTTTACTCAACCCGGCATTAAGCGATAAATTCTATTTTCTGCCTTGGGATTACGACGGTATTGCACACAACCGAGATACCGCACCAAAATGGAGTAAAGGGATTGCCAACTGGTGGGCGTCCCCATTACATAGAAAATTTTTGAAAATTAAAAAGAACCGTGACGATTTGGATGCAATGGTGCATTATTTGCGAGAAAAATATATAACGGATGAAAAAATACACGCTTTAATGGATAAATACAAACCGTTGGTCGAACCGTATGTAAAAAGCTTACCCGATAGTGCGCACATGAATGGAGACTGGGATAAAGAGTTCGCATGGGTTCGTAACGAAATGGTACCGGGCAGTATGCGAGATTATGAAGCGTGTAAGGGCGATCCGATGCCTTTTTGGCAAAGTTATGAGTATAAAAACGATGATCTTGTCATAGGATGGGGAAGGTCGTACGATCTTGAACATGACCCTATCGTGTACGACATAACATTGGCTACCGATCCGGAGATGGAAAATAAGCTTTTGTCGTTAACGAATGTCAAAGAAAAAGATCTAAATATGACGAAATGGGGAGATATCCATTACGATACCGGCTTGAGTTTGGAACCGGGAACGTATTTTCTCAAAATTGTCGCCAAGCAAGAAAACGATCCTTCAAAGTATCAAATTGCGCTGGATCAATATCGCGATGAAGAAGAAAAAAGGCATGACGGTGTCATGGAAATCATTATAGAGTGAACAAAGGATGGAAATAAACGATACGGATAAAGCACTCAACACGGCAGACGAGTTTAAAAAAGAGAAAAACAAGAAGCAAAATAGCGTATCGAAACTCGTTTCTACCTTTTTTCGAAACGGTCTCAAATCGAATCTCGATTTGACCGCACTGGCGGATTCTAAAGCGGGGATATTGATATCGATAAACGGCTTTATCTTGACCGTTACCGTAACGGCATCGAGCTTTATAGTTCATAACAGTTTGATGACTTACGCTTTTATCGCCATTATCCTTACCGCTTTGGGTTCGATCGTTTTCGCCGTTTTGGCGGTCAAACCTCGCAGTAAACAAGAACTTGTGAAGAAAAAACTACAAGAAGGGTACGAATCTGCCCTTTTTTACCAAGACGCTGCGGAGCACTCTCCTGTTGAATATCACGATAAAATAAAAAAAATACTCAAAAACGACAAAAGAAGTATCAAAGATATGAGCAATCATCTGCATATCCTTGCAGCCGAGATCAAGAAAAAATATCGCTGGCTTAAATACGCATATACATATTTTTCTCTTGGACTTACTTTAAGTGTCGCACTATTGATATATGCATTATTGGATACGGCGGAACAAAGTAGTTTGTTCGATTCGATAGAAGGGGATTTGAGCTACAAGAAGGGAAAATTTTACAATATTTTCGAGCCATCGGGAGCGACAACGTTGCCCGATGGAGCTGTTTTGCTTGTAGAAGATGAAGGAAGTGCAAAAGCGTTCAAGCTTGTCGAGTTCGATCAAAACGGTAAATTTATCGAAATCGGTTCTGTTTACATACCTAAAAAAATAAAGAAAAAATTACGCAAAGTAGAAGACTTCGAAGCGCTGACCAATGATGGAAATACCATTTTCGCTATTACCTCTTTCTCCGCCGATAGGGAAAACAAAACAAAAAAGAGTCGAGAAAAATTGGTCATGTTGCAGTACAGCGACGAATCTTTTTTGTCTGTAGATATATACAAAAAATTCAAATCGGCTCTTTTTGAAAAGTTTCCGGAGCTTTTTCATCAAAACGTTCTTTTAAAAAGTGATCTTAATATAGAAGGGCTCAGTTACGAAAAAACACATCAAATACTATATATAGGTTTTCGTTCCCCGCTGCACAATAGAAAAGCTATTATCATAGGGATTAAAAATCCAAAAGAACTTTTTACTACGAAAGATGAAAAACCCGACTTTACAAAACCGTATTATGTATCGCTTGAAGGTCAAGGGATACGCGGAATGTATTATGACGTAAAAGAAAGCGGTTTTTGGCTTATTGCCGGCAGCGACGAGACGAGAAACGGCAGCTTTTCGCTTTGGTTCTATTCTATGAGGTCGCATAAAGCCAAAAAAGTGCGCAATATTCCCGACATAGGCTTTAGCGAAGGGATCAGTATAGTGTATCCATCAAGAGATATACCTACATTGTTGTTAGTCGAAGACAATGGAAAAAAGCCAAATAAATCTGCCGATTATATTTTACTTAAAAAAGAAGGACTTCTGTGAGAATATTTGTTTTCTTTGTTTTGACGATTCAGGTTTTGTTGTATGCCAAAGAAACATGTTATACGGTGCAGATAGTATCGACACCCGATACGGTCGCACATCGCAACGAAATTGCCAAGCAATCTTTCGATTCTAGTTGCAAAGTGATGTATATAGGCAAGAAGATCACGGTTAGATGTGGGTGTTACGACCGTTTTAAGGAGGCACAACCCCTTTTGAAAAAATTACAATCCGATTTCGATGATGCCTATATCACTTCTACGTATAGATATCGCTTTGACTCAAAAACCAAACAACAGAACGAAAATGACAGCAATACTTCACAAGTTGTCGAATCCATAATAAAAGTTCCTATTACCGTTTCGGCATCGGAAGAAAAAAACGATCGAAATAACGAGAAGAATACAACGATAGAGGAGGTAACTTTTCTCGGTGAGGCAACTGCCGTGAATACTGAAGTCGCTGAAGAATCTCCTCTGATTGCAAAAAAAGTATCTTCGGATGTAACAACCGATGCAAATATGAGTAATGAATCGAATTCGCTGCCAAAAGAATATAGTGCAGGTGCATATAAAGAGAGTAAGCAAAAAGAGAAAAAGAAGAAAAAGAAGAAAAAGAAGAAAAAAAAGAAAGAGAAAAAGAAATATATTAAAAAAGACAAACTTGCCGTTTCAAGCAATCGTTTTCGATACCAACGATATTTAAGATATTTCAAAAACGATCGAGGAGAGGGAGAATGGGATTATAGATGGCGTTTTGGAGCACGCTTCGAATACGATTTCGCTTATGTGGATGAAGCTTCAAGAAGCTATTCCAAACGGGATTTTCGACGTATTCGTGTGTATCATAAAGGCTCTTTTTTCGATAAAAAGTTGTTTTATAAATTTGCTTATAGTTTTACCGGACCGAACAGCTACAAAGATATCTACCTTGGGTATAAAGGGAAGTTCAAACCACTAGATGTTCGTTATCGATTTAAAGTGGGTAATTTCAAAATCCCCTTTTCTCTTGAATCTTACTCCTCTTCGAAATATATCACCTTTATGGAACGTGCATTGAGCGATGCGTATGTGGACAGGCGAAAAATCGGTGGAGAATTGTTAATGCGTAAGAAAGTTTCCGATAACTATTTCAATCTTTTTTTCGATGTTTTTTCCAATTCTATCGATGAACGTTTGGATGATGAAATAAGCCATCCTGGATACAATCTGCGCTTGACTTATGCATACAAAACAGCTCCACATAGAATTTTCAATATCGGTACTGCATATCAATCACAAAAGTTCAATTCGGATAGTATCAAATATAAGCAAGGAGCGGAATCCGATTTTGTAGATACGAAATACGTTTCGGTAAAAATCAAAAATGTCGATACGGTTGCAAAAAACAATGTAGAACTTTTTGGTATGTATGATAAGTATTCCATTCAAGCTGAGGCTACACTGGTAAATGTTAACGCGAAAAAAGGAAAATATAGATTTAACGGTTACTATGTGCAGGGAAGTTATTTTCTTCTTGGAGAAGGGAAGAGATTTTCGCTCAAGGACGCTACACTGGATAAAGTGAAACCGACGGGTAAAGGTGCCGTCGAATTGGCGGCGAGATATTCATATATCAACCTCAACGACAAGGATGAACAAGGGGGAGAACAAACCGATATCGGCATCGGTATAAATTGGTATATATCGAATGAATTGAAATTGATGATGAATTATATTCAAGCTTATCCGAAAAATACCGATTTATATGACGGAATGTTCCAAGTTTGGCAGGTAAGGGGTTCTTTTAGTTTTTAAAAACTCTTTACTTTTTATTATAATATGGTATACTTCCGTCAAATTTTAAAAATAATGAAGGGTGGATGGCAAGTGTTGAAAGTTCTCAAGTATAGTGCTTTGTTTATCACATTTTTTTTGGTTGTTGGATGTTCTACCGCTTCTATCGTTACAACGAAAAAGGGGCTTCCTCCGGTCTATGTCGATGTTAACGATTCATATATACAAAAGCGAGATGTAACGATTTCGGTTTTTCGCTTACGCAACTATACCGATACGCCGCGTGCCGGCATGAGAGCATCGAACATTGTAGAGGGTATTCTTCTTACTAAAGGGTATAAGATTAAATCTCACATTACAGAGAAAGCGCCTTCTTTAAAAAAAGCGAGAAAAATAGCTAAAGCTGATGGTAGCAAGTACTTTTTGTATGGTGGTGTGAGTGAATGGCGATACAAGACGGGGATAGATGGTGAACCCGCGGTAAGTCTTCAGTTGACTCTTTACAAAACAAAAAAAGGGAAAGTGGTATGGAGTGCAACTGGTTCCGATAGTGACTGGGGGAATGCTTCTATCGGCACGACCGCTCAAGATCTCATAGATGAGATGATCTTTGAGGGAAAAGCGTCTAAGAAAGAAAAAGTAAAAGAAACCAATAGTACAAAATCTGAAAATTAAATGTCAAAAAAAGACGCAAGAGCAAAACAAAAAACTTTTAAAGAAAAAAGTTTAGACTTACTGCATCGCTATGCCTATGCGGAAACGATCGTCATCGTATTTTTGTATCTATCGATCGGTTATATGATAAATCCTGAAGATATCGTCATGATCGATAAAGACGCTCCGTATCTGTTGATGCTTTTAGCTCTTATAACTTTGTTTCATGGGTTTGAAAACGGTGTATTGGCCTTGACGATAGTTACGATCGGTATGTGGTTCGACTACGATCCGTTTCCTTATATTTCGTTTCTTGTCGCTTTGGTAATGACGATGCTTTTTAGTGAATTTCATCGTTATTGGACTAGGCAGATTCATAAGCTTAAACTTGAAACAGAATACAAAACACGTAAAATTAGTGAGATTTCGCGTGCATTCTATACACTGAAAATTTCCCATGATCAACTTGAAAAAAATTATGTCATCAAGCCGATGAGTATTCGTAACTCTTTAGAGTATATATTGCAAAAAGAGACGCAAGTCGATGAAGATGCTTCTGTTGAAAACAAAATCGATCGGCATGCAAAGGATTTTTTGGAGTTGCTTCAAAAATCATTCAATTTACAAAACGCTCAATTGATTTGTCTAGATGTTTTACGACATGAGCCATCGGACGATGTGGAATATTTTAAACGGCATGCAAAACTTATCGATAAACATCCAAGCAACGATACAACACTGGCAGACCTTTTCAAAGAGGATCTCGTCGATCAGGCTCTTTCTAAACGTCGTGCGGTATATATCAGTGACGAAAGCGGTAATCCATCTTTTGCGAATGCGGAAGATGTGAAGTATTTGGCAGTTATCCCCTCTTATTTTGAAGAAAAACTTTTAGGTATATTGCTTGTCAAAGAACTGCCTTTTATGGCATTCAATAAAGAAAATCTTACGGCTGTCGCGATCTTGTTAGATTATTTTCTTATTGAAATGAACAATAAAGCGTATCTTCTTGAAAAAGATTATTTACCGTTTGTGAAAGAAAAAGAATTCGCGGTTGAATTTGCAAGACTCAAATACATTTACGATACTTACCAAGTCAATACCGCTTCGATCGTTCTCAAAATACAAAGCAAGCTCCAAGCAAGAAGACTGTACGAACTAATCGTCAAAATACTCAGATCGCTCGATATGGTAACATTTATCGAATCTAAAGATTCTTATAATATCTTGATAATGCTCGTGCTTAACGATCGTGCGGCTGCGGAAGGGTTTTTGAACCGTTTTCGTGCAAATTTGAAAACGAAAGAAGATCAAGAGTTCGAAGTGATGTATTTCGACATGCATACGATCGATGAAATGAACGAATATATCCAAAAAGAGTACACTTATGTCACGGCTACCTGATATTCAGCTCTTTTTCGAAGAACACTTTTATACGATTTTGTTTATACACACCACTATATCGTTGGTGTTGGCATACTTGCTCCATCTTTTACTTAAAAAGCGTTTTTTTGACAATCATGCGTTCAATGAAAAAGATAGAGAAGAGCTTGAGAGTATAATAGAGGAGAAAACTTGGAAAGGGAAAATAGCTAAAAAACTTTTTCAACTTTCTTTTCATAAGTACAACAGAATTCATGCTTATACAATGCTCTTTTTTCTCAACTTTACAATGCCTGTTTTGGGTTACATAAGCGCTTTGTGGATTGCATACTACTTGAAAAACGTAAAATATATCAAAAAATTGGAAACGACTCATGTGCTCAATCTCGATGAATTTGAAGAGATTTTCAACGAAACGAAACGGGTTTTCGGTGAAAGCGCATTGTTGGATATGATGAACAACCCTTATGTGCCTAAATCGAAAAAGCTTCAAGCGCTTGCGTCTATCTCTCAAAATGCTACGCCGGTCAATCTTAAAGTGGTGAAAGAAACATTGAAAAGTAAAGATGACGAGATACGGATGTTTGGTTATGCTATTCTCAATAAAACCGAACTTTCACTCAATGGAAAGATCAACGCTGCTCTTGCGTCTCTTAGTGCGGAAGAAAGCAAAGAAAATCAAAATCCGATTAAAATCGCTCTTGCGAAAAAACGATTGGCTTATTTGTATTGGGAGCTTATTTATCAAGGTTTTGCTCAGGACGTACTAGAAGATGAATTTCTTCAAACCATCTATGATTATATCGACCATGCAGAACATATTTTTATCGATGAACTTGCCATATTGAAACAAAAGATAGCTCAATTTCAACAAAAAGTCGTTTCTACGACGAATCGAAAGGAAACGATGAGCGATGTAGAACTTTCTCGCGACAAATTTCGACTGTTCAAAGAGATTCGTCGTGTTTACGAGTATTATATCGATACGAAAATCCTCAAAGGAAAAGTGGCGATGAAGAGGAAGGAATACAATAAAGCTATAGAAGAATTTACCATCGCTATTTCGATAGCGGAAGATGAGCTCAATAGCGATCTTAGCTATATATATCCTTATATCGCCGAGATATATTTCAACGAAAAACGTTATGCGCTGACTAAAAAAATTTTACAAAAGGCGATCAATCTTGAGTACAATACTAGGTTGTATCCTGTTGTAGCACAATGGAGAGCATGATATGAACGATTTGCCAAAAAGCGATAATGTCGATATCATGATTTTCTCCGAAGGGACATATCCATATATACGAGGGGGTGTTTCTTCATGGATATACCAACTAATAACCGGTTTGCCGCAATTTAATTTCGGGGTATGTTTCGTCGGTGCGAGCGAGTTCGTAGATGGGAAAAAGTTGGAAATTTCATACGATTTTCCACCAAACTTGAAACATCTTGAAGTGCATTGGCTTTACGATTTCGATGAAACACAAGACGTTCGCTCGCTAAAAGGGGATAAAAAAGGATTCGAAGCGGTAAGAAAACTTTATGCATCGTTTACAAACAACAGTGGAGAGATTCCAAAAGAGCTGCAAAATATCGATTTTTATCTAAAAACGGTTAAGTTCGATGATTTCCTTTATTCCAAACGTGCATGGAATTTTATTGAAGAACAGTATTACAAAAACTGCTCGGATGTTCCTTTTATCGATTATTTCTGGACTTTAAGAAATATTCATAAGCCGATTTGGATTTTGGCACAAATCGTGAAGACTCTTCCGAAGTCGCAAATTTTTCATGCACCCTCAACGGGATATGCAGGTTTTTTAGGAGCGCTTTCCTCTTATACGACAAATAAACCGTTTTTACTTACAGAACACGGTATTTACACAAGAGAACGCAAAATCGAGCTACTATCTGCCGATTGGATAGCATATAACAAACCGGAATTGTTGCAAGAACCTGAAGAATATAACTATATCAAAAAGATGTGGATTACATTTTTCGATAAAATAGGGCTGTTTTGTTACAACAGAGCGAATTACGTTTACTCTTTGTTCCAAGGTGCGAAAAATATCCAGATATCTTACGGTGCCGATAAAAATCGCTGCAAGGTCATTCCAAACGGAGTCGATGTCGAAAGTCTGAGCGAGACGATCTCGTTTAGAAACGATCCTCCTCGTCCTATCGTTACGCTTATAGGAAGAGTCGTTCCGATTAAAGATATCAAGACGTTCATTCGGGCGATCAAGATAGCCACCGCGATCAACCCGGAAGTGGAAGGTTGGATAGTCGGACCGGTGGAAGAGGATCCGGAGTATGTTTTGGAATGCCAGCAAATGGCAATCGCACTCAACCTCAATAGTGAGTTACAAAAATTTCAAGGAAATAAAAGCGTTTTAGCACATGATGAGCTTGAAAAAAGAGAAGACTTGAAAGTGAAGTTTTTCGGTCATAGCAATATCAAAGAAATTTTTCCAAAAACGGCTGTGCAAACTCTCTCTTCGATCAGCGAGGGGATGCCGCTTGTTATCTTGGAAGGATTCGCTGCAGGAGTTCCTTGTGTAGCGACCGATGTCGGGAGCTGTAAAGACCTTATATACGGTGGTATAGATGAACACGATATAGCTATAGGTAAAGCGGGTAAAGTGACGGGTATCGCCGATCCGCAAGCGCTTGCCCAAGCGTATCTCGAACTGCTTGATTTCGCAAACGGTCAATGGGAAACGGCGCAAAAAGTAGCATTGCAACGTGTAAACAGATACTACAAAGAGGAGCACTTCCTTTTCAACTATACCGTGGAATACAAGAAAGTGTTTAAAAAAAGTTGGATGGAAGTTTACCGTAGTCTGTATTCCTATCTAAAACCGAATCGCGTCCCTTGCATGCCGAAATATGAAGCTGTATTTAAAATAAAACGGTTTACGCTTACCCCTTGTGAGGAGAAAAACTAATGGCCGGTATCGGGTTTGAACTAAGGAAGTCGCTTAAATCGGATCGTATTCTTTCCCTTACGAAAGTGTATGGATATTCCGCAATTTTAAGTTCGGGTCCTTGGGTTATCTCGATACTGGCGATCGTTCTTGTCGGTTTTATCAATCTATCCAATATGGGGGTAACAAATGATACGGTTCGGTTCCAAGTAGTCGTTACTTACTCGATCGCTTTTGCATCGAGTCTTATCATTACCGGTATCGTTCAACTTCCCTATACTCGTTACGTCGCTGATTTACTTTTTAGAAAACGAAGTGATGAAGTCCTCCCTTCCTATTTTGGAACGATCGTCGCTTCATGGGTTGTCGGGCTCCCTATTGTCATACCGTTTTATAATTGGGTGTTCGAACATCAAAGCAAATTTTTGGTTACCGGCGTCGTTGCGACTTTTATGGTTTTGTGTGGTGTTTGGATTTCTAGTATTTTGGCGGCGAGTTTGAAGTACTATAAAGAAGCGGTTTGGTCTTATTTGATCTCTTATACTCTTATAGTCGTGCTTTCGTACTTTTTTGGCTCTACGATCGAGAAGCTGATGTTAATCTTTTTTTTCGGTAATCTTTTGCTGCTTACTTTACTGATGACCTATATCATTAAAAGTTACGATTCGACCCGTTTTATGCGAGTCGATTTTTTCTATGCACCAAACTTTTACTGGACGCTCGCACTTGCCGGTTTGTTTTACAATTTGGGAGCTTGGGTCGATAAGTTCATCTTTTGGTACCATCCGGCGACCGGACATGAAGTTATAGGAAAGTTGAACGCTTCGGTCGTTTACGATATGCCTATTTTCTTGGCATATCTTTCGATTTTACCCGGTATGGCAATTTTCTTTTTCCGTCTCGAATCCGATTTTGCGGAAAAGTACGATTTCTACTACGACGCTGTTCGCAACGGCGGAACGCTTGGAGTGATCAACAAATATAAAAATGAAATGGTAACCATCATCCGTCATGCCATCGAAGAGATTATTATGATACAAGGGATTGTGGATGTGCTGCTGTTCTTGACAGCTCCTTATTTTTTCGATATTTTACATATTTCCAAACTTTATCTCGGACTTTTTTATATATTGACCATCGGAGCGATGTTGCAGCTTGCTTTTATGTCCGTACAAGCGTTTTTATATTATCTTGATAGAAAAAAAGAGGCGATGTGGCTCTCGATAGCTTTTTTCGTTCTCAACGGTTCGTTGACGCTGATTTCTATAGAGCTTGGGCCGTCATTTTTCGGTTACGGTTATGCAGTATCGCTTCTGATAGTATTTTTACTCAGTTTGCTTATGATACGTGATGAAATGAAGGATTTGACTTATGAAACGTTTATGTTGCAGTAAACTTTTTTTACTACTTTTTATTTGTGTGGGGTCGCTTTTGGCTTCATTGACACATCGTAGCGCAATGATTTATCTGCAAGAAAACGTTTCATATCCTATGGTTGGAATACATGACTATATCGTACTCAATCCGAAAAAAGTCAATCCGTATCGTCACGGTTTTAGACTCTATAACGAAAAAATTTACGCTTATATCGATATATCGGATAGACTGCAGGTATTGAAACAGATAGAATCTGCAACCAAGAAAAATTTTAAAAACTTTTATCTTGTAACGCATGAGATAAGAGAGAATGAACTAAAAAAGTTATTGCAAAACATCACGGCGCATTATCCCGATTCGAAACTGGTCGTTCAAACGGATATAAAGGAAATAAGTGCAATTTATCCTTATGTAAAAGCAATAGCGACGAAAGAAAAACTCGTAAATATCTCTTCAGTAGAAAAGAAAGCGAGTCATTTCAACGTCGATGTCATTTGGATACGAACGTTCAAAAGTGCTTTGGTGCAACCTTTGTATGCAGATATCGAAAATGCAAAAAAAGATGTTTTGAAATTTTCGAAATATGACCATATCATAGTTTTTTATACTACGAACGATTACGATATTTATGGTGTATCGAATAAAAACGCTTTAAAGCGAGAGATTTTAGCTTTAGTGGATTTAAATAAAGCAGATGCCATAGTTCAACCGGTACATCAATACGGTGCAATCGCTTTGGAACATTATGGATATATAGAAAAAATGCACGATATTAACATCGGGTTGCCCGATTTAAAAGAGATGTTGCATTATAAGGGTGTGCTGATATGGCTTTACGGGGATTATCCGTACCCCGATAAACTTTTCGAATGGGTTATACAACTAAATAAAATCGGTATAAAAACGCTATTTCTTGACAATTTCGGCTCCAATATCGATCAAATGCTTCTTGGACAGCTCGGTATCGATCTTTCTGAAGCAAAAGGATTTGTTACACAACGCAAAATCATATATAAGGATCCGATGATAGGTTTTGAAACCGCTCCGATACTAGGGGGTGGAGATAGCCTTTATCTGATACCGCATAACGCGAAACCGCTTATACAAATACAAGATAATTTCGGTGATGTCAGTGTTCCTGCAGCTATTACCGAGTGGGGAGGTTATGCGCTACGAGAAAGTTTCATTTTCGAATTCGAAGATCAAAACATTTGGATCATCAATCCGTTTTTATTTTTCAAAGAAGGGCTTCGTCTAGAAAAACTTCCAGCACCCGATACGACGACCGAAAACGGAAGACGCTATCTTTTTAGTCACATTGACGGTGATGGGATAATGAATACGGTAGAGTTCGATCCCGACCTTGTCTCCGGAGACACGATTTATAGAGATATTCTCTCTCGTTACGATATTCCTATTTCCGTTTCGGTCATAGGTGCGGAAATTATGCCTAACGGTCTGTACCCAAAACTCTCTCCCCGTCTTTTGAAATTGACGAAAAAAATATTTCGCTTACCGAATATCGAAGGAGCGACACACACTTTTACCCATACTTTCTTTTGGGGTGAAATCACAAAAGACGGAGATTTGTCTCCTAAATATCGTTTGAAGCCTAAAGGGTACGATTACAATCTCACATACGAAATCAAAGGCATGCTTGATTATATCATGGAAGATTTGTATCCAAAAGGGAAAAAGCCCATAGCAAGTAGCGTGTTTTGGAGTGGAGATTGTAGTCCGAGAAAAAATGCGCTTGAAGTGGTGTACAAAAACAATCTTTTAAATATTAATGGAGGATATACGACTATAACATATGCGCAACCGTATTTGACAAATGTAGCTCCGCTCGGTCTTGAACGGGGAGGGTATTATCAGATATATACCGGAGAGCAAAACGAAAATGTTTTTACCAACGACTGGATTGGACCGTTTTGGGGGTTTAAAAAAGTGGTGCAAACGTTCAAACTTACCGACAAACCACGCCGTCTCAAACCGATCGACATCTACTACCATTTTTATTCCGGTTCGAAAAGAGCATCGCTGAATGCGCTCAAATATGTCTATGATTATGCGATCAAGCAGGACGTATTTCCTATTTTCACTTCGGAGTTCGTTAAAAAAGTGATGGATTATTTCGAAATATCGATCGCCAATGAAGGAGATAGTTATCTTGTTAGCGGAACGAAAAATTTAAGAACACTTAAGTTCTGTGATGATGATGTAGGGTATACCGATACCAAGACACTCCTTGGAAAAAGAAAAATCAACAACGATACCTATTTTAGTTTGGCTCCAAAATCTACACATACTTTTTCTTTACAAAAAGAGATGCCGAATATTCCCTATGTGATTTCTGCAAACGGCGCCGTCAAACATTATATAAAAGGTAATTATACTACCCGTATAGAGTGGAGCGGACATGTCGATTTGTCATTGATGTTGCATATACCTAAAGGGTGCAAGGTCGATACCGTTCCAAAACCTTCCTCTTTCAAACAGATAGATGATACTACCGTATCTTTTCAGTTTACGACACACAAGGCTATAACCGATGTATCATGCAAATAACGAAGAGGAACTCTTTGTAATTTCTTACAAAGAGCTTCTTTTTATATTTTTCGTATTTTCTTTTATACTGTTTGCGCTGTATCCTAAAGACTTGCTCAAACAGCAAATCCTTTCGCAAGATACGGATTATGAATTGAGTATGACCTATTTGCAAAATCTTATTCTCAAAGATCCAAAAAACCCTTCTTTGAAGATGATTCTTGTCAAGATGGCGATTCAAAAAGGTGATTTGGATTTCGCCTTGGGATTACTTGAAAAACTGCGACTTGTCAAGAAGAAAAAAGTTTCCGATGAAGCGACGTTGCTTACTTACGATGTATTGAAGCGAAAATATTTTCAAACCGACAAGGGTGAAGAAAAAAAAGAACTTTTGGCAAAAATGCGTTTGCTTTTTCTTCGGATTTTTTCGTTGCATCTTTACGATAAAGATTATGAAAAATGGTACGAAGAAGCGACTTTTGTCCAGCTTCCGTATGCTAGATATTTTTTTATAAAACAACTCATAAAGACACATCCCACCGATCTTAAATACCTTCAAGACGGTTTTTATCTTGCGCAACAACTGCATCGAAGCGAAGATGCGAATCGGTATGTAGATGCATTGTTACGTTATGACAAACAGCAACATCAATACTGGGTAATGGCGAAGTACTATCTTTTGATGAATCAAAAACGGTATTCGGACGTTGCAGCATTATTGCAGAGCGAATCGAAACGAAATATAAAATTTTTCAAATTATTGGCAGATTTTTATTTGATGCGCCGCCAGTATACAAGAGCCTCCAAAGCATATTTGGATATTATGGGAAAAGTGGTTGATAAAGAGCAAAGACAAACCTATTTTAAAAAAGCGGTCAATGCGCTTAGAGCCGGTAACTATCTTGAAGCTGCAGCATTGTTGGTGAAAAAACATGAAAACGAGTTTATCAATGATAAAACAATGAGGGAGTTTATGCTTGATGTATATATGGCGTCCGGACGACTTGATTTGGCTCATTCGCTCGCTAAAAAAATTCTAAAAAGAAAATATATAAGGTAAAACGATGCGATTACTCTTTTTTTTGTTTCTGGCAACGATAATGTTCGCTAAATCGGATAAAAGCTGCTACACCGTTCAATTACTGAGTGCGCCCTATAGCAAAGAAGCTTTGAGAAATATAGAGAAAAACACGTATCCAAAGCTCTGTAAAACGCTCCACATAGGTGGTGTATTGACGGTTCGGTGCGGTTGTTACGATACGGTAGAGGAGATTAAACCGCTTTTGAACGAACTGAAAAAAAACTATAAAAAAGCTTCCTTGGCGACAACGTACAAATATCGATTTTCAGATACTCAAAGTTATAAAAACCGTAATTTACTTATCGAAATAACGCGAAAAAAACCGTCCATATCGAATGAAAAGATTTTTAAACAACGCAAAAGAAAATATTTTCATAAAAACGATTATAGTGATAACGAATTAAAAATGCTCTATCTTTCTTTTATTTATTCGAAAGATTTGGAAAATGCACTTAAAGTGGCTTCCTTCGCCGTAAAAAAATATCCAAATTCGGTATATTGGAACAAAAAAATGGCCGATACGCTGCAATGGAGCAATAAAACGCCCCAAGCGATGCATTATCTCAAGCGGGTATATGCGCTTTCCCAAGATCCGAAAGTGGAAAAGAGACTTGTAGATTACGGTTTATCCGTGTATCAATACGAACAAGTGGAGCCATTAGTGCTCAATCGTTACAACAGAGACCCTAGCGATAAAAACCTCGAGCTTCTTGATTTCATCTACAAAAAAATAGGTGAACCTCAAAAGATTCTTACACTGTTCGAAGCCAAGTTCGAACGAACTAAAGATACAAAATATATTAGAAAAGCGTTGCAAACGACTCTGGAGATGGGAAATCTCGAATTGGCGAAAAAATATGTCGATCTTTTGGAAGCGCAAAAACCTTACACATATACCGATGCATTGTTGCTTGCACGTTATTACTATATAATACGAAATGTCCCTAAAGCATATGCCGCATTGGCTGATGTCAACACAAGTGTAGGCGATAACAACAAAACGAAAGATTTCATCGCGTACGAGCATCTTAAAAGTGACTTAGGGTGGTACCTGCAACATACGGAAGACGCCGCTTTGGCGTCTTACAAAACTATACAAGAAAAAGAGGGGCGGATTGTAGATTATGAACGGGCTATGTACTATTTTCAGAATCAACACCCAAAGCTTGCGGCGAAAATGGCAAAACAAGGATTTGAGAAATATCGTTTGACGTATCTTTTTTATACTTACGCGAACGACGCTTTGCGTTCACAACATTTCAAGGAGCTGAAAACTGTTCTTGATGGGATCGATGAAACTACTTCTCCTCTTGTCAAAGATGCTATGTACTGGATGATAAAGTCGCAGACCTATGCGAATCTTGACAAAAAACTTCTCGCTAAAGAATACATGTTGCGAGCGCTCGAACTTGATAAAAACAACTATCAAATACGGCTTTCGTTGTTATGGTTTTTGATCGATTTAGGTGAAGATAGGGCACTAAAAGAGATGCTTTTTGAGATAGAGCAAGATTACGATTTGACACCGAGTTTTTACTTTCCTCTGGCATCTGCGTATTTTTACTTGAACGATGTCAACAAAGCTGCTTATTATACGAATCTTCTTCGCCGAATCGACGATCCGATCACCCAAACGATTCAATTCAAATTTTTGCAAGCTTATATCTACCAGATACAAAATAACGAAGAAGGATTCAAAACACTGATGCTCGATATCGTTTCTTCGATGAAAAACGATTTGGTTAAATACCCCAACCTAAAAGAAAGTTCCTCCTTTTGGTCGAGTTATCTTCGTGCGGCGATGTACGTTCTTCCTCCGGACAAGTTTGAGAAAAAACTGAAAAAAGCGAAAAAGTATCTCAAAAAACAAGACTATTACGAGATAAAATATTCATGGGCAATCGATAAAAAAGCGTACGAAAAATCGCATAAAATTTACTACAAGATGCCCAAAAAAGAGTTGTGGGCTCGTTTTAGCGATGCGATCGTTTTTGACGATCATAGTCGTATAGAAGACTTGCTCGATCTCTATCTTACGCAACTCTCTATGGGAGATAGTGTGCAAGCAGCCGATAAAGACGGGCAAACGGCACTCGCTCAAACGATCGCTTTTGAGGGAATGAGTAAAAATCAAAAAAATCAAAATGTGTATATTAAACATATCGAATTAAGTAAAAAACGGGGTGATCGATTCGAGTCAAAAGTGGCATATTACGATCGAGAACCTTTGTTGCAAAAATATATTCGCATCAACAACGAAAACTACCTTGCGCAAGGGTATTCGATTTATGAGCATCTGCGTTACTCGAAACCGACTTCGCTTGACAAGGCGATGTTTGTCCATGTTCCCTCGAAACTTTTCGAAGTAGGCGGTGGAGTGCAAAAACGTTTCGACAAAGGGATGCTTAAAGTGGGTCTTTTTTACCACAAGAAGATGAGGAGTTACTTCGAAGCCGATATTCAAGGGGAATACCGACTGACAAATACGGTTCGTATTGCTGCAGAAGTAGCGAAGAATAAAAATGCCTTGGAATCGATCCAGCTGCTTGTCGCGGGGAAGAAAGATTTTATAGCACCTCGTATAAGTTGGGCGGTACTTCCTTCTACTTTATGTGAGTTCTATTACGATTACAGTCGCTACACTTCCGATGATAATGTATATGTTGGAGATAGTAACTATTTTCGAACCGCTTTGAACTATACGCTTCATAGCGGGTACCCGGATATACAAATAGGAGCGCTTTTCGATAAAGGTTTGTATAACGAAGAAGAGGGTTCCAAAGGGGTTATAGATGAAATACAATCGAAGAATTTTCAAGTGTTGACAGATGATTTCTATTCTTACGGGATGAGTCTTGCATACGGTATGCAAAACCGTCATCTTTACACAAGAGTTTGGCGCCCTTACTTTCAAGTAGGTTATTTTTACAATAGTGTGCTCGATGACTATACGTATGCCGTGGAAGTCGGAGCGGGTGGAAAGGTATGGCATCAAGATCATTTGAGTGTGGGCATGAGCTATAGTGAATTTTTACAGGGAATAAATGATAAAATTATAGAGTTCTATCTCGATTACGAGTTTATGTATTTTCATCCATAAGGGAAAAGATGCGATTGTTGTTGATTGTTTTGGTATTGTGTTCGGCGCTGTATGGCTCTCTTAAAGATAAAAGTGCCATTGTTTACTACGGAAATGACATCTCCTACCCTATGGTAGGAATCCATGACTATATTATTACGCAGCCGTATTCGATCGATCCTTATACCCCGGGCTTTAGACTTTATAAAGATAAAGTGTATGTTTATGTAAGTATAGGGGAAATAGACAAAAATATCCCTCAGTATAGACATATAAAGAAAAAATGGATTAAAGCTTACAACAAAGCTTGGAAAAGCGATATACTCGATATTACCAATAAGGAGTATCGAGAATTCATCTTCAAATATTTTATCGAACCTCTTCGAAAAAAAGGGGTGCAAAACTTTTTTTTCGATACATTAGATTCGTATCAAATGTATGCAAAGACACCGTCGCAACGACATCGATGCGAAAACGCCTTAGCAGGTTTTATCAATGAATTTCACAGGCGTTATCCTCAAAGTAAACTCATCGTCAATAGGGGATTTGAAATTATCGACCGGATACACGACAGTATCGAAGCGGTTTTGTTCGAATCTTACGCTTATGGGCTCAAAGGGGAAAAGCTCGATTATGCTTCCGTAACGGAAGAGGATAGAAAATGGCTCGATATTCAAATAGAGAAAATCAAAAAATACGGTAAAGATATTATCGTTGTCGATTATTTGCCTCTAACCAGACTCGATATAGAAGCTCCTAAGCTTGTCGAAAGACTGCGTTTAAAAGGATTGATTCCGTATGTAAGTGTCAAATCGCTCGATATTTATGGGTATTCGACTAAAAATGCTCTCAAACGGGAAGTACTTACTATCATAAGCGAGGAACGGCTCGATAGGATACTGTTAGAAGCGCATCAATACGGTGGTACCGTTTTGGAATATATGGGATATAAACAAGTGTTTTACGATATCTCTACCAAACCGCTCCCTTCTACCAAAGAATTACGCCGTTATGCGGGTGTGATCATATGGTTGCAAGATTATTACCGCAATAAAAAACGGTTCGTAAAATGGCTGAATTCATTGCGACGAGGCGGTATAAAGTTCTGTTTTGTAAACAATTTCGGGATCGAACTCAAAAAAAACGAACTTGCTTCGTTGGGTATAGTGGTTACGAAAAAAAATAAACTGAGAAAAAAACTACTCTATCAAGCTCCTATGATGGGTTACGAAATCAATCCACCGCTTTTTACGGGAGGAGACCAAATCGCACTCGATACATCTGATGCTGTACCTTTGTTGATGTATAAAAATATCGACGACACGGTTTCTATCCCGGCCGCGCTCACTCCATGGGGTGGCTATATCGTCAACGAGGCGTATATGCTCAATGTCGAGAATGAAAATATATGGGTTACTGATCCATTTTCGTTTTTTCGACGAGCACTGAATCTACAACCGCTTATCGTTCCCGATCCCACTACGCAAAACGGATCGAGACTCCTTTTTACCCATATCGACGGAGACGGTTTCTTCAGTCGTGTCGAAGGAAAGAAAGAGAGATTCGCCGCCGAAGAGATATATGAAAAAATATTAAAACCATATAAAATCCCCCACTCGGTTTCGGTGATCGGTTCGGAGATAGATCCTAAAGGGCTGTATCCACAGTATGCACAAGATGCCAAAAGAATTACTAAAGAGATTTTTTCACTTCCTAATGTCGAACCGGCAACCCATACCTATACCCATACGTTCTTTTGGGGAAAAATCACGAAAGACGGAGACCTCGATCCGCGTTACAGACTCAAGCCAAAAGGATATCACTTTAGTTTATACAACGAGCTCAAAGCTCCGTTGGAATATATCGATACCCATTTTTTGGATGCAAACAGTACCAAAAAAGCGCGTAGTGTTTTTTGGAGTGGTGATTGTTCTCCAAGGCTCAACGCACTTTCATTCGTGTATAAAAATAATATTTTAAATATCAACGGCGGAGATACGACCATCATCAAAACAGCTCCTTGGCTTTCTCGAATCGCTCCTTTTGGATTGCAGCGAAGCGGGTTTACGCAAGTTTATACGGGACAACAGAATGAAAATGTCTTTACTAACGATTGGTTGGGGCCGTTTTGGGGCTTCAAACGTGTTACGCAAACTTTCGAACTTACCGACTCTCCACGCCGTTTCAAACCAATAGATGTCTATTACCATCTTTATTCCGGCTCCAAAGACGCTTCGCTCAAGGCACTTCAATATGTCTTTAACTACGCACTTTCGCAAAAACGTATCTTCCCTATCTATACTACGGAGTATATTCCTAAAGTGCAAAATCTGTATGAGATTTCTATAGCCAAGGAGAAAAACAAATGGCTTGTCAGTGGCATGCAACATCTCAAAACGATTCGTGTAGACAAAGCCAACTTCACTCCGAGCCTCGAGCACAATCCCGGTATCGTCGGTTATATGCATCATAATGACGATCTCTACATAGCGCTCGATAACGACACGAATATATCATCGTATATACTTGATTTTTCCAAGTATAAAACAGATCGAAACGCTACACCACCTTATGTTATCAGTGCGAACGGTTATCTAAAACGTACTTATGACGATAATACTACGAGATTCTTTTTTAGTGGATACGTCAACCAAAAAGTGGAGTTATATTACGATTCCAAATGTCAAGCGACATTTTCCCACTTACCTATCGTTGCCGAGCATAAAGGAACGATTCATCGGTTTGTTTTCCCTGTAAACAAGATCGATATCTCTATACGGTGTGCACGATGAAAAAATTGATAAAAGAACCACTTGTACATTTCCTTCTTTTTGGAGGACTCGTTTTTCTATACTACCAAAGTGTCGCACCGAAAAATACGGTAGCGATACAGAAAAAAGCTATCACGTTCACTCAATACGATATAAAAGAATTGCAAAACGATTTTTATCAAAAAACTCATAGACAGCCGACGAAAAATGAACTCGATTTGCTTGTGGAAAATGTTTTTTTGCAAGACGTTCTTTTAAGTGAAGCGTATGCTTTAGGGCTGGAAAAAGAGGATGAGCAGATAAAAAAGCGTCTTTTATCGAAAATGGAACTGTTATTGAATCAAAAAACTTTTCAAGAACCGAACGAAATTCAGTTAGAAAATTATTACAAAGCGCATGGAGAAGATTATAGTGAAAAGAAACGTTTGAGTTTCGTTGTTTTGCATGTTCTTTCAAAAGAGCTTTCGGAGCAACTAAGGCAAGCGGTTTGGTTCTTGCCGCTTGAAAAACTCCCGTTGATAAAATTTGAAAATCAAACCCCGCAACAGATAGAAGACCGTTTTGGCAGACTTGCGCGTCAGAAGATTTTGGCATTACCGAAAAAAACGTGGAGTGGACCGGTATATACGAAAGAGGGCATGGTGCTTGTCTATATACTCAAGTACGACAAACTCGGTAAAAAACTTCCTTTTGATAGGGTCGAATATCGTGTTTATAACGATTATGTAAATCATCTTCATCAAACGAACAAAAAAGCGAGACTCAAAAAGATTCTTAGCAGATATGAGTTGGATTATGAAAATTAGTTTTTTCATTTTATTTGTGATACAGACGCTTTTTGCACACCAAACGGGTTTATCTTACATAGACATCGCTCAAAACGAAGATACCACACTCTTGGTCGTTTACAAAAAACCGCTTGAAGATGCGAGTGCAAAACCTATCTCTATTCATTATCCGCAGAGTTGCCGTATTTTGCAAACCGGTTCGAAACGCTACGAGCTAGGGTTCGTCATTCAAGATTTCACGATGTGGTGCGGAAAAGAGGGGATGCTTGGAAAGCGTCTTTGGATCGAAGGGCTCGTGCGTTCGGACAAAGGGGTGGCGTTTAGCTATCGAAGCAAAGATTTTACCCAAAAAGCGTTACTTCGTTCTACCACACCGTTTGTCAAAGTGACAAAAGAAAATACGACGCCGGAGTATATGCTGGAGTATATCGAATTAGGCGTTTGGCATATCCTTACCGGATACGACCATCTTCTGTTCGTTCTTTCGATGCTTCTGTTGGCGAAAAACCTTAAACGGCTTTTTTTTGCCGTCAGTGCATTTACTCTTGCCCATTCGATCACGTTAGCGCTTGCTGTGTTCGATATAATCACGATTCCTTCGAAATTCGTCGAATCCATGATTGCGCTTAGTATCGTTTTTCTAGCTAGAGAGCTTCTTGTGCCTGAAAAAACGATAACGAAACAACACCTTGAATATATCGCTTTCATTTTCGGTTTACTGCATGGTTTGGGGTTTTCAAGCGCACTCAAAGAGATAGGATTGCCCCATGATGATATGGCGCTTGCTCTTTTTTCTTTCAATATCGGTATAGAGTTGGGACAGATAATGTTCATTCTCGTCGTTTTGGCATGTTTTACGCTGCTACATACTTACAAAGTAGGCGTACCGAAACGACTTATCGCTTATGGAGTCGGATTTATCGCTACATTTTGGTTTATTCAAAGAGTCGCTAGCTTTTAGCGTCTGCCAGCGTCAGGCAAATAAGCACTTCTTTGTCGTTGGTTCGCATCGTCGTGATGGCTTCGCTAAGGGTAGTTCCCGTCGTGATGATGTCATCGACGAGTACGCAGAGATTTTCTTCGAACCTTTCAAAGTGAAACTCTCTTGGGTTTTGCAGACGAAATTGTTTCGATTTTCCGGAATACGAAACATCGTTTTTGGCTCTAAGAAGTGATGGGTAGTAGTGCAGTTGAACGTTTTGCAAAGATTTAGCCAGAATAGCGGTATGGGAATAGAGTTCTTTTGGATTGTCGTCAATAGCGATTATGGCAACTTTTTCATCGATTTGCAGGGCATTACCAAAAGGGACGAAAGAGTTTTTTGCCAAAAGGGTGTAGATGTGATACCCAAGGTCGGTATGTTTGGTATGAAGTAGTTTTTTGATTTCGTTGTAGCGGTAGAAAGAGATGACCTCCACACCGCTTGGAAGGATACGTCTGTTAATGGAAGGTTGTAAAAAATTTTTTTGGCAAGTTTTGCAAATATGCGTCAAAGCGAAACTTTGACACATAAGGCATTTCACACTTTTCCCTTTATGAATCCATCTTCAAAACCGACATAAACGCCTCTTGCGGCAACTGCACCTTTTGTCGTTTTATCTCTTCTTGCAAAAGGAACAAGTCCCTTTCGCAATTCATCTCACTAAAGCTTTTGCTTCGCAAAGAAGGAAAGGTGCAAGTGTTTTTAGCTTTCATTCGTCTAAGAATCCATCTTCAAAACCGACATAAACGCCTCTTGCGGCAACTGCACCTTTCCTATTGCCTTCATCCGTTTTTTACCCGCTTTTTGTTTTTCGAGTAGTTTTCGCTTACGGGTGATATCTCCACCGTAACATTTCGCCGTTACGTTTTTGCCCATCGATTTGACGGTTTCTCGAGCGATTATCTTGTTTCCGATGCTTGCTTGAATGGCAACTTCGAAAAGTTGTCTTGGAACTATCTCTTTCATGTTCTTTACAAGTGCGCGTCCGCGTGATTGAGCGCTTTCTTTTGGAACGATGACACTTAGAGCATCGACCACTTCTCCGGCGACTCTGACATCGAGTTTGACAAGCTCGCCGGTTCTGTATTCGCTTGGTTCGTAATCGAAGCTTGCATACCCTTTGGAGATAGACTTGAGGGTGTCGTAGAAATCGACTACTATCTCGTTCATCGGTATGGCGTATTCGAGCAAAACGCGGTCTTCGTTGAGGTAGGTCATCTTTTCCTGTATGCCGCGCTTGGAGACAAGCAGGTTCATAATGTTCCCCAGGTACTCGTTAGGGGTAATGACGGTCGCTTTGACGTAAGGCTCTTCTATATGGTCTATTTTGCTAGGGTCTGGCAGTTCGCTTGGGTTTTGCACCTCTATCATCGTACCGTCGTTGAGATATACATGATACACAACACTCGGCGCGGTCGCGATGAGATCGAGTCCAAATTCCCGCTCGAGCCGCTCTTTGACCACTTCCATATGCAACATACCCAAAAATCCGACTCGAAACCCAAACCCAAGAGCGACCGAAGTTTCAGGCTCGTAGCTTAGCGAGCTGTCGTTGAGCTTGAGTTTTTCAAGCGCTTCGCGCAGGTCTTCGAATTTGTCGGTATCTATGGGGTAAAGTCCCGCAAAAACAAACGGTTTTGCCGGTTCGTACTCTTCTATGGGGTACTTGGTTGGGTTTTTCGCATCGGTTATGGTATCGCCGACGTTGATGACACTTACATCTTTGATACCAAGAACGACAATCCCTATCTCACCCGATTTTATTTCGTCCGTTTTTAGTTTTTTCAAAGGATGCGGATACTGCAAATCGAGTACTTCATGCTCTATACCGCTACTAACGAATTTGATGGTCTGTTTTTTCTTTATACTGCCGTCAAACACCCTTACAAGTGCGAGCGCTCCAAGATAGCTATCGAACCAACTATCGTAGATGATGGCGCGTGTCGGAGCTTCTATATCCCCCGATGGAGCTGGAATGCGATCGACAATGGCGTCGAGTAGCTCACGGATACCTTGACCGGTTTTTGCAGAGGTCAAAATGGCATCGGTCGCATCTATCCCTATGGCTTCTTCTATCTCTTCGGCGACTCTGTCGGGATCGGCCGCGGGGAGGTCGATTTTGTTGATGACTGGGATAAGCTCGAGGTCGTTGTCGAGTGCGAGGTAAACGTTGGCGATCGTTTGTGCTTCGACCCCTTGAGCGGCATCGACGATGAGGAGCGCTCCTTCACATGAAGCCAAAGATTTGCTCACTTCGTAACTGAAATCGACATGTCCGGGAGTGTCTATAAGGTTGAGAACGTAGTGCTTGCCGTCTTTGACATAATCGAGCCTGACCGATTGCGCTTTGATGGTGATACCGCGCTCTTGCTCTATCTCCATCGTGTCCATCATTTGAGAGGTCATTTCCCGTTCGCTCACCGCTCCGCACTCTTGGATGATGCGGTCTGCCAAGGTGCTTTTACCGTGGTCGATATGGGCGATGATGGAGAAGTTTCGTATATTGTCCATCGTTTTCCTATGCAAAAAGCGAATTGACGCTCTCGTTGTGATAGACTCGGCGAATCACTTCCGCAAAAACGGGAGCGACGCTAAGTACGGAGATTTTTTTACAAGGTTGCGAGACGAGTGTGTTGGTAACGATGAGTTCGTCCAATTCTCCGTTTTCGATATTTTCGTACGCTTTACCGCTAAGAACGGGGTGTGTGGCACACGCCATCACGCTTGTAGCACCTTTGTTTTTGAGTGCCGTTGCCGCTTTGACCATCGTTCCTGCCGTATCGACCATATCGTCTATCATTATGACGTCTTTTCCCTCAACATCGCCGATAATGTTCATAACTTCGGCGACATTGGCTTTTTCTCTCCGTTTATCGACGATGACCATCTCGAGTCCTAAACGGCTTGCGAAGTACCTCGCTCTGGCAACTCCGCCGATGTCGGGTGATGCGATGATGGGGTTTTTGAGGTTTTTGCTTCTGATGTAGTTTTCAAACGCGATAGAGCCATACAGGTTATCGACCGGAATGTCGAAAAAGCCTTGAATCTGCCCTGCGTGCAAGTCCATCGTAACGACTCTGTCCACTCCTGCGGTTTCTATCATATCGGAGACGAGTTTTGCGGTTATGGGTACTCTTGGAGCCGCTTTTCTGTCTTGTCTTGCGTATCCGAAGTAGGGGATGACGGCGGTAATGCTCGAAGCCGAAGAGCGGCGAAGCGCATCTACCATGATCAAAAGCTCCATAAGATTGTCGTTCGATGGAGCTCCCGTACTTTGGATGATGAACACATCGCGACCGCGGACGCTTTCGCTGATTTGCACGCTTATTTCACCATCACTAAAACGTTTGATATCCGCTTTGGCAACTGGCACGTCGAGGATGGAACAAACCTCTTTGGCAAACTCCGTACTCGCACTTCCGGCAAAAATCTTGTAACCTCTCATTGTGTATATCCTTGAAAAAGTAAGTGGGTAATTGTAGCGAATATGTGCTGATTAGGCACTTAAAAACCGCGTCCGCTTTAGCGGCACTTTTTGCAAAGCCCGCTAAGAACGAGGTTGGCGGTTTGTACATCGAAGTCGGTTTTCGTCTTCGCTTGGGAAAGCAGGCATTCCATATCGAGCGCTATATCTTCGATGGTGTGGCAGTTGGTGCACTGCAAATGTGCATGGGCTTCTTTCGTTAGCTCGTAAACGCTTTTTTGTCCCGGTAGTTTCACTTCGGAAACGAAAGCGTTTTCAAGCATAATGTGGATGTTCTTGTAAATAGTCGCAAGGGAGAGGGAGGCGAACTTTTTACGAAGTATCTCGTAAAGCTCCTCTACACTAAGATGCCCGTAGGTATCGAGTGCTTCGGCTATGGCGGCTCTTTGCGGAGTCGCTTTGAGGCTGTGTTCTCGAAGTTTCAGGGCGTAGTGTTCCATCGCTTTTCCTTACGATTCGATTTTCGGACCGGCAGCGGAGAAGTCGAATTCGCTGTCTTCGCTTTGGTATTTTTTGAAGTTGTCTATGAACATCTGAGCGAGCTTGTCGCGAGTTGCATCAAACGCTTCTTTGTCCGCCCACGCTTCTCTCGGGTTGAGAACTTTAGGGTCGATTTCACCGAGTTTTTTCGGTACATGCAGTCGGAACGTTTTGGTAACGTCGAACTCGCTGTCGTTGATAGTGCCATCGAGTATGGCATTGATACACGCGCGAGTGTCTTTGATGCTCATCCGTTTTCCAACGCCGTATCCGCCACCTGTCCAACCGGTGTTGACAAGGTAAACGTTGACGTCGTGTTTGTCGATTTTTTCACCGAGGAGTTTCGCATAGACCGTTGGATGAAGCGGCAAGAACGCCTCTCCAAAACATGCGCTAAACGTAGCGACAGGCTCGGTTATACCACGCTCGGTTCCCGCAACTTTCGCCGTGTATCCGCTTAGGAAATAATACATAGCTTGCTCACGCGTAAGTTTTGAAACCGGAGGGAGAACACCAAACGCATCGGCTGTAAGGAAAATGATGTTTTTAGGGTGTCCCGCCATCAAGCTTGGTTGGTGGTTTTCTATGTGCTCTATCGGGTAGGAAACACGGGTATTTTCGGTTTTGCTTCCATCTTCGTAATCGACGACGCCGTCTTCGTCGTAAACGACGTTTTCCAAAAGAGCGTTTCTTCTAATGGCGTTGAAGATTTCCGGTTCGCTTTCCGGGTCGAGGTTGATCACTTTTGCGTAGCATCCACCCTCGAAGTTGAAAACTCCCTCGTCGTCCCATCCATGTTCGTCATCCCCGATAAGTTTTCTGTTAGGGTCGGTAGAAAGGGTCGTTTTACCGGTTCCGGAAAGTCCGAAAAAGAGTGCCGTATCCCCCTCTTTACCCACGTTTGCCGAGCAGTGCATAGAGAGTTTCCCCTCAAGCGGCAGCCAGTAGTTCATCATGGAGAATATACCCTTTTTCATCTCTCCGCCGTAGTATGTTCCACCGATGATGGCGATGTTTTCCTCCACATCGAATGCGACGAACACTTCCGAATTGAGACCGTGTTTTTTCCACTTGTCATCTACCGCTTTGCAAGCGTTCAAAAGAGTGAAGTCGGGTTTGAACTCCGCCAATTCCTCTTCACTTGGTCGAATGAACATGTTTTTGACAAAATGTGCCTGCCACGCTATTTCGGAAACGAAGCGTACGTTTCTTCTTGAAGCTTGGCTTGCACCTGCATAGGCATCGATAACGTAGAGTTTTTTGCCGCTAAGCTCTTTTTTCGCCGTTTCGAAAAGCTCGGCGAACACTTCCGGCGATATCTTCTGATTGACGTCCCCCCATGCAATGTAGCGGTTGGAAGGGTCGCGATCGACGAAATACTTGTCTTTTGGGCTTCGTCCGGTGAAGATGCCGGTATCGACTGCGGTGGCACCGCTGGAGGTCATTTTGCATTCACCGTTTTTCAGTTCATGGTCGATGAGCTCATCGTAGCTGAGATTGTAGAAAACTTCTTGGATGTCGCTTAACCCAAGCTCTTGGAGTTGTGTGGCTATACTCATTGTAGTTTACCTTCTGGCATTGAATAATTTCGTTGCTGAAATTATACTACTACTAAACCTAAATTTAACGTAAAACGAAATCAAAATCGCTTTTTTTTAGAAAATATTTTTTTTCTTCAGTTTTTTTTCTTCGTTACAACGTTTTTTAAGTTTCGATTCGCTAAAATTCCACTCCACAAACAAAAGTTCGGGTAGCTCAGGGGTAGAGCACTACGTTGACATCGTAGTGGTCGGAGGTTCAAATCCTCTCCCGAACACCATCTGCAAATATAAAACTTCCTCTTCTAATTTTTTTTTAATCCCCAAAGTGATATCATTGATTGATTATCTTTTCAAGGTCGATTATGCGGATATTTTTGATTCTATGTTTGTTTTCTTTACCGGTTTTAGCAACGATACCCGATCCGATAGTGGAATACCGAATGGATAGCTGTGAATGGAGCGCTACTACAGGCGAGGTGATAGACCAGCAAGGAGAGTACAATGCAACAGCTTACAACGAAGCGAAGATCGAAACCGCAAAAACCGCCGGTGGTGGCTTGTGTCGTGTCGGAAGTTTCGATGCCAACAAAAAAAGCTACATAAACGCCGGCAAACCGTTAAAAGAGTATAAAAAAGGGAACAGCGCAGGAGAGATAACGGTTTCGGCTTGGATAAAACCTACAGGGGATAACAGGTGGGCGGTAATCGCTATTCAAGCTGATGCAGATTGGAAGGAAGGGTTTCATCTTTATCGAGATGAAAATGGGAGAGTGTGTTTTTCTATTGAAGATTGGTATCGTAATAGTGTTGGAGTGGCGGTAGACAAAAACGTTTGGACACATGTTGTCGGAACTTACAATGGTAAATATTTAAAAATATATATTAATGGTGAAAAAAAGAAAGTAAAGAGCGTCAAAAACAAGGTGATAGCCTCCGATTACAATTTTATGATAGGTGATAGTGAATGGAAAGGGGTCGGTGATGGAAACGACTTGTGGAACGGTTATATAGACGAGGTAAAAGTTTTCTCAAGTGCTCTGACCGCTAAGCAAGTAGAGGAGCTCTACGACAAAGAAAAAGCGGGAAAAAATTTCGACGACACTCAAAGAGTGTGCCAGTGTTGTTATAAATTCGATGCATGGGATACTTTTAGAGATAAAAACGACAGAAACATCTCCACCAAAATAGTCAATCAAGATTTCAATCTAACCATCGCTTCGCTGAAGTGCGATGGGAGCGATTATAGGGATTTCAATGGAACGGTGTGCGTGACGGTAGAGGATTCTACGGTAAAACTGGATTTTAGAGACCAAAATGTATCTACGGCTACTTTCAAAATAAGCAAACCGGTAAGAGATACAAGAGTTTACATCGCAGCGAGAAAAAATGCGGATGCGAGTTGTCCTTTGATCGCTTTGGACGCCGAGTCGAACTCGACTGACAATTTCGCTATCAGACCAGATAGATTCGTAATAGATGTTAACAATACTATTCCGCTAAAAAACGAAGAGTTCCATATAGACATAAACGCGACTGATATAGATGGAGTGAACGTGCAAGATTACAACGAAACAAACGGCACTACGTTTAGTTTCGAAGTCGATGCTCGACTAAGGGGGCAGCCGAATCCTTTCGAGTTTTCCGACGGAAGCATCTCGTTCGATACGAAAATAAGCGAGCTTGGAGATGTCGTCATGCAAATAGCGGAGATCAACGGAAGCGAATTCGCCGTCGTCGATGCGGACGATACGAACGATTCGCTTCGGTTGATAACGCCTGCTATATGGGATGAATTGTTCGTGATATTCGTAAGGCCTGTCGCTTATTATCGTTTCGACGTGTGCCCGGGTACTTGGAACGGTACCGCAGGTGAGGTGAAGGACTATAGCGGATACGATCATAACGGAACCGCGCACAACGTCGATACGACCGAGGGAGAAATCTGTCAAGGAGCGGATTTACGAGCCGATTCCGACAATGATTATATAAAGCTCGATGGGGGTGCGATGGATAGTTTGAAAAATTTTACCGTTACGATGTGGATAAAAACGACCGATACGGGCGGACAAGCACTCCTCTCCGGGGCTAAAGACAATACTTTTAGCGGTTCGAACGAAGCGTTGCTTTATTTGGTGAATGACACGACTATCAGGCCTCATATCAAAAATAAACACGTAGATATCACCCTACCAAAAAGTGTCGCTGACGGTACTTGGCACCAGATCGCTTGGGTGAGAAACGGACAAAGGCATTGTATATATGTCGATGGTGATCGCCGTTGCCGTAAAATCAGGGGAAGTGATGGGGCGGTAACGATAGACAAAGACGGTCTTTATCTTGGGCAAGACCAAGATAGTTTGGGTGGTGGTTTCGATAAAAATCAAGATTTCGAAGGGTTGATGGATGAAGTGAACATTTACGATAAAAGATTTACAAAAGATGCTATCAAACAGGTGTATCGAAACGAAAAAGCGAAAAAGAACTATGATGGGACGGATAGAAATTGTACCAACTGTAACGTTACTCCACCTCCACCTCCGGTATTTAGTTTCGATGCGTGGGATAGTTTTCGAAATATAAACGACAGAAACATTTCGACCAAGCTTTGCGGTGATGGGTTTGTGGTGAGTATCGCTTCTTTGAAAGAGGACGGTTCGGACTTTCAAGAGTTCAACGGTACGGTATGTAGCGCTTTGGTCGATAGAAATTCTAATCTGGTTTCAGCGTGGCATAAAAATCTTTTTGTAGATGAGAACCTCTCTTCGCAAACCGCGCAAGGCAATCCGACATTCAACGTTGCAAAAGCGCTCGATTTCGCCAGAGTGAAGATAGTCTGGAAAGAAAACGTCGATGAAGCGTGTCCGGTAACGAACGAAACCAACTCGACGCTCTCTAGCGATGCATTCGCCATCCGTCCGAAACGTTTCGCTATTACCGGTTTCTCTTCAGCTTTATATGCTGGAGAGGAGTTCGATGTGGAGTTCCACGCGTTTGACGGTAGCGGTAGCGATGTAGTCGATTACAACGAAAGTGAAGGGGGGAGTTTCGATGTAAACGTAACGGAGCTCAAGCCGCAGTGTCGGGAGGGGAATTTCTCCGTCTCGCTAAAGGGATGGCGATTTGAAGACGGTAATAAAACCCTTCGTACTTCTTATAGCGAAGTGGGGCAGATAAAGCTGTCGATTCGAGAAAAAGAGGATTGTTTGCACCGTTTCGCTTCGATAGACTGTGACGACAAGAACGTTTCGGGCTCATGGGATACCCAAAGCGGTACGGCGATAGAACCTCAAGAAGTAAACATCACCTTTGGCGTGCATCATTTCGAAGTAAACGCTACGGTTGGAGATTTTAAACAGGGGAGCTTCACATACCTTTGCAACCTTCAAAACGAAGATGCGAACATGTCCGCCGACATAAACATCACCGTCGCTGCGAAAAACGAGCAAAACGTAACGACGCGAAATTTCACGAGTGAATGTTACGCCAAAGATGTCGATATCAATCTAACGCATAGCAATGTCGGAACTACAAATCTGGATAACTTGCTCTACTTCGTCGTAGATGCCAACGCGACACAAAGCGCGTTGCAAAGCGTGGCGAAAAACGACTCGCTTTCTTTTACGTACGCTGCTTCGAACTTTTCCTCAAAAAACACTCTTGTAGATGAAAACGGAACGAGCGTAGTGCGTCTTCGTTTCAATTTTGACCGCAATTTTACCAAAGTCGTCGAGCCTTTTAAATTTACTTTAAGTGGTATAAATGTGGCTAATAGCGATGCCAACAGCAGCGGTTACGAACAAAGAAGTGGGGACGCTACGTTTTACTATGGGCGAACCTACGCCAAAGACCTCTATACCTCTTCCAAAAACGATTCGACCCTTTTGAAAGTACTGGTGTATGGTAAAGATACGAATCCTCTTGTGAGCGGAATGGATGAGGTGTTGCTTGGTTGGTACTACAAAAACGACCACACAAGCGAAAACCTCGGTAAAGTGGCGGCTACTCGCATAAACGACTCCACTACGCTAAAAACCAATGCGCAGATCCCAAGCGGTACGAGTTTCGAGGGTAACGGAAGCTACACCATCGATGTTAACAATACGGCAGAAAAAACGGGGGTGTATTTTATCCATCTCGATATTTCCAAATGGCTATGGTATGCACCAGAAGGGTTTGGAGAGACGTATCGTTACGAAGATGGCAACTCGAGTTGTCTAAACCATCCTTGTATAAAATATGTTTACCAAAAAAAATCGCAAGGGAAAAAAGTACAAAGCGGCTCGAATTTCAAACCGCTCGATATCTACATGAATATCCAAAACAACAACAGAGGAATCAGGTTGCTTAGATGAGAAGAGAAGGGTTTACGCTTTTGGAGCTTATTTTTTCGATGGTGATTATCGCCATAGCTTTTACCGTGTTGCCGAAGATGTTGCAGATGGCGGCGAAGGTTTCCAAGCAAAGCGTCAAAGAGGAAGCGATCTATAGTGCCGTAGCGCTTTTGGGGCTTGTCAAATCGACGGCTTGGGATGAGCAAAACACGAAAAAAGACGATATTTTGCTCGTTTCTTCAGATGGGGACGCGGCGTATTCATGTAGCGATTACAGAGTAGGAAGCTTTATCGGGTCGCGAAACTGCAAAAACGCGCTTAGTGCCTCCTCTTCGCTCGGTATGGACGGTGATGACGGTGGAGTTGCCGACGATATGGACGATTTCATAGGTGAGGTAAATACCACGGGAAGTGCCGTACGTAAATACACAATCTCGGTTGGAGTCGATTATGTCGAAGATATTTCGCTAAATGGCACCCAGTTTTCCACGACAACCAAGGCGAATCCGACAAATACGAAATATATCGTCATCGACGTCAATGCGACAAATAGGGAATCGGCAGTTGGAAACCACATAGCGAGGTTCTACTACATCGCCAACAACATAGGGCAAATTCAGATAAACAGGCGGGCATGGTGAGAAGAAACGGTTATACTCTTTTGGAGCTCGTTTTCGTCGTCGTTATCATCTCGTTTTTATCTGTAGCGACCTACAAAGCGTTGCAGATGATAATGGTTCGAAGTTACAAAGCCAAAGAGACCGCGAGACTCTCTTTGGAGTCCCAAGTCGCCGTAGATGTGATAGCGTCGTACTTGAAAAACCGAATCCCCTACACCACGATAGGATACGACCCTAACAGCGGGTATGAGTATATCGGTGAACTCACTTCGAACAAACCGATTTTGGAGTGGTACGCAAGGTCGATAGAAGCGCTCAAAGCGCAAATGTATTCGCAGTTTATCGATATGGAAGATACCAATAAATCTTCCAAGGTGCTCTACTCGCCAAATACGAACGGAAATGAGATTGCAAAATACGTCAAGAAAAAATACAACTACAATGCCGATATCTACACCAACAAGATAGTCAATCTCGTTTTTGTCGGAAGTTTCGAGAGGGGGGCAGGTGAGAGCAACACCTACAACGATGCGTTTGGATGGCATGGGGGGCTCAGTAAAGACAGTTTCGATATCTCCATCCATTTTTCGGGAAAGATTACGATAACCGATAGCGATACGCCGAAATTCATATATGAAAAGTTCTTTTTGGCTGATGGCGCATACGCCATAGCGAGGGGTGCGGATATCGACAAAACCGCAAGTTGCATCACTTCTACCGGTATCGACGGTTCCAAAATAGACAATACCTTGTTTCTTTTTTACAACTACCGCCCATGGAAAGGGGAAACGTTTTGCGCCGATGCGAACACGACCGGTGTAACGCCGTCTGGGGGAGTCGGGATTTTGTTACAGGATGTGCAGGGATTTCGTTTCGAACTGCTTGACCATACTATCCGCATCGCTTTGGATATCAACAAAACTATAAAAGGGACGGATGTCGGAGTGCATCTTTCGAAAATGAAGGTGGTATTTTGAGAAAAGCATTCAATCTTCTTATGGCGATGGTGATGATACTCGCACTCAGCGGTGCGGCGGTGTTGACGATGAAATACGTTTCGATAAGTGCGAAGCATATAGCGGATAGTTACACCAAAGAGCAAGCCGAACTTTTCGCCCAGTCGGTTCTCGAAGCGACGATTATGAAAATACAAGGGTACGACAGAAGTACCAACAGTGACTGCTTGCGTACGCTTTCTTTCAAATCTCCAGACGGTAGATTCGACGCGAGCGTCACTATCGAACGGTATTATCTTTACAACGGAAAAGACAACGACGGCTCGAGCCTTTCGAACTGCTCCATCGTAAAAGCGATCCATACACCCGAATCGCATGGTTACGTTACGATAGATATCGTCGTGCAAACTAACGGCACAAACGATAAAATCGGGAGTTTCATCTCCCCCGTAAGGGTGATGCTAAGGAGTTTACAACGCATATGAAACGTTACGCATATTCTTTGCTCGAGCTTATTTTTATCATTGTCATCATCGGGATACTTACCGGAATCGCGTTTTACGGTTTTCGTCCCGATTATCTTCGAAACGATGTCGCAAAAGTGGTGATGGAGCTTGAAAACACCCGTTATCAAGGAGTCGGATACGATAAAACCGGTTTGAGTACCGGCGGAAGTATCGGATGTATCGATTTGAACGATTTGGACAAAAACACCACCGGTCTTGGAGGTACGAAGGACTATAAGTTTCACTCCAAAGTCGAAGTCGAAGTTCCAAGCTCTTTGGAGGTTGCGTGTTTCGATACTTTCGGTAGAGTGTTCGATGGTAAAAAAGATAACAATTTGACCGATTTAACTGGAAACGGGTATTTGAAAGTCGATGTAAAAATTTCACTTCAATACGGTGGAAAAACACGTTATATCATCATCGATCACCTAAGTGGTTTTATAAGGGTGAAGCGTTAGCTTCGTTTTTTTTCGGCAAGATTTTTTTAGTATAAGTTTAAGTTAAAATGGTGTATTATTTCGCCAAATTGGGTGTTATATAATTAAAAGGGATACGATGGCAAAAAGCGGGGGAGTTCTTTTTTATCGTCAAAACAAACTTTTGCGATTCGATGGAAAAGAGATCGAAGATGCGAATTTTTCTCAAACAAAAGAACTGTTTTGCGGTGCCGTCGTTCCGCTGCATTATCTTAAAGTAGTATCTTTCAAACTCTCAAAGAACCTCTCCAAAGAAGAGCTCGACATGCAAGTCGAGCTCAAGATGTACAACGAAGGGGGGCTCGATGCAAAGAAAGAGTACGTCATCGATTACCTCAGTTTCGAAAGCGGAGAGGAACTGGTCGTAGAAGCGTACGCTTTTTTGGAAGAGGATTTACCGAAGGCGCTTGGTGAAAATGTAAAAAAACTCTCCGCTATCGATCTGCTTTTCCCCCGTTTTTTGATTTACCAAACGTTGTACGAGCAAAACGAAGCGACTGCAAACGGGTGCGATATCTATATCTATATAGACGAAGAAGAGGCTTTTGGCGCGCTGTATTACCAAGGGCGCTATATCGGGTATAGAAATATCAACTCCCTTTCTTCCCTTTCGAAACGAACCGGCATCGAGCTTGCCAAGCTCAAGGAGTATCTACAAACAAAAGGGTTCGTACGATCGAACTACGACCTTGAAGAGATGCATATCATAGACACCGTCCAAGAGGTGTTTTTGAAAGATATAGAAAAATTAGTCTATTCGGTCAGTCATAAACGCAGTATTTTCGGGGTCGAGGGGATAGAGAGAGTCTATGTCGATTTTTATTCTCAGTCACTTCAAGGGCTCGAAGAGTTCTTCACTCCGTTTGGCTACCCGCAGATAAAAATAGAACCCGTATCTTTGCCAGAACACGCCCCAAGTAACGTCAATACGGACATAACGCTTAGTTGCCGGTATCTTCTTTTGGCTCAAGATGAAAAAAACGAGCTCCAGCGGGTCAACCTTACCCCTATGGCGAGGAAAAAGCCGCTCGTTCAATACGAAGCGTTTGGTTACATCGTGGCCGTGGCGGTTTCTTTGTTGCTTGTCGTTGGAGGGTATGTGTACCTCTCTTACATGAATGCAAGCGCGAAAGAGGAACTTGCAAAAGAGAAACGACTCGAGAAAGAGCACAAACGAAAAGTTGCAGGTATCCTCAAGCGCTACAAAGAACTCAAAGCGCAAAACAAAGCGCTTCAAGAGAAGATGGAAAAAATCGATGGGGAGATATTTGTCTATGAAACTACCATCGAAGCGGTGCCGATGGTACAAGAGCAAAAACTCAAACGGCAGCGTTTTATGAACGACATCCTTTCCACTCTTGCCAAATACAAACTCAACACGAAGTATATTCGCCAAAAAGATGCAAAAGAGATGGATATAATGCTGATTTCACAATCGAGAAACAGAGAGACGATTTCAAGATTTATGGAAGATTTGCTCGAAATGGGCTACTCCAAGGTATATACCGATAAAATATACAACGAATACGGTGTGTACATGAGTAATGTCAAGGTGTTCAAATGAGAGACTATCTCGATAGATTCGAAGAGCTTTTGGAGCAAACGCCAAGTTCGAAAAAACGGATGGCTTTGGTCGGGGGTATAGCGCTTTTGTTCATACTGTTTTATTTTTTCTATGTCGTCGATGCCCTCGAGAGGTATCAAAGTACGCAAGAGGAGATAGAAAAAACACGAAAAAGCGTAGCGCGAAACTCCCCTAAGCGCTACCTTGCCAAAGTGGTGCAGGAAAAAAGAAAACTTTTAGAAAACAAGGCGAAGCTCGATAGTAAAAAAATGGAACTTCTCGCCATCGAGTCCCGTTTTCGTCAAAACAGATTTCTTTTGAGTGATATGAAAGATTTCAACCTTTTTTTGGAAAGTCTGCTTGGCCGTTCGGTACTGCATGATATCGACATAGAAAATCTCGTCATAGACGAATCGCAAAGTGATTTTGTGGGCAAACTCAAAAAGATCCGTTCGGTGGACATCGATGCCAAGGGGCGGTTTTTGGATGTCGTTTCATTTTTAAGAAGTATCGAGAGAACGAAAATCCTGATGCTTGTAAACGACTTGAGTATCGAGACCAACGGGTCTGTGCCCCGTGTCGATATCCATATAGACTTTTACGGAGCGAAACAATGAAAAAGAGCTTTTTGATCCCTCTTGTATGTAGCGTTTCGTTCGCTTCGCAAAGTTTGCCGATGGTGCATTACGACCCGTTTTACAAGTCGCAAAAGATACTAAAAGTGAGAAAACTCAAAGCCAATTACCCAAATCGCTTTAGAAAACTTCATCTTACGGCGATATATAACGACAAAGCGTATATCGACGGGAAGTTCTATAGAGTCGGTCAGAGAGTCGGCGAGTACGAACTGGTAAGGATTACACAAAACGGGGTGGTTTTGAAAAAGAACACGCAAAGATTGATACTTCGATTGGCTAAACCGAAGAATTTTGTAAAAATCAAAGATGTGGAGAAGGTTCAGTGAAACGATTTTTTGGTATTTTGGTACTGCTGTCACTATTTGTTCAACTTAACGCAGGCGAGTGCGATTCGAAACTTTTTTCGCTCAGCGCCTACAAACATCAGGGAAGCTCTTTACGTGTGGAAGATATTTTGCAAGAGCTTTCACTTAAATGTAACCTCTCTATTGTCTTTCGTGACGAAAAAAGTAAAAAAGCGATCAAAAAACAGCTTGATTTTGTCAATATCAAAGACTATACGTTCGAGGATTTTTTGGAGTTCTTATTTGACGAATCGAACCTTTTTTACACATACGACAAAAGAAAAAGCCAGATATCGGTGCAGTACTACAAAAGCAAGACGTTTAGCATCGACTACATCAACGTTAGCGAGCTTGAGAGTGAAAGTACCAAATCGATCAACACAGGGACAAGTGCCGGTATAGGGGGTTACAACGAAGGGAATCTCGGTACGGGTTCGAGTTACGGAGTCTCTTCGATAGGAGGTAGCGGTAACGACCTCTTAAGCGGTAGCGGCAGTTCCCCATCGACGGATTATACTTTGATGAAAACGAAATCGAAATTCGCTTTTTGGAAAAATCTCAAGAAGAACATCGTCAAACTTTTCGACAATCCCGACGATGTCAAACTTTTTTTGAACCAAGACGCGTCGCTTCTCACCGTAACGGCGAACAAAAAAGAGCTGCAAAAGGTGGAAAAGTTCATCGATACTTTGATGAACAAGATGCACAAACAGGTGCTTATAGAAGCGAAAATCATCGAAGTCGTTTACAACAACAGCTCTTCGGTCGGAATAGACTGGAGCAAGCTCAACCTCTACCTTACCGGTTCCCTATCGGGCGGAAACAACATAGCGCGTAACTTCAGTTACAAGCTTACATACGGTTTTACCAGTGAGAAATTTTTGCAGTTTCTCAACCAGTACGGAACGGTCAAGGTGCTTTCGAACCCGAAAATACTCACGCTCAACAATCAGCCCGCAGTTATCAACGTCGGTGAGCAACTCTCGTACAAATACCAAACAGGTTCGGTTACGACAACGGGAGGAACGGCTGCCGGGACGAACGTTTATTCTCTTGGTTCGACGTTTGTCGGTATTACGTTGTATGTGATTCCAGAAGTAAGTGCGAACAACGAAATAGTCATGAAAATCAATCCGGTCATCAGTAAACTTTCGGATGAAATAAGCGTGCAGGAGATAACTAGAGAACTTCCACCCGATGTGAAAATCAAGCAAATGACCTCCATCGTCAAAGTCAAGGACGGTCAAAAGGTGCTCATAGGCGGTCTTATAGGGGTGTTGAAGAACAAAGAGAGCAACAGAGTGCCGATTTTGGGCTATTTGCCGTTTTTGGAAGGGATTTTCGGTAACAAAAAAGACCTTCGCAAAAAAAGCGAAATGTTCATTCTTATCGTTCCAAAAATCGTCAAATCGGACAATATGCCCACAATTGACGAGATGGATTTCGAGTTTATGAACGTGCTTCATCCGGAAAAAGAGCAAAAACCGGCACAAACGACTCTAAAGGAACAATAGTTGGGTAAATACAAAGAGATAGCGAAGCTTTTCGAAGAGAAGATCGATGGGATCGACTTCTTTACCAATTCCGGTGTCGCAAGCTTGAAGCGCTCTTTGGAGCAGATTTTTCAAAACGAAACGAAACAGTTGCTTTTTTTGGTCGGTGAACCGGGGGTCGGCAAAAGCGCTTTTTTGAACAACTTCGATACTTTGTTCGAAAACCGCTACCGCACCATCAAGTTCGATATGCCGTTTTTGGAACCGGTAGATTTTATCAAAACGCTTATCAAACAAGCCGGAGAGGAGATAGAAGATTTCTCTTTGGACGCGCTTATCAAACAGGTGGTCGAAATCTACAAAACGAGCGACTACATAGTGATGATAGACGAATCGCAACTCCTTTCGAAGCAGATGATAGAGGTGATTCGTATATTGGCGGATTCGAAAGCGTTTTGGTTTTTGCTGGCGATGCACAAACACGAATCGCAATCTATCTTGCAAGAACCGCAGTTCGCTTCCCGTCCTCACAAAGTGCTCGAACTCGGTGTTTTGAGCAAGGAGGAGATGAAAGAGTTTTTGTATTTCGAATTTACCAGAGCCAATCAAAGTTTTTTCGCTCAAGAGCTGCACAAGAAGTTTTTAAAAAGCTTCTACACCCTTTCAAAAGGTAATTTTCGCGATCTCAAAAAGTTGCTGTTTCATCTGTTTTTGCTTTTGGATTATGCACATGAACACAACAAAACGAAGTACCGGAAGTTTTCCAACTGTCTTATAACCATGGCGGCTATCGAAGGGGGGCTTGTAGATGCTTGATTTCGATACGCTGGAGCGTAGATGTAAAAAATACTACTGGAAAAAAAGAGCGCCTTATATTTTGCTCTTTTTGCTTTTTGTCGGTGCTTTGGCGGTGTTTGGATACTCAAACCTTGCATCGACGAACGAGGCGGAGCAAAAACGACCGCCTCGAACCATAGAGTCAAATATGCCAAAAGAGACCAAAGCGACACCGCTAAAACCGGCGTCGGTAGAGTCGGCAGCGAAAAAACCTCAACCAAAGAGTCTCAAAAGCACTTCGCCGGTTGTGCAAAAAACTCATAAAACAACACGACAAAAAGTGTTCGAGTCCATCCCCGATGCCGATTGCTACTCGCTTCAGTTCGCTTCGGCGAAAAAAAAATATGCCGACTATCTCGAACCGAAGAAAAAACGGCTTGAATCGCTTGGTTTTTCATGTTTCTACCGCTATAAAAATTATGCGATGTTGCGCTGTGACAGAACTACGAGCAAAGAAGCCATCGTCAAATCTATCCATAAAGCGAAACGTTACAAGCTGCACTACATCCTTTTTAGTCTTAACGGTGAGGAGTGTACAAGAGAGTTTGGGGATTTTGAGGGGGTTTCGAAGCAAAAGCCGGTTATGCAAAAAACGCGAACATCAGCTCCAAAAGAAGCTACGCATCCTACCAACAACGTAACGGTGAATCAAGCGGGTTCTTCTATCTCTATGACTTCCTCTACGCTCAAAGAGCTCGAAACACTTTTCCAAAAACGTCAAAGCTATTCCATCGCTATGCAAATAGCAAGAGAATACTATCAAAAAGGGGAGTACGAAGCTTCCTTGAAATGGGCGAAAAAAGCGAACAAGCTCGATAGAAAAAAAGAGGACGCGTGGGTTATGTATGCGAAATCTTTGTATAAACTCGGTAAAAAGAGCGAAGCGAAGAAGATTTTGATGTTTTATTTGAAGTTCGAAAACTCCACCGGAGTCAAAGAACTGTTACGCCAATGGGAGAGTGAATGATGATTGCGCAAAAAGTTCGATTGGGTGATTTGCTGATAGAACGCGGCTTTATAACCCAAGAGCAACTCCAAAAAGCGCTTGCGAAACAAAAAGCGCTTGGGTTTACGAAAAAGTTGGGTGAGATATTTATCGAAGAGGGGTATCTGACCCAAAAAGAGCTTCTCAAAGAACTTTCACGCCAATTGCAAATCGAATTCGTCGATTTGTACGGAGAAAATATAGACTTCGAAAAACTCGCGACGAAGTATCCTTTCGAGCTTCTAAAAGCCGCTAATGCCGTACCGTTCAAAGAGGACGAAGACTTTTTGTATGTAGCGACTTCCGACCCGCTCAACTACGATGCACTCGATGCGCTCGAGCACACGATCTCTATGAAGCCTATCAAGATATATCTCGCACTCAAAGAGGATATCGAAGTTATTTTCCGTCGTGTCGATGTTTTGAAAAAAACGAAAGCTATCGTCAGCGAGGTGAAAAAAGAGCTTCGAACCGAAGGGCTGAAAAAAGAGGGCGTAGAAAGTGCAGTGATGCAGCTTATCACCGTCATCGTCAAAGAAGCCATCTCCAAACGTGCCAGCGATATCCATATAGAACCCGATGAGCGGGAGATGATAGTCAGAGCGAGGATAGACGGGATGTTGTACGAGATGTTCGCGTTCGATTTGGAGATTTACCACGCTCTTTCATCACGTATAAAACTGCTTGGGAATCTTGATATCTCCGAAAAACGGGTGCCGCAAGATGGGCGGTTCTCTTTGGAAGTGGATGGGAAAATGTATGATTTCAGGCTCTCAAGTGCCCCGACGATTTACGGGGAGTCCTTGGTTATGCGGATTTTGGATAGAGAAAAAGTTCTGCTTCGTTTGGACGACTTGGGCTTCGAAGATGAAAATTTGGAGATGTTTAACAACTTGATCGAAGCTCCCCATGGGATAGTGCTTATAACCGGACCGACTGGAAGCGGTAAAACCACTACGCTTTATGCGGCACTCAACGAGATAAAAAACATCTCCAACAAAGTGATGACCGCCGAAGACCCTGTGGAATACCGTCTTCCACTCGTGCAGCAGATTCAAGTCAGCGACAAAACGGGATTGACCTTCGCGCGTGCGGTCAAGTCGTTTTTACGTCAAGACCCCGATGTCATCCTCATCGGTGAGGTTCGCGACTACGAAACGCTCGATGCCGCGGCTCAAGCGGCACTGACGGGTCACCTCGTTTTTTCCACGCTTCATACCAACGATGCTCCCGGAGCGATTCCGAGAATGATTCAAATGGGATTGAAATCCTATCTTATTGCCGATGCTTTGATGGGGGTTGTAGCCCAAAGATTGGTTCGTAAGATTTGCCCCTATTGTAAAACCCAAATCAAGCCAACCAAAGCGCAATTGAAAAAAGTGGAAAAATATCTCCCCCAAGAGCCGGTATTCTATGGTGGGCAGGGGTGTTCGAAGTGTGATTTTACCGGATATTTCGATAGAACGATGATTTCGGAGATTTTAACCGTCGATGACGAGCTTTCAAAGCTTATTTCCGAAAATGCGAACAAGATTGTAATATCGCAATACGCACAAGAACATACCTCCTACAAGCCCATGATAGCCGATGGCGTCAATAAAGCGCTTCGAGGCATCACGACGCTCGAAGAAGTTCTACGCGTAACGAAAGGATAGCTTTTGGCATACTTCAAAATCACCTACAAACTTGGAAAAAAACGCAACGCCATCGTGCTTGAAGCTCCCAACAAAGCTTCGGCTATGGAGGCGTTTTTCGAAAAGCGGTTGGGTGTTTTGGTCAAGATAGAAAAAACTTCCAAACCGTTTTCGATGGTTTTCAAGGAGCTGGACGAAAAATTTCAAAATCCCATAAAAGACAAACCGGCAAATCTTGAAAAGCTCATCTCCATACTCGACCAGATAGCGGTTATGCTCGATGCGGGACTCCCTTTGAACTTCGTTTTGGCGGAGGCGTCGAAAAACGAAGACGACAAGATGCTAAAAGCGATTTTCGAGCAGATTCAGCAAGATATAGAGGGGGGTAAGGGGTTTTATGCGTCCGCTTTGCGCTACAAACGCCAACTCGGTCCAATCACCCTTTCGATGATACGTCTTGGGGAAGAAACAGGTCAACTTGCAGAGTCGTTGCAACATCTAACTTCCATTTTGCAAAATATCGTAGATAACAGAAGAAAGTTCAAAAAAGCGACGCGCTACCCTGTTTTTATCATGACGGCGATGATTGTCGCATTTACCATCGTAACCATTTTCGTCATACCGCAGTTCAAGTCGTTTTTCGAAGAATCGCAAATGGAACTGCCGCTTCCGACGATTTTTTTGCTTTGGCTGGAGAGCTCGATTCGAAACTACGGCCCTTTCATTTTCGCAGGAGCTTTTTTGGTTTTTATCGCGATGATGATAGGGTATAGAAAAAGTGAAAAGATTCAGCTTTTTATGGATAAAATGATGCTTAAAATCGTCATTATAGGTAAAGCGACGCTATATGCCATGATAAGCCGTTTTACTTATGTGTTCATGGTGCTTACAGAAGCGGGTATCCCCATGATAGAAGCACTCAATATCGCAGAAGATATCGTCGATAACAGTTACATAAAAAATAGAATCAAACTCGTAGCGACCGCGATAGAAGAAGGAAGAGGTCTTTATCAGGGTTTCGAAGAGACGAAACTTTTTGAAAATATGGTTGTAGAGATGGTCAAAGCGGGTGAAGCGAGCGGTTCGCTTGGCAAGATGCTCGAAAAAGGTTCGAAAGTGTATCAGGAGCGTTTCAATTATATCGTCGATAACATCGCTACGCTTATCGAGCCTATTCTCATAGCCGCGATAGCCGGGTTTGTCCTCACGCTTGCGCTTGGAATCTTCTTGCCGATGTGGAATATGGTCAATTTGGCGTAAAAAGGGATAATGTGGATATAGAAAGCGGAAGTATCGTCATAGCGATAATCAGTTCGATCATTCTTGGATTTGGATTTTGGATTTTACATAAGATGTCGAATCTCTAAGAGACTCAACACCCTTCTTTCAATGTAAAAGTTCCTTTTGTGCTATCGTACTTCCAGCAGTCGTCACTATCTGGCTTGTCGCTGCCGTTGTTGGAAACGCCGGAGTCCGAGGTAGAGGCAGGACCTCTGTAGGTGTACACACCGCCTCCGTCACTGCTACAACTCCATTTGCCTTCCACCGTCGAGTAGTTTTTTAAAATCCAGTTGAATGCAGGGGAGCAGTCTCCAAGCTGTTTTGGGTAACCTTTTTGTGTAAGGTCGCTGGAGTTTCTTTCGTTCCCCCATTCGAAATCCCCTTCGCTGATGATCCAATCGCTATGAACGTCGTCGATGGCGGCTTGGATGGTAGAAGCCGTGGCAAGTTCAGAGGAGATTTTCGAGTTCGCCGTAAGTGCGACGAATTTGGGGATCGCCACCGCGGCAACAATGCCGATGATGACGATAACGAAGATAAGTTCTAAAAGGGTAAAAGCTCGTTTCATTTAAAAATCAAGTTGCACCGATATACTTGTAGTCGTGTTCAAGTCTTCTTTACACTTACTTTGCGTAGCTGTATCGTTGAACTTTGTACAGTCTATTTCGTATGTGACGCTTCTGCCTGTCGTGTTAAGTTCTATTGTCGAAACGACATTATCGTTAGCGGGGTCGGTATAAGAGTATTTTCCATCGTTTGTAGTACTGTAAGACCAACCTTTCCCTTTGACAGAAACCAAATCTTTCAGTGTGATGCTGGTATCATCTTCGAGGTCAAGTCTATTTACCGCCGCTTCAGCAGCTTGTTGTGCGGTGTCGATGGTTGTCTTTATGACACTCTTCGATTCGGCATTTTGTTTGAGGTTTTTGAACTGTGGAATCGCTGCCGCAGCCAATATACCTATGATAACGATAACAAAGATCAGCTCGATCAGTGTAAAACCACTTCTTTTCATTGAGTCTCCTTGGGATATATTCATTATATATATTATATCTCTTGTAAACTTTGGCTAAAATAAAATGTTAAACAAGGATAAAAAATAAAGCATACTGAATTTATTTGAGTGAAAATGGCGCGGTGGACGGGACTCGAACCCGCGACCCCCTGCGTGACAGGCAGGTATTCTAACCAGCTGAACTACCACCGCTTGTGTGTCTGAAAGTATATCTTAGGTTCGCTTAGTGGCGACCCTTAAAGGATTTGAACCTCTGTCTCTATCATGAAGTGATAGCGTCCTTGGCCACTAGACGAAAGGGTCACTTTCAATCAAGATCAAGGTTGTTATACCAATCTCTTCAATTGTTGTTTGCATAATCGCAAATGGTGGGCACTACTGGACTCGAACCAGTGACATCTACCTTGTAAGGGTAGCGCTCTACCAACTGAGCTAAGCGCCCTTTGTTTTTTTTGTTAACATTGGAAGCTTTTTACAAAGCTTAGCGCAAAATGGCGCGGTGGACGGGACTCGAACCCGCGACCCCCTGCGTGACAGGCAGGTATTCTAACCAACTGAACTACCACCGCATGGTGGGCACTACTGGACTCGAACCAGTGACATCTACCTTGTAAGGGTAGCGCTCTACCAACTGAGCTAAGCGCCCGAAAATGGTGTCCCCTGTTGGATTCGAACCAACGACCACCTCCTTAAAAGGGAGATGCTCTACCGGCTGAGCTAAGGAGACATCGAACAATCTACAAACAGATAGCTTGCATATTGAGGTCGAAATTATAGGTAAATATAGCTTTAATCAAGTTTAAATCTAAAAAAAAGTTTCCACATCGCTTAGGAGCAACATCTTGATGCCATAAAGTACACTTTGGTACTGTACATAGTTTCTATCACCTTGGAGAAGAAGATGCTCTTCTATGTGGCGGCTGTGGTTTCTCACACCGACAAAAACCGTTCCGACGGGCTTTTGCGGAGTTCCTCCCGTATCGCCCGCTATGCCGCTTATAGCTACGGCGTAGTCCGCTTTGGCGACCCCCATCGCCCCTTCGCACATTTGCATAACCGTTTCTTGGCTCACCGCGCCGAAATTTTCCAAAACTTCGCTATCGACTGCCAACCAATTGTTCTTGATATCGTTGGAGTATGTAACGAGCGAGCCGTTTAAGATTTTAGAAGCGCCGTTGTTTTTGGTCAGAAAGTAGCTCAGCAAACCTCCGGTACAGCTTTCGGCGAACGTTACGGTCTTGCCAAGTGAGGATAGACGCTCGATGATGTAGAGCATGATATTGGATGCGGGGATGAGTTTTTTTGGAAAAAGTTGTTTTGCCGATTGGATGAATTCCGCGATATTGCCGTGTTTCTTGCTGCTTATGTGCACTTCGAGCCAGCCTTGGACAAGCGTTACGAACTCCAATTTGACTTCGTATGTTTGAGAAAGGGTTTCAAGGAGAAGTTTGGCGCTGTGTTCATCCTCTCCAAAAAGCTGCACCGTAGCGGAATCGTTTTCGTTTTGAAGGAGGATTTCGGGCATCTTTTTTTCTTCATCGAGCGCCAAAGCGTTGAGTGAAGCGCCGTTGTAGCGAACCACATAGCTGTTTTTAGCGTAAAGTTCGGCTTTTGAGGGGATGAGGGAGTCTTCTTTGAGAACAAGATTGTCTTCGGTGATGGTGCAGAGGATTTTGCCGATGGTGGGAAAGTTCTGTTTGGAAGCAAAGAGGATGTTTCTCGCTCCTTCTTCGAACTCCCCCTCAAGCTCCAAAAAGAGCTCTTTGTCCCCGTCTTTGAAAAAAACCGTTTTTTCCACAACGCCCAAGACCTCTTTGGCTTTTCTCAAGGCGTACTCCCTAAGCGCGTCGTTGTACAAAAATTTCGTTCCGACGAAAATCACTCCGTTTTTCATTGTCCACATCCGTTTCGAGATGGAAAATTATACCATAGAGTTTTAGCATTGTAACGCCTTTCCCTTTTCGATTGATTTACGATATTGTGCGTAAGGGTCAGTTCTTAATCGATTTTTAATCGCCAAAAAGGTATAATCTGCCAACTTAATTATAATCAGGATTGCGGCACAATGGATTACAAAGATACACTCCTTTTACCAAACACCACTTTCGCCATGCGCGGAAACCTTCCAAACAACGAGCCTGTACGGTACGCCAAATGGTTCGAAAAAGACGTTTATGCGAAGATGAAAAAAAAGCGCAATGGGGCGAGCGAGTTCACGCTACATGACGGTCCTCCTTATGCCAACGGGCACATCCACATAGGTCATGCACTCAACAAAGTCCTCAAAGATATCATCATCAAACATAACTACTTCAACGGTAAGTCGGTTCGTTTCACGCCGGGGTGGGACTGCCACGGGCTACCGATAGAGCAGCAAGTGGAGAAAAAACTCGGCGGCAAAGCGAAAAAAGAAGCGCTTAGTAAAGCCGAGGTCAGACAAAAATGTCGCGAGCATGCAAGCGAGTTCGTCGACGTTCAGCGTGAAGAGTTCAAAAAACTCGGTATCATCGCCGACTGGGACAAGCCTTATGTGACGATGGATTACAAATTCGAAGCCAACATCTACCGCGCTTTGTGCGAAGTCGCCAAAAAAGGGCTTTTGGTCGAGCGTAGCAAGCCGGTCTTTTGGTCATGGGCGGAGCGAACGGCGTTGGCAGAGGCGGAAGTGGAGTACGAAGACAAAGAGGACTACTCCATTTTCATCGCTTTCGAACTCAGCGACGAAGCGAAAACGAAAGTGGGCATCGACGGTAAAGCCGCACTCGTCATCTGGACGACGACACCGTGGACGATCCCTGCGAATACGGGTATATCGATCAACCCGAACGAAACTTACGTTCTTACAAGCGATGGATACATCGTCGCCAAGGCGCTTGTCGAGGCTTTGAAAGAACAAGAGGTGATACGCGGTGAGATAGCCCGAGAGTTCGAAGCGGGAGTGTTTGAAAACCTCATAGCCAAAAACCCGCTAAACGGTAGAGATTCGCGCATAGTGCTGGGTGAGCATGTTTTAGTTGATAACGGAACAGGTTGTGTACATACCGCTCCGGGTCATGGGGAGGATGACTACCGCGTCGGACTGAAGTACGATTTGCCGGTAATCATGCCTGTAAGTGAAACGGGGGTGTACGATGAAACGGTCGTTCGAGAGCAGCTTATTCCAAACCCGGAAGAGTTCGTCGGGCGGCATATCTTCAAAATACAAGACAAACTTATAGAGATGATGGGCGATGCGGTTTTGAAAGTGGGCAAATTCACCCACTCCTACCCGCACTGCTGGAGAAGCCACAAACCGCTAATATTTAGAGCGACGAAGCAGTGGTTCATCAGTGTTGACGGTACGCCGCAAGGGGAAGAAAAAACCCTCAGAGAGATAGCGCTCGAGGAAGTGGAGAAAACGGATTTTATCCCAAAAACGGGGCATAACAGACTCAAGTCGATGGTGGAAAATCGTCCCGATTGGTGTATTTCGAGACAAAGAGATTGGGGTGTGCCGATCGCGTTTTTTAGAGTCAAAGCTACTGGGGAAGTGCTATTGGATGAAAAAGTGCTCAATTTCGTAGCGATGATTTTCGAGATGAAAGGGAGTGATGCATGGTACTCGATGAGTATCGAAGAGTTGCTCTACCCCGGAAGCGGTTACAAACCTGAAGAGCTCGAGAAGGTCAACGACATTCTCGATGTTTGGTTCGATAGCGGCTCGACATGGTTTAGCGTTTTGAAATCTCGCAACTACGATGCAGGAAAATACCCTGCGGACCTTTATGTGGAAGGAAGCGACCAACATAGAGGTTGGTTCCAGTCTTCGATGTTCCTTTCATGTGCCATAGAGCATCAAGCACCATATAAAGGGGTGCTCACCCACGGCTTTACCGTCGATGAAAAGGGTGAGAAGATGAGTAAATCCAAAGGGAACGTCGTCGCACCCGAGCAAGTGATCAAAGAGTACGGTAGCGAAATTTTGCGTTTGTGGGTCGCTTCGAGCGATTATCAGGGGGATTTGAAAATCTCCAAAGGGATTCTCAAACAAACTGCCGAAAACTACAGAAAACTGCGCAATACGTTCCGTTTTTTGATGGCGAACATCAACGACCTCGAAGCGGTGGTGAGTGTCGAGAGTATGGGAGTGCTGGATAGATGGATTCTTAGCGTGGCTTCGGAGGTGCTCGCACAGGTACACCAAGCCTTTAGCGAGTACAACTTCGTAGGCGGTATGAACATCCTCAACAATTTCATCGTAAACGAACTAAGCGGTATCTACCTCGATATCACCAAAGACCGTCTTTACTGTGATGCCAAAGAAGCGCTTCACAGACGTGCGAGTCAAAGCGCCATGGCGCTTATAGCCAAAACTTTGCTGACGCTTCTTGCGCCGATTTTGACCTATACGATGGACGAGGTAGTCGAACATGCCCCGGAAGTTCTTAAAGGGGACGGGGAAGATATTTTCGACTTCGTTCATCAACCGCTTCCAAATGTCAAAAGCGATTTCGACAGTGAATATTTCCTCCAAGCGCGCGAGAAGTTCTACGAAATCGTCGATGGACTCAAAAAAGAAAAAACGATCAAAGCGACTTTGGAGCTCACAATCTTTACGACAAGCAAAAAAACGCTCGATCTCGATGCGACCGAAGCGGAAGATTGGTTCGTCGTTAGCGGCGTAGAAGCGATGCAGGCGTGTGAAGAGCTCGGTAGCTTCGAAATCGAAGGGGATCGCTTCGTCATCGCCAAAGCGACCAAACACAAATGTCCGCGATGCTGGAAATATCATGCTCAAAGTGAAGATGCTCTTTGTGAACGATGCGAGAAGGTAGTGGGGTGATGATGGATGTTTCCCAGCCTGTACCGATGAGTTTCATATTTGAAACTATAGCCCTTATCTTCGGTGTGGTTGCACTTGGGATTTGGGGTGTACAAAAGGGAAAGAAGAATGCGAAGTGAAATCGTACGCCAAATAAAAAACCTCCCGCCGCTTCCGCAAAGTATCCAGAAGATGGAGCGCTGTTTCGCGCTTTCACCCTCACCGGAAGCCAACGAGATAGTTTCGATAATAGAATCGGACCCATCTCTTACGGCAAGCATCATGGCGACAGCGAACTCTCCGCTTTTTGGATTTTCGAAAAAGATTCGCTCTATCGAGCAAGCCGTCATCCTTTTCGGTACGGCACAGATACGAAAAATGGCGCTCAAAGCGGCGATTTTCAGCAGTTTCAAAGTCGAAATGAAACCATACGGCATCAGCAACGACGAGTTTTTGAAAATCTCCTCTTACCAAAGCGAGCTCGTGTTTCGCTGGTATATGGGGGTCGATATAGAAAAATCGAAAACACTTTTGCCTATGGCTTTCATGATGGAAGTGGGCTCGGTCGTATTGTCGAGGTTTCTTATAGATAACGACCTCGAAGAACGTTTTTTAAGTGATTTGCAAAAGCTCGATATCGGTGAAGCGGAGATTTTGCATACCAGTATGACCGCCATTCAAGTCGATTATATTTTGTTCGAACATTGGGGGCTCGATGAGGTTTTTAGCCAAACGATGCACGCTCTTGATAGTGAACTCTACAAAACCGACGCTTACGTCGAAGAGCTGGCTACGGCTCTCAAAGCGGTAAGAACGGTCGTTAATCTCAAAAGGCAGTTCGAAGAGGAAGATATCGCTTTTGCAAAGTGCATGTTAGAAGCAAAAGGGCTCGATGGGGAAAAATTCGTCAAATCATGCAACAGATTGGCGGAGAAGTTTTACGAATAACTTTTAAAGGATATAAACGATGATAACACTCAAAGAAGCTTTAGAACTCGATAGTCAAGCGCTACAAGAGCTTAGAAACGACCTGAAAAAGAAAATAAAAGCGAACAAGGAACTAAACGCGTACGTCGGACTCGAAGAAGCGGGTGAGGGAGTCCCCATAGCGATAAAGGACAACATCCAAGTCAAAGATTGGAGCGTTACGTGTGCTTCGAATATCCTCCAAGGTTACAAAGCTCCATACAACGCGACGGTGATCGAAAAGATGCACCAAGCGGGGCTTGGTGCTTACGGACGGACCAATATGGACGAATTCGCGATGGGAAGTACGACCGAGAGTAGTTGCTATGGTAAAACGCTCAATCCGTGCGATTATGAAAGAGTCCCCGGAGGCAGTAGCGGGGGAAGTGCCGCAGCGGTTGCCGGCGGCATCGCCATAGCCGCGCTTGGAAGCGATACGGGAGGAAGTATCCGTCAGCCGGCAGCGTACTGCGGCGTTGTTGGGATGAAACCGACATATGGCAGAGTGAGCCGATACGGGCTTGGTGCATACGCTTCGAGTCTCGATCAGATAGGTCCTATAACCCAAAACGTCGAAGATGCGGCTATTTTGTACGATATCATCAGCGGAAGCGATCCTAAAGACTCTACAAACGCGCAGCGCGACGACAAAGTCGTTCCAAATCTCGACCCGAATAGAAAACTCACTATCGGGATAGTTCCTTCGTACGTGGAAGAAGCGAGTGAAGATGTGAAAAAAGCTTACGGCAAGACGGTCGAAGTGCTGAAAAAGATGGGGCACACCATCAAAGAGGTTTCGCTGCTCGATGCGAAATACGACATCAGTGCGTACTACATCACCGCTACCGCGGAAGCGACGACGAACCTCGCACGTTATGACGGTATCCGCTACGGCAACAGAGCTCCGGCACAAAACATAAAAGAGCTTTACATCAACACCAGAAGCGAAGGTTTCGGCGATGAAGTGAAGCGAAGAATCCTTCTTGGAAACTTCGTTCTAAGTAGCGGATATTACGATGCGTATTACGTCAAAGCGCAAAAAGTACGCCATCTTATAAAAGAGGAATACGAAAAAGTTTTTAGCGAAGTCGATCTCATCCTCTCTCCCGTCGCACCGAGTGTTGCACCGAAATTCGGCGAGCTTGCTACACCGATGCAGATGTATCTTAGCGATATGTACACCATAAGTGTCAACTTGGCGGGGCTTCCGGCTCTTTCGCTTCCTGTTGCTAGGAACGATGAAGGACTGCCAATAGGCCTGCAGCTCATTGCCAAACCTTACGACGAGCAAACACTTTTCGATGGTGCTTTAGGGCTCGAAGCTGCATTGTAGTCTTTTTCGCGACAAAACCGCCGCAAGCTTTTGCGGAGCCGTTTTGTTGGGTCGGGTTTTTGCCTTGGATGAGGAAATCCCGCTCTTTTAACCCCTTTTTAACCACAAAAATTGTATAATCTGCAAAGTTTACACAGAAGGAAGCGATTGTTATGAGAGTCAAAAAAAGAGCGCTTACGTTTGAAGATGTATTGTTAGTTCCCCAATACTCCGAAGTTTTACCGAAAGAGGTCGATTTAAATACGAAATTGACAAAGAATATCCCTTTGAAAATCCCTATGGTTTCGGCTGCGATGGATACCGTTACCGAATACCGCGCCGCTATCGCGATGGCGCGTCTTGGGGGGATAGGTATCATCCACAAGAACATGGACATTGAAAGTCAGTGTCAGCAAGTCAGAAAAGTCAAAAAGAGCGAAAGCGGGATTATCATAGACCCTATATACATCGCTCCCGATGCCACTTTGGCGGATGCGGAAGATATCATGCGGGAGTTCAAGATTTCGGGTGTTCCCGTAGTCGATGGGCATAACAAACTTCTTGGTATTTTGACCAACCGTGATATGAGATTCGAAAAAGACCTCAAAAAACGGGTTGACGAAGTTATGACGAAAATGCCGCTTATTACCGCGAAAAAAGGGATCAGTCTCGATGAAGCGGCGGATATCATGCACAAGAACAAAATCGAAAAACTTCCTATTATCGACGATGACGGCTTTTTAAAAGGGCTTGTAACTATCAAAGATATCAAAAAGCGTATCGAGTATCCTAACTCCAACAAAGACGATTTCGGTCGCTTGCGCGTAGGTGCGGCGATAGGTGTCGGTCAGATGGACAGAGCCAAAGCGCTTGTCGATGCGGGTGTGGATGTTTTGGTGCTCGATTCTGCGCATGGACATTCAAAAGGGATTATCGATACCGTCAAGAAAATCAAAGAAACACTCGCTGTTGACGTGATTGCCGGAAACGTCGCTACCGCAGCGGCGACCGAAGCGCTTATCGAAGCGGGTGTGGATGCCGTGAAAGTGGGAATCGGACCGGGTTCTATCTGTACGACGCGTATCGTCGCGGGTGTAGGGGTACCGCAAATCAGCGCTATCGATGAGTGTGCAGAAGTGGCACGCCCGCATGGTGTGCCGGTTATCGCCGATGGGGGTATCAAATATTCCGGTGATATCGCCAAAGCGTTGGCGGTAGGAGCGAGCTGTGTGATGGCGGGTTCACTTCTTGCCGGTACGGAGGAATCTCCGGGCGAGACTATCATGTTCCAAGGCAGACAGTACAAGTCTTACCGCGGTATGGGAAGTATCGGTGCTATGCAAAAAGGGAGCAACGACAGATATTTCCAAGAGGGAACCGCAGCGGACAAACTCGTTCCTGAAGGGATAGAAGGTCGAGTACCGTTTAGGGGTAGCATAGCGGGAATCATCCATCAGATGATGGGTGGTCTAAGAAGCTCCATGGGGTACTGCGGTAGTAAAACCATCGAGGAGTTCTGGGACAAAGCGGAGTTCGTTGAAATAACGAGTGCCGGACTTAAAGAGAGCCATGTCCACGACGTCATCATCACGCAAGAGGCTCCTAACTACCACATCTAATCTCTTATGAATCATCCTCCGAGGTATGCCGGATTTTTCATCCGGTTTATCGCTTCACTCATAGACACTTTTTTACTTGCATTACCCGTTGCTCTTGTCGTTTATGTTCTAAGCGGGGGCGAGTGGTTCGATTTTGCGGCGTACAAGCATAACATGCAACTTGCATTAAGCGGCGATTGGAGTGCTTTGCGCCACCAACCGAAAACCTCCTTTGGCTGGGAGATGGTTTTTGAAATAACCGTTTTACTCGTTACGGTCTTGTTTTGGGACAAATGGGGCGGAACGACTCCGGGTAAACGGTTTGTAGGGATCAAAATCGTCGATGCGAAAAGTTTCGCAGAGATAACCAACACCCAAGCGATAACGCGAAGTCTCGGTTATATCGTCTCTACGATCCCTTTTGGGATAGGTTTTTTGATGGTGCTGTTTCGAAAAGATAAACGCGCATTGCATGATATTTTGGCGAACACGGCGGTGGTTTACGACGAAGATATACAAAATGTAAATAAAAAAAAGTTATAATGTATCAATCAAAAATCTTGCATAGCAAGTAAGGAAAGGAAAATCATGGATATAGAAACATTGGCGCTCCATGCAGGATACGAGAAAGATTCGCAATCGACGATGGCGGTTCCTATCTACCAAACGACCGCTTACGAGTTTAGAGATGCCGACCATGCGGCGAACCTTTTTGCACTCAAAGAGCTTGGCAACATATACACACGGCTGAACAACCCGACAACCGACGTGTTCGAAAAACGGTTCGCTTCATTAGAAGGGGGAGAAGCGGCTTTGGCTACGGCAAGCGGAATGGCGGCTATTTTCTACGCTTTGGCTAACGTTGCACAAGCTGGAGAGAACATCGTCTGCGCTTCCCAAGCGTACGGCGGAACATTGACGCAAACCGCACACACGCTCAAACGTTTCGGTATCGAAGCGCGTTTTTTCAACGTACATGATACGACACAGCTTGAGAGTCTTATAGACGACAAAACACGAGCCGTTTTTTTCGAAACCCTTACAAATCCGAGTATCGACGTAGCCGACATCGAAAAAATCGTCGAAGTGGCGAACAGACACGGTGTCGTAACCATCACCGACAATACCGTCGCGACGCCGGTTTTGTGTCAACCGCTGCTGCATGGTGTCGATGTGTCGGTCCACAGTGCGAGCAAATACACGACCGGTCAAGGGCTTGCCATAGGGGGGATAATGGTTGAGCGAAAAGGGTTGAACGAAAAACTGAAAAACAACCCTCGCTACGCACACTTCAACACTCCCGACGAGAGTTATCATGGGCTTGTCTATACCGAAGTGGGATTACCCGCTTTTACCCTTCGAGCACGCCTTTCGCTTCTTCGCGACCTTGGAGCGGCACTAAGTCCGTTCAATGCGTGGCTTTTCATTCAAGGGATGGAAACCCTCCCGCTGCGTATGCGCCAACACTCAAAAAACGCGCTTGCGGTAGCGGAGTTTTTGCAAAACCATCCAAAAGTTCAAAAGGTGAATTACCCGGGATTGCAAAACGATGCGAATTACCCTATGGCGCAAAAGTACTTCAAAGAAGGGCTTGCAAGCGGGCTTTTGAGTTTCGAGCTTGCAAGTTTCGAAGAAGCCAAGAAAGTGGTAGATAGCGTGAAAATTTTCTCGCTTGTGGTCAATATCGGAGATTCGAAATCTATCATTACCCATCCCGCTTCGACGACCCACCAACAGTTGAGTGACGAAGAGCTAAAAGCGTGCGGTGTGGCACCGGGGCTTATTCGACTTTCTTGCGGTTTGGAGAGTGCCGAAGATTTGATAGCGGATTTAAAACAGGCTTTGGAGTGAATCGGTTTTTATACTTTTTTGAATTACTTTAAAAGTGTGGTATAATCACTCATTCAGTCGAAATAGACGGATAGGTTGGTATGAAGTATAGAAGTATATTTATCATCTTTTTTCTTTTGCCTGTTTCACTTTTTTCTTCCGATATCAACGGGGAGATGCTGGCTAAAAAGCTGCATCTTACAGCCGGGACGAAAGCGATTTTGCAATGGGAGAGGGTTTTTAGTAGCGAGCGAAAAATGAAACGCTACAAAATCGATACCCTCACTCCAAAGGAGCAAGAAGCGCTAAAGAGTTATCTAATCGATCATGCGGTCGATTCCGACCATCCGACAATCGCGGGAGAGATGAACTCATGAAAAATTTATTGCTGATAGCGGTTTTGAGTACGTTTTTGCTTGGAGCGGATCGAGCAGATGAGATAGAAACACTCAAGCAAGAGATTCATCAACTAAAAAAGGAGTCTAGAACCCTTCACAAAGAGCTTGAAACATTGCGAGCCAATCAGGAACGAAACTACGACGAACTTTACGATTACACCGAAAACGTCGAAACCCGCATTCTCGAAGACAAAATCAAGTTCGGTCTAGGTTTGAAGTTCAATTTGGACAACTTCGACAAAAAATGCACAAACGGCGAAACGGTAAAAAACACGAATGTTCTTTCTACGAAATTCATGCTCAAAATGAGAGCCAACATCACGGACAACTTGCACTTTCATGGGCGAGTCTCCATGTACAAATACTGGGGGAGCGCCTACACCCACCCATACAGTTACTACGACAATATGCAAGGGAGAGTCCCCTCCGATAGCTCTTTATATGTAGAGCGAGCTTATGTGGACTGGTTTTTCAACCAAGAAGGCAGCGTGCCGATGGCGTTTACGATAGGAAGACAGCCAAGTAGCGACGGTCCAAGCCATCAGTTCAAGGAAAATCTCAAACGCAAAGCGACCTACTCGGCTCTTCTTTACGACGGCGCGGCTGATGGGGCGGTACTTACGCTCAATTTTTCCAAATTGCTCGATTATCCAAAAACCTACTTGCGTTTTGGGTATGCAAAAGGGTTTGGGCATGTCAATACCGACGAATATGTCGGTAATGCGTATATAGGAGCTTCCAACGACGACATAAAAGATACCAACGTTGTCGGGGTTTTCTTCGATACGACCGTAGCGGGTATGAAAAACTCTCTTGTGCAGGTGAGCTACTCGAGGCTGTACGACATTATCGCAAATCCGCTCGATTCCAACTACACAAACAATAAAAATATAGGCGATATGGACCTCCTTGGCGCGATGATAGAGGTGCAAAACATAGCCAATACCCATCTTGACCTGTTCGCGCATTACGGCTACAACATCACTCACCCAAACGGCAACAGATATGTCGTAAACGGCTATTCTCTCGGTCTTTTGTGTCAAGGTTCTGGGTGTAAATCGCAAAACGGCTATGCGTACTGGGTCGGTGGGCGGTACGGTTTTGGTGAAAAAGGCAAATACAAAGTGGGATTCGAGTACAATCATGGAAGCAGATACTGGACCAATCTTACGCAAGGCTCGTTCGATTTGTACAACAAACTCGCTACGCGTGGGGACGGTTACGAGGGGTATTTGATGTACGTGGTGAACCGTTATCTCAATTTCAGAGCCGGTTACGTTCTTGTAGATTACGATTATAGCCGAAGTGGGTGGTTCGTCAGCGAGCCTGTCGGTTTCGAGGCTGCCAACAGCCAAGAAGCCCTCAAACTGCAGTCTTACTATTTGAAGATGAATCTCAATTACTAAGCTATGTCGATTTTAAAAAACTACACAATTCGTAAAAAGATTTTTATCAACTACGTTATCGCGGTAGTAATGATAGGTATCATCATTTTCGCTCCTTTCGTAGCGGTCGAGCGAACCAACGACGCATACCAAAAAGAGCTGAGCAGTTTTAGTAAACTGCAGTATCAAATATATACGATAGATGCGGAATTAAAGCGTTTTAACGGTCTTAGCATCACTTCGGCGATACAGAAAAAAAATATCGACGCTCTTAGGGAGAAAACTTACAACGAACTCCAAGAAGATATCGAAAATTTGAAACAAACGGTTCTTAACTACAACGACTTGCTAATCGCTTCGAAGCTGACCAATATCCAAACCCGTATCAAGGGTTTGAAAGTGATAGCCGACAACCTTAGAGAGGACATGGAAGAGGATTACGAAGACGGCATCTACTCCGTGCTGGCGCTTGTACAAACAAACGGAAAAATCCTAAACGAACTCAACGAGATATTTCAAGAGATTCAAAAACATGGTAGCGAACAAATCAAGCAGATACAAAAAGAGATACATGACAAAATAGCATTGACAATCGGTGTTTCTGTCATAATCTTTTTCTTTATACTCTTTTTATTCGAGCAGACCATCAAAGAGGTGCTGCTCGATATCGAAAAACTCAGTAAACAGTTCACGATTTTTCTTGATGTATTGCAGAGAAAACGTACAAAAGTGGAAGATATTCAGTTTGAAGGGAAAAACGAGATTACCGAGATTGCCGTTGCGCTCAAAGCGAATATTCATGTAGTTGAAGACCTCATTCAAAATGAACGAACCCAAGCGCAGAAAATCAAAACCGAAGTTAAAAAAGCGACACAGGAGATAAAAGCGCTCAACCGTGAGCTTCATATTACCCAAAAAGAGATTATCCATACTATGGGTTCGATAGCCGAGGAGCATTCCAAGGAAACGGGCGAGCATATCGAGCGGGTGGCGAGTTATTCTTTCTTGTTGGCGAAACTCGCCGGCTTGCCGATTGAGGAGGCGATATTGCTTCGAGATGTTTCTCCGATGCATGATATCGGTAAACTTGGGATTCCAGACTCTATCCTTGCAAAACCGGGCAGATTTACCCAAGAAGAGTACGAAAAGATGAAAGAGCACACGACCATCGGGTACAACATGCTCAAACATTCCGACAGAAAATTGCTCAAAGCCGCGGCGATCGTTGCGTACGAACACCATGAGCGATGGGACGGTCAAGGGTATCCAAGAGGACTCAAAGGGGAAGATATCCACATCTACGGCAGAATCGTCGCCATAGCGGACGTTTTCGACGCTCTTGGGAGTGACAGGGTTTACAAAAAAGCGTGGCCGCTGGAAAAGATACTCAAACTTTTCGAAGAAGAGAAAGGGAAGCAGTTCGACCCGTATTTGATGGATATATTTTTAAAACATCTTGAAACGTTCTTACAGTCCAAAAGGTCCATCGAAGCAAGAAGCGGAAAGTTTTAAGTTCTTCTTTATCGTTTTATATATAAAATGGTATTATCAATTTTATATAAAATGCTTATAAGTAATGAGGCATAAATAATTTCCTATCCAATGAGATGAGTTTCGTTCAGATTTGTAGGAAAATCACCGCAGTAGTAGTTATTCTACTTCAAGGTGATTTTCGTGCAAAGATGAGTGAAAATCATCTCACCCAAAGGGCAACAAGAAACATCCCTTCGGGAGCGCTTCGCTTGTTTTGTTGGATTATGAAACTATTTATGCCTCATTACTTAAAAAGGGAACTTATGCGCCGATTTTTTACAATTTTACTCCTTATGAACGTTTTGTTCATTTCCAGTTTGAGTGCGAGTGATGCGCACTATAAAGCCAAAAAGAAAGATGTTACGCAAAAAAACATCGAAAAAGCGATAGAACAAGAGAAAAAATTCGCAAAAGAACAAAAGTTCTATAAGGGGAAAGAGTACGATCTCAAATCGAACGAAGTGGATGAAAAGACCATAGAGAGTGTTCCCGATATCAAGCCCGATTACGATTTCGACATAACCGACGTTTACAGAGACGACATCTAACTCGGATTTAATTCTGTTCCAAGAGAGTTTCGCTAAAATAACGGAAAAATTCTAAAGGTTACAGCGGTATTGTCGTTACAACTCCAAACTAAACAAGAACATTTCACCAACCCGCTCTATCTTGAAAGCGGGCGTATTCTCGAGCCGTACGACATCGTTTACGAAACGTATGGGGAGCTAAACGAAGACAAAAGCAACGTCGTGGTCGTGTGTCATGCGCTTACGGGAAGCCACCACGCCGCTGGGCTCTACGAAGGGGATACGAAGCCGGGCTGGTGGGACGGACTTATCGGCAGCGGCAAAGCGATAGATACCGACAAACATTTCGTCATCTGTACCAATGTGATTGGAAGCTGTTTTGGCTCTACCGGTCCGATGAGTCCACGTCCCCCTTACCAAGAACCCTACCGCTACAAATTTCCCGTCGTTACCATCAAAGATATGGTCAAAGCGCAGCGCATCTTGTTCGACAGACTTGGGATTCACCATGTCAAAGCGATTGTCGGTGGAAGCATGGGCGGTATGCAAGCGCTCCATTTCGCCATCCATTATCCGAAATTCGCAGACAACATCATAGCGCTGGCTACAACCTACGCGACCCAACCTTGGGCGATAGCGTTCAATAAAGTCGCCCAAGAAGCGATTTTGAAAGACCCCGATTTTCAAAACGGCTACTACGACCCGGAAGTGATAAAAGAGCAGGGTCTATCCGGTATGGCAGTCGGTAGAATGGCAGGGCACATAAGCTTTCTTTCTCACGATTCGATGCAGCGGAAATTCGGCCGTGAGTACAAAAGAACCGATGGTCTTTACGAGCTTTTCGGGAAGTTTCAAGTAGAGAGTTATCTGGAGTACAATGGATACAACTTCACCAAATGGTTCGACCCCCTTAGCTATCTCTACATCACCAAAGCGATCAATATTTTCGATATCGCAAGAGGGTTTGATAGTCTTGAAGATGCTTTGAGAAAAATAGAATCGAATCTGATGCTGCTTAGCTTCAAAGAGGATATGCTTTTTAGAAACGAAGAGATGAAGCATATAAGCGAAGGGTTGAAAAAAATCGGCAATACGAACCATACTTACATCGACATCGACAGCGACTACGGGCATGACGCGTTTTTGGTCGAGCTCGAGAAGTTCGATTTTTACATCAGGGAGGTTTTGGAACAATGAGTGAAAAAGAGATGAGTTTCGAACAAAAGATAGAAAACGCCAAAAAGATTCTCGAAAAACTCCTCAGTCCGGAAATAACGCTCGAACAAAGCGTCAAAGCGTATGAAGAGGGGATAAAAGAGCTAAACGAAGCGACAAAGATGTTAGAAGAAGCCAAGCTCAAAATCAACCAAATCAAGCAATCGCAATGACGGCGGCGGTCTTACAGCTCAACTCCCAAGGACTCAGCTCCACAAAACTCTACAACTACATCCGAATCGCACATAAAAAAGGGGTCAAACTCCTGCTTCTTGGTGAGTACATACTTACCCCTTTTTTCAAAGAATTGGAAAATCTCTCGTTGGAGATGGTCGAAGATTCGGTTAAAATCCAAACGAAAGTGCTCAAAGAGAGTGCCAGAGACTACGACATGACCATCATCGCTCCGCTTGTGAGCGTAAAAAACGGCAGGCCGTACAAAGTGACGGTCAAATTCTCTCCAAAGAGTGTGGCGTACTACTATCAGCAATTTCTTATCAATTATCCCCATTGGAACGAGGAGCGCTTTTTCGCAAATCCCGTACAAAAACCAAAAGCACCGCTGAGTTTCAAAACAAACGGTATGCGCTTTGCGCTTATGAACGGCTACGAGCTGCATTTCGATGATTTATGGAAATTCATCGATGAAAAGAACGTCGATTGCGTTCTTGTGCCGAGTGTTTCCACGTTCGGCTCATATGCAAGGTGGGAAGCGCTCGTTCGCACAAGAGCGTTTACCCACAACTGCTACGTTCTTCGAGCCAATCGCATCGGGGAGTACAAGAACGACGAAGAGTCATGGGAATTTTACGGAGATTCGATTCTCGCTTCTCCAAACGGCGAGATACTCAACCACCTTGGCAACGAAGAGGAGTTGATGATAGTCGAATTAAGCCACAAAGAGGTGCTCGAGGCTAAAAAAGCATGGAGATTCAAAGACGCACTACAAAGAAGAGATTTGGTATAATAACGATAAACAATTTCAAGGAGAAAACAGTTGGATTCACAGCCTGAGCGGAGTAGCAAACAAAACGACGAACACAAAGAGAGTTTTTACGAGTATTTTTTAGAAGATTATTGGGATATTTTTGTTGGAATCGCTTCGATAGCGGTTGCGTTTTATTTTCATCACAACCATTCGATTTTACTATCGACACTATTTGCCGCTGTCGGCATCGGTTCACTTTCGCTGACCGTTTCGGAGATAGCCGAAATCCTCTCAGAACGTCTCAAAGAGCCGTATGGGAGTTTTATTTTGACTTTCAGTGCCGTTGCGGTCGAAATAATCCTGCTCTATATCATTTTGCTCGAAGCCAAACATAATATCCATATTCTCGATACGGTCAAAGGGGGTATTATCTCCGCCGTTATCGTCGATATGAACGTACTGCTTGGCTTGGCGGTCTTCATAGGGGGATTGAAGTTCATAGAACAAGAGCATAACAAGGAAACCTCAAGCGCTTATACGACCATTCTTTATGTTTCGGCGATGGCGCTTTTGGTACCGAGTCTGCTTAGTAGAAGCGACCATACTCCCCAAGTGGTGATGGAAGCGTCGATGTATATCGCGGCTTTGTTGTTCGTTTTCTACATCGTTATCGTCATTTTTCAAACAAAAACCCATACCCATTTTTTCAAGCAAACCGCAAGAAGCCGTATATTCAGACTCAAGCGTAAACTCAAAGAGCAAGGTCGCGAGGAGGAAGAGGAGGAAGACGACGATTACATCTTCGACAAATTTCCAAATATCGCGCTTATTTTTTCGATATTTCTCTTTATCGCCATTATCGCGCTGGGTGCTGAAGTATTTGCTAAAGACGGTGTCGTTTTGGCTAAAGATTACGGTATTTCTACAGGTATTGCCGGTCTTATCATCGCTATTATCTCCGTTTCTCCCGAAATCGCTACCGCCATACGTGCTGCCAAAAACGACGAAATTCAGCGTGTTGTCAACATCGCCATGGGGGCTTCGACCGTTTCTATACTACTTACCGTTCCGATTCTTATGCTTTTAGCCTACCAAAGCGGTATAGCTTTGACGCTCGATTTCAACCCGCTTGAAGTGGGTGCGTTGATTTTGACCATCATTTTGGTATGGAAAACGACCGATGAGGGGCACACCAACTACTTCGAGGGTATTTCCCACCTGATGTTCTTCACCGCTTATGCCATCATCGCGGCTTTCTTTTAAGCCGCATACACCCTTTTATAAGAATTTACGATATAATCTCCATTAAAAACGGATACTTGCATGAACAACTATTTTCTACGACAGATTCAACTGTGGGGAGAGGATGCCCAACGCTCGCTGCAAAAGAAAAAAATAGCGATCATAGGGGCTGGAGGGCTTGGCAGTTCGTTGTGCTTCGCGCTTGGCTCAAGCGGGATAGGGGAGATACATATCGTGGATTTCGATGAGGTGAGTTTGCATAACATTCACCGTCAAATCGCCTTTAGAACGACCGACGAGGGGAAAAACAAAGCCGAGGTAAATGCAGATGTTATCATGCAGCGCTGCCCGTACACGAAAGCGTTCGCCCATGCGTGTGATTTCGAGACTTGGAGCAAAAAAGGGATCGAGGTCGATCTCATCATAGACGCTACGGACAACCTGCCGACTCGAGCCGCCATAGATGCGTACGCCAAAGAACGTAAAACCCCTTGGGTGTACGGTAGTGTCGAAGCGTTCAACGCACAGGTTTGTTTTTTCGACCAAGCGAGTTTTCGCGATTTTTTCGCCATCAAAGAGCGAACACCCGGTGGAATAGCCGCGCCAATGGTTATGCAAACCGCTGCGCTGCAGGCAAATTTGGCGTTACGCCATCTTGTAGGGTCGAGTGTGAAAAAAGATTGTGTGTATTATATGTTTTTCAATAAAGAAGGGGAGTTCGTTACGCAGAAGTTCGCAATAGCGTAACGCTATTGCATTTTGGAGATGTACTCTCCAAGAGCTTCGATTTGCTCTTTTGAAAGTTTGCTCGCTTGCCCTTTCATAACCGCGCCCATCCCATGGACGTTACGAGTACCGGCTTTGTACCCTTCTAATGCCGTAACGGTTTTGTCTTTGCTCCATCCGCCAATTAGCTCCGATTTGCCAAGCGCTTTTTTCTCACCTTTGCCGCCGTGGCATCCAGCACATGCGACATAGAGTTTCGCAGCGTCGATTTTTTGTGCCGTCGCTTCTACCGCTTTTGCCGTTTCCTCTTTGACTTGAGTGACTTTTTGTGCAACTTCCTCTTTGGCTTGAGTGGCTTTTTGTGTAACTTCCTCTTTTGCTTGAGTGACTTTTTGTGTAGCCTCTTCTTTTGCTTGAGTGACCCTTTTTGCCGGTGTCGGAGTCGGTGCGGTCGTCATCTTGATATCTTCGAGGGGTTTTGCAGATGCTTTTGCGGAAGCACTTTTAGATACCTCTTGTGTTTTGTGCTCTTGCGGCGCCGTTTTTTCCACCTGTGCAGGTGTTTCTTGTGTAGCGGCCGTGCTTTTGTGTTCTTTGTTCTCTCCACATCCGCTAAGTAGCAACAATGCGCTTAGTACTAATGAAACTTTATACATAGGCTCTTTTCCTTTTAATGGTATAATAATGCCATTATTATACCTCATTTTTAGGACATCATAGTTAATGCAGTTTCAACCTTACCCTTTCGAAAAACTCAACACCCTTTTGGCAGATATAGAACCTAACGGCGAGTATGCCGCCTCTTCGCTGACTATCGGCGAACCACAGTTTAAGACGCCGAAGTTTATCCAACAAAAGCTTTGCGAATCGAGCGCTTTTTTGAAAAAATATCCAAAAACCGCAGGCGAAACGGTTCTTAAAGAGGCGATGCGCGGTTTTGTCTCCCGCCGTTTTGGCGTCAATCTTGGTGATGAAGAGCTTATTCCCGTCTTTGGGACGCGTGAGGTGCTTTTCAATTTTCCGCAGTTTTTGCTTTTTGACAAACCAAACCCCGTCATGGCGTTTACCAATCCGTTTTACCAAATCTACGAAGGTGCGGCCATAGCCTCGCGTGCGAAGGTGCACTACATCAACTTGACGAAGGAAAACAACTTCAAGCCCGTCATAGACAAAGAAAAACTCAAAGAGTGCGATTTGGTCATACTCAACTTTCCAAACAATCCGACATCTTCGGTTTTGACCCTTGAAGAACTCAAAGAGTGGGCAACTCTTTCGTTGGAGCTTGACTTCGTTTTGCTAAACGATGAGTGTTACAGCGAACTCTACACCGCTACACCGCCCCCTTCACTTCTTCAAGCGGCAAAAGCGATAGGCAACGAAAGTTTGAAAAACACGCTCGTTATCAATTCTATCTCCAAGCGGAGCAGCGCGCCGGGGCTTCGAAGCGGGTTTATTGCAGGTGATAAGGAGATTTTGAAAAACTACATGCAGTATAGAACCTACGTGGGGTGTGCTTCCCCTTTACCGTTGCAGTACGCCGCGGCCGAAGCTTGGGGGGAAGAGACGCACGTAGAAACGGCGCGCGAGGTGTATAGAAACAATTTCCAAATAGCCAAAGAGATTCTCTCTATACCCGTGCCCGAAGCGACCTTCTACATATGGCTCGAAGTGCCAAACGCGCTTGAGTTTACGAAAACACTCTACAAAGACTACAACGTCAAAGTGCTTCCGGGCGAATTTCTAAGCAGGGACGACGACGGTGTCAATCCGGGAAAAGATTTCGTCCGTATCGCACTTGTCGAGAACGATACAAAAACCAAAGAGGTTCTACAAAGAGTCAAAAAGGCACTACATGGGTAAAGAAGCGTTGAAAAAAAAGATTTTACAAGCGGTACAAGAGGGGAGCATAGCGTCGCTGTATATGCTCGAACAAGAAGCCAACGACACTTTCAACGAAGCGACGTTGCTTGATTATTACAAGAACATTCTCGATTTGGCACTCGAGCGCCTTACCGATACGCTCGAAGCCAAGACAAAGATGAACATGGAGGATGTCGAAGATTTCGCGACCGCAAGAGCGCTGTACGAATACGCGATGGAGCACTACCACGCACAAAAACTCGAGGACGCTTCGAGTCTGTTCGAGATTTTAAGCGGTATCACGAGCGATGCGCGGTTTGCTCAAGCGATGGAAAAACACGCCAAAGCGGCAAGAGCGGGTATAGATTTGGAGCACTTTTTGGACGAATATGTCGATATGGCGGCGGTTGAGAGAAGCGGGAACTTCTACATAGCCGATTTTGCCAAAGAGCTGCCTCAGAATGCACAAGAGGAGTCGTGATGCGGGTGCATTTCATCGGGATAGGGGGTATCGGTATTTCCGGGCTGGCGCAGTATATGCGCTACAACGGCCATGAAGTAAGCGGTTCGGATATCAGCAAAAGTGTCATTACTAAAAAGCTCGAAAATCTCGGTATCGAAATCACCGTCCCGCACGATAGAAGTGCCATAAAAAATCAAGAGCTTGTGGTACATTCTGCCATCATCCGACCCGACAATCCGGAAGTGGTAGAGGCGAAAAAGCAAGGTATAGAAGTTTTGGCGCGTAGAGAAGCGTTGCCGAAGATTTTGGAAGGGAAAAAGGTGTATTCGGTCGCCGGCGCGCATGGTAAGAGTACCACGACGGCGATTTTGGCTTCGATTATGCAAGGGAGCGCGATTATCGGAGCGGAATCCAAAGCGTTTGGCAGCAATGTTCGCTACGAGCCAAACAGTGATGTGATGATTTTCGAAGCGGACGAGAGTGACGGCAGTTTTCTAAACTCCAACCCCTATTGTGCTATAGTCATAAACGCTGAACCGGAGCATATGGAGTACTACGACTACAACTACGACCGTTTTTACGACTTCTATCGCCGTTTCATAGAGATGGCGAAGTGTCGCGTGTTAAATGCCGAAGACCCGTTTCTTTCCACGCTTGTGGGGAAAATAGATGCGACTTGGCTCTATCCAAGTGAAGATATCAGCGATGTGGAGTACGTTTTGCGAGACGACGAGCCCCATACCCGTTTCAAACTCAAAAACTTAGGCACGTTCGATGTTTGGGGGATGGGCAAACATATAGCGCTCGATGCTTCGCTTGCGATACTGGCTGCAAGCGAGTCGATGGATATCGAGACGATTCGGGAACGACTGCTTGGTTTCAAGGGGATAAAAAAGCGTTTCGATATCGTCGCGAAAGACGACAATCGCATTATCATTGACGACTACGGTCACCATCCAACCGAGATAAAAGCGACGTTCGAATCGTTGAGAGAATACGCACGTCTCAAAGGATTTAGCGATATTACCGTTATTTGGCAGCCGCATAAGTATTCTAGAACCATAGACAATATCGACGATTTCGTGCGCTGTTTCGAAGGGACGAAAGAGTTGGTGATTCTTCCTGTTTGGAGCGCAGGGGAAGCCAAGCGCGAGATCGATTTCGCGACCCTTTTTCAAAAATACAACCCTATCTTCGCCGATCGAATCGAAAGGGTTGGAAATACCATCAAACTTATCAAAGACGAAAAAGCGTTCAAAGAGCTTACAAAAGGGTTGATTGTCGGTTTTGGAGCCGGAGATATCACCTACCAGATGCGAGGGGATGCGTAATGGGCTATATAGCGGTGATAATAGCCGTCGTTTTGCTGTTTTTTTTCTTCCGCTATTTCATCAAGCTTGAGCATAGGCAAAAAATCGCCATCAACACGGGTTTACTCGTTCTTGTTCTTCTTGCTTATCTGTACAACCAATACAAAGCCAAAGAGCAAGAAAAAATGCTCGATATCGTCGTGAAGTACAAACAGGGAAAAACCATCAAGTGCGGAAAATACGATGTAAATAGCACATATTTTAGTTTGAGTACGGGCACTTATACGTTTATAGGCAAACAAAACACCCCATACTACGCGGTGATGATAAGCGCGTACGAGTGTGAATAGCCTACAAACACCAGTGTATCGGTTCTTTGCCGATTTTCAGTAGATAATCGTTGGCTTTTGAAAACGGTTTCGAGCCGAAAAAACCTCTATAAGCCGAAAGGGGAGAGGGGTGTGGAGATTTGATGACAAGGTGTTTTGAGGTGTCTATGAGCTTTTCCTTGGCTTGTGCCGGTCTGCCCCAAAGGATGAACACCACCCCTTCTTTTTTTTGACTGATAGCCTCTATGGTCGCGTCGGTAAAGCGTTCCCAACCTTTGTCTTTATGGGATGCCGCTTGCGCTTCTCGCACCGTCAAAACGGCGTTTATGAGGAAAACTCCCTGTTTCGCCCATGGGGTGAGGTCGGAAGTCTTTGGGTACTCGCATCCTATATCGCTTACCAATTCTTTGAAGATATTTTGAAGTGACGGGGGAAAAGGTGTGCCGTCCAAGACCGAAAAAGCGAGTCCATGTGCTTGATTGAGTCCGTGGTAGGGGTCTTGACCGAGAATCACCACTTTGACTTTCTCAAAAGGGGTGGTGTCGTAAGCGTTGAAAATCTTTTGCGAGGGGGGAAAGATTCTATATCGCTTTTTCTCCTCGAGCAAAAACCGTTTGAGCTCCATCATATAGGGCTTTGCGAACTCCTTGGCTAAAACTTCCTTCCAAGATGGATCGATTTTGGGCTCTATTTGCATCAGCTTTTTTTCTTCTCCATTACATCTTTTGCGGTTTTGATAGCGGAACCCAAAGCGGTTTTGGCTACACCGACAATTTGCACACCCATCCGTTTTGCTTCTTTGGCGGTGTCGCTACGGAGCATATTCGAGCCTTTTTTGAGTGCCGATTTGGCGGCTTCGGAGAAGCGCTCGCGCATGACACCGACGGTTTCTTTGGAGAGGCGTAGTAGCTCCTCGATATCGAATTTGATCTCTTTTTGGATTTGTGTGAGGGCTTCTTTGACCGGTTCGCTGCTCTCTTCGGCTTTGGTTTGGATCACTTGCATAAACAAAACGTCCGAAGCGTTGAGGTCTTCGATGATGGTGTCGTAATCTTCGATAAGAATATGTTTGGCTTCAACGGGCATATAGGCAAGGCGCTGTTTGAAACGCTCGATCGAGAGGTAAAGCCCGCCTCGAAGCCCTTTGATAGTCGGAGCGAGAATCTCTTTGGCCTTGACGGGATCCGCTTCGGCTATATTGATGGCACTTTGGAGGATACTCGAGAGGATTTTTCGTATCCGCACGGTGTTGAGGCTTCCTTCTTTGATAGCTTCGAAACTGAGTTCCTTGATCGCCTCTTTGAGCATCTCGTCAAAGTCGATGTCGGCTTCTTTTTCGAGTGCTGCGATAATGGTCGATTCGACCGTTTCTTCAAGAATGTCGAAAAGATCGATAGCTTGGAGTTTGACTTGGTGAAGTTTCGAGAGAGCCTCTTCGTCACTTGCATCCAAAACCGCTTCCATAGCGTCGAAAAGCTTGTATTTCGTTTCTTGTAATTGGTGTGATTTTCGCTCTATTTCTCGCTCTATTTTCTCTTTTTGCGCAACGAGCAGTTCGAGTTCGTCATGGAGCGATTTGGTCTCCAGTTCGAGAATCGTCGAAACGATCGTTTTTATCTCCGCGGTTGAAAGGCTGTTTGGGTCGATCCCCCACTCTTTGTTGACATGTGCCGCGGTTTCTTCGACACGTTCCTCTATCGTCTTTAGTTCTTTGTTGTAGGAGAGTTTGATATCTCGCTGCAGTTTTTCTATATCTATCATTTTTCGCTCCTTATAGAACCATCTTGACGTTTTTGTGCTTTTTGAGCTCTTCATATATGGTCTGCCTGTCGTCGTCGTTGTGTACGAGCATATCGAGATTCGCGCTTGTGTATTTGCCCGATTTGCTTTTGTTCGAGCCGGAGAGTTCGTGTTCACGCTCGTCCAAAACCTCTTTTACCGCTTCTTCGATCCCCTCCATGCTCTCGCCTATGACTTTGTAGCACCATTTACAAGGGTAGGTCAGTTCGAGTTTTTCTTTACTGTCGTTGATAATCTCCACTTTTCCCTCCTGATTTTTTTTCCAGTTGTACGTTGCGAATCACCATCCCTTTATCGATCGCTTTGAGCATATCGTAGATGGTAAGCAGTCCGATGCTCACACCCGTGAGCGCTTCCATCTCCACACCCGTCTTGCCTGTTAGTTTCGCCGTTACGTAAAGTTTGAATCCGGGCAGGTCGGGAAGCTCTTCGACATCACAGTTGATGCCGGTGAGATTGAGCGGATGGCACATCGGGATAAGGTCGCTCGTTTTTTTCGTCCCCATGATAGCGGCAATAACCGCCGTTTGTAGAACCGGCCCTTTTTTTGCGGTGTTTGTTACCACTTTTTCGTACGCCTCGGGTGTCACTTCGATAATACCGCTTGCCACCGCCACGCGGGTTGTATTGTCCTTTGCGGAAACATCGACCATTTTCGGTCTGTCTTTTTCGTCCAAATGTGTTAGGTTCGCCATTTTTCACTCGCTTAATTGTTGTAGGATTATGCTATCTATCTCTTTTTCAGATAGGTTTTCTATTTGACTTTTATCGTATATATATAGTAGATAAAGTTTACTATCGATTACAGCTAAGTAGCTTATCAATCTGTAACCGGCACTTTTACCTTTGTGTTTATCGCTATTTCTAATGCGCGCTTTGAAGATGTTCGATTTGAGCTCAATTCCCAAATCTTCCTTCGTTGTTATGGCATTTAGGAAGTCATCGACATCTTTTTCTATATTTCTATACCGTTTGGCAAGTTTTTTCAAAACCTTTTTATAAAGGCTTTTTTCGACCACTTCAAGCTTCATTTTACTCTATTTCGATAAATTTACCGGTTGAGAGCCCTTCTTCTTGCATCGAGCTTTTCAGCTCTTTTAACTCTTCCAAGACCTCTTGTTCGTAGCTGTTTAGCGGTTTGAGTACTTTATACTCCTTTACGATACTGTCTTTTTTGAAAAGCTCTAAAAATTCTAAGAAAATATTCGCTTTGTAATCGTTGACTTCAAGTTGCAATTGCATCTATTTAGCCTCCTTTTCGTTAGCCATTATACCATAAACCTCTTTTGCTTTTTGGTACTCATGTGGACGATTGAGGTTGAGAAAAAGCTCTTTTTGCCCAAAGGGAACCTGCGTCGTTTTCGCTTCGTTGAGGAGTTTTGCAAGTTTATGTTCGTCGTTTGCGAGCATCGCTTCGAAACGTTTGTGCAAAGAACGGTGGTAGATGCCGCAAAGTGCTTCGGTTTTTCCTTGTGTTTGGGCTACGGTCGCATCGACATCGTCGCTATCGGCTTGTATGAGTCGTTTTATGACTGCTTGTGTTACAAAAGGCATATCGACCCCAAGGGCGAAAAAACGCTCTTGGCTCAAACTCTCAAAAGCCGCATCAAAACCCGCAGTTGGGGCGAAAACGTCACTTTTATCGATGATGAAAGAGGCTGCAAAAGGGAACTTCATCGCATCTTTGGTGGAGATATAGACATGGTTGAAGATTTTTTCCAAACGGCGGTATTGAAACTCCGCTAACGTGGAGTAACCGCCAAAAGGCAGCAGCGCTTTGTCGCGCCCCATGCGTGAGCTTTTACCGCCGGCAAAAAGTACGCATGGTAGGGAAAAAGCCATTATCTCGGGTCTGTGATGTAGCCCGTGAGTGCAGAAGCGGCGGCAACTGCGGAGTTGGCAAGATACACTTTGGAGCTTCTACTTCCCATACGTCCTACAAAGTTTCTGTTGGTGGTAGATACCGCTACTTCGTTATCACCCAAAATCCCCATATACCCCCCAAGACAAGCACCGCATGTCGGGTTGCTGACCACTCCGCCGGCATCGATGATAGCATCGATATAGCCGAGTTTTTCCGCTTCACGGAAAATTCTTTGCGTACCCGGCGTGACGATAAGGCGTACATCTTCATGGACTCTTTTGCCTTTGAGGATTTCCGCTGCGGTTTTGAGGTCTTCAAGACGTCCGTTGGTACAGCTTCCTATGAATGCTTGATCGATTTTTATCTTGTCCGCTACCGCTTGGGAGATACTATGACCGTTTGACGGCAAAAACGGGTAAGCGATTACCGGCTCGAGCTTCTCGACGTCTATTTCGACCGTTTGAACATAGGTTGCGTCCTCGTCGCTGTAGTGGATACGCGGCTCTCTTGCTAGGTTTTTCTCTTTCAAAAACGCTTCGGTCACTTCGTCGTACGCGACGATACCGTTTTTCGCTCCCGCTTCGATCGCCATATTACACATGGAGAAACGATCGTCCATACTCAAATGCTCGATGGCGTCCCCGGTAAACTCGAGCGCCTTGTAAAGCGCGCCGTCCACGCCGATTTGGCGGATAAGCTCCAAGATGATATCTTTTCCGGTAACGTATTTGCCCGGTTTTCCTTTGAGAACCACTTTGATCGATTCCGGTACTTTGAACCAGTTCCCACCTGTTACCATGGCAAAAGCGAGATCGGTACTTCCCATTCCGGTACTAAAAGCGCCAAGCGCTCCGTGGGTACAGGTGTGGCTATCTGCCCCGATGATGACGTCTCCCGGAACCACAAGCCCTTTTTCTGGTAGAAGAGCGTGTTCTATCCCCATATCTTTTTCGTCGAAAAAGTGTTTCATCTTGTGCTTTTTGGCAAAATCGCGCGAGATTCTCGCTTGGTTGGCACTTGCGATGTCCTTTGCCGGGATGAAGTGATCCAGCACGATCGAAAAGCCGTCGGGATTGGCAAGTTTCGTCGCTCCTACATCTTCGAACGCCTTGATTGAAATCGGAGTGGTAATGTCGTTTCCTATGACCATATCGATAGGGCTTCTCACTATCTCTCCGGCATACACTTTTTTGCCGACATGTTCGCTAAATATCTTTTCGGTTATCGTTTGACCCATTGTTAATAAACCTCTTGATTAAAATTGCGCAATTATACCAAAACATCTCTAAATTCTCGTCCCTAAATTCCTTAAACCTCTAACCTTTTTGTTCTCTTAAGCTTACCTTAATCACAAAAGTTTTATTATGTCGAAACTAAAAAGGACAAAAATAGTCCGAATTAAAAAAAAGGACACGTTCACGATGAGAGTTTATCTTGACAACAACGCGACGACAATGGTCGCACCAGAAGTGGTAGAGGAGATGACGCCGTTTTTCACGCAGATGTACGGTAACCCTAACTCGCTTCATAAATTTGGGACAGAAACGCACCCATACATCGCAAAAGCGATCGATCGCATCTACAAGGCTATCAACGCCGCCGATGAGGACGATGTCATCATCACTGCGTGTGCGACCGAGTCGAACAACTGGGTATTGAAATCGGTTTACAACGATGTTATCAAAAACGGTGAGAAAAATCACATCATCACTACCGAAGTGGAACACCCTTCCGTACTTTCTACCTGTAAATGGCTCGAAGAGCAAGGGGTGAAAGTAACCTATTTGCCGGTAAACGAAGAGGGGATCGTCGAAGCGCATGTCGTTAAAAGCTTCATAACGGGCAAAACCGCTTTGGTTTCGGTCATGTGGGCGAACAACGAAACGGGAATGATTTTTCCCGTTAAGGAAATAGCGCAGATTTGTCGCGAAAACGGCGTGCTTTTCCATACCGACGCAGTACAAGCGGTAGGGAAGATTCCCGTGGACGTACAAGATGTCAAACCGGATTTCATGTCTTTTAGCGCACATAAATTTCACGGTCCAAAAGGGGTCGGTGCGCTTTATATAAAAGACTCCCAACCGCTTTCACCTCTTTTGCATGGCGGTGAGCACATGGGTGGTAGAAGAAGCGGTACGCTCAATGTTCCAGGTATCGTCGGTATGGGAAAAGCTATCGAAATGGCGACGCAGAACATCGAAGAGACGATGGCAAAAATAAGAGCGAAACGGGATCGTCTCGAAGATGCGCTTTTGGAGATAATTCCAGATACTTTTACCGTCGGTAGCCGAGAAAAAAGAACACCAAATACGATTCTCATCTCCATTCGCGGAGTCGAAGGGGAAGGGATGCTTTGGGACCTCAACCGTTACGGTATAGGTGCAAGTACGGGAAGTGCATGTGCGAGTGAAGACCTCGAAGCAAATACCGTGATGCTGGCTATTGGAGCGGATCACGAACTTGCACACACCGGAATCAGACTTTCGCTTTCACGCTATACGACCGATGAGGAGATAGACTATGTCATCGAGCATTTCAAACAAGCGGTCGAGCGCCTAAGAAGCATCTCGAGCTCTTATGCGAAAGTGCAACCTACACCCGGCGGTGAAGCCGGAGAGTGCAATATCCATCATTAGATGGATTGAGGGAACGAAAAAGGTTCCCTTGAATTTTTTGAAAAAAAACTAAAAGCGGCAATGGCCGCGCGGGCTCTCCGCCGAGGAGAACAAAGTGTTAGCGTAGGGGGCGGGATTACTTCCGCCCCCGTATAGAATGGGAATGAAAAAGGTTCCCTTGAATTTTTTGAAAAAAAATTAAAGGAAAAACAAATGGCAAAAAACGACTTGATAGGCGGTTCGCTTTGGGACGAATACTCCAACAAAGTACAGGAGTTGATGAACAACCCCAAACACCAAGGGGAGATAACACCAGAAGATGCACAATCAAGAGGGCATAAGCTCATCGTCGCCGATTACGGTGCGGAGAGTTGTGGAGATGCGGTAAGACTCTATTGGGAGATAGACCCCAAAGACGATCGTATCGTCGATGCGAAATTCAAAAGTTTCGGTTGCGGTACCGCGATAGCCAGTAGCGACATGATGACCGAGCTTTGTATCGGGAAAACGGTCGATGAAGCGGTGAAAATAACCAATATCGACGTCGAAAAAGCGCTTCGCGACGACCCGGACACTCCAGCCGTTCCGCCACAGAAGATGCACTGTTCGGTTATGGCATACGACGTCATCAAAAAAGCGGCAGGGCTCTACAAAGGGGTCGATGCCGAGAGTTTCGAAGAGGAGATAATCGTCTGTGAATGTGCGCGCGTGAGCCTTTCCACTCTTAAAGAGGTTATCCGTCTTAACGACCTCAAAACGATCGAAGAGATCACCGACTACACCAAAGCGGGCGGTTTTTGTAAAAGCTGTATCAAACCCGGAGGACATGAAGAGCGCGAATACTACCTTGTCGATATTTTGGCAGAAACCAGACGCGAGATGGAAGAAGAGAAGATGAAAGAAGCGCTTGAAGCGAACGAAAAAGGGGATTTTGAAAATATGACCCTCGTTCAGCAGATAAAAGCGATAGATGCGGTAATAGACGAAAACGTTCGCCAGTTTCTCATTATGGACGGGGGAAACATGGAAGTGGTCGATATCAAAAAAGGGGACGAGTACATCGATGTATATATCCGCTATATGGGTGCTTGTAGCGGGTGTGCGAGTTCTACGACCGGAACGCTCTATGCCATAGAGAGCACCCTCAAACAAAAACTTTCTCCAAAGATTCGTGTTCTACCTATCTAATCTTTAAAAAAAAGCGTAGGTGTGTACACACCTACCGAGAAAGAAGGAGCGATTATTTTTTATGCTCTTTTTCAGCCATTTGAAGAGCCGCTTCGAAGCTTACGATTTTCCCCCCTTTTAGGTGTTGGAACTCTTTAGCGTCGGAGAGGTTTTCAAAAGCGTACTTGCTCACTCTACTCATGGTACCTTTTACTTTCGAACCGACGACGTAGTAGGCTTTTTTCGCATCTATCCATTCCAAGCTTTTCGCATCGACCACTTTGATATCGCTAACTTTTTTACCGCTTAGTATCGTTTTTGCCAAACAGTGGATAGAACAGAACTGCTCTTGTTTTCCATCGACTTTGGCTGCATGAGAAGTTTTGTAGAACTTGACCAAGTCCATGCCGCAGTTTGCACAATAACGTGCTTCTTTGCCGCTTTGCAACAGTTTCGCTTTTGACTCCGGTACGGTTTGGAACATCGCTGCGTTAGCACTACCGCATGCCAACAAAAACGCTAAGAACAGGAACAATTTTTTCATTGTTCACTCCTTTTTGGGAAATATTTTCTCATTGTATTGAAAATCTATTACAATAACGTTAATGAAATCGAAATTGAAAAAATATATAAAAGAGTTCCTCTCTTTCGCCGTTATTTTGTTCGTGCTCTCAAGCGGACTTTCTTTGTACCGTTCGTCGCAAATGGAGATAAGAGACGAAGTGTGTAGAGACGGTGCGGATATCGTTTACTTCTGGGGTGCTTGGTGTCCGGTATGCAAAGTTACCTCGCCAAATATCGATAGCTTTGCAAGCAAGTACAAAATCGCCACTATTGCGGTCAAATCGGGGAGTGATGAAGAGATAGCCGCTTACAAAGAAAAAAACTCGCTTCGTTTCGCTGTAGAAAACGACAACGACGCGCAATTAGCAAAACGGTACAAGATAGGCATCTACCCAACTACCGTTTTTTGCAAAAAAGGGAAAGTCGCCTTTGTCGAAACAGGGTATCTTTCCACTTTCGGTATTTGGCTTCGTTTGTTATTTCGCTCGGTTTTTTAGCCTTTGAGCCATTTGAACCACCCTTTTTTCTTGTTTTCGAACGACTTCGCGTTGTTGAAATCTTTTTCGCTTTTGTTGTAGAGGGCTAGAAACTCGCCGATGTTGTCAAAAAGGATATCTATGAGTTGTGGGTCGAAATGTTTGCCTCGCATCTCCCGAAAGAAAACCAAAACATCTCCCCAGCCCCAGTCTTCTTTATAGCTGCGTTTCGAAAGTAGGGCATCGAAAACGTCCGCAATGGCGACAATTCTTGCATAAATGTGGATTTCTTCCCCTTTGTATCCGTTTGGATACCCGCTACCGTCCCATTTTTCGTGGTGTTGCAAGGAGACGATTTTCGCAATTTCAAAAAGGGGCAGTTTGACACCTTCGAGCATCGCCGCACCGAGTTTTGGGTGTTTTTTTATCTCTTCGAACTCTTTTTTCGTCAACTTCTCTTTTTTGTGTAGAATGTAGTCTTTTACACCTATTTTACCGATATCATGGAGATAAGATGCGTATTTTAGGGTTTCCGCTTCATCATCTCCCAAGCCGTATTTCTTCGCCAAAATGTAAGTTACTTCTGAAACTCTTTTGACATGCTGGTAGGTTTCCAACGAATGCCCCTCCGCGACACCGCCGAGCATACGCATCAGGTAGATTTGCGCTTCTTTCATCTCCTCGGTTCGGCGTCTTACCTCTTCTTCGAGACCTTTTTCGTAGTAGCGTATTTTCAAGGCAGCTTGAACGCGGGAGAGAAGCTCCTCTTTGAAATAAGGTTTTTTGATGTAGTCTATCCCACCTACTTCGAACGCCTTGGTCAGAATCGATTTGTCATCGCTCGCAGTCAAAAAAATAACCGGAATGTTAGCGGTAGTTGGCTCTACTTTAAGATAGCGACAAACTTCCAACCCGCTGATATCGGGCATCATGATATCGAGTAGGATAAGATCGAAATCCCCCTCTTTGGTCAGTTCCAAAGCCTCGTAACCGTTTGTCGCTGTTTGTACGTCATACCCTTCTTGTTTGAGTATGGAAACAAGAATTTTTATGTTCTCTTTCACGTCATCGACGACAAGAATCTTGGCCTTATCTTTTTTGGACACACATCTCCTTTGATACGACAAATTCGTCTAAAAGAAGTTTAGCACATATATTGTATAAAATCTCTTTTTACAGATATTATACTCCAATTTATTTGACAATATGCTACAATACGTTCAAAAAATCAAGATGGAAACTATGAGCGCATTTGAAAAACTCGATAAAAAGATAGACGAACTTCTTTTGACTATACTATCACTCAAAGAGGAAAACGAAACTTTGCGTCAAGAGCTTGTGAACATAAAAGCTCAGTGTGAGGTGAAAACGAACGAAATAGAGCGTCTTCAAGAGCTTAACGCGAAAAAAGAGCGCGAAATCGAAGAGATAGTCGCCAAAATAGAGTCGATGATTGGGTAAAATGCAGTACGTCCTTTGTGTCAGTAATCGATATTTCAAAATAGAAATCGAAGATGGGGAGTTTTTCGAATTTCTCCAAAAAAGCAAAGAGAACGATTTTACAAGTGAATGTGTCGGCGAAAAGGAACTTTTAGCGGCATATATCAAAAAAACTTCCGAACTTTACGAAAAAGAGAAAAAAATTAACCAACTTCTTGCTCGGCTTGAAGTTGATTTAAGCAAAGTTTCTGTATAATTCCAACCTACAAAACATAAGCGTCTGTAGCTCAGCTGGATAGAGCACTGGTTTGCGGTACCAGCGGTCTCAGGTTCGAATCCTGACAGGCGCGCCATTTAAAAACCTATAACACCTTACTTTCAAGCATTTTACTCCAATTTTCTATTTCCGACAGTGTTCATGTAGCATTTAGTGAACCATCCCCAAGCGTATCAGCGATATTTTGGTGTTGTGTAAAAAGATTTCTGTGTAATGGCAGAGGTATCTCCTTTTGTGGATATGCTATAATTCTCTTATGAAAAAAGAAGTAATCCTTGCGTATCTTCGCAATGTCAAAAGCAAATACCAAGAAGAGGGATTGCTGATAAAAGCCCTTTTTGGTTCATACTCCCGTGACGAGGCAAACGAAAGCAGTGATGTGGATGTTTTGATAGAAGCTACGCCCGAGTTTGCTAACAGATACGGTTTTAGAGCTATCGCAAGACTAAAAGAGATCCAAAAAGAGATGAGTCAAACGCTTGGTGTGCAAGTCGATTTGGCCGATAGTACGGGAATGGGAAAAACTGCAAGAAAATTCATCATAGACAGAGCTATTTATGTCTAAAGAGTCCATCAGTAAAATCTACCTTATCTTGGAAAAGATCGACTACATAGAGCAGATAGTAAGTAATAGCGGTGGGATAGTCAAAGCACTTGAAGATGCTATCACGCAAAGACCGGCTATTTTGATGCACCTTACAGCGATAGCGGAGCAGTTCAATAAACTCAAACAAGCGCATGCCGATGATATACTCAGTGCATTTAACGACGAAGATATAAAAGGGATGTATGATGTACGAACTTATATCGCTCACGATTACGAAGGTGTGAATCTCGCTATTATCGAGTGGATTATAAGAAACGGTTTGCCAAAATTCAAAGAGCAGTGTCAGCAGGTTGTTGAGCGAGAACAAAAGTAAAAAACCACGCTTGTTTTTAGATTTTGGTATAATCTCGAAAAACTATTCGAAAAAGGTTTGTAGGGTATGGAAAAAGTTGAACCGATGACATTGTACGGGTATGAAAAGCTCCAAGCGGAGGTGAAAGAGCTTCGCGACGTCAAGCGTCCGGCGGTCGTAAAAGCGATCGAAGAAGCGCTCGAACATGGCGACCTTAAAGAAAACGCGGAGTATCATGCGGCAAAAGAGCAACAAAAACAGATAGACCAACGTTTGGGTGAACTAGCGGAAATTTTGGGTAATGCGAAGATTGTCGATCCAAGTGAGCTGGAGCATTCGAAAGTGAGTTTCGGTTCGACCGTAACGCTCGAAGATTTCGATAGCGGCGAAGAGGTTACCTACACGATAGTAGGCGGATGCGAAAGCGATCCAGATAGAGGGCTTATTTCGTTCAACTCTCCTCTTGCCAAGCAACTTCTTGGCAAAGAGGAGGGGGATGAAGTTACCGTCAATCTCCCCGGAGGGAAAAAAGAGTACGAAGTGGTGGAAGTAACCTACAAGGAGATCCCTTTTGAGTGCAATTAAAGTCGGTGTAGTCGGAGTTAGCGGCTATACGGGGCTCGAGCTTGTGAAGATGCTGCTTCTACATCCGAAATTCGAGCTTGTCTATGCCGCCAATAGCGAAGGGGGAAGTAAAATATCCGATTTGCATCCCTCCCTTTTGGGTGTATGCGATATCGATGTGGAAAAAGCCGACGCCAAAGAGGCGGCAAGCAGATGTGAACTTGTGTTTTTGGCATTGCCGCACAAAACCGCTATGGTGTTTGTGAAGCCGCTAGTGGAGTATGGTTGCCGGGTGGTCGATCTTTCTGCCGATTACCGCCTACCGCTTGAGGTTTACGAGCGTTACTATACCGAACATACCGACAAAGAGAACTTGCCAAAAGCGGCATATGGGTTGCCTGAGCTGTTTCGTTCCAAAATCGCATCGGCGCAAATCGTTGCCAATCCGGGATGTTTTCCGACTTCGGCCATTTTGGGTGCATTGCCGTTTGTAGGGAAAAAACGTCCAAACACCCCAATCATCGTCGATGCCAAAACAGGTGTAAGCGGAGCGGGAAAAAAACTCAGTGAAACGACCCACTTCGTCAACGTCAACGACAACCTTTTTGCTTACAATCCGCTCTCCCACAGACATGCACCCGAAATCGCCGACAAACTCGGCATAGGTGAGAGCGAAGTGGTGTTCGTGCCGCATTTGTGCCCGATTACGCGTGGAATGCTTAGCTCTATCTACATCCAAGTGGAAGGGGAGTTCGATGCTTTGGAGTTAGCGAAGAAATTTTACGAGTATGAACCGTTCGTTCGTGTTTTGGACAAACCGGTCGATATGAAAAATGTCGCGGGGACGAACTTTTGCGATATTTTCATCAAACGCCAAGGGGATACTCTCTTTATCTCAAGCGCCATCGACAACCTTCAGCGCGGTGCATCTTCTCAGGCGATGGTCAACGCAAACATCATGATGCATCTACCGGAAGAGACCGGAGTACCAAAAATCGCCTATGTACCGTAGCGATATGGAGATACGCCACGGGGCTATTCTCGTTACCGATGCCCACTACAACAAGCCAAAGGGGGAAGATGCCTTTTTGGCTTTCGTGCAAAAAATCCAAAACAAAGAGATACCCGCTTCACAGCTTTTTCTTTTTGGAGATATCTTCGATGCGCTTTTTGGCGGCGTTCCCCACACCGCCGTGGAAAACCAAGAACTAATAGACGCCATCGATACGTTGTCCAAAAAGATAGAAGTGGTGTATTTGGAGGGGAATCACGACTTTAGAGTCAAGAAATTCTTTAGTGGAAATGTCGAAATTTTTCCAATCTCAAAACAGCCGCTATACGCGCAAGCGGGAAGTAAAACGGTATGTTTGGCACATGGAGATTTCGATGCGCCGTTTGGTTACAGGCTCTATACGTCGCTTATACGCAACCCGTTTGTGCTTTTCTTTCTCAATATCTACGACTCCCTTACCGCTCACTCCATATTGCGTTTTGTCGAAAAACACATGTCGGTCAAAGAGCAGTGTAAAAAATTCACATGGTTTGAGAGTTTTATCCAAAAACGTTTCGAAAAACTTCCCGAGTGCGATATTTTCATAGAAGGGCATTTCCACCAAAACGTATCGTTTACACTAAATGGGTGTAAATATATCAATCTCGGTGCTTTTGCTTGCAATCAAAGATATTTTGTTGTAGAATTTGACAAAGATGAAGTCTCTGTTGTGGAAAAGAGACTGAGCTAAGAAGGGGTTTGTATGAGTATGGACGATACGCTCAAAGTTGGCTCCAACGAAATGGAGCTGGTGGATTTCCGCATTTTCAAACAAGAGGGCGATAGAGTATATGAGGGTATATACGGCATCAATGTTTCGAAAGTGCGCGAAATCATCAAAGTACCGAAACTGACGGAACTGCCCGGTACGCCAGATTATATAGAAGGTATCTTCGATCTTCGCGATGTGGTCATACCGGTTGTAAGTCTGGCGAAATGGATGGGGATAGAAGAGCCCGAAGACGCCAAGAAAAACGCTCGGGTGATTATCACCGAGTTCAACAACGTTCTTATAGGCTTTATAGTCCATGAAGCAAAGAGGATTCGCCGAATCAGCTGGAGCGACATAGAACCGGCAAGTTTCGCAACGGGCAACGGGGCGCTTGACGGCAGCAAGATAACGGGTGTAACACGCATAGAAGACGATGCGGTGCTTTTGATACTCGACTTGGAAAGTGTCGTTCAGGATTTGGGGCTTTACGAACCGGATGTGGACAACATTCCTCAAGAAGTGGAGCGATTCAGCGGTATGGCGCTGGTGCTTGACGATTCTTTGACGGCAAGAAAGATCGTCAAAGAAGCGCTTGAATCGATGGGATTCGATGTTATCGAAGCGACGGACGGGGAAGATGCGCTACAAAAACTCGAAGAGCTTTATAGTATCTACGAAGAGAGTTTGCATCAAAAACTCAAAATCATCGTTTCAGACGTGGAGATGCCGAGAATGGACGGTTTCCATTTCGCCGCGAGAGTCAAAGACGATGAGCGTTTTAGCTCCATTCCTATCGTTTTCAACTCTTCCATCAGCGATCATTTCAGCGAAGACAGAGGATTGGAAGCCGGAGGCGAGGGGTATCTTGTCAAGTTTCAAGCGAACCAATTTTACGACGAAGTTGCACGGGTTGTGCGCTCACATATGAAGTAGGAGTGTAGATATGGATGAATTTCAGGAGATACTGCAAGACTTTTTGGTCGAATCGTTCGAGCTTGTCGAAAAGCTTGACGAAGACTTGGTCGAGCTCGAGTCCAGACCGGACGATTTGGATCTGTTAAACGGAATCTTTCGTGTCGCGCACACGATCAAAGGTGCTTCTTCGTTTTTGAATTTCGATGTTTTGACACACCTTACGCACCATATGGAAGATGTGCTTAATAAAGCTCGTCATGGGGAGCTTAGCATCACTCCGGAAGTGATGGACGTGATTTTGGAATCGGTCGATTTGATGAAAGCGCTCTTGGAGCAAATTCGAGATACGAGCAACGACGAGGGGATCGACGTCTCCGATGTCGTCAAACGGCTCGATAGAATCAGCGGTGGAAACGGTGATGTAGAAACGCCTTCTTCTTCAAGTGCTCAAAACGAAACCCCTTCGAGCGAACCAAGCCAAGAGAGCCAAACGAATGCCGAGCAAACACAAGAAGAACCGCAAGAAGAACCGCAAGAGGAAGAAGAGGACGAAATCGACTACGAAAACCTCTCTCCAGAAGAGATAGAAGCGGAAATCGAGCGCTTGCTGGCAAAACGGCAAGAAGAGGATAGAAAGAAAAGGGAAGCGAAAAAGAAAAAGCAGCAAAACAACTCTGGGGATGCGAAACAAGAGCAAACCCCAAAAGAGGAACAAAAAGCTCCTACTCCTGCGCCTCAAACCCAAGCGCCAAAACAAGAACCGAAAAATGAAGAACCAAAAGCGCAAGCTGCCGCGGCACCGGCGAGAAAAGCTCCTGCTGCCGTCGAGCAGACCATCCGTGTCGATGTCAAACGGCTTGACCATTTGATGAACCTTATCGGGGAACTCGTACTTGCGAAAAACCGCCTTATCAAGATAAACAGCGATGTCGAAGAGCGTTACGAAGGGGAGGAGTTCTTGGAAGAACTCACCCAAGTCGTCTCCATCGTCTCGATCGTAACGACCGATTTGCAAATAGCGGTGATGAAAACGAGAATGTTACCGGTAGGTAAAGTGTTCAACAAATTCCCTCGGATGATTCGGGACTTGAGCCGTGAGCTCAACAAAAAAATAGAACTCGTTATCGAAGGGGAAGATACCGAGTTGGACAAATCGATCGTCGAAGAGATAGGCGATCCGCTTGTGCATATTATCCGCAATTCATGTGATCACGGGATAGAGCCGCCCGAAGAGCGAATAGCTGCCGGAAAGCCGGAAACCGGTACGGTCGAGCTCAAAGCGTACAACGAAGGAAACCATATCGTCATCCAAATCAACGATGACGGGCGAGGGCTCGATCCGGACAAACTCAAGCAAAAAGCGCTTGAAAAAGGGATCGTAACCGAAAAAGAAGTGGACAATATGAGCGATAAAGAGGCGTATGCGCTCATTTTCAAACCCGGTTTTTCTACCGCAGCCCAAGTAACCAACGTCAGCGGGCGTGGTGTCGGGATGGACGTGGTCAAGACGAATATCGAAAAACTCAACGGTATCATCGAGATAGACAGCGAACTTGGAAAAGGAACTTCGATAAAACTCAAAATCCCTTTGACGCTGGCTATCATCCAAGCGTTGCTTGTCGGTGTACAAGAAGAAAACTACGCTATTCCGCTCGCATCGGTTTTGGAGACGGTTCGCATCTCTACCGAAGAGATATACACCGTCGAGAACAAATCGGTCATGCGGTTGCGTGATGAGGTACTCAGCCTTGTGCATATCGGCGATATCTTCGAAGTGGAACGAATCATGGACAACAGCGAACACGCTTATGTCGTCGTGCTTGGGCTTGGCGCGAGCAAACTGGGGCTCATTGTCGATTCGCTCATAGGGCAAGAAGAGATCGTTATCAAATCTCTCGGTGAGTACCTCAAAGGTATTCAGGGGATCGCCGGTGCGACGATCCGCGGTGACGGTGGGGTAACGCTCATCGTCGATGTGGTCGCACTTATGGATATAGCCAAAGATGTCAAATCGAGCGTAGCGTCTGCCGAAAGTACGGCAACAAAGAGCAACGAGAAAAACGCTCCGAGCGATTATAGAATCATGATCGTCGATGACAGTAAAACCGATAGAACGATTATGAAAAAAGCGCTTGAGCCGCTTGGTATCACCATCGTCGAAGCGGGTGATGGTCAAGAAGCACTTGGAAAACTCAAAGATTCCGACGAAATGTTCGATGCGATGCTCATCGATATAGAGATGCCGAGAATGGACGGTTACACACTTGCCAACGAGATAAAAAAATACAACCGTTACAAAAACCTCCCTCTTATCGCGGTAACCTCACGTACTAGCAAAGCTGACAGAATGAGAGGGGTAGAAAGTGGAATGGTCGAGTACATCACCAAGCCGTATTCGGCGGATTATCTCTCTAGCGTAGTTCAAAGAAATATCAAATTCAAGCCGGAGTTTCAATCATGAGCGATAAACTAAAAGAGGTCATCAACAAACAGCAGCAACAACAAAACGCTCCAGAGCAAGGCAATACCGACGATGTGATTCAGTTGGTCGGATTCATTATCGGTGATGAAGAATACGCGGTGCCGATTCTTACCATTCAAGAGATCATCAAACCTATAGGATGGACGCGAGTGCCGCAAACTCCGGATTATGTGCTTGGGGTTTTCAATCTTCGCGGTTCGGTCATACCTTTGATCGACCTTCGTAGAAAGTTCGGTTTGCCGCCGAAAAAACAAGACGACGAGACCCGTTTTATCGTTATGAAACACGGAGACGACGTCGCGGGATTCGTCATCGACAGATTGACGATGGCACTTCGTTTGAGTAAAAAAGATATCGGTCCCGCTCCCGATACCGTCGATGGGGACAACACCTCCATCGAAGGGGTCGGAAAAAGAGAGAACAATATCTTGACTATTCTCAAAGTCGGGAAACTTCTCGAGAGAGATTTTTAAACGACCAAGATGGAGCGTAGCGGCGGTTTTAGGATTGAAGCGCAAGAGAAAGGGTGTCGCATAGCCCTGTTTGGCGATTTCGATTTTCTTGCGCTACAAAAATTCGAAAAGCGTTCCAATGCGCTCGGTCTGGATGAACGGACGGTCATAGACTGCAAAAACGTCGATCGGCTCGATACCATCGCCGCGCTTTTTTTGGTCGAACTTCAGCACAAACACTCACTCACCCTTGCCAACACCGAAAAAATAGAACGTACACTCGAACTTGCGAGAAAATACCCCATAAAAGAGCTTCCTTCGAAAGATGAAGGGGGATTCATAGCAAAGATAGGGAAGGAAGCTTCGAAAAAATTTTGTTTTGTCGTCGCTTTTTTGAACTTTATCGGGGAGCTTTTTGTCAAAAAAGTGAGTGTGTTTTTCAAGCCGAAATATTTTCGATACAAAGAGATACTTTTCGAAATCAATCAAAGTGCTATAAAAGCGCTCGGTATCGTCGCACTGACGTCGTTTCTAGTGGGTGTGGTCATAGCGTACCAGTCCGCGGTACAACTCAAACTTTATGGAGCGAATATTTTCATCGTCGATATGTTGGGTATTTCGATACTTCGAGAACTCGCTCCCATGATAACCGCCATCGTCATAGCCGGACGTAGCGGCTCGGCATATACTGCGGAGATAGGTGCGATGAAAATCACCGAAGAGCTCGATGCGATGCGAACGATGGGGTTCGATCCGTTTTACTACCTTGTCATTCCTCGCATCGTCGCTCTTGTCGTAACGCTTCCTATCTTGATTTTCGTTGCGGATATCTCGGGTGTTTTGGGTGGGATGCTTATCTCCAATACTCAGTTGAATATCTCTTTTGGGCTCTTTATAGACAGGTTCAACGAAGTGATAGCGCTGAAACATTTTCTCATCGGTATCTTCAAAGGACCGTTTTTCGCGTTTTTGATTGCGACTATCGCGATCTATCGGGGATTCATGGTCAAAGACGATACACAGAGTATAGGGAAAAACACGACAAAAAGTGTCGTAGAGTCGATATTTGCGGTAATTGTCTGCGATGCGCTTTTCTCGGTTATATTTACGAATTTGGGTGTGTAGCGATGGATGTGATACGAGTTGAGAACGTCAAAACCGTTTTTGGAAAGAAAGTGGTACATGATGGATTGTTCCTTTCGGTCAAAGAGCGGGAGATATACGGCTTGCTTGGACCAAGCGGGTGCGGCAAAACCACTTTGATGCGCGAGATGGTGATGCTCGAGCCTATCCATAGCGGCAGTATCTACGTTTTAGGGGAGAATGTCGCGAAAATCTCCGAAAAAAAAGCGCAAAAACTTAGAGAAAGCTGGGGTGTGTTGTTTCAATTCGGCGCACTCTTTTCCTCGCTCAATATCGCCGAAAACATAGCGCGCCCCCTTGTGGAATACACGACCCTTTCGAAAAAAACGATCGAGGAAGTAGTCGCTTTCAAGCTCCAACTTGTAGGGCTCAAACCCTCCGATGCCTACCTCTACCCCTCGCAGATTAGCGGCGGTATGAAGAAAAAAGCGGGACTTGCCAGAGCCTTGGCGATGGATCCGAAGTTGCTGTTTTTGGATGAACCCACCTCCGGGCTCGATCCTATTTCGGCAAGGGAGTTCGATAGATTGATTTTGCAGTTAAGGGAATTGCTGGGATTGACGATAGTGATGGTATCGCATGATATCCGCTCCATCAAGGATACGATGGACAGATTCGCTATAATCGATAACAAAAAAATCGCATACGAGGGTGATTATGCGGGTATCGCAAATGCCAAAAGCGATTTTATAGACACCTTTTTCAAGGAAGAAAATGAACAATAAAACTAACTATACCTTGGTGGGACTTTTCGTGATACTCGGATTTGGTTTCATTTCGCTGTTTGTGTACTGGCTCGTTCGCCCAAGCGATGAGGTGGAGATGAAAAAGTACGCCATCTATTTCGACGAATCGGTTTTGGGGCTCAATCTCGATGCGCCGGTGAAATACCGCGGTATCGATGTCGGAAAAGTGGTCAAGCTGGGTATCAATCCGGCAAACGACGAGCAGGTAAGGGTGGTCGTGAGTATCAAAAAAGAGACTCCGGTAAAAACGACGACGGTCGCGAAACTGATGGCGCAGGGGATAACGGGGCTTTCTTACATCAACCTCAGCAAGGGGGAGAAAAACTCCCCGATGCTTGAAAAGATTCCACCGGGGGAGAAATATCCGGTTATCAAAACGCTTCCGTCCTTTTTCAAAAGTGTCGAAACCTCCGTGGGTGATTTGTACGGGAGGCTTTCGGAAACATTGAAGAACATCGACTCCACTTTCGATGAGAAAAATCAAAAAGAGTTCTATCGTCTTATGCATGAAAGTGCCGATTTTTTCGCCAAGCTCAACAAAACCCTCGATGACAAAACGATAGCGAGTATTCAAAGCAGCGTGAAGCACCTTGAAAACATTACACATGATATCCGCCACGATACCGTCCCAAGGGTCAACGTTCTTGTAGATAAAACGATAGCTTGGGAGCACAACAGCACCGCTGCGCTTGAAAGAATCGTACAAAGTTACAAAAAATTCGAAAAGATGAGCGATTCGGTAGAAAATGCGGTTTTAAGCGGCGCTTTCGACATCAGAGGGATAACGAGCGAATTTATGCCCTCGCTCAATAAAAGTCTCAACTCTTTGAACGCGTTGTTGGCGGAGTTGCAATCTGCCATCAAAGAGTATAAAAGGAGTCCTCGAGATATGTTTTTCAAAGAAGCGCAAGAGAAAAAAGCACCGGGAGAGAGATGATGAAGCGTTTGTTCGTAATGGTAGGGGTATTGCTCGGTGTTGCGGGATGTGGTATCAAAACGGTGCCGCCGATGGCGGAATATACGCTCAAGCCGCAACAAGATTTTCAAAAAACACGCCAATCAAGCTGCAAGGAGAAGACACTCAAAGTGTTAGAACCGTTTGGTTCGCTCGAGTTCACTTCGAACGACATGTACTATGTCGTTTTACCGTATGAAAAAAACCGTTTCAGCCAGTCTTCATGGGCGCAGTCGGTAACGTCGAACATCTATGCGCAGCTACTTGAGGTGTTGCGCCAAAGCGGTTCGTTCAAAGGGGTTGCGAATTACGCTTCGGTGGCGGTGAGTGATTTGGTTTTGGAAGTGGAGATAAACGACTTCAAGCAGTACTTCACCGGTGATTTGCAGCACTCCTATGTCGTTAGCGACATTACCGTCACGCTCGTAGATGCGAAAAAACACACACAAATCGCACAAAAGCGGATATTTGAAAAGATAGAGACGAAAACGCTCGATGCAAAAGGGGGGATAACCGCACTTAACGAAGCGTTTGGCAAAACTTTGAAAGAGCTTACAATCTGGATGGCGAAGGAGTGTAGATGATACAAGAGAAAGAATACGCCAAACGAAGACACAAGCTGCTAAAAAAACTCAAACCCGACTCTGTAGCCGTTATATGTAGTGCCGAAGCGAAAGTACGCTCTAACGATACCCACTACCCATACCGCCAAAATTCCAATTTCTACTACCTTAGCGGTTTCAAAGAAGAAAACGCCGCATTGGTGTTTGTAAAGAGAAAGAAAAAAGGGAAAGTTTTCCTTTTCGTTCAAGAGAAAAACCCGCAAAAAGAGTTGTGGGAAGGGAAGGTTTTGGGCATCAAGGCAGCGAAGAAACGTTTTGATGTCGATGGGGTTTACGCCATCGGTAAACTGGAGGAAAAGCTAAAAGAGTTTTTACGCACTAAAGAGCGTCTTTATTTCGAATTTTCGCACAAAACGAAGTGCAGCGCTATGCTCGATGCGCTTTCATCCAACCTTCATACTAAAAAGAATCTCTCCAAAACGGTAGAAAAGATGCGCCTTGTGAAGTCCAAGTCGGAAATCGCGCTTATAAAAAAAGGGCTTGCAATCACGAAAAAAGCGCACCATAACGCCATGAAAAAGAAAAAAGCGGGGATGATGGAGTACGAGCTTCAAGCCGATTTCGAGTACATCTTCAAAAAACACGGCGCATACAGCGATGCTTATACGACCATCGTCGCAGGTGGAGACAACGCCAACACCTTGCACTACATAAAAAACGACAAGAAGCTAAAAAGTGGGGAACTCGTTTTGATAGACGCGGGGTGTGAGTACGACTACTATGCAACCGACATTACCCGAACCATTCCCATTAGCGGCAAGTTCACCAAAAGTCAAAAAGAGGTGTACGAGCTTGTTTTGCGTGTACAAAAAAAGATTTTGAAAACGATACGACCGGGCGTGTTGCGAAGCGATTTGCAAAAAAAGACCCAAAAGCTTCTGACCAAAGGGCTTGTAGAGCTCGGTATTTTCAAAGGGAGTGTGAAAAAGCTACTGAAAAATGGGAAAATCAAGCGCTACTATCCACACGGTATAGGGCATTTCATGGGGCTTGACGTGCATGACCAAAACCCTTACAAAACGAAAAAAGGCAAAGAGATCGCGCTACAAGCGGGGATGGTTTTGACGGTGGAGCCGGGGTTGTACCTGCCGAAAAAAGATAAAAAAATTCCTAAAAAGTATCGCGGTATCGGTGTTCGGATAGAAGATGACGTGGTTGTGACCAAAAACGGCTCTATCAACCTCTCTTGGTCGATAGCCAAAGAGGTGGAGGAGATAGAAGCGCTTTACTCCTCGTAAGCGTAGCTCCATCCTGTAAGTGAGTCGTTTTTCACTTCGTCGAACTCGTCGCTATCGGCTAAAAAGTCGATAACATGGAGTTTGGTGTGCGGTATGGAGAAGATATCTTGGGGTTGGATGAGTAGCATTGGCATAGGTGTACTTTGCACAGTCGTGGCAAATCCGACAGGTGCGAGTTGACTCATGATATGTGTAGGGTTTTTTATGCCGTTTTCTTCGAGAAACTTTTCCAACACCGCGTCTTTGATACTCTCGGGCAGCTCTTCATGCGTGTTTAGAAAGATGGTGAAATGGATGGGGGTGTTTGTCGCTTCTTTTGGAGCGGGGGCAGCCATGATGATATATTCGACGTTTTGTAGAAGTTCGTCGATCTCTTCGGTGGTGAGGTACTGAAGCGTTTTTATAGCCGGAGCTTTGGATTGAAGCATAAGCACTCCTGAGTTTTTTGCAAAATGATACCATATTTGGAATAAAACTTGCTACCGTAGCACTATGAGATTTATCGAAGCGTTGAGGCTTAAAAGCAGACTTTTTCTACTGTTCATACTCATCACCGTCGGATTGGTTCTTCTTGGGATGGTGGGGGCTATCAAAGTCGGCGATATGAAAAACAGGATCGACAGCCTCTATTTCGGTTCGCTCATCCCTGTTACCGAGCTTAATGAGATTCTCGATGCGTACAACGGAAAAATCCTTCCCTCACTGTACAAAGCCAAACAAGGCAGAATCACAAAAGAGGAGTTCAGTTCGATTTTGGAAGAGTCGTTGCGCCGTGTGCAAAAACGCTGGGGAAGTTACAAGAACCATTACAAAACAAGAGAGGAACTCCCGTATGTGAGTTACGCTTCGAGTGAGATTTCCCAAACGAACGACGAATTTTACAAACTGCTCGAACTTGCCAAAAACCGTAGCACTTTGGAGAAGCTTGCGGTGTCGGTTTTGGAGCGAAAAATCGAACATGTCGATACGGTCGTAAAGAAATTGCTCGATTACGAAATGGGATATGCCTATTTCGAGCGCAAGCAGTTTTTGGAGCATTACAAAACAACTATGTACAACATCGGCATAATTCTGGTAGGTATCATTTTCGCCGTTTTGTTCGTTACCTACTATGTTTTCAAAAGTGTACAAAACGAGCAGGAGAAGCTTGAAAAACTCTCCAAAAAACTGCACCAAGCCAACAAGAAACTTGAAAACGCTTCTTATACCGACTCTTTGACCGGTCTGCACAACAGACGGTATTTCAACTATATCTACGACAGGGAGCTCAAGCGCGCGAAGCGGGAGCGAAACTACATTACGTTCATGATGATAGATATCGATTTTTTCAAACAGTACAACGACACTTACGGTCATATCGCAGGTGACCATACACTCAAAATCGTCGCCAAGGTGATAAAAAGCTGTTTCAAACGTCCAAGCGATTTCGTTTTTCGTCTTGGGGGAGAGGAATTTGGTGTTTTGCTCATAGGGGTAGATGAGTTAGGGAGTGCGAGGCTTGCCAAAGAGCTGACCAAAACGGTAAAAGAACAAGCCATAGAGCATAAAGCATCGAAAGTCGCCGAGGTGGTTACCGCTTCGGTAGGTGTTGTCAGCTGTATAGCCGACGAGATGTTAGATGGCGAAGCGCTGATACAAAAAGCGGACGAGATGCTTTACAAAGCCAAAGACGGCGGGAGAGACCGCTACATGATTTCAAGCGAAATCTACGGTAACGCCAAAGATACCGAGGAGGAAAATCTCGAAGATGCCGCTTGAAAAACGCTCTTTTAGTGTTTGAAGCGGTAGTTCGCATCTAGAAGAAGCGGTTTCAATCTCTCTTGTACTTCCCCTTGAAACTCCATCCACCCCTCTTTGAAGCTTCCTCCACAAGCCAAAGAGGTTTTGAGCCGTTTTAGGAGTTTTTGCGCCTCTTTCTTTTCCAAGAAGAACTCTCCAACGAGTGTAACTACTTTACCGCGCCGCTTTTCCCTTTTGAAAACGAGTTTATGCTCTTGGGGCTGGAGTAGTTTTTGCGTTTGATTGCTTCGCTCTTCTACCAGTGCCCAGTCATCATCAAATGAAGCGCCGATGGAGAGATCGAGTTTTTTTCCTCTGCTCAAAGAACGACCTTTTGGTGCAATACGCTCATAGAAGGGGTAAAAAGCCCTTTTTCGACACATTGGCGCACATCTTCGATGGTGTTTCTGTCTTTGTGGTAGAGTACGACGAAAACTTCATCCCCCTCTTTGAGAAAGCCGCGCTCGCCAAATTCGGTATAGCGGGTAGCACCGATGGAGATAATCGCTTTTTTAGGGTAGTTACACGCTTTGATGTAGTCCAATATCGGCTCCAACGGTCCGAAATCTTTTTGGGTGTTGATTTGGTTTTTTATCCATCCAAGCAGTTTTTCATACAGGTAGCTATAGCCGTTTAGCTCCACGTCTTCGCCGTATTGGTACACTTTTTCGTTGCGCTTGAGAAAACTCACTATCTTGTAGCTGTCTTTGACGCCACCTATGGTGTAGCGATCGATCGGGATGTGCAGTTCGGCTATCCCTTTGGAGTTTTCGCCCCAGTTTTTCTTTTCGCTTATTTTTTTCGCTCCCTCGCGTCTGATGCTACAGTCGTTATAGGCGCAAAAGTGGGTCGGTTTTATAGAAGCGAGTTTCCCATCTTCGTAGCCAAATTCGCAAACGATAGCGACTTCAGGCTCGGCTTGTACGTTTTGCGTCGCATCGGGCAGGGTAATGGTCGTGGAGCTAAATGGGTTGATGCTTAGTTGTGCCGAAGCGATGTCGTTTTGGCAGGGAAGATAAAACGGAAACATCCCTTTAGGGGCTGCTTCGTCTTCGGTTACGACATCTTTGAAATCCGCAGCTTCCCCCGCTTGGTCGAGATGCAGTGCGAAATTTCCCGCAATCCCAAGCCCGATATACTCTTTATACAGCTCCATTGGCTTTAGCCTCCGCGTACTCTTCGTAGCTTCCTTGGAAGTCGGTGTATGTACCGTCTGGATGAAGTTCGATGATGCGCGTGGCGAAAGCATCGAGGAGTTCCCGGTCATGCGAAACGCAGATGACGTTGCCTTTGAAGTTGTAAAGCGCCTCGCCGAGTGCGACGATCGATTCGAGGTCAAGGTGGTTTGTCGGCTCGTCAAGCACGAGGAAGTTTCCACCCTCTAACATGAGTTTCGAGAGCATCATTCGGTGTTTTTCCCCTCCGGAGAGGTTTTTGATGCTTTTTTCCTGCTCTTCGCCGCTAAAGAGCATCCGTCCAAGAGCGTTGCGGATTTCACCGACGTCTCTTTTAGGATCGAACGCTCGAAGCCAGTCATACAGTGTTTCTTCCCCTTGAATCAAATCGACCGTATCTTGCGGAAAGTACCCCGGCACTATCGTCGCACCCCAAAAAATCTCCCCTCCACAACTTGGCTTGAGTTCTTCCATGATGATTTTCAGCAGTGTTGTTTTCCCTACACCGTTTGGACCGATAAGTGCGATTTTTTCATACGGTACCACTTTGAAGTCGATATCATCGAACACTTTGTGCTCTCCATATGCATGACATACATGACGCACTTCGAGCGCTTCGTCGCCTATTTCGCGTTTGGCTTTGAAAACGATGCTCGGGTCGCGTCTGGAGCTTGGCTTGATATCTTCGATATTGAGCTTTTCAAGCTGTTTTTGTCTCGAGGTTGCTTGTTTGGCTTTGGAAGCGTTGGCGCTAAATCGACGAATGAAGTTTTCCAATTGTTCTTTCTCTTTGAGCTTTTTCTGGTTTTCAAGCTCCATCTGCTTTGCCATTACGTTTGCGGCTATGTACCAGTCGTCGTAGTTACCGGTAAATTCGCGGATTTTTTGGTAATCGACATCAAGGATGTGGGTTACGACGGAGTTGAGAAAGTGTCTATCGTGCGAGATCACTACCATCGTTCCTTCGTGCCGTTTGAGTTCGTCTTCGAGCCAGCTTATCGTTTCTATGTCGAGGTTGTTGGTAGGTTCGTCGAGAAAAAGGACATCCGGTTTTGGGAAAAGTACTTGAGCCAAAAGCACTTTGAATTTATCCGCACTGTCAAGCGAGCTCATAAGGTCATAATGTCTCTCGGCCGGGATACCGACGTTTTCGAGGATTTTGGCTATGTTGACGTCGTATTCGTAAGTCGGGTCCTCTTCGACACAGATCGTCTCGAGCTCTGCCAAACGGTTGTTCACCGCATCGTCTTCGAAGTTTCCTTCGGCATAGAGTTTCTCTTTCTCTTTGATGGCATCGTAAAGCCGTTTGTTACCGTAGAGCACCGCATCGAGAATCGTGTAGTCGTCAAATTCGTTTTGGTTTTGGCGAAGTACACCCACTTTAAGACCCGGCTCGATAATCACCTCACCGTCGTATTCGTTTATCTCACCGCTGAGTATCTTCAAAAAAGTGGTCTTTCCCGCACCGTTTGCACCGATAAGACCGTAGCGTTTACCACGGTCGAGTTTGAGATTGATTTCTTGAAACAAAACGCGACTACCAAATCGCATCGTTAAGTTTTGAACTGTTACCATATCTGTTGCACCTATGAAATTTTTTTGCAATTATAGCCAACATCTGTTAAAATGTCCCTATGCAAATACGAGAACTCACCCTCAAAGAACTCTACGAAGCGTACGAGCTTGTCAAGGAGATTTACGACATCTCCTACGAGCTGTTCGAAGACCGCATCTACGAGATGCGTGAACACTACAAGATGATAGGGGTGTTTGAAAAAGAGACGCTTTTGGCGTATGCGGGGGTGGAGATAAAAACGACTCTCAAGCAGGGGCGCCACATACGACTCTACGAGATAGTCGCCAAAGAGGACAAAAGCCTTGCAGAGCTTCGCGCCTATTTGGAAGACTATGCGAAAATTTCGATGGCGAATGAAGTAGTGGAAGATTGCACATGAAATCGTTATATGTTTATGCCGACAAAAAGGGTGCCGGGTCTTTGGTGGTGACGCTTGGGCTTATGCAGCTGCTGAAAAAAGAGCTTGTGCGTGTCGCTTTTTTTCGCCCTATCGTTTTGGAAAGTCAAGATTACGACATCGAGTTTATTACCCGATACTTTTCTCTTGAACAACCAAAAGAGAGTTGCTACGGTTTTACGCTCCAAGAAGCGCAACATATCATCGCTACGACCTCTCAAGAGCATCTTTACGAATTGCTTATAGAAAAGTTTAAAAAACTCGAAAACGACTACGACTTCGTTTTGTGCGAAGGGATATACAGCGATTTTTTCGCCAATATCGTCGAGCTCGATATCAACATAGAGATAGCCAAGAATTTCGGGAGTGCCGCCGTTGGCATCATCGCTGCCAAAGGGCAGTCGAAAAACGAGCTCGAAGATCGGTTCAAACTCCAACAAGAGAGCCTAAGACGTGGAGGAGTGGAGCGTATAGCGACCATTTTCAACCGCGCCGAGCAAGCCGATACGGCGGAACTGCTCAAGATGGGCGAGCGTGTTTACGTCATAGAGGAGGTAGCGGAACTCGCAACACTTGGGATAGCGGATTTGATGGAAAATCTAAGGTTGGAAAAAGTGGTTTTTGGTCAAAGCGACTATGTGCGAAAAATCGAAAACATCAAAGTCGCGGCGTCGAGTCTGGATAATTTTTTGGACCATATCGAGCAAAACGATTTGGTGATTGTCCCCGGTGATAGAAGCGATATCGTATTGGGAGTGCTTGGCGCTTACCACTCGAAACGATTCGAGAGTATCAGTGCTATTATCTTCTCCAACAATTTACTGCCCCATCCTAACATTCAAAAGATTATAGACGGGTTGGAGGGGATAACCCTGCCGATTTTCCTTGCAAAAGAGGATACTTTCACTACCGCGAAGAAACTTTTGGAGATAGAGCCGAAAATCCGCTTGCAGGACAAGCGCAAGATATCGACGGCGCTTGGGGTGTTTTCTCGTTGTGTCGATACCGAAATCTTGGCACGCCGAATCCGCATCGCCAAAAGCGACGTGGTTACGCCGCAGATGTTCGAATACAAACTTTTCGAGCTTGCCAAAAGGGAGAAAAAGAAGATAGTCCTTCCAGAAGCACATGATTTGCGTGTGCTCGAAGCGGCGCAGATAGCCATTAGCCGCGGTATCGCCGATATCGTTTTTTTGGCCAATCCTCAGGAGTTCAAGGCTTTTTGGCAGCAACACGGCTTCGAGCTTGCAAAAGCGGAGGTGGTGGACTACAAAGCGGAAGGTTTTTTGAAGATTTTCGCCTCGAAACTGTATGAGCTGCGCAAAGACAAAGGGATGAGTTACGAACAAGCTTGCGATGCGGTTACCCATGTGAACTATTTCGCGACGATGATGGTGTATATGGGGTATGCCGACGGTATGGTCAGCGGGGCTACTCACTCTACCGCCGAAACGGTGCGTCCGGCGCTACAGATAGTAAAAACCGAAGCGGGGGTCGATGTGGTTTCAAGCATCTTTTTTATGTGTTTGCCGACACGTGTCGCGGTGTTTGGAGATTGTGCCATCGTACAAGACCCAACTCCAAGCGAGCTCGCTTCGATAGCGGTTTTAAGTGCGAAAAACGCCAAGAAATTCGGTATCGAGCCAAAAGTCGCGCTTATTTCCTACTCCAGCGGCGAGAGCGGTAGCGGTGCGGCGGTCGAAAAGGTAAAAGAAGCGGCAAAAATACTCAAACAAAAAGCTCCCGATTTGGAAGCCGAAGGTCCCATCCAGTTCGATGCTGCGTTCGATGCGGAGGTGGCGAAAAAGAAATTGCCAGATTCCAAAATCGCCGGAAAAGCGAATGTTTTCATATTTCCCGACCTCAACACCGGTAACACCACCTACAAAGCGGTACAGCGAAGCAGCGGTGCGGTAGCCATCGGACCTATTTTGCAAGGGTTGAAAAAACCGATCAACGACCTAAGCCGCGGTGCGCTTGTCAAAGATATCGTCAATACTATCGCCATCACCGCCATTCAGGCACAGGAGGAGCGATGAAAGCGCTTGTGATAAACAGCGGAAGCTCCTCTATCAAAGCCGCACTGTTTCAAAACGGTAGAGTTTTGCAAAAGCATGTCGTAGAGGAGGTGAAAAACCACGACGAAGCGTTGGTGGAGGTTTTAGCGCGTTTAGGCGGGGAAGATGTCGATTTCGTCGCGCACAGAGTGGTTCATGGCGGCACTCTTTTTACCACGCCCACACGTATAACGCAAGAAAATCTCGACAGACTCAAATCGCTTTCTTTTTTGGCTCCTTTGCACAATCCGCACAATGTCGCGGCAATCGAATATTTTTTACACAACCATCCTACTATCCCCCAAATCGCCGTTTTCGATACCGCTTTTTTTGCGACTTTGCCAAAGGAGGCGTACCGCTACGCGATCGAAGAGAGGTTCGAGACCAAACACCATATCCGCCGCTTTGGATTTCATGGGAGCAGTCATGCATATTTGCTCAAAGAAGCAGCGAAACTCCTTGGCAAAAATCTCCACAAAACCTCGCTTGTAACGTTGCATCTTGGTAACGGTGCGAGCGCTTGTGCTATCGAGAACGGGCGAAGTGTCGATACTTCGATGGGGATGACCCCGCTTGAAGGGCTGGTGATGGGGAGTCGGTGCGGCGATATAGACGCCGGAGCGGTGGTGTATATGATAAAAGAGCTTGGAATGGGTGTCGATGAGGTGGATGAAACACTCAACAGACATTCAGGTCTCAAAGGGCTTTGCGGCACGAACGATATGCGCCAGATAGTCGCGCGTAAAGACGCGCAGGCAAAAGAGGCGTTTGCCATCTACACAAGGCGGATAAAAAAGTACATAGGGGCGTATATGGCGCTGATAGATCATGTAGATGCCATCGTCTTTAGCGGTGGAGTAGGGGAGAAAAGCGCGAAAGTGAGAGAAGCGGTGCTTCGAGGGTTGGAAAAATTTGGCATTTTGACAGATTTTGAGGCAAATCGGAAAAACGATGCGATAATTTCGACAAAAGAGTCTTTTGTAAAAGTGTTCGTCATACCGACGGACGAGGAGATGGAAATATACCAAAACGCTAAAGAGGTTGTGGATGGAACGATTGACTATAACGCTTGAAGTACTCAGTGTGGTGTTATTCGCTTTGGCGCTTGGCGGTTTTTTGCTGCTTCGTAAAAAATCGCAAGAGTTGGAAGCGTGTCAAGGTCGGTGTGCGCTGCTTGAGCAGTTGCAAGTGGAGCTTGGAGCGCAAAAAGCACTTTTGGAAAATACGAAAAAAGAGCTTTTCTCGCTAAAAGAGCGACACGCGGAACTGATGGAGCAAAAAGAGCGCGCATATGAAGCGAAAGTGTTTCTTCAAGCGAAGATGGACGCTATGGAAGAAGCGAATGAAAAACTCAAAGAACATTACGAAGAGCAAAGCAAGAAACTTGAACTCAAACTCAACGACTTGATGCAAAAAACACTCGAGAGCAAAATAGAAAAGTTCGATGAAAACTCCACCAAGAGCTTGCAAAACATCCTCAAACCTTTCGCCGAGTCGGTAGAGAGTTTCAAAAAAAGGCTCGAACAAACCGAGGAGAAAAACGCCAAGCGATTTACCGAACTTTCCAAAGAGATCGAATTTATAGGCAAGGCGAGTGCTTCGCTTACCCAAGAAGCGCAAAACCTCGCCGAAGCGCTCAAAGGGAAAAAACAGACAACGGGTGCTTGGGGAGAGATGATTTTAGACAGCGTTTTGGAGTATTCGGGACTTTTGCAAGGAACCCATTATGAGAAACAAAACTCCTACCGAGACGAAAACGGCGAGCTTAAACGCCCTGATGTCGTGGTGAAGTTACCGGCTGGAAGAAGCATCGTAATCGATTCGAAAGTCTCGCTTGTCAATTATGACCGGTATGTCAGAGAAGAAAACGAAGAAGCTAAAAACATAGCCGCAAAAGCGCTTGCGAACAACTTCAAAGAGCATATCGACACGCTTGCATCGAAAGACTACACCCGCTACGACATAGGGACATTGCAGTACGTTTTTATGTTCGTACCCATAGAAGGAGCTTTTAGCGTCGCACTCGGAGCAGACCCGTCGCTGTACGAGTACGCTTTGAAAAAGCACATAGCCATCACCACTCCATCGACGTTGACGGTGAGTCTTCGAACCGTTTATCTGTACTGGCAAAGTGAAAAATCGAGCCATTATGCGCTAAAACTGTTCGAAGAGGCGGGCAAGCTTTATGACAAGGTGGTCGGCTTCGTGACTACGTTCGAAAAAATCGGCACGCAACTCTCTACCGTGCAAAACAGTTACGACGATGCATACAAGCAACTCGCTCAAGGGAGAGGGAATCTCCTCACCAGAGTGGAAAAGCTCAAAACGCTCGGAGCCAAGACGACAAAAAATCTTGGTTCGACAAAATTGGAATACGACGATTTCAGCCAAGAAGAAGCCCAAGTGGAACTACTTGAGCAAAGTGCTCGAAATGCCGATATGGTATCATTACAGAGTGCCAAAGGAGTGGATGATGCAGATAAACGGTAGCATGAGTCTTAGTGTTTCGAGTTTTCAAAAAGAGGTGGGGATAAAGCCGCTTTATACCCAAAAGATTCAAGGGCAAGAGCTAAAAGAGCTCAAGCAAAAAGTGTTTGAAAACACCCAAGCTTTCACCTACAACATCACCGTTACCCAGTCGTCGGTAGAGAAGTTGCAAGTTAGCCAAGACGACGAGTTTCTCAAACGCTACGAGGAGTTTCAGGAGTTTTTGGACAATGTCGGTTATGAAGGGAAAAAAATAGCCGAGCTCGACCAAGAGGAAGCCAAGGAGCTTGTAAGCGAGGATGGCTTTTTCGGTGTAGCGCAAACTTCCAAACGGATAGCCGATTTTGTCATCAACGGGGCAGGAGGAGATGAAAAACTGCTTCGTGCGGGTCTTGAGGGGATTATGCGGGGGTTTGAAGAGGCTCAAAAGTTGTGGGGCGGAAAACTGCCTGAAATCTCATACAAAACCATCGATGCCGCCAAAGAAGCGATCCAAAAAGAGATGGCGAGTCTTGGATATTCGCTGATCGATACGAGTGCATAGGATAAAGCGTGGTTATAGAATACGAACTCAGAGATGAATACATAGAATTGTACAAACTTCTAAAACTGCTTGATCTTGTCGATAGCGGTGCGGAAGCGAAGATGATAATAGCCGAGGGGTACGTGCGCCGAAACGGCGAAGTGGAGACGCGAAAGCGTGCCAAAATCGAAGCCGGAGAGACGATCGAAGTGGCGGATGTGATTATAGAAGTGAATTGAAAAAATCAATCGCGGTGTGGAGATGACGGGTTATGTCAGGCATGTGCGTCGGGTCGAAAAACAGAAGATACTCATACCCAGCCGCGGCACTAAAGAGGAAAAAATAGACAAGCTCACCAAACGAGCCAGTTCTAAAACGTAAAAAGCGTGGAAAAAGATAAAGCGCTCTATCGCAACAGAAGTTCTTGATGCCCGAGAGTGTTAGAGCATCGCCCGCTATATGGAGCAAATACCCAAACCAAAATGCCGCGAGTGTAGCTGTTTGTACGCCTTTGAAGCGGTGGATGGCAAAAAGCAGGAGTGCCACTACCGCAAGCCCAAAAAGGGAGTGGGTGAATCCTCTATGTTTTGTGTAGAAAGCGAAAATGTATGGGAGAATCGGCACTTTGTTGGAGATGTAGGAGCGGGTATGGTCTATGTCGGGCATCACGGCACCAAGAGCGAGCGCACCAAGGAGCGTGGGAAGCTGGGCGGGTGTGATGTAGTGGTGGAGTTGTAGCTGATGAAGCGGATAGAGCGAGATTGCTCCTGCGAAAGCTATGTGGGTTTTGTATGTCATACACCTACCACCAAAGCGCTTGTAGCACCGATGATTCCCCCAAACACTCCACCCCAAACGACAAGCCAGCCAAGGTGTTCTTTGATGAGGTTTTGGACTATCTCTTTGACCGTTTTTGGTGTAAGTTCATTGATTCTTAAGCTGACGATTTGGTCGATTTTGGCTATGAGGTCGTCGCTTAGAGAGGAGTTTTGTAAATGGTTATGCAGGGTTTTTTGAAACGACTCGGAAGAAACTATTTTCACCACCGCACTTTTTAGCTTGTTCACAAAAGGCTCTTTGAGCCCCTCTAATGCGCTTTCTCCTCCAAACATCGCAAGCATTCCGCCAAAACTCGACTCCATCACGCTTTTTGCAAGCGCATCGTATGCCGGAGAGAAGTCGGTCGATTCGATGATGGGGGTGAGATTGATTTTTTGCTCCTCTTTGGCAAAAAAGTTTTCAAGCTGTTCTTTGGTGAAAAACTGCGACATTATCAACTCTTTGATCGATATTTTGAAATTTTCGAATTTCGCCTCGATGACTCCGGAGCCGTAAAGAAACGGGACTTTCTCAAACAGCATATAGATAGCGAGTTGGTTCGTTAGCGCCCCACTGAGTGCGAAAAGCCCTCCAAAGAGTAAAATTTTGTGTAAAGTGGCATCGGGTACGAAAAACGAAACTACTACAAAAACAAAAGCGATGAAATTGGTCAAAAAAGCTTTATCGAGTCGCATCTTCCTCCTTTTAAGGTGAAGTTTCTTTTTCCGAATTATAATGCGAATAAAAAAACGAGGATAGGTATGAAACTAGAGAGTTATGAACTTTTTGCAAACGGTAGCGTCGAGGAGATAGTACAAAAGATAGATTCGGAGCTGAAAGAGCGAAACGAATCTCCGTTTTGGAAAGAGAAAGTCGCCCCGTTTAGCGAAGCGGTGCTTTCGGTTTTGGTGCCATTACGTGACCAAGGGCTGTTGTTCAATCCCGAAGGGAAAGAGGAGGAAACACTCACTCCCGAACTCTTTTTTCGATGGTGCGATTTTGTCAGCTTGAAGATGTTGGCGTTTACCCTCGCATACTCCAACGAAGCGCAAAAACTGCTTCGAACGAAACTGCCCGAGGAGAAAACTTTACGTTATCAACCTATCGAGCTTGAAAAGCTTGCAAACTATCTTGCAAAATACAGCGTCAACCTCGAAAACGAATCGCTTGACTTTCCAATAGCCAATTACAATCTCCATTTAGGGGTAGCAAACGTCATAAAATTGCTTTTGTAAACTGAAGGTCGGTTATAAAAAGATTTTCGCAAGTATCCACCATAGCACGTAACCAACAAGTGCTATGAAGCCAAAAACGACTGCCATGCGCGTCAAAAGGAAAAAAAGAAAACGGAAAAAACCCATTATAAATACGGCACTATCGGCATTTTACGTTTTGCGGCTTCTTCCATGCCGCCAACGAGGTCGATGACGGTATAGTTGAACTGTTTTGCGAGGAAGTCGGCAACCGCTGCGGTTCTTCTGCCGGTATGGCAGATGATAGCAAACGGTTTGGTGGTATCGACGTTACTGTTTAGTTCATGGAGAAACTTTTTTAAATTGTAACGCCCTTTGGAGTCGAAAAAGGTTATGGGAATAGCCCCTTTTATGATGCCGCTGTGGCGCCACTCCGGCGGTGTGCGGATATCGACGATGGGGATGTGGCTTTGGAGGAGTTTTTGTGTCGGGTAGGCTTTTATCACTTCGGCGTTCAAACTCGAAAAGAGAAGAAAAAGGGCGAAAAAGATTCGTTTCATTCGATACTCCAAATTTTTTTGATATTATACCCATTATGAATAAAAAAGAAGAAAACGCATTACGGTTACGATATGTCAGAGCGCTCGAGCGATTTAGCAAAAGTATAGTCTCCTATCTTTCAAAAAGCCAAGAACCGACAAAAGAGGGGTATGCAAAAAAGATACAAAACGCCTCGAAACTTTTAGATAGAGTCCCAAACGTGCAGCTTTACAAAGGGGAGCTTCGCGACCTCGAAGCGCTCGTTGGAAAAATGCGCGCCTACAATGAGGAAGAGATGGATATCGAAGATATTAAAAAAGAGATTCTCTATAGCGCCAACCAGCTCGAAAAGAGTAAAAATTTCAAAAAATACAAAAAACCAAAACACTCCAAAACCGATTTTGAGGAGTGGTAGAAGCCTCAATGCTCTAAAAGTTTACGGTTTGCTTCCATCGAGATAGTGAAGATTGATGTTTGCTTTGTCATATACGGCGGCATGAGAAGCGTTCTATCCTCGTGTTGCTTGAAGTTTCAAAATGTGGCTAAAAATTGAGAAACTTTTGGTACAATCTGTACAGATTTGTGTAAGGATAAAAATATATGGGATTGATAGAACAAGAGATACGAAGATTCGAAAAAAGAACGTGTGAAGAGGATTTTATATTTTATCAGGCGATGGAGGAGGTGTTGCACTCCATAAAGCCGCTTTTGGAATCGGACGACAGATATCGCCGACATGCGATTCTTGAGAGACTTATCGTACCTGACCGTATAGTGAAGTTCAAAGTCACTTGGCTCAACGACAAGAACGAAATAGAGGTCAATACCGGTTTTCGGGTGCAGTTCAACAACGCTCTTGGACCTTACAAAGGGGGACTTCGGTTTCACCCTACGGTAAATGAAGGGGTGTTGAAGTTTTTGGGTTTCGAGCAGATTTTCAAAAATGCGTTGACCGGTTTGCCCATAGGCGGTGCCAAAGGGGGGAGCGATTTCAACCCAAAAGGGAGAAGCGATTTCGAGGTGATGAAGTTTTGTAGCGCTTTTATGACGGAACTGCATAAATATATCGGCCCTCGTATGGACGTACCCGCAGGTGATATAGGGGTCGGTAGCAGAGAGATAGGGTATTTGTTCGGGGAGTACAAGAAAATAACTTCCAAGTACGAAGGGGTACTTACCGGAAAGCCGTATATGTTTGGTGGTTCGTTGATGCGTCCCGAAGCTACGGGGTATGGAGTGGTCTATTTTACCGAAGCGATGTTGGAAATAGAGAAAAAAGAGCCGCTTGAAGGGAAAATCTGCTGTGTCAGCGGTGCTGGAAACGTCGCTTTGCACACGATCGAAAAGTTGCTCGATATCGGGGCGATTCCCGTAACTTGCAGCGATTCCAAAGGGAGTATCTACGACCCAAGAGGGCTTGATTTGAAACTGCTCAAAGAGATAAAAGAGGTTCGCCGCGCTTCGCTTGAAGAGTATATCAAGTACCATCAAGAAGCGAAGTATACGCCGGTTGAAGAGTATCCGCAAGGGGGTCATGCGGTGTGGGAAGTACCTTGTTATGCCGCTTTCCCATGTGCAACTCAAAATGAATTGACGGAGATAGACGCACAGTCTTTGGTGCAAAACGGCGTGGTAAGCGTGAGTGAGGGGGCGAATATGCCCTCGACTCCGGAGGCGATAGCGGTATTTCATGCAAGCGATATCTGTTTCGCACCTGCCAAGGCGGCCAACGCCGGTGGAGTTGCGGTAAGCGAGTTCGAGATGAGCCAAAACGCTTCGATGAGTCGATGGAGTTACGAGCGGGTCGATGAAAAACTGCGTGATATCATGCGCCAAATCTGTAAGCGGGTCGCTTTGACGGCGCAAGATTACGGGGTAGCGGGCAACTACATAGACGGTGCGAATATCGCAAGTTTCAAAAAAGTCGCCGACGCGATGATAAACGAAGGGATATAGCGGTGCGCGTCGTTGTTCTGTTCCTTTTGATGACGACGTATCTGTTTGCAAGTGGTGTTACGTATCCCCCTTTTATACAGCAACAAATCGAGCTGACACTCAAGCTTGACGATGACAATATTTCCGATAGCGAAATAGAGGAGATACTCCAAAAGAAGCAGACACTTTACCAAAAACAGCTCGAAGAGATTTTGGAAAACAAAAAGGTCTATCTCGATTACAAAGACGATTACGCATCGAAAATCTACAAGCTTCAAAAGATTATAGCCATCAACAAACGGCGTGGAAACGAGTATGCCGCCGTGCGTGATGAGGTGCTTGTTCGCTCTTACAAGATTCTCCAAAGTCAAAACAAAATGTTACGGGAGATTCTTGCAGCGATGGACTCACGTAGTTTCGATGATTTCAGTTCGTTTGTCAGCAAAGCGTTTGTGCAAAACCAGCAAGAGATCGGTCCCTATATAGACCAAAAATACAAAAACTACCTCCAAGTCAAAACCCAAAACAAAGTTGTAACCGACATGAAACGGCGCATAGAGGAGTACTATGCCATCATCGACATCAATGCGGATATCTTGAAAACCATAGCGCAAAACGAGCGTAAAATGTACAGGCTCAACAAATACTCCAAGTATGGGCTGATATCTGCGGTTTTGTACGTCAACAACAGCGCAATCTCGCGAACGCTCGAGCCGTTTTTGAACAAGTTCAATCTCAGCACGGCGAAAATATTGCTTATTTTCTTCGTCGTATTGTCGATGGTACTTTTTCGAATATCGTTTTTGCGACTGATATCGAAAATTTTCAAGATTTTCGACATCAAAAACAAAGTGGTTTCGAAAATTCTTGCAAAGACCACCAAACCCGTTTCGATACTCGCTACGATGTTGGGACTGCATATTATTTTCTATATCTACAACGATTTTAGCGGAAGCGGATTTTTAGGCTACTTCTTTAGAATCTCCTACACCGTTTTGACGATGTGGATACTTTACAGAGTACTCAACATCATCGCCACGGCGAAAATAGAAACCCTGACGAAAAAACAAACGGCGGTCAAGAGTGAGTTGGTCAACATCACCATAAAAATCGTCAACTTTATCCTTTTGCTTACGACGGTGTTGATAATCTTGCATCAGCTTGGCGTGAATCTCACGGCGATTCTTTCGGGTCTTGGGATTGGGGGATTCGCCATCGCGCTTGCGGCGAAAGACTCTTTGGCGAACTTTTTTGGAACCCTTTCGATTTTGATGAGCAATACCTTTTCTCAAGGGGATTGGATAGTGGTGGACGACAAAGAGGGTGTCGTCGTGGAGATAGGGCTTAGAGTAACGACGATACGTACATTCGACAACGCGCTTATCTCCATACCCAATTCCAAACTTGCAAACGAGGCCATCAAGAACTGGAGCAAGCGTCAAATCGGGCGGCGTATCAAATTTAGCGTCAGTGTTCGCTACGACTCCGACAAAGAAGCACTCCATAGAGCCATAGCGCAAATAGCGGAGTTTTTAAAGCGTCACGATGGGGTAGCCAAGGAGGAGAACGCCAAAGGCTCGAAGCTTCGTTTCGAAGGGTTCGAGAGCGCCAAACTCGTTTCGACCCAAGACGCTTTGGGGATAAAGAATCTCCAGCTTGTAACGCTTGACGAGCTTGGGGATTCGAGCATAAAAATTTTGGTGTATTGTTTCAGTGTTACGACCAACTGGGTGGAGTGGGCGAAAGTCAAAGACGAAGTGGTTTTCGAGGTGATGAAAATCGTGGAAGAAAACGGATTGAAATTCGCGTATCCGTCCCTTTCACTTTATCATGAGGAGGAGCTAAGTATCAAGATAGATAGTGCGCAACCTGCAACCATCCCTGCCACAAAACGGCAGAACTGATACCCGCCGCGAAGCCGGCGACTACGTCATCGAGCATCACTCCGACACCCCCTTTAGCTTCACGATCGAGCCGACCGATGATGGAGGGTTTGGTGATGTCGAAATAGCGAAAGAGCGCAAAAGAGAGGAGTGTTTGTACCAAGAAGCCGTTTTGGATGTCGAAGATGTTCTCTACAGCGAAACTCGGTGCTATGCTTAGCGCTATCCACATACCTGCAAGTTCGTCGATGACGATGTGTTTGTTGTCGTGTTCTCCCCCGCTTTCTTCATATTTGTTGACAGATTCTATCCCCATGAGGGTAATGACGATAGCGGCGAGAAAAAGGGTGTAGTTGTCCATATATTGAATAATGGGAATAGCAAGGAGCATCGCGACGAAACTGCCGACTGTACCGGGTGCTTTATCGACCGTGCCGCTGTATCCTAAAGTGAGAAAAAACCATCTAAAATTCATACCGTTCCTTAGGTTAGTGATGTTGTCTGGTAGAGCTTCATCAGCTCCATATAAAAATCTTGCTCCGTGTGCTCTTGCAACAAACCGCCGACAGGTAGAACGTCGTAGTAGAGTTTTTCGAGGTTTTTAAAGCGATTTGGGTAGAGTTTGGAGAGGATGTAGCTTGAGAGCTCTTTTCTCATCAAAACAGCAGGAGGCAAGATACCAAGCTCCAAAAGTTCGCGAATCGAATCGGCTTTGTAGGAGATGTGGTGGTGCTGCCCATGGGGGCAGGTGTTGGTGCTTACAAGCGTGCGGCACTTGTCGCAGTACACGTATTCGCTGGCGATTTCGATGTCGATATCTATGCCAACGAGACGGTCTATGATAGACTTGTTGGAGTTGCAATCGTAAAACATCCCAAGCCCCGCATGATTGCGCCCGATGACCAAACGGTCGCAACCGTAGTTTTTCGCCACGATAGCATCGAGGATTATTTCGTTGTATCCGGCGAAGATGTAACTGTTCTCAAGCGGTACGATAATCGCTTTGTTTTTTGGGAGAAAGTTATCGAGAAAATATTTCAAAGTTTCGTAGCGCAAAGCGTATTCGAGGTTTTTTTCGTTGTAGGGGCGTAGCAAGAATATAACGACCAAATCGGTAGAATCGAGTGTTTGACGGATGAGACGTTCATGGGCTCTATGGAGCGGATTTGCCGCCATGACAAGAGCGGAGACATGGCTAGCGCCTATGAGCTCTTTTGCTTCTTGTATTGTTTTTTTGCCATCACTCAAAGCAGAACGAACAAGCGTATAGTTACCCGCTACGGCGTATTTACCAAGACGTTTGAGCGTTGTCTGGATACCGGGGTGGGTAACGTCGGTCGTGCCGTATATTTGCATAAGACGCTCTTTGGGGTCTATTTCGAACACCTCTTCGACTTCCAAAACGGCGAACTCTTTGCCATCACAAACGAGTGTAACTTTTTCACCCGTTTCAAGGGAGCGCAGAACCTTTTCGTTCTTTTTCCCAGCAGGTGCGAGAATGAAAGGGAAGGGGAAGGTTTTGCCATCTATCATTCCGGTTTTGGAAACTTCGTCCGATTCTTTTTTGTTCATCAGCTTCGTAACCGGATACAGCAGACCTTGTGCTACGAGTTCGAGCGCGCTTTGCGCTTCTTGGTCGATGTAGAGGGTTTTATTTTTTCTTGACGATGTCATATTTTTTTCTCTTTTCCCAAAGGCTTTTACGGCTTATGCCAAGCTTTTTGGAGAGCTCGGTGTCGGGGTATTTGTGTTGGTAGTTGACAACGATGTATTTGACGTAGTCCTCTATCGGGAGGATGTCCCCTTGAGTGAAGAAGGAGTTTTCGTTGTTGAGCTCTATCGTTTCGTAAGGAAGCTCCTCCTCCGGCTTTTCGCTTGTGGCGACTATTATACGTTTGTCGGCTATAAGGGAGAGAAACTCTTTTTTCTCCCCTTTTTTGAGTGTTTGGTAGTTGATGGCATAAAGCAGAGTCGATTCATGGGCGTTTTGGATCTCTTCGAAAGCATCGCTTTGTGTCAGGTCGATAAAGTAAAAAAGGGTGTTTTTCGTTTTTGCGAAATGGTACGCGAATGCATCGGCGCTTTTTTGTGCCGAAGAGTAGATGAAAAGAGGAAGCGAAAACTCTTCGAAGCGGTAATCGACGTTTTGAGTGAAGGTGTGTTCGAAATAGCGTTGCACCATCGTGGAAAATTTCTTGAGTCTTTCGTAGTCTTGGTGATGGTCGATTTTGCGCACGAGCTCTTCTATCATAAACGGTTTGACGATGTAGTCCTTCGCTCCTGCACTAAGCGGCTTGGAAACGGTGTCGTTGCTGATGTAGGAGACCATCAAGATGACGATTGCGTCTTTGAAGTTCTCCACAACCGGAGTCAGGTCGTTGCTGTTGAGGCTCGTAGAGAGCAAGACGACGTCGAATTTGTCCTGCTTTAAGGCATCTCTTGCCGATGTACAGGTTTCGCACATATGACCCAAGTCGCTGAGTTTCGTAGCGATGCTTTGAGCGAGATAGACTTCGTTTTCTATAATCAGTATTTTCATTTTTCTTCTGTCCATTGATAGTATTTTACGTTAGCGCTTGCCAAAACTCCAACCCCTTCTTTGCGACCGATAAAACCGAGCTTTTCGGTCGTTGTCGCTTTGATGTTCGCACGAATGGGTGCTATGGAGCATAAAGAGGCGATGTTTTTTCGAAAACGCTCTTTATATGGGAGGATTTTCGGCTGTTGCGCTATGATGGTTATGTCTATGTTGACAATTTCGAATCCAAAAGCGCGTAGTTTGTTCACTACGCGTTGTAGCAGTTCTTTCGAATCGATCCCCGCATACGCCGCGTCGGTATCGGGGAAGAGTTCGCCTATGTCTCCCATGCCGCTTGCGCCTAAAAGTGCGTCGATGAGTGCATGGATGGCGACATCACCGTCGCTATGCGCTTTGAAACCGTAACCGCATTCGATTTTTTCTCCACATAAAAAGAGGTAACTTTTCGTAACATCGAATTCATGTACATCGAAACCGGTTCCGTTTAAGAGGAGTTTGGAGGGTTGCCCAAGGCAAGGAAGTTTGGCGATGTCGTTTTTGAAAGTGAGTTTTTCGGCATCTGGCGTACCTTCGATAAACCCGCGCGTGCCGCCTATGGCGACTATGGCGCTGCTTTCGTCGGTGTACTCGACATCGCTTAGAAGCGCTTGTCCGAGTACGGCGGTTTTGGAAAGTTGCGGGGTCTGGATACGTCTTAGCTCTTCGCGGTCGATTGTTTCGTTACGATACACGACGGTATCGCTCACGCCGATATAGGGAACGACCACGTCGAACGTTCCGCGTTTTTGCAAGAGCGCTTCTATCGTCGTTTTATCGACACACGCTCTTGCGACGTCGCTGACGACGACATAGTCGCTATCTATTTGTCCAAGGGCGTTTTTGAGGGATTCTTGGCGCGATGCTCCGCCTGAAACGATATTGTAGTCTCCGTGGCGCTGCATATAGAGGATTTCATCGGGTGCGGCAGCGATTACGATTTTATCAAAAAGTGCGAACTTTTCGAACCTATCTGCTACGAATTGCCACAAAGGTTTCTCTTCTATGCGCAGCCACTGTTTCTTCACACCGCTTCCAAACCTGCTGGAGCTGCCCGCTGCAAGTAAAATAAGAGACGTATCGCTCAAAATAACTCCTCACACCAAAAAAGTGTTACGAAATTATACACTCGCAATATTTTACTTTGCTTAAACGGAGCCATTAGATGAGATTAAATTGCCTATCGAGCTGTGCTGCTTAATCTATTGTTAAAGTTATTTGACTATATTTCGGTAATGAATTTTTTTTGGAGTATAGAATGAGAACCGAATGGGTAAAAAAACGCCAAAACGATCCTGTTAGAACACAGATGTACTATGCGAAGCAAGGGATCATAACAGAAGAGATGGAATATGTCGCCAAAGTGGAAAATCTCGAACCTGAACTTGTTCGAAGCGAAGTTGCACGGGGAAGAATGATCATCCCGGCAAACGTCAACCACACGAACTTAGAACCGATGGCGATCGGTCTTGCGGCAAAATGTAAAATCAACGCCAATATAGGCTCTTCCGCGATTGCCAGCGATATTCAAGGGGAGATAGAGAAGATTCAGGTTTCCCAGCACTACAAAGCCGACACGGCGATGGACCTCTCCACCGGAGGTGATTTGGACGAGATACGAAAAGCGGTCATCGCCAATTCGAAGATTCCAATTGGAACGGTGCCTATATACCAAATACTCCATGATGTCGGAAACAAAATTGAAGATTTGACCATAGACAAGATGTTAGAAGTTCTCGAGCGTCAAGCGCAACAAGGGGTAAGCTATTTCACTATCCATGCGGGATTCTTGCTTTCGACTATGCCGAAAGTCGCTAAAAGAAAGATGGGTATCGTCTCGCGTGGAGGGAGTTTGATGGCGGCTTGGATGATGCACTACCACAGAGAAAACCCTTTTTATACCGCATTTGACGATATTTTGGATATTTGTAGAAAATACGACGTCTCCCTCTCTCTTGGCGATAGCTTGCGCCCGGGATGTTTGGCGGATGCCAGTGACGAAGCGCAGCTTGGAGAGCTCAAAGTGTTGGGTGAGTTGACATTAAAAGCGTGGGAAAAAGATGTTCAAGTGATGATAGAAGGACCGGGACATGTTCCGCTCAATCAGATAGAACGCAACATGAAAATCCAGCGTGAACTGTGCCACGAAGCACCGTTTTACATTCTTGGACCGCTTGTAACCGACATCGCCGCAGGGTACGACCATATCTCAAGTGCCATCGGTGCGGCCGTGGGTGGATGGCATGGTGCGAGTATGCTATGTTATGTAACCCCAAAAGAGCACCTCGGTCTTCCAAACGCCGACGATGTCAGAGAAGGGATTATCGCTTACAAGATAGCCGCGCACGCAGCCGATATAGCTAGAGGGCGCAAAGGTGCGAGAGATGTCGATGACGAGATGAGCGACGCTCGTTACAATTTCGACTGGGAAAAACAGTTCGAACTCGCACTCGATAGCGAGCGAGCGCGCGAATATCACGACGAAACTTTGCCGCAGGATGTTTTCAAAGAAGCGGAGTTCTGTTCGATGTGCGGACCGAAATTCTGTTCTTACAAGATAACCCAAGACATCATGGACAATCCTGACGCTATCGCGGCTATCGCCGAAGAAGCGAAGCTTGCCGACGCACACTAACGTTTTTTAGACAAACACCGTACACAGCGGCTCGAGTTTGGAACGAGCTTGAGGCGCTTAAGCGGTATCTTCTCTTTGCACTCTTTGTAGTAACCACACTCTTGGTTGTCAATTGTTTCTTCGATGAAAGTTTTAAGTAGGAATTTTTGATTTCGATTTATAAGCAGATGGTGGACCCTACCGGGATCGAACCGGTGACCTCTTCGCTGCCAGCGAAGCGCTCTCCCAGCTGAGCTAAGGGCCCGTGTTGAAATTCGAACGTAATTATACTGCACTAAAGGTATGAAAACACTTAAACGCGTTGTTTAATCATTTTTCGATATAGTTACGGCAAAAAAACGGAAAGTTCGTATATGGCAAAAAGAAGAAAACATAAAACGAAAAAATCTTCAAGCGAAAAATTTCTCCGCACTTTGGTGTGGGGGTTGTCGGGTGTAGCCGTTTTGTTGCTGCTGTTTTTGGCGGGATATTATGTCGGATACAGTAGTGCCAAAGAGGAGGTAAGCAAACATCTCGCACAGCAAGAGCGAGAAAAAAGAGCGGTACTGACGAAACTGAAAAAAACGATCGAGCAAAAAGAGAGTTTAGGGAAAAAACTGGCGAATATTTTAAAAGAGGAGCATAGAAAAAAATACGACATAACCGCCGCACATGAAACCCAAGACAAGCGGGTACTGCGTCCAAGGGAGAAAAAAGCGCTCCAAAAAAAGAGCCACAAGGCAAAACTTGCCATTATCTTCGATGATGTTTCGTTCCCTTCCCATGTACGCGCTATAAAAAGTTTGGGAATAAAGACGACTATGTCGTTCTTTCCTCCAAGTGCTATTCACCCCGACACACCCCATTTGGCTTCCAAAGAAAGGTTTTACATGGTGCATCTGCCGATGGAGGCGATGAACTTTCACAAAGAGGAGCCTTTTACGCTGCGCGTGAACGACAGCCAAGAAAAAATAGAGCGTCGCATCGAGAAGATCAAAGCGCTTTTTCCGCGGGTGCATTACATCAACAACCATACCGGAAGCAAATTTACCGCCGACAAGCGTGCGGTGGAGCGGTTGATACGCGTACTCGATAGAAATCACATCCGTTTCATCGACAGTAGAACGACCGCTTTGACCAAAGTACCGGAAGTGATGCGTGAATTTGGACACAGATATGTCGCTAGGGATGTTTTTTTGGATCATAATGGGGATATCGCTTCGATCGAAAAGCAGATAAAACTCGCTATCAAGGTAGCCAAAAGAGACGGCGTTGCCATAGCGATAGGGCATCCGCACCCAAATACGATCTTGGCGCTTGCCAAGTCGAGGAAACTTTTCAAAGATGTCGAGCTTGTGTATGTGTACGAGTTATATAGATAATGCCGATTTTTTACAAGGTACTTCCCTTGAAGGGAAGCGGATATATTACAAAGGTGAGCTTTCCTTGCTTCGAAGAAAAAAAGTCTCCATCGTCGGTTCGAGAAAACCTAACAACTATGCGAAAAAATATACCCATGACATAGCGCTCAAACTGGCAAAAGCCGGAGTCGTAGTCGTTAGCGGCGGAGCGATAGGGGTCGATGCCCTAGCACATAAAGCGGCAGGGGAGAAAAACACTATCATGGTCGCCGCTACGGGGCTGGACAAGCGCTACCCCGCTATTAACAAAAATCTTATAGAGCAAATCGAGAAAGAAGGGTTGGTGTTGTCGCAGTTCGCGCCAAATACCCCTTCTTTTAAGTACAACTTTCCCCTTCGAAACGAACTGATAGTAGCGCTTGGCGATGTGCTTGTCGTAACTTATGCCGATAAAAACAGCGGAACGATGCGAAGTGTGGAGTATGCCAAGAAGCTTGGAAAAGAGATTTTCGTCCTCCCTCACCGTCTTGGTGAGAGCGAGGGGACGAACGAGCTGTTAGCCAAAAAGGAAGCCACCGCCATCTACGATATAGATGCGTTCATCGCGCGCTTTGGCACATTGAATGCAAAACGAAAAGACCCGTTTTTGGCGTTTTGCCAAACGAACCCCACTTACGACGAAGCGATAGCCAAGTTTGGCAGTAGAGTTTTCGAAGCGGAATTGATGGGGGAGATAGCTATAATAAACGCTCGGGTCGTGCTACAAGATTAACATCGCATCGCCGTAGGAGTAGAAGCGGTAGCGCTCTTTGATGGCGATGTCGTAGAGTTCCAAAGTTTTTTCAAGTCCGACAAACGATGCGACGAGCATCAAAAGGGTCGATTTTGGCAGGTGGAAGTTCGTTAGCAGATGGTTGACGCGAATAGGCGGATTTTGCGGATGCAAAAACAGGTTGGCTTCACCTGATGGTCGTTTGGTTCTGGCGTAGTATTCGATAGTGCGCGTGCTTGTCGTACCGACTGCCAAAAGAGGTGTTGTGCTATCTAAAAGTGCTTGCGCTTCATGTGGGATTTCGTAGTATTCGGAGTGCATCGGATGGTCGGTGATGATGTCGGATTCGACCGGTTTGAACGTTCCGCTTCCGACATGCAAGGTGAGTTTTGCCGTTGGAAAGTTCGCTTCTATGTGTTTGTAAAGCTCTTGGGTGAAATGGAGCGAAGCGGTAGGTGCGGCGACGGCTCCCTCTTTTTGTGCGAAAACGCTTTGGTACTCCTCTTGGTCTATCGCCTCGTCGGCTCTGTCGATATAAGGGGGGAGAGGGATATGGCCGATTTTATCGATAACGGGTAGAAGCTCTTCGAAACGAAGCGCGCTATCTTGATGGAAAAAACGAACCCGTCTGCTTCCATCTTCAAAAAGGGTGAGGACTTCGGCTTTTAGGTCGTTGTCAAAATGCAAAACAGTGCCCGGTTTGACTCTGCCTCGGATATAGACGTCGATTTCGTACGCGTTTATGGGGCGGTTGATAAGGAGTTCTATTTTACCACCGGTCGTTTTGTGCCCAAAAAGGCGTGCTTTGATAACTTTGGTATCGTTGAAAACCAGTGCCGTATCTTTTGGGATGAATCGTTTGATATCTCGAAAAACGGCGTGGGTCAGAGTGTCGCTTGCGCGCTCATACACTAAAAGCTTCGCGCTGTCGCGAGGGGTAGCGGGGTAGGTCGCTATGAGCTCTTTTGGAAGCGTGAAGTCGTAGCTTGCGGTTAAAAGCTCTTTATTCTTCACCGTTTTTCTCTGCTGTGTCCGGTACTCTCTTTGGCGATTTGCTCAACCTCTTCTTTCGCTTCTTCCTCCTCCTCTTCCTCTTTTGGAGCCGGATTGACGAGTTTGACTATGAGAATCGAAAAACCGTAAAGGATGATAAGCGGCCCGGCCATAAGTAGCTGTGTGAGAACATCCGGCGGTGTAAGGAGAGCTGCGACGATGAAAATGATGACGATGGCGTATTTGAAAAACGAGGTCATCTGTCTGTCGTCTATAAGCCCTAAAAGCGCCAAAAAGTATGAAAATACCGGCAATTCGAACGCTATACCGAACCCGAACATGATTTTGGTGAAAAACCCGACATAGTCCTCTATGTTGATAAGCGGGGTAAATTTGAAACTACCGAAAGTGATGAGAAAATCGAATCCAAACGGGGTAACGACATAGTAGGCAAAAAGCACTCCCACGACGAACATCACCGTTCCTCCGACGATAAACGGGAGTATCATCTTCTTTTCATGGGCATAGAGTCCGGGTGCTATGAAGAGCCAGATTTGCGAGAGGATTATCGGCAAAGCGGTAACGATAGCGGCGAAAAAAGAGACTTTGAGCGCTACGAAGAACGCACCGCCGACTTGCGATGTCGTCACCATTCCGTTAGCGGCGTTTACCGATTTTTTCCCAACCTCCAAAAGTGCGTCGTTAAGCGGTTGCACCATCCAGTTCAAAAGCGCTTCATGGAAATAGAACATCACGAAAAACATAACGATGAGTGCAGCGACGCTGATACCCAAGCGTTTTCTCAGTTCAACCAAATGGGGGCGAAGTTCTTCAAACATCTTTTTTCTCTTCCTCTTCGTTTTTGCTTTGTGTTTGCGGTTTTTCAACCTCTTGTGTCGAGTCTTTTTTCGTAAAAGTCGGTTCCTCGTATGCCGGTTTTAGGGGTTTGTCGGATGCCGGAGGGGTATCCTCCTCTTCCAAAAGGGCGTTTATTTCGTCGTTGAGCGCGTGGGGATTGAACGTGGAGTTCACTTTCGTTTCGGCTTCGAGAAGCTTTTGTTTGTACTCCAGCGCTTCTTTTTTGATATCTTCGATGTGAATCTCTTCGTTTATCGACTCTTTGACGCTGTTGACGGTTTGTTTCATACTACGAAAAAATTTCGCTATCTCCACCATCGTCGAGGGGAGTTTGTCAGGACCCAAAAACAAGATAGCTATCACCGCGATAACGAGCAGTTCCGAAAAACCCATTCCAAACATATGCAACCTTCAAAAATTTTTATTTGCGATTTTATCTAATTGTTGCTTAAAAACATCGCTATCTCGTCCGCAAGTAGATAATCGATGTTGAAATAGCGGCCGTTTTTATCTACAAGTTTCCCCTCTTTGATCAAAATGTGCGCTTTTTCTCTCTCTGCTTGGTTTAGAAGCGTTTTCGCTACGCCCACTTCACTTCGTAGCCCAAGAAAGATTCGTTCAAATTGCATATCTTCTTGTGTGAGGGTTTCGATTGTGCAAGCAAGCGGGTTTGCTATGTAGGCTTCTATGTCGTTTGCGGGGTAGAAACGGCGGTTTTGTTTTTTTCCGACCGCTCCGGCTCCTACGCCCAAGTAGTCTTCGTATCGCCAGTATCCAAGGTTATGGCGGCTTTTGTAGCGTCCGAAATTGCTGATTTCGTACTGTTTGAAGCCGTTTTGTTCGATTTGAGCGAAAAACGCTTTTGTCAAGTCGAGTTGCTCTTTGGCTATCTTGCCGTTTTTGGCAAAAGGGGTGTTTTCTTCTATAGTCAGTGCATAGGCACTAAGGTGGTCGATGGGGAGGTCGAACGCTTGTTTCAAGTCGTTAAAAAGCAGCTCTTTCGTATCTTGTGCAACGGCGTAGATAAGATCGAGCGATATATGGGAAAAACCGACCTCATGGGCGTTTTGTATCGCGTTTATGGCTTGTGTCTTGTTGTGGGCACGCCCTAGTAGTTTGAGTTTTTTTTCATCGAAGCTTTGCACTCCGAAACTGATGCGATTGACCCCCAAGTGCTTCATACCCTCAAGCCACTCTTTTGTCGCGCTGTTTGGATTGGCTTCGGAGGTGATTTCGGCATTGTCGCAAAGGTAAGGGGAGAAAATTGCAAAAACCGATTCGTAAAGTTCGGGTGCGACGGTAGAAGGGGTGCCGCCGCCGAAAAAAACGGTTTTTACGCTCTTTGGTTTTGTCTCGAAACGTTCGAGTTCGAAACGTAGTTGTCGGCACAAAGCTTGCATATAGGCGCTACGCAACTCGAACTTATCGACATAGGAATTAAAAGCGCAATAGTGGCACTTCGAATCGCAAAAAGGGATGTGGATGTATAAAAGCATAGTGCAATCTTAACCACTTAAAGGAAACGTAATTACATTTTCTGTATAATCGCACAATTAAATTTAGCGGAAAAAACGATGGCAAACAAAGAGAGATACCGCCCAAACGTAGCGATGATAATCCTAAGCAGCGATTATCCTGAGCAAAAGAAGATATTTATCGCACAAAGAAACGATATAGCGGGTATATGGCAGTTTCCACAAGGTGGAATCGATGAAGGGGAAGAGGTCAAAGAGGCACTTTTTCGCGAACTCGAAGAGGAGATAGGAACGAACGACGTCGAGATAGTCGCGGAGTATCCTGAGTGGATAAGCTACGATTTTCCCGAAAAGATAGCCAAGAAGATGAAGCCTTACAAAGGGCAGACTCAACGCTATTTTCTCCTTCGACTCAAAGACGAGAACGCGATCAAGCTCGATACGAAGCACCCCGAATTCGACGAGTACAAATTCGTCGATGTGGACGAGGTGCTAAAACATACGGCACATTTCAAAAAACCGGTGTACGAGACGGTTTTGCAATATTTTAAAAACGAGGGTTATCTGTAATGTTGATAGTACAAAAATTCGGTGGAACGAGTGTAGGGGATTTAGATAGGATTCAAAACGTCGCCAACCGCGTTGCGAAAACGAAAAGAGAGGGGAACGACGTCGTTGTCGTGGTTTCGGCTATGAGCGGCGAGACCAACAAGCTTATAAGCTACGCGGAGCATTTCAGTAAGAACCCGCGTCGTGAAGATATGGATATGCTTCTTAGTTCAGGCGAGCGTGTAACGGCGGCACTACTCTCGATCGCGCTAAACGAAATGGGGCTGCCTGCGGTTTCGATGAGCGGGAGAAAAGCGGGAATCGTAACCGATGAGGTGCACACCAAAGCGCGTATAGAAGTGATAGACCCAAGCGCTATGCAAAACGAGCTTAAAGAGGGGAGAATCGTCGTCGTGGCAGGCTTTCAAGGTGTAACTCCCGAAGGGAACGTTACAACACTTGGACGTGGTGGAAGCGATCTTAGTGCCGTAGCGATAGCGGGTGCGCTCAAGGCGGACTTGTGTGAGATATACACCGATGTTCCGGGGATTTTTACAACCGACCCGCGCATAGAACCAAAAGCGAAAAAGCTGGAGAAAATCTCTTATGACGAGATGCTCGAGCTTGCAAGTTTGGGCGCGAAAGTGTTGCAAAACCGATCGGTCGAACTAGCGAAAAAACTCGATGTCAATCTCGTTACAAGAAGTAGCTTCAGCGATGAAGAGGGAACATTAATCACAAAGGAAGAAAATATCATGGAAAAACCATTAGTAAGCGGAATAGCACTCGATAAAAATCAAGCACGGGTTTCGTTGATGGGTGTCAAAGACAGACCCGGAATCGCAAGTGATATCTTCAACGCACTTGCCGAGGCGAACGTCAATGTCGATATGATCATTCAAAACAAAGCGCACAACGACAAAACCAACATCGACTTCACCGTTCCTAAAACCGACTTGAACGATGCCAAAGAGGTCGTAGCGAAATTTGTCGGTAACGACGAGATAGAAGCGGAGTCGTACAACGAAGCGATTTGCAAAGTGAGTGTCGTTGGGGTCGGTATGAAATCCCATTCGGGCGTAGCGGCAAAAGCGTTTTCGACTATGGCGAAAGAGAACATAAACATCAACATGATCTCCACCAGCGAGATAAAAATCTCGATGGTGATCGATGAAAAATACGGCGAACTTGCCGTTAGAAGCCTACACAGCGCATACGAACTGGATAAGTAAGCCCCATGCAGGATTTCGCCCATTGGAGTCTCGATGCCATACGTGAAGAGGGTGCTTCTCTAAGTTGGCTCGAGGAGATCCGCTTTGAATGGGTTATCCCGACCGCTGCGTGTTTGCAGGAGATTTTAGAAGGAAAAACGATCGTGCTCATAACTGATGAGAAACGGCGGTGGTTCGAGCGCTACATCCTCGAAAAGCTCAACTCCCCTCAACCCGACCGTCCTCTAATTCCTATCCTTTCGATAGAGAGCGTTTATGCCCATTTCGATTATGTCAGCGGTGGAGAGATGATCGATATGGTCGAAGACATGCTGCGTCTTTCGTTTGGCGAGCGGTTCATTTTTTGGTATATCGGCAGAGGTGAAGACAAGCGAGCCGACATCGCCAAAAGAAGAGACGATACCTATTTTTGGATATTTGACGAGGATTATCAAAACAGTTTCAAACTCAATTCCCACGATAGCCATCTCGATATAAAGCTTTTGCAACTTTTCAAACTTTTCGATGCTTCTTTGGCGGCAGCGATGTATGGAGAGGTCGATGTCACCCCATAGAGGTTACATCCTCGTTTGTGAAAATGTCGAAGAAAGGGCTGCCAAACTTCAAGAGGAGTTACGCTCCAAACGGGTAGTGAATTTCGTCAAGGAGAAGTTTCTAGTCGAAGACGCCAAAGCGGCGATTGCCGAAGCGTACATTAGCGAAGAGGAGGAAAAATACATCCTCATAGGTGCGGAAGAGTTCAACGTTTACGCTCAAAATACGCTGCTTAAAATCCTCGAAGAGCCTCCGAAAAATATCGTTTTTATCTTGCTTTCCCCTTCCAAATCGACCCTTTTACCGACAATCCGCTCAAGAATGCCCATCCAAAAAGAGGGAACGAAAAAGGGGGATTTGGAGCTTGATATCAGCTTGAAAACACTCGATTTGCAAGCGGTTTTCGAGTTTTTGAGCAAACACAAGAACGTTACCAAATCCGAAGCGAAAGAGATTGTCGAAGCGCTTTATAAAAAAGCGCTCACTGAAGGGTTGCAGCCAAGCGGAGCGATTTTGGAAAATTTCGATACCGCTTACAGACTTTTGGAGCTCAACTCCAGAGCGAGTGTCGTTTTTTCATTTTTACTGATGGGGTTTTTACATGAAAATTAAAGCACTCGCAAACGATATAGATATAAAAGCGTATTTGCAAAAGATAGCGGTCGATAGCGGCGCAAAAGAGATACTCGCTGCAAAAGCCACCCATTATCTCATCGCCGTAGAATCGCTTCATGTGGGAGCTGCGAACATTCTCAAACAAGACGCTTTGAGTGTTGGAGCGGATTTCGCCGTTCCAAGAGGGACGATTTTGGCTACGCCAAGCGAAGTTGACGGGCTGCTTATAGCTACCAAACGGCAGTTGCAAAGACTTGCGAAAAAAGAAGCGGCTCAGCCGTTTGGTCTCAAAGAGGTTTCTCGCTATTTGCATGCACTCACTCGAACAAAAAGAGTGAGCAAAGTAGAAATCATGGGGATAGTGAACGCCAACGACGACAGTTTCTACTCCCAAAGCCGCTTTATGGGGGAAAATGCCGTAAATGCGATAGAGAAGATGATTGAAGAGGGAGCGGATATCGTCGATATCGGGGGTGTTTCTTCAAGACCGGGTGCAGAAAAAGTGACAAAAGAGGAGGAGCTTTCTCGTATCCGCCCTATTGCCGATGCGATTTATAAACGAAAACTTTACGAAAAAGCACGTTTTAGCATCGACTCCTATACGCCTGAAGTTATCGACTACGTTTTGGAACGCGGTTTTAGCATAGTCAACGATATAACGGGGCTTGAAGATGACGAAGTGTGTAAGTTGTGTGCATCCTACGGTGCTACGGCGGTGATTATGCACATGCAAGGCAGCCCCCAAACCATGCAGTTAAATCCGAGTTACGAAGATGTCGTGGAGGAAGTGTATGGGTATTTGCAGCGACAAAGCGAAAAAGCGGCTTCGTTTGGGATTGACGATGTGGTTTTGGATATCGGCATAGGGTTTGGGAAAACTTTGGAGCACAACATCGCTCTTTTGCAGCATCTCTCCCATTTCCTTACACTGCAAAAACCGCTACTTGTCGGTGCTTCGAGAAAGTCGATGATAGACAAACTCTCCCCAAGCCCAAGCGAAAAACGTTTGGCGGGAACGTTGGCGCTGCATCTAAAAGCTGCAGAGGAGGGAGCGTCGATTTTGCGTGTACATGATGTCTATGAGCACAGACAAGCGCTCGATATAGCACAGGCTTTGAAAAAGCCTATTTTTTAACGTACGCCTTTATAATTTCGATACGCTCTATAGGGCGATCCCCTCCGCTTCTTCCGGTTGTCGGCGTGCGTTCTATCTTTCTTACTGCGCCCATTCCCCGTACGACATGACCGAAGATGGTGTAGTGACCGTTTAACCATCGTGCCGGTGCGGTAGTGATGAAAAACTGACTGCCGTTGGTGTTTGGACCGCGATTGGCCATCGCAAGCACTCCGGCGTCATCGAACGTGTAGCCCGGTTTGAACTCGTCTTCAAAGGGTTTTTTCCAAATACTCTCGCCCCCTCGACCCGTTTCGGTAGGATCGCCGGTTTGGATCATGAATCCGGCTATGACTCTATGAAAAGCGACATGATTATAGTAGCCTTCTTTGACGTGAGCGAGGAAGTTTTCAACCGCTTTTGGGGCGACATCGGGGTAGAGTTCGAGCTCGATGTCACCTTTGGAGGTTGCAAGCACGACATGTGGGTTTTGCGCAAAAAGCGCGATACTAAAAAGTAAAATAGCTACAATCTTTTTCATCTCATCGCTCCTTTAGATTCAGACATATCGAATTGATACAATAGCGAAGCCCCGTCGGTTGCGGGCCATCGGGAAAGACATGTCCTAAGTGGGCGTCGCATTTGGCGCATGTCACCTCGGTTCGAATCATCCCATGACTTAGGTCTTTGTGTTCTTGCACGGCATCGGGAGAGATGGGAGCGTAGAAACTTGGCCACCCCGTACCCGAGTCGAACTTCGTAGCGGCATCGAAAAGAGGATTGGCGCAACATTTGCAAACGAAAATGCCGCTTCCTTTGTATGCGTTGTATTTGCCGCTAAATGGGCGCTCGGTTCCTTTTTGGCGGCAGACATAGAACTCTTCATCACTTAGAAGCTCTCTCCACTCCTCTTGTGTTTTAACAATCTTTTCCATTCTCTTCGCTTTGTATAATATTTTGTAGTTGCGTGATGGTATCACAAGGTTCTTCATATATGATAAACGTTTTTTTCTTCGAAGATTTGGCAAAGTACTCTAAAGTTTCGACATCGATTTCGCAGCAGTCTATAAGAAAGACGTAGTCGCTGTAAACCGGGTTGTATGTGTCGTATCCACTTAGTTGTATGGGGCGAAATTTTTTTTCTTCAACGGGTGTTTCGAAGTCTATAGGGTGTACTTCGCGACCCGTGTAGCTTTCGATATCATCGACGAAAGCGTCGTCATCGGCATTGGCGCTGATGAGCATGGTTTCAGCGGTTTTGTACTTGTAGAGTAGATGGCTTATCTCTTTCATGGCGGTTACGATGCCGTTTGCCTGTATGAACTCGACTTCCCCGTAGTAGCTTTTTTCCAAGTGAAATGTCGCTTCTTGGGTCATGTCGTTTATGAAAATAGAGCGTGCGTTTTTGAGATTTTCCTTAAGGGTAAGCAGTTTGATGGGATCAAACGCGAAAGCGTCGTCGATTATGACGATGTCGCCGGCACCAAAAGCGGTTTTGTGCGATTTCTCCAAAGCTTCAATCGAGGCGAAAAACTGCTCTTGGGTGAGAATCTCTATTTTGTCCATATCGATAACGACGGTCGTATATTCGAGAATGTCGAGAAGTTTTTTTTGCAACAAGATCGCATGAAGTTTCGTAGGGGTGAAGATAGATATCTTTTTCGTAGGATTAGCAAAATGCTCCAAAAGCGCTTTTTGTAAAATCACCGTGCTGGCACCGCTACGTCTGGCTGCATGGATGTTTTCGTCGCTTTGTAAAGGTTTGTCGATAAACTCGCGCTGTTGTTCGTTGGCGAAGTAAACCGCATCGTTGGAGGGGACGAGGTATTGTCCGAAAATGTATGGAAGGGTGTTTTGAGCGGTGTAGGTTTTGAGTTTCTTGTTGAGTTGGTTGAATTTTTGCTCCATATCCTCTTTCGTCGTATCGCCAAAGAGGATTCTCGATTTTGGAAGGAGTTGATGGAAACTCTCATCGAGCAGATTGAATTCGTCGGTTTTGAGGTTTTCCAGTATGACGAAATTGAATATATCGATATCTTCGAAGTCGCTCGTGTCGATGAACTTCTCTTGGATGAACTCCAAAAGGTTTTCAAACGCCAAAGACTCCTCTTTCTTTTCCACATGGGAAGCTTTGGATATTTGTGCGTCTTTGAGTTCTTTGAAGCTCCACGATTTGTACTCGAAAAGGACGAGCCCATGTCTTGGTACGAAGAGTGCCAAGGGGACGTTCATCTGTTTGGACCTGTAAAAAACGGGTATGTTTTCAAAAAGCAGCAGCCCTTTTTCCGAGGCGAACGCTCTTAGCTGTTGCAGTACGACCGAGTCGCCTTTAGGAATCGAGTGTTCTTTTTTTTTGAAGAGATTGGAAAATATAGATATATTCATTGCGTTTTCGTAGAAGATGTCGCCGCGAATGCGGCAACGATCGAAGAGAAATTATTTTCCGGCTTCGACTCTGTCTTTAAGACCTTTACCGGCTTTGAATTTAGGAACCATTTTATCGGAAGTGGTGTATGTTTTGTCGGTTCCGGGAACTTTTCCTGATTTTCCTTTTTGAAGTGTAGTGGTGAAAGTACCAAAACCTACAAGAGAAACGTCCTCTTTTTTGACAAGCGCTTCCGTTACTGCGCAAGTGAACGCTTTGATCGCTTTTTCAGCGTCCGCTTTTGTTTTGTAATCGCCGCAAGATTGTACTAGTTCAACGAATTGAGCTTTGTTCATGTATTGACACCTTTGGGTTGAGATTTGTGAAATGACCACATCTACGCTTGTAGTGCGGAAATTCAGCTATGGATAGCTTATACTTTATTTGCTTAAAAATTTCTTGACTTTGGAGAAAAATTCGAAAAATATGCTCGATTTATCCCTAAAATTCCCAGTTGGAGCGATTTGGAAGGGGGTTTGGGCTTTTTTTCGAAAGTAGAACTGTTTCCAAAGTTTCGTAATTGATTTGATTCTATCGAAGATTCCTTGGGGTTTGTTGATGGACAAAAAAACATCTTCCAGCCCTTCTCGCTCTTTTTGAGTCAATATACTCATCGTCGCTCTCCGTCAAGTTTGTTGATTTTTCGAACCACCCGAACGATTTCGTCGTCATCGAGTTTGCCAAGCATTTTCATAACTACGCGTGCGGCTTGCGGATTCGTTTTGCCGAGTTTCCAGTCTTGGTAGGTGCGCATAGGTATCCCAAGCTCTTTTGCCATATCTTTTAGCGATATTTTCCTTCCAAAGTTTTGGGATTCGACAGCGTTATGAAGGATGTTGAACAGGTCCGAAATTTCCATAACGCAAATTATACGGAAAATATACTTAAATATACTTTTTTATGAATTAAAATTAATAAATAATGTGTATAAAGTTTTAAAATTTGTGTATTTATAACTATAAAACAAATATAAAATATAGTATAAAGTATAAAACATACGTAAAACCGTATCTTTTTATCTGAAACTTTTACTGTTCAACGTTGAAATTTTCGAATTATGCCGTTGTTGGAGAGGATAGCGCGCCTTGTGTGGCGCTTTAGAGGGGTTTAGACGTGCAGGAGGTCGCTGTAGTCGTATTTTCCGAAATCGAGATATATTTTGCCGTTTTGTTCTTGGACGCGGATGTCGCTCCCTTTGACGCTTTGGAACCTTTTTTTGATGATTTTACGCTCATGTGGCTCGAGTTCGAGTGTTTTTAGGTACTCTTTGAGCTCGACTCTTTGGGGAGCGGTTTGGGGGAGCGCATCGAGTTCTTGAGCGTTGTGCAGAGCTTCTTGTTCGAGTTGCAGTTTCGCATTGATGAGTTCGAGGATGGTTTTTAACTGCTTGTCCTTTGCGGCATAGACCTTTTCGATACGTTCGCGCTCTTCTCGCAACATCCGTTCTTTGTCGGCTATAAGGGTGTCGATTTTGGCTTCGAGTTGCGCTATTTTCTTTTTCAAAGAGCGGTTTTCCCTTCTGTAGAGCTCTATAAGCGTCGCGACGGTGATTTTGGGCTTGGCTTGAAGCTTCGTTTTCTCTTCGTCGCTTGTAGATTGGGCTCGGGCTGTTTCTTCTTTTTTGTCATCTTCATCGGGGACAACGATGTAGGTGATACCGTTTTCCAGTATGTAGTTGAGTTTGTTCGAACGCAATTTGGAGTGGATCATCTCCACGGACATTTTAAAACGTTTGGAATACTCTTCAACGGTCAATTTCATACAATAGGCTCCTATGATTAAGTGACTAATTTTAGCATAATAGAGTTTTGAGTATAATTACGTCAATTTCATATTTAAAATACAGGATAAACAAATGGCTGGAATTCTCGATATAGTAAAACCGGGTGTCGTTTTTGGCGATGATGTAAGAAAGATATACGAATACGCAAAAGAAAACGAATTCGCGCTTCCGGCGGTCAACGTAGTCGGAACCGATTCGATAAACGCCGTGCTCGAAGCCGCGCGTGATGTGAACTCTCCCGTTATCGTGCAGTTTAGCAACGGCGGGGCGAGTTATTATGCGGGTAAAGGGTTGAGCAACGAGGGTGAGCGAGCGGCGATTGTCGGTGCGGTAAGTGGAGCTATTCATGTGCACATGATGGCCGAAGCTTACGGCGTGCCGGTGATTCTTCATACCGACCACGCGGCAAAAAAACTCCTCCCGTGGATAGACGCACTTCTTGAAGCGAGCGAGAGTTACTACAAAACAAAAGGCACACCGCTGTTTAGCTCCCATATGCTCGATCTCTCCGAAGAACCGCTTGAGGAGAACATTGAGATCAGTAAAAAATATCTCGAGCGAATGAGCAAAATAGGGATCAACCTCGAGATCGAACTTGGCGTAACGGGTGGAGAGGAAGACGGTGTGGATAACACCAACATCGACAACGCTTTGCTTTACACACAACCGGAAGAAGTGGCGTATGCTTACGAAGAACTCTCCAAAATCTCCCCTAACTTCACCATCGCCGCTTCGTTTGGAAACGTCCATGGGGTCTATAAACCCGGAAATGTCGTACTAACTCCAAAAATCCTCGATAATTCTCAAAAATATATCGAAGAGAAACTGGGAACTGCGAAAAAACCGGTCAACTTCGTCTTCCACGGCGGAAGCGGTTCGAGCTTGGAAGAGATTCGCGAAGCGATAAGTTACGGCGTTATCAAGATGAATATCGATACCGATACCCAATGGGCGACTTGGGCGGGCGTCAAAGCGTACTACGAAAAATACAAAGACTACCTCCAAGGTCAAATCGGTAACCCGGAAGGGGAAGACAAACCGAACAAAAAATACTACGACCCGAGAAAATGGCTACGAGCCGGACAAGAGTCGATGCGCGATCGTGTCATCAAGGCTTTTGAAGATTTGAACGCGGTAGGGAAAAACTAATTGGGTGACAAGGTTTTTACCAAACCGATAAAAAAACAGTTCGAATTCGACGAAGAGGTCGCTGCCGTTTTTGACGATATGCTCCATCGAAGCGTGCCCCACTACGAAGAAGCGCAGGAGATTACCGAATTTTTCGCGCTTCGTTATCTGCAAGAGGGGGGTAGGCTGTACGACCTTGGCAGTTCGACCGCTACGCTACTGATTTCCATAGCGAAAAAACTCCCCTTTGATGCCGAGCTTGTCGGTCTTGACAACTCCAAAGCGATGATAGAGCAAGCGAGCAAGAAAGTCGCCGCGTTCGGGCTTGATATCGTCTTGGAAGAGGCGGATATTTTACGCTACGAGTACAAAAAAGCGGATGTGGTGGTAAGCAACTACACGTTGCAGTTTATCCGCCCTTTGGTACGCGAGGAGCTTGTACAAAAGGTGTATGGGGCGCTAAGAGATGAGGGGGTGTTCATTTTTAGCGAAAAACTTATCTCCCATCACAAGCGGCTCAACAAAGAACTGATAGACTTTTACTACGATTTCAAAAAAGCGCAAGGGTATAGCGAATTTGAGATAATGCAAAAACGCGAGGCACTCGAAAACGTACTTGTGCCTTATAGCGAAGAGGAAAACATCGCTATGGCGAAAAAGGCGGGGTTTGGCCATTGCGAAGTGATTTTTCGCTGGGGCAACTTCGCGACTTTCATCGCGCTAAAATAACCCCTTTCTTTTACTCCACCGTAACGCTTTTGGCGAGGTTTCTCGGCATATCGACGTCATTGCCAAGACGCACGGAGATTTCGAGCGAGAGAAGCTGGAGCGCTACCATCATCTCGAAAAACTCTTGCATATAGTGTCGGTGCGGCTTCGTTTTGATAAAATCGTCCCCTTTTTCGAACTCTTCGCTTCCAACGACACAGATGGTGGAGTCTCTGGCACTGAGTTCTTCTATGTTGGAGCGTGTTTTTTCAAAAAGAAGATTTTTAGGTAACAAAGCGATGGTGAAGAGTTCCGGGTCGGCGAGTGCGATGGGACCGTGCTTCATTTCGCCTGCAGGGTAACCTTCGGCGTGGAGGTAGCTTATCTCTTTGAGTTTGAGTGCACCCTCGAGTGCGAGCGGGAAGAAAACGTCGCGTCCGATGAAGAAAAAGCCATGCCCGTGCAAGTAGCGTTTGGAGAGGCGTTTGATGCGCTCATGCATACCATCGTCCACCTTGACCACTTGCGGGATGGTTCGAAGGGTTCGAAGCTGGTTTTGCAAAGCATCTTTTTCTATGGTGTTGCGTAGTTTGGCGACATACAGAGAAAGCATCCACAAAACGGCCACTTGCGTAGCGAACGCTTTTGTCGAAGCGACCCCTTTTTCTATACCGGCTCTTGTGAGTATGGTCGCATCGGCGAGGCGCACCATCGAGGAGTTATCGACATTACAGATAGCTAGTGTTTTCAGCCCTGCGTTTTTAGCCATTTTGAGTGTTTCCAAGGTATCTGCCGTTTCACCGCTTTGTGAGATGACGACAAAGAGGGTATCTGGCATCAGGAGCGGTTCTTTGTAGCGAAGCTCGCTCGCTATTTCTACGCTTACGCGTATTTTTGCGTATCGTTCGAAAAGGTATGAAGCACACAGTGCCGCGTGGTAGCTTGTCCCGCAAGCGCAAAATTTGATTTCGTTGATACCGTCAAAAAGCTCTTTGTCGATCTCCTCGAACACCACTTCGTTTTCCGTCGCGCGCCCAAGAAGGGTGTCGGAGAGAACGTCGCTTTGTTCGTAAATCTCCTTTTCCATAAAGAAGCGGTACCCCTCTTTTTGAGCGGAGAGTTTGTTTTGTTCGAGTTTTTGCCATTTGGGTTGTTTTGGTTTGCCGTCTTTGTCGAAAATGAAAACCCCATCTTTCGAGGCGTAGCCGTAGTCGCCGTCTTCGAAATAGTGCGCTTGGCTCGCTTCTCCGATAACCGCGGTATCGCTTGAAGCGAAGTAAATTTCTCCGTTTTCGTTTTTGGCGATGAGTAACGGTGACCCCTCTTTGGCGAAGAAAACGGTATCTGGTTCTTCTTTGGTGACAAGGAGTGTCGCATAGGCTCCATGGAGTGTTTGGACCGTTTTTTCGAATGCCTCGAAATTGGTTTTTGCCTCTTTTTGCAAATCTTCGAACAGATGGACGATAACTTCGGTGTCGGTTTGGCTTAAAAACTCCACCCCTTTTGTTTCGAGCTCTTTTTTCAGCTCTGCGTAATTTTCGATGATTCCGTTATGAACGACGTAACTTTTTTTACCCACATGGGGGTGTGCGTTGAGCTCGGTGGGTTTACCGTGGGTCGCCCATCTTGTATGCCCTATCCCTATGGAAAAACCTTGAGGGTGAAAATCTTTCGTTTTCTCTTCCAAGTTAATAAGTTTTCCCACAGCTTTGAAAATGGAGAACTCTCCATTGTTCAATACCGCTATACCCGCGCTGTCGTACCCGCGGTATTCAAGTTCTTTCAACCCTCCAAGGAGGATTTGTTTTATGTCTTTTTCACCAATGTATCCAACGATTCCACACATGTTATTTACCTTTAATTAAGTTTTTGACGATTTTGTCGGTATTATTGCATAAATTGTTTTGTTTTGTCATTAAAAATGAATCTCTGACCGTTTTTTTGTTCGAATGGATTTTCGCCGAAGCGATGTTTATCTCCATCTCTTCGAACTTCTGCATGATAAATGCCAAAAGTCCCCGTTGATTCGCCGTTTTGATAGAGAGTGAAGCGTACATCAAAGAGTGTTCGCAGTCGATCGTTATTTCGTTGGATTTGATTGTGACATCTTTGAGTTTGAGTTTTTTTCCCATATCGAACGAATCTTCCACGATTGCGGCTATTTCGTTTTTCATATCTTCTCCGATTTTTTCTTGAAACTCGATTTTGAAGTATTTGATATCGTCAAAGAGGGTGAAAATCTCCATCCCCGCAACGTCGAATTGTGAGAGCATCGCCAAAAGGTAGCCGATGTTAAGCGGCTTTTTTCTGATAATCTCGACCGATAGCGACGGAGAGGCGGTGATGGTGTAGGTGTACTCTTTCGTCGCTTTGGCTTTTTGGGCGATTTGGACTATCTCTTTTGGGCTGTGGCGGAAGAAAAAGAGGTTCGATTCCACTTTGAGAATCTTGTTTTGCAGCAAACGGGGCAGGGTTTTGAACTCCGCAAGATTTTTGATCCGTTTTTCGACACTCAAGCGCCGTGAAGCATCGGTGATACGCTCTTTGTTTTGTGAAATCTCCAGCGCGTTTTGGTAGAGTTCGCGAAGCAGCTTCGAATTGAACGAGGTGTAGATGTCGCTGCCCACACCGTTGATGTCGGCGTAGGTATGGACATATAGGAGTTTGAGATTCGTTTCGTCCTTGATTTGGGACATGAATTTATAGAGTGTCTTTTCGTTGTAGATATCCTCTTTGAAAGCGATGGAGCTCATCAGGGTATGGTGTTTGACCAAAAGATTGGCACGCTCGATGCGTTGCGCATCGAAGCCCAACTTCTCCACGAAGCTCGATATCAGCTTCGCTCCTACTTCACTATGGTCTTGTTTTCTCCCTTTTCCGGTGTCATGGAGGAGCACGACCACTTTTAGAAGCTGTTTTTGTTTTTTCTCGAAACACTCGTATATCGAAGCGACATAGGGGTCTTTGATGTTTTCAAGCGCTTCTACGCACTTGATCGAATGAAGATCGACGGGGTAGTTGTGGTATCCGTCGAATTGGGGCAAGTGAAGCACTTTTTTGAAGTTGCTAAAGAGTTCATGGAGTATCCCCGCATCGTAAAAAAGTTTCAAAAAGCTGTAGATATGCTCTTTTTGGAGGAGTTTGGCTAAAAGTTTGTAGGTCGATTTCGGAAGGGGATGGGATATTTTGGCATAAGTGAAGATACGTAAAAATCCGGCATCGAAACGGAAATCTTTGTCTTGGAGCTTGAGTAGCATCTCCAAAAGGGTGTCGATTTTTTGCCGTTTCAAAGAGTACGAGGCGAATAGGCGATCCTCTTTGAGGTATATCCCTTTTGCGATACGTTTTGAACGAAATTCGCCGATATTGTGGGGTTCGTAGATATAGCTTCGAACCATTTTCTTCGCAAAAATTTGGGTGAAGTTGTTTATGCGCCACATCGCTTCGAGCACTTTGGCGGCGAATTTGAAAGTGTTTTTAAATCCAAGCAGCTCGCCGATGGTAGGGAGGTGCTCCAAAAGGAGGCGGTCTTCTTGTTTCTTGGTGACTATATGCAAAGCGCTGCGTACACGGAAAAGAAGCTCGAGCGCTATGCGGTACTCTTTGTACTCTTCGTCGCTGAAAACCTCGCCGCTAAGTTCGCGCAAGGAGCGTACGCCGTAGATGGAGTGGGCTATCCAAAAAAGCAAGTGGGAATCTCTTAGCCCGCCGACACCCTCTTTGATGTTGGGTTGCATCGAAAGGGGATACTTCTTTCGCCGTTGTTGCGCTTCGGTGATTTTGGCGAGGATGAACTCTTTTTGGTTGTGTTTTCTGATTTTGGTCAGTTCCCGCTGGGTAGCATGCCATGTAAACGATGAACCCGTTATCAAGCGCGACTCCATCAGCGCGGTCTTGATGGTGATATCTTCGTTGCTCGCTTTGAAAAGGTCTTCTACTTCATGGACTCTGTGACCGAGTTTGAGTCCGGCGTCCCACGCAAGATAGAGAAGTTTTTCGATGATAAGGTCGATGTTGTAACCGGGAGTAGGCTCATATACTATGAGCAAGTCGATGTCGCTGTGGACGCAAAGCTGCTCCCTTCCGTAACTTCCAAGCGCTACGATAGCGACGGGGATGGAGCTTCGCATCGGTTGGTAGTTGCCAAAAAGGCGGCGAAGAACCGTTTTGTACATCAAAGAGATGATATGGTCGAGTTTTTTGGTATGTTTGACGAGGAAATCTTTGCCTTGGTTCTCTTCGAAAATTTTGGGCAAACTTTCTTTGTACTCTTTGATATAAGCTTTGAAAAGTTTCGAGAGTTCGAAATCGCTCCCGCCGTTTTCGAGCAGGTCTTCTATTTGTAATTCTATATCGATCATCTATCTAACTTCTTTTTTACTCTTATTGTAGTAAAATTCCGATAAAAAAAAGATGAATAGATGCAAAGAATAGACTTCGATACCGCTTTGAAACTCTACGACGCCGACTTTTTCGACCTTGGCGAGCGTGCCGATAGCGTGCGAAAAAAGCTGCATGGCAAAAAGACCTACTTCAACGTCAACCGTCATATAAACCCCACGAACGTATGCAAAGATGTTTGCAAGTTCTGCGCATACAGCGCAAGCCGTAAAAACCCCAACCAATACACCATGACCCATGAAGAGATTTTACGAATCGTCGAGGATATCGACAAAAGGGGTGCGAAAGAGGTGCACATCGTATCGGCTCACAACCCAAATACCGGGTTGGAATGGTACTTGGAGATTTTCAAAAAAATCAAATCCGCATATCCGCATATCCATGTAAAAGCGCTTACCGCCGCCGAGGTGAATTTCTTGGCAAAAGAGTACGGTAAAAGTTACGACGAGATTTTGGACTTGATGGTCGAAAACGGTGTCGATTCGATGCCCGGAGGGGGTGCGGAGATATTCGATGAAAAAGTGCGCGATTATATTTGTAAAGGGAAAGTGAGTTCCGATGAGTGGTTCGAGATACACAGAAAATGGCACCAACGCGGCAAAAAAAGCAACGTAACGATGCTTTTTGGGCATGTCGAAAACCGCGCGCACAGGATCGACCACATGATGCGCATTCGCGATTTGCAAGACGAAACGGGCGGTTTCAACTGCTTCATTCCGCTTGTCTATCAGATGGAGAACAACTATCTAAACGTCAAAGAGCCTATCACCGCCAACGAGATTCTTCGCACTTTCGCCATCAGCCGTTTGGTGCTTGATAATGTTCCAAACCTCAAAGCCTACTGGGTTACCTCGACGGTGAACCTCGCCCTTGTCGCCCAAGAGTTCGGTGCCAACGACTTGGACGGCACGATAGAAAAAGAATCTATCAACTCCGCCGCGGGAGCCAAAAGCGCAAACGGGATGGAGCTCGAAGAGTTCGTGGGGCTCATCAAAGACAGCGGGTTCGTTCCGGTCGAGCGCGACAGTCTTTACAACGAAATCAAAGTCTGGTAGTTTGAAACGTCGATAGATTGAAGAGGATTTTTCCATCCGTTGTCGTGATGGTTATATCGCACCCTTTTTTCTCTATCGCCACGGCGTTTTTTACATTGTCTAAGAGTAGGAGTGACGTTTTCGTTACGGGGTCGAAGACGTTGAGTTTGTCATCTTCTATGTAAAAGGTTCTTCCCCCTCCGCACCCATCGCCGATAATACCTTCACAGCTAAGTTCAAAACCACCCATCGCCTCTACACTCCTCTTTTGCATCTTGGATGAATTGTTCCAGTTCTTCGGTTCGTTTTTTTTGTAGGTACTCCTTGTGGGAGTAATGCTCGTATATCGATTTTTTCACACATCGACACAAAGTGGCGTTGTTCTCTTGCTTGCAAGTTTTCAAAAGGGTGTTTTTTTTGTGCTTCACTCCACTCGAAGTAGCTTATGTAGTAAGGGTAGAGTACCCAAATAGCGAAACCGATTGTCGCTACGATATTGACGATATACTCTTTTTTCTTCGTTTGGCGGTATTTTTTTATATCGAACCAAATAAGGAGTATGAACACAATCTGGAGCGTTATATTGAACCAGTCGCTGTCTAAAAAGTCGAACATTTTCGCACCTTACCATTTTAGATTCGGTTGAAAAATCAACTGATGGGCGTTGTACCCTTCGTTTTGCAAAGCGTCGCTGTAACGGTGCTTGCCGTAGTACAGATACCCCACGCCAAGCCCCAAAGCGATATTCTGCCCCCATGAACGAAGTGGCCATTTCTTCTCGAGCACCATCTCCGCTTTGGTTAGCGAAAAACGTTTGTCGTCAACTTCCAAGAGGGTGGAAAAGGCGCTGTTGTAAAGAATGGACCAGATACTTTTGTAAAAATCGATACTGCTTCTTCTCGCACCCACATACAAGGTGTTGGCGAAGTTTTTGTTGTTATGGTAGCGATACCCTATGCGAAAACTCCAATCAAGGTCCTTTCTTTCCAATTCGCGCGTTCCTTTGAGTTTGTATTCGACGTTGAGCCAAGTATCGTCGTAGGCTTTGTTGTCTTTGATGGTCTGGTCTCCGATGGAGAGCAACAACCCCATGTAAGCACGGTTGTTCCCTATGTGATGGGCGTGTTTTTGTTTGAAAACGAGCATCCGACCGACGAAAAAAGAGATGGAGTAGGGCTCTTCCCATCCGGCGGTAAGCGCTTTGACGATGTTGAAGTTGTCTATCGATGCTTTGGTGTAGCGTTGCGGATAGTGTTTTCTATACCATACCCCGCCCCATGACATAGGGTGGAACGCAAGTTCGGTCAAAAAGATGTTCGGATGGAAGGAGTTTTTTAGCAGATGGGTGTATATCTCCTTTTCGCTCCAGTTGGTACCGTCGGTGATGTTCTTGTCTTTATCGAGGTTAACAAACGCCGAAACGTTGGAGTAGTACATATCGAGTTCATAATCGAACTCTACGCCGTCTTTGGCGAAACAAAGAACTGCAAGCAGTAACGAAAGCCAAAACGATTGTATCATTTTCCTATCGCTCTTTGTATCGCTTGGGAGCACATCGTCAAACCAAACGCCCCGCTGACTCCTACAAAGCTCCCTTTGGCTTTGCATAAGGCGGGTTCGGTGGAGTAGATGACGGTGTATTTTTTCTTAAAACCCCTTTTTCGCAGTTCGTAGCGGATTTTCGCTCCAAATTTGTCCCCTTTGCTTTTCCAGATGTCGCCTACTTCTATTTTGGTCGGATCGAGCCGTTTTGCACTTCCAAAAGAGCTTATGAGTTTTTTGTGACATTTTTGCGCCAGCGCTATTTTGGCTTTGGTGTCGTCTATGGCGTCAAGAACGAGGTCGTAAGGGGTAAAGTCGAAATGCTCTACCCACTCTTCGTCTATTTTTCGCGTCAATGCGACCACCCCTTCGTAGCGGCTTTTCAGCGCTTCTACCTTGCTTTCTCCTTGGTGGAGTTCCGACCACATCTGACGGTTTTGGTTGGTTGCATCGAACGTGTCGAAATCGACGATCGTTATGTCGCGAATACCGCTTCTATAGAGGCAATCCAGACAAAAACCACCCACGCCGCCTACCCCTAAAAGGAGCACTTTGAAGTTTTGGAGTTTGGAAAAATCCTCCCCAAGCAGGAGTTTGGTTCTTTCGTCTCTCACAACCACCGCTCCAGCGTTTTCATACTTTCGTACGCACTCAAATCAAGCTGTATCGGGGTAAGAGAAACGAACCCTTCTTTGATAGCGTCGTAGTCGCACACAAGATGCTCTTTTCCCGCTCGTACATCGAACGCCAAAGGGTGCAACCCCAGCCAGTAGTACTCTTCGCCGCGAGGGTTTCTGTGTAGAGTCGCGTCGTTGCAGTAGTATCTATATCCGGCGTATGTCGTTTTGTAGTTAAGCTCTTTTATGTTGGAGGGGACGTTGATGTTTAGAAACTCCCTTTTTGGCAAGGGAAACCCGCCGCCAAGGATTTTGACAACTATATCTTTTGCGACTTTGCAAGCAAGGGTGTAATCGACGAATGGTTCGCTAAAATCGACAACTTGGCTTATCGCTATGGCGGGAATATCATGTAGAACCGCTTCCATCGCGGCACTTGCCGTTCCGCTGTAAGTGATGTCTTCTCCCATATTCGAACCCTTGTTGATGCCGCTTATGACAAGGTCGGGTTTTCGTTCATCACCGTAAATCGCACTCAAACTCAAATAGACACAATCGCTCGGCGTTCCATCGGCCAGTTTGTAGAAATCGTCGTCGATTTCGACGAAGCGTAAGGGGTGGTGCAACGTAAGAGAGTGCCCGCAAGCCGATTTTTCGTTCGCCGGAGCGACGACGGTAACATGCACGCCATCGATGGAACGTACGGTGTCGATAAGGGCTCGCAGCCCCTGTGCTTCGTAGCCGTCGTCGTTGGTTATAAGTATTTCGTAGTGTTTTTTCATAAGCGGAATTTTACCATCAGTTGCCTAACAACGAAGCCATCCATTTGGTTTGTTGTTTCGAACCGAGGACGATTTTGACCATGATCGTCAGCGGAATCGAGAGCAACATCCCCACCGGCCCTAGAAGCCAGCCCCAGAAAATGAGCGATAAAAACACGACCAAAGTCGAAAGCCCAAGACCATCACCCATGATTTTCGGCTCGAGTATGGAACCTATGGTGATGTTGACACCGAGGTAGATAGCCGCGACGATGAGCGCGGTTTGTATATCGAACTGTACAAGCGCCATCAAAACCGCAGGTACGGCGGCGATAATCGAGCCGATATTTGGAACGAAGTTGAGCAAGAACGCTAAAATCCCCCACAAAACGGCATAATCGACACCAAGGAGCGTCAAAGCGATCGCGACTATGATGCCGGTAGCTGCGGAAGTTGCCGATTTCAAAACGACGAACCGTTGAATCGTATCGACTATATGTTGCAACGAATCGAAGTTTTTGGAGTGGGAAGAGGATATTTTTTCTCTAAAGCGTGATACCTCCAGCAGCATAAAGACGACGGTGAGGATAATCATAAAGGAGTTGGTGAGAATCGAACCTAACGATTTGAGTGTTTTGGCTATGTAGTTCATAACGCTGTCGGTGTTGAAGAGCTCGCTTAGTTGCTCTTTTGGCAACGTTATGCCAAGTGTGCCGAGTCGATCGAAAAGAGCGTGAAAGTCGTTTTTGAGTTTTATCTCGTATGCCGGTAGATTGGCGCTGAATTCGTTGACCGAAGAGCCTATGACCAGCCCAAGAGCTATAAACAGCAGCGTCAAAAGCAACAAGACGATAACGAGCGAAAGGGAAGTCGGAACGTGTTTGGAGCGTATCCATAAAAACAGCGGAGAGAGGATGATACTAAGGAACAAAGCGAGTAAAAAAGGGACGACGATGACCGAGGCGCTTTTTATCGCGGCTAGTACCACCACTATCGCGGCTGCGACGATGAACGAATAGCCGATTCCGTATTCTTTGCTGTATTTTTCCAACTCGATTTCCCGTTTTTTATTTACCATTATACGCAAAAATCTTACAAGTGTAAATATTTTTGCCGTTTTGCCGATCTATTTTGCAAAGATATCCAAGAGGCAAGATTATGACCACACAAGCACTAAGCGCTTATCGCGCCCATGATTTGAGTATAAGCATGAAAACAAGCAGCGGCGATGTGATAGAGCTTGATCTCTCCAACGAACAATCGCTTCAATATGCAAACCGAAAAAACGGTGAAAGTGAAAAAAGCGTTATGAAATTCGCTTCGATGCAGTCGTTTCGTTTTTCGGTAGATTCCAACGGAATCGACGAGCAGGACAAAAAAGAGATAGCGGCGTTTATGAAGATAGCCCAGCCTTACATAGACAAGTTTTTAGACGAGCTCAAACAAGATGCTCCAAAATCGCCGGTTACCAAAATCGCCAAACAGATTGCCGATGTGTTCTCAGTGATGAGCGAAAAAGACGAAAATAGGAAGAATTTGGTGAAAAACTCGGTAGTGGAGCTTTTCGACAAAGAGATGGAAAAGAACAAACAGATTCAAGAGGGGTTCGATAAACTCTTCGAAGAGGCACGTAAGTTGCTTGAAAAAACGTTGCATTATCTCGATGGAGATGGGAAAAAACTCTACGCATAACTTTGGTATAAATCTTGCTTGAAAAGGGGTATGAAAAAGATATTTTTGATACTCCTATTTGGTTTGACGTTTCTTTATGGGGATTTTTCGCAAGAAAGAAAGAGTTTCAACGAGACGTACAAGTTGCTTGAAAACGAACTTCAAAAGCTCTCTTACACCCTCACGCCAGAGGAGAAAATACAACTGTACTATCTGGCTCTATCTACCCATGATCGCATAGCTTCCGCACTTTCAATCGATGAAAACTCCGCGCTTTCTTTGGAGAAACTCAAACAAAGAACGTTACGTCTTATCGACGAACTGTACGAAAAGAACGAAAATATCCCTTTGGAATCGTTGGAAAACTTTAAAAAACTTTATTTACACCTGTTTGCGATTTCCCAAACGCTTTTGGCACAAAAACAAAGTGTAAAAGAGTTGAAAAACACCCATTTAGCCAAACCGGTGCAAGTTGTGCACCACCAAAAAGAAGCAGAACCAAGCGGGTTTTTTTCGGTTTGGTCGCTTGTGATTGTCGGGTGTATCGCTTTGGTTTTGGGTGTCGTACTTGGTCGAATCTTCAAAAAAGAGGACAGAAGCAAAGAAGAGGAACTCGAAGCTAAAACGATGGAGATAGAGCGAACGAAAACGGAGATGCTCACTTTGCAAAACAGGCTCCAAGAGACGCAAATCTCTTGTGAAAACGAAATAGAAACCCTCAAGCGCGATATCGACGCTCTTACGCAAAAACATACAAAAGAGCGTATGTCGCTTGAGGATGTTATCTACCAAAAAGAGCTGCAACTTACACAAGAACAACGGAAGTGCGAAGAGTTGCAAGCGGCTAACCAAGCGTTGCAAACTCAAACGGCATCGCTTCGGGAGCAAATGGACGAATTGGAACTTCAAGTAGAAAAAAACGAAGCGTTGGCGCTTGATTTCGACGCTCTGGTTTCACAAAGTAGGAGTATTTTCGGAGTGCTTGAGAGCATCGGTGAGATAGCGGACCAGACGAATTTGCTCGCTCTTAATGCCGCCATCGAAGCTGCGCGCGCGGGTGAGCATGGGCGAGGTTTCGCCGTGGTTGCGGATGAGGTGCGCAAGCTTGCCGAAGAAACGCAAAAGACGCTTGCGAACGTCAAAACGGAGATATCCGCTCTTGTCGATGCGATTTCATCTCTAAAAAAGTAAATTTTTAGTATAATCCACCCACACAAGCACAAAAGCATTTCAACAAAAGGTAAAGCATGGACTGGGGTAAGGTTATTTACGTTTTCTTTTCACTTATGAGTTTGACCTCTATTGCCGGGTTTTTGTACGAAAACAACGCAATTTCGCTTTTTATCGCCGCGAGTTTGAACCTGATTTCGACGATACTCAAAATCGGGGTGAGAAACCTCCTCTCTGCCGAACTGCTGGCTTCCTCTTTGGTTGCGGATTTACACCTTATCCCCGCATTTATCTTTTTGGTCATCGTAGGGGATGACAAATGGGCTATCGCACTCTCGATAGGTGCACTCATAGCCAATGTTTTCTCTATGGGGCTTGTTTACATCGAAAGCAGTAAAACACATGAAGATTACGACGTATAAAAATAGGAGTTGATTTTTGGAATACAACGCGAAAGAATTAGAAAGCAAATGGCAGGAATTTTGGCGAGAAAACGGAAGTTTCGAGCCTGAGAGCGATTTTACGAAAAAGAAAAAGTATATTTTGAGTATGTTTCCCTTCCCAAGCGGAAGGCTGCATATGGGTCATGTGAGAAACTACACCATCAGCGATGCGTTCGCGCGTTATTACAGACAACAAGGTTTTAACGTATTGCACCCGATAGGGTTCGATAGCTTCGGACTCCCTGCCGAAAACGCCGCTATCAAAAACGGAGCCGATCCAAGAGAGTGGACTTATTCCAATATCGATTACATGAAAAAAGAGTTCGCGACACTAGGGCTTTCGTTTAGCAAAAAACGAGAACTCGCAACCAGCGACGAACTTTATACGAAGTTCGAACAAGGCTTTATAATCGATATGTACGAAAAAGGGCTTTTGTACCGTAAAAAAGGGTTGCTTAACTGGTGTCCGAACGACCAGACGGTTTTAGCCAACGAGCAAGTGGTAGATGGGTGTTGTTGGCGATGTGATACGCCGATAGTCAAAAAAGAGATGAACCAGTACTACTTCAAAATCACCAAGTACGCCGACGAACTTTTGGAAGATTTGAAAAAACTTCAAAACGGGTGGCCAAAACAAGTGCTTACCATGCAAGAAAACTGGATAGGCAAATCCAACGGTCTCGCTTTTGATTTGTATTTCGATGACGCATCCAAAGAAAAACTCGGCGCTACGTTTGCGAGCTTCGATGTTTTTACCACCCGACCCGATACCATCTACGGCGTGAGTTACACCGCGCTCGCACCTGAACACGCCGTCGTTTCTTACATGTTGGAAAACGACTTGGTCGATGCTGCGACAAAAGCGAAGATAGAAGCGATGAAAAACGCTTCGAACATCGACAGACAAAAAACGAAAGAGGGCGTATCGCTTGGTTTGAGCGTGATTCATCCGTTAACCGGAGAAAAGATTCCGGTATGGGTTGCCAACTTCGTGCTGATGGATTACGGAAGCGGGGCGGTGATGGCTGTTCCTGCGCATGATGAGCGTGATTTCGAGTTCGCGACCAAATACGACCTGCCGATAAAAGCGGTGATACGACCGGCAAAAGGGGAGTTGAGTTTGCCTTACACCGAAGCGGGTGTGCTGTTTGATAGTGGAGAGTTCAGCGGTCTTAAAAGCAACGAAGCCAAACGCGCTATCATCGCGTATTTCGAAAAAGAGGGGATAGGGAAGAAAACCACCAACTACAAGCTTAAAGACTGGGGTGTGAGCCGTCAGCGTTACTGGGGTGCACCTATTCCGTTTATCCATTGTGAAAAATGTGGTTTGGTGATGGAGAAAAAAGAAAATCTCCCGGTAGCCCTTCCACGAGACATCGAGATAACGGGTGAGGGAAATCCGCTTGAAAAACATCCGACTTGGAAATTTACAACTTGTCCGAAATGTGGCGGTGATGCTGTACGTGAGACCGATACGATGGATACTTTCGTGGAATCGAGCTGGTACTTCTTGCGCTATTGTGCCGATGAGAGCAACTGGGAAAGCGAGCCTTTTAGCAAAGAGCAGATCGATTACTGGATGGGAGTCGATCATTACATCGGCGGAATCGAACATGCGGTTTTGCACCTGCTGTATGCTCGGTTTTTCACAAAAGCGCTTAGAGACCTCGGATATGTCGATCTCGATGAGCCGTTTGAGAGGCTTTTGACCCAAGGGATGGTGCTCAAAGACGGTGCGAAAATGAGTAAATCAAAAGGCAACACCGTCGATCCAGATGAGCTTATAGAGAAGTATGGGGCTGATACCGCAAGACTCTTTATCCTTTTTGCGGCTCCGCCGACTCAGGAGCTTGAGTGGAACGATAGTGCGGTGGAGGGAGCGTACCGTTTCATCAAGCGTTTTTACGAACGAAGCCAAAAAGCCGCACCTTGTAGTCAAAAACCGAGTATCGATCACGCTTCTTTGACCAAAGAGGAGAAGCAAGCACGCAAAAAGGTGTACGAAGCGCTCAAACGTGCTGTCGAAGTGTATGAAGAGCGTTATACGTTCAATACGATGATAGCGGGTGTGATGGAAGCGATGAACGCACTGCAAAACATCGAGAACGAAACACTTTGGAGCGAGGCGTACTGGATACTTACAAGTATCATGGAACCGGTAATCCCGCATACTTGCTGGGAGATAAGTCAAAGACTCTTTGGTAGAGCCAACCTCGCCAAACAAGAGATTCTTCAAGAGGTTTTCGTCGAAGATACCCACCCTTACGGCGTGAGTGTCAATGGAAAGAACCGAGCGCAAATAGAAGTCGAAGCCGATGCTTCGAAAGAGGAGATCGTCCAAGAGGCCAAAAAAGCGGTCGCCAAATGGCTTGAAGGGAAAACGATAGTCAAAGAGATTGTCGTTCCCAAAAAGCTCGTCAACTTGGTTGTGAAGGGGTAGGTTATGTGGTGGCAAAAAGCGGTTTTGGGTGTTTTGATACTGCTTTTTGCCGCTTGCGGGTACAAGCCAAGCGCCAAGTACGCACGTGAATCGCTTGGAGAGAAGATAAGCACCAACGTCGTCATCTCCGCTGAAGACCCGGAAAATACCGTTTTGGTCAAAGATGCCGTCGATGCGGCGATAATCGATGTTTTTCACGCTTCGCTTGTAAAAAGAGCCAACAGCGATGCCCATTTGGATATCTCCATCTCCACTCCTTCCTATACGCCGATTCAGTACGATGAAAACGGTTTTGTCATAGCCTATAGAATGACCATTACGCTGCATATCAAGCGTTTTAAAAACGGTAAAGCGAAAAATTACACGGCACAGGGATACTATGATTTTGCCGTGGAGCCAAACGCGCTTGTAACCGACCAGCAACGTTTCGAAGCGATTAGAAATGCGGCGCAAAAAGCTATCGTGTCGTTTGTGGCGCAAGTTTCAGCAGAGGGGGCACGGGGATAATGCAGATAAAAAAGATTATTAAACAAGCAATTAAACGGCTCGAGCGCGAGGGGAAGATACTCACGCCGGACTTTTACGCTGAAGCGTTTTGCAAAGAAGCGAAACTCGCAGGTGTCAAAGTCGATGACTGCTCTCATGTCGAGAAGATGCTTCTTAGTCTCAACCCCGATTTGCAAAAAGAGTTGAAAAACTACCGCATCCAAACACTTGCGGAACTCTCGAGATACCTCATAGCCAAACTCAATCGAACCGACAAAATAAAATGTGCCGAACAACTCGATGCACAAACCGAACTCAACATCGCGACACTCAAGGCAATCGCCCTTTTGCACAATCTTCAAGCCAGAGATTTGGCGAAAAAGACGATCGAGGTGATTTCCAAACCCCATTCTGCGGCGGAAGTGGAGTATTTCAAACAGTTGTGGAACAACTTTGCGCAGACTTATGACGATACTTTTTTGGAAAAACTCAAGCCTTTTGGAACGGTCGATACGAAAGACTTGCAAAAAACGATAGAAGGGCTCGATGTCGGTGTGGTAGAAAAAAAACAAGAGTGCGATTTGAAAAATGTGGTCTCTTTGTTCATCTCCTCTTTCACCCCCTCGATTTCGGCGCATGTAAGTCAAAACATAGAGTCTCTGACCCAAAAACTTGAACGAAATCCCCAAGCGTTGCTTGAAGATTCGCTCCAAGATGAGATCAAGCAGGCTATCGCTTCGCGCATTGCGCTCGATAAAAAGAGTGTACAGGAGATGGTGGAATCGTTAGAGGGGATTTTGGACAAACTCTCCAACCGCCTTATCAACATGATAGAGCATTCAGACGGTTCGACCAACGAGATTCAGCGGATAAAAAAAGAGCTCGAATCGTTTACCAAAGAGGGGGAGATCAATTTCCAGCTCGCGCATAAAAAGCTCTACACTATCGCCATAGCGCTCGAGGAGAACACCATAGAGTTTCGAAGCGATCTTGAAGGGCATAGCTTTGAGGTCAGGCAGTTGCAAAAGAGGGTCAAAGAGCTTGAAGGGGAGTTGAAAAAAGCCCAAAAAGAGGCGAAAATCGACTTTTTGACCAACCTTTACAACAAACGCGCACTCGATGAGTTTTTGCGTATTCGAGAGGGGGAATTCAAACGCTACGGAAGAAACTATACGGTCGTGATATTCGATATCGACCATTTCAAAAAAGTCAACGACACCTACGGACATGAAGCAGGGGATGTGATTCTCAAATCGTTCGCATCGATTCTACGGCGCGACTCCAGAGATATCGACGTTGTAGGCAGGTTCGGCGGTGAGGAGTTCTTGGTGATTTTGGGAGACACCGACGCAGATGGCGGTGCACTGTATGCCAAGAAAGTGAACGAGCATGTAAAACGCGCGAAGTTCCTCTATAAAGGCAGTAGAATCCCCATTACCGTCAGCGCAGGTGTGGCGCAACGCAAAAACGCTTCTTCCGCTGCCGAAACGATCGCCAATGCGGATAAACTTCTTTACAAAGCTAAAGAGGAAGGAAGAGACAGAGTTGTCTTTGAATAATCTCGAAACGTTTTTAGACGCCAAACCCCTTTTTTACGACGAAATAGACTACAACCGTATGCCGCGGATATACAGCCGTATTCAAGCACAGCTTCCAAAGCCGAAAATTATCCATATCGTGGGGACGAACGGCAAAGGGACGACGGGCAGATTCTTAAGTACGGCACTTTTTCGTGCAGGTTTTCGCACAGGACATTACACATCGCCGCATATCATGCGCTTCAATGAACGAATATGGATAGACGGTGCGGATGTCAAAGAGGATGTTTTAGAAGCCGCACATGAAAAACTGCAAAAGATTTTGACAAAAGAAGAGAGCGATTCGCTTAGCTATTTCGAATACACCACTTTTTTGGCGATGCTGTGTTTTAGCGAGTGCGAGTATGTCGTACTCGAAGCGGGGCTAGGAGGTGAATATGACGCTACGGCGGTGTTTGTAAAGATATTGACCGTACTCACTCCCGTCGATAAAGACCACGAAGCGTTTTTGGGGGAGAGCATCGAAGCGATAACCAAAACGAAACTCGGTGCAATGGCGAAAAAAACACTCCTTGCCAAACAGCGCTACGATATAGTGGAGCGATGCGCCTATGAAATAGCCAAAGAAAAAGGTGCAAAACTCTATCGCGTAGCGGATATGGTATCGAAAGAGGATGAAAAAACGGTTTTGGAGGTTGCGAAGCAAGAACATCTACCTATGTATCTGCAAGAAAATCTCCAAACCGCCATAGCCGCTTTGCAACTTCTTGGGGTGAAGTACGATGCAAAAAGCTTTGCAAACGGGAGGCTTTTTGGCAGGTTGAGTCGTATCGCGCCAAATATCGTCGTCGATGTCGGGCACAACCCTTTGGCGGCACGTTGTGTAAAAAAAGCGCTGGAGGGGGAGAAGTTCGTTTTGGTCTATAACAGCTATAAAGATAAAGATTACGAAGAGATACTCAAAATCTTGAAGCCGATTCTCAAGCATGTCGAAATCATACCGATTGAGGGGGAGCGCTTGGCGCAAAAACAAACACTTCAAAAAACTTTAAAACAATTAAAGATACAATACTTTCCGTTTGAAAAAATTAAAAAAGAGCAAAAATATCTCGTTTTTGGCTCGTTTACCGTCGTGGAGGGGTTTTTAAAACTGTATGCTTAACCATTTTACCATTACGATTACCGACGAAGAGGGTGTCAAACAGTACAATCTCAATAAAATCATCAAAAAACTCTTTTTTTATGCCGTTTTATTTTTGACGGCGTTCATAATCGTGTCGGTTGGGACGATTTACTATTTAAGCCAAAGCGTACAAGAAACCGAAGCGAAAAAAGAACGGATGCAGCGAGCGTATTTTCAACTTGTGCAAAAGAACAAACGTTTGCAAAACTCTACCAAGAAGATTCAAGAAGAGTTGGCGCAAAAACGTTTGCAACTCGAAGAGGTTTCCAATTCACTTTCGGAAATAGAAACGCTTATCGGGCTCAAGCCAAGCGCTCAGATGAGTTTGCAGCAACGGGTCGATTTGACGAAACTCTCTTCGGAAAACATCGCGGCGATGTTGCAGTTCATCCCTAACGGCTCACCCGTGGAATACAAAGGGATAACGAGTAAATACGGCTGGCGTATCCACCCCACTTTGAACAAAAGGGAACTTCATCCCGGTACAGACATGAAAGCTAAAACCGGTACGCCCGTGTACGCGACGGCAGATGGAGTCGTAGAATATGCAGGATACCACAAACGAAGCGGTTACGGAAAGTTGGTCATTTTAGATAACAATTACGGCTTTAAAACCTATTTTGGACATTTGAGCCGTATAGAGGTCAAAGCGGGTCAGTTCGTCAAAAAAGGGGACCTTATCGCACTTACGGGCAATAGCGGTCTAAGTAATGGACCCCATTTGCACTATGAAGTCCGCTTCATTCAAAGACCGCTCAATCCATACTGGTTCATCAAATGGAACGCGAACAATTTCAACGAAATCTTTCACAAGGAGAAAAGAGTCCCATGGCAATCTTTAATAGCGATGATAACAAACATAAAAATAGTAAAGAAGCAGGATCGAGCACGACGATTATCACTATTGGATCGTCAATCAAAGGGGAAATGAACCTCAAATGCAAACTGTTCGTCGATGGTGAATTCGAAGGGATCATCAACTCCAGCGAAGAGATAACAGTCGGTAAAAACGGTAGAATCAAAGGGGAAGTTTTTGCCAAACATTTGATAGTGCAAGGGGAAGTGGCCGGAAGTATTTCCGTAGATGTTGTCGAAATCAAACCTACCGGTAAGGTTGACGGTACAATCGAATCGATTGAATTGGTAATAGAACCAAAAGGATTGTTTGAAGGAAAAAGTATAATCAAGAGTTCGCAAGAATCGAAACTGCTTGAAAATGTAACGAAATAGCAGTTTGAAAATATGATATTAAAATATGTTTTTTGGTGATTTTTGCTGATTAAGTTTGTTTTTAATGTTTTTGGAGTACTATTTAACATTAGTATCATACAGCAAAGGAGAAAAAAGTATGAAAAGAGGTAGTATTTCAAAAATAGCAAGTATTGTGTTAGTTGCCGGTACTATGGCGTTTGTCGGATGTGGCGGTGGAGGTGGAGGAGGTAGTCAACCTCCCGTAGCACCTAGTCCGACATTGACAAACGGTACGGCTTCCGATGGTTACATCAGCGGTGCGACGGTTTGTTTGGATTTGAATACAAATGAGAAATGTAATAGCGATGAGCCTGCATCGGTCACTGATGTCAACGGTTCGTATTCTCTTAAAGTAACGCCGGCACAGAAAAAAATCGCTCTGAATGCAAAAGCCCCGATTTTACTTCTAGGAGGAATCGATATCGATTCGAAGAAAAATTTGGTAGGTCTTTTGAAAGCCCCGTATGGAGGGAGTGAAGAATCGGTTAACGTTACACCGCTCACAACACTTGCAAGCGCATTGGTCGAAGATAAAAATGTTTCTATAGAAGAAGCGTATGAAAAGGTAGCAAAAGCGGTTGGGCTTAAGCCCGAAGAGCTCAAGGCCGATCCTGTGAAATTAGCTAAAAAGGGCGAGAAAAAGGTTATCGCGAAAACTATGGCTTTGCATAGAATCATCACTACGATGGCATCGGTAACGGATGATGCTAACGATACGGCGGATATTTACAATGCTTTAGTCGATGCTATAGAACAAGTCACCAAGTCCGATGATACAAACAAAACCATAGCGGCGCTTGTTGAAACTGCGGCCCAAAGCGATTCGAGTAAACTTCCACCAAAAGCTAAAAAAATCGCATCGGTCGCTACTGCCATCGAAAAACAAGTCGAGAATGCCGTAAAGGATTCCAATACGACACTTGCAGATGCTGCTATAAAAATCGATGTTGCGGTTAACGTTATACAAAAAAATGTAGTGACGGCGGTGGAAAATAATGAAACTATCGATGATAGCTTTATCGCCAGTGTCGAAGATAATGCAACAACAGCCGCAAATGCAGCCAATCCTGTGGAAATAGCGATCAAAAATATTTTCACCACATTCGGTATCACGATTTCGCAGGATGATATCGGCACGATTAAAACTGCTTTGAATGTTACTTCCGCTGCAGATGTGACGATAGAATCCATCGTTAAGCTCGATAGTGATGTAGAGGGACTCTCCCAGTTGAAGCAAGTGTATAAAAAAAGGCAACTAAAAGAGTATGTGGGTAAACTTGGATACACTATCAGCGATGAAGCGTTATCACAAGTTTCATTAAAAAACTTCACGCCAACGATGACGAAAGAAGCGTTTGCGAAATTGATATACGATACACAAAATGCAGAATTGATGACATTGGCTTTGAAAATCAATCCTCCAAAAGGAATCGCTTCGATGAGTGATATCGAAAAAGCGAAAAATTTGTTCGCTAGTGTTCGTACACAAATCAAACAAGCCGATAGTTTCGCACAGGGTGAAGCGAAAAATATCGACGATACATTGACAAGTGTAACTGACAAGACAACGTTTACCGCGGTAGCGTTCAACACTTTAAGCAAAATGATAATCGATGCGATCGATAATAATCTAACAAGCAAAAGTAAAACGGTGGCACAAGGTAACAGAACCATAACTGTAGAGAAAAATACTTCATCGGACAATGTAGTATGGAATTACACCATTGAAGATGTAAACGGTAGCGGAAAGTGGAGTGGTTCTGTAGAATATTCGGATATCGATGTAGATGATTTTGATCCTTTCTCGTTCGATAAGATAAGCGCGAAATTGAGTGGAACCATGCCTGCAGATTATTATGGAAGTGGCGTCGGTTCTCAACAAGTAGAAGCGAATGTAGTTACCACAAAAACGACATCCGGTGCAAAACTTCATATAGACGCTAACATAGTAAGTGATGCTTTTAGCGTAAGTGTAACAGATGCGAATCTTATAGCTGCTTACAATGCGAAGGATGAAGAAGATACCAATGAAACCGAACCTGATTTGCAGTATGTGGAACTGCAAAACCTTTATGTGCAAGGTTCTGTCGGAAACTACTCTCTTGATGGAAAGCTCGATGCTACTTACGGTGTCAATACGATAGAACAAGCCAAAGGCTTCGAAGAGGAACAAATCTCTTATCAATTTGGAGTACATATTTATTGTGATGACAACAATACAAGCGATTTCAATTTAAACGGTGTGAAATATAAAGGAATCGCTCCTTCAGATATTGATTATTCATGGGTATATTGGAATGATTTGAAGAGCGAACCGGTAGGTATTACCGATATAGGAAATTATAGTGGTTTGGATGCGTGCGATTCTCCAAGAATAGGTGATAACTATGATAAAGGTTCCGATAGAGATAGCGATGTCGTTAATAGCGGACATTTTCCATCTAACATCACTTTTGACGGTAAGCTTGAAAATACGCAAAACAATACATATTTGAATGCAAAGATACAAGCTAAATGGCTCGATATCAAAGATGCGAATCTTTCTGATGAAAATTACGAACCTCAACTCGATATCGCCGTGAACGGGACGTTGAAAATGTCCGAGTCCGCTACTATGCAAATCGGTATGACGTATAAAAATAGCTCCGATTCGAAAAATGTAAAAATCACATATGTAAATGGTGACGTTTCCATTACGGCAGATTCGACATATAAAGACGACAATGGAACCAAAGTTGTCAATATATCATCTACCGCTGGTGTCAAAGCGACTCTTACATTAAACGGTGACAATACGGTTGATTATTCGAAATCCAATGTAACGAACGCTAAAGGTGAGATCATTGGAAAAATAGAAGATAGAGCAGGAACTCCTGCGGTAAAATATGCCGACGGTACCTTTGAAACACTTTTCTAAAAGGATATCGAATCTATTAATCGCTTTTTTGAGCGTTCATGCACCGGCTTATGCCGGTGTATTACCGTTTTTTGATCCTTTGGAGAGGATGGAGAACAATAGTTCTTTTTGTGCAAATGCAAATACGTTTTTAACTAACGATCCGTTTGTATTGAAAGATTTATTGCTAAATGGTCTCAAGACCGATTCTCCTCATATTAAAAATGGCACAAATATAGCATTAGGGAGCGTTAGGGCGGATATTGGCTATAAAAGCGAAAAATTTGGTTATATTGGCTATGTTTACAAAGAAGAAGTTTATATAAAGACTAACGGAGATACGGTAGAACTTCTTTATCTTGCGACAAATAAAAAAGAGTTTCCTTTAGGAAAAACATATAAACTCGAATTGTCTATCAAAGCTTTTGAAGTGCAAGGAATAACATATAGTAACAGCTTAGAACTTCTCAAAAAGGGCAGTTGGTTTTTTAAAGTCGGTTATGGTGTTGAAGTGTTACAAGGTAAAGATATGCAAAATGGCACGGTTTATGGGAATGCACGCGCAGAAGGTATGAAAACGTATTCTTTCGACGCTGTAGCGAACTATAATTATACCCACAACTATTTATATAAACTCGATGTTCAAAGTGCGGAAGCATATGGGTATAGTACGCATTTTTCTTTGTACCTCAAAAAGGATAAGTTTGATTTTCTTTTTCTTGTAAATGATTTTTTTGGAAGGTTGTATTGGAAGGGGTTGCCGTTGAGTGAAGTTAGGCTTTCGAGTAATTCCAAAGTATATGATAAGGATGGTTATATATCGTATAAACCTACTGCTTGGGGATATGAAGGGTATGAAGATATCGTTCAAAAACTTTCAAAAAAATACAGAACGCAATTTGGCTACACCTATGGACGATATCTTTTCAGGGGAGGAAGCGATTATATATATGGAATTTATATGCCGTATTTTGAAGGAACTTACCGAGTTTCTCAATCATTGGATTTCGCGTTAGGGTATGAAACACGTTTCCATTCGTTTTCATTGTTTTCAAGATATGAAAATTTCGATTTTGGGATAAGGGTAGATAATCTTTTAAAGCCATCTACGTTAGGGTTGCATATTGTTTATAAATTCTAAAAAATTAAGAAAAAGTGGCTAAAATGCCATTCTCATATCGAAGGTGACTTGTAGTAAGTTTTTTGATTTAAAAAATCTAAATCGGTTGCCTTTGTATAATTTTCGACTGGATCGATAAATGACGGCACAAGCTCCTTTTTTTTATTATTTAGAACAAAACATCGCTGTCGATGTGTTGGTATGCGAAGATGACAAGGAAGCCGCGGCATTGGCCGACGTTGCGAGATATTTCGGCAAGGAAGTCGTGGTTTTTCCGGACTTCAAAGCGGCGTTTGGAGATGATTTACGGGTGTATTCCCATGAACTCCATCAGCTTTTTGCACAACTCAAGCGTTACTACGACGCCAAAAGTTCCCCCGTTGTCATAGCACCGCTTAGCTCGCTTCTTTTCCCTTTGCCAAAACGGGAATTGTTCGATTCTTTTTCGCTTGGTTTTGGGGATGAGCTTGATTTGGAGGAGTTGAAAGAGAAGTTGTTTCGGTGGGGGTACGAGTTTGTCGATATCGTGGAACTCGAAGGTGAAGTGAGTTTTCGAGGGGATATCATCGATATTTTTCCGCCAAATGCACGCAACCCTTACAGGATTTCGCTTTTCGATACCGAAATAGAGCAGATAAAACCGTTCGAGCTCGATACTCAAAGAAGTATCGGTGATGAGGTAGAAAGCGTAGAAATCCCTCCGGCACTCTTTTCTCTGAACAAGAAGCAGTACGAAACGATTGCCAAAAAGGTGGAAAGTTCCTCTTTTGCGCCTTTAAGTAAAGATATGGCAAGTCTTGGATTTTGGTATTTGGAGGAGTTCGCAGAAAACTTTTTGGAAAACAAAAAAGCTCTGTTTTCCAAAGAACTTGCACCCCTTTTGGCGGAGCTCTATGCGTTTAACGACCCAAAAGTCCCAAAAGAAAGCTTCGATTTGGAGGTTTTACCAAAACCGCAAGACTACAACGACGTCGTCGTAACCAAAGCGCTCCCCCTTTTAGAAGCGCATGCATCCAAAGAGCGCATCGTCATAGCGCAAAACAAGGCGATTCTCAAGCAGCACGGTATCTACGAACTTGACGGCATCGTTTACCTCAAAGCGCCCTATATCGTCAACGTATCCACTCCAGACAAACTTGTGATTTCACTCAATAGAACGCAAAAAAAAGCAAGACGCAGAAAAACGACGATTTTGCTCGATGATTTGAAAAAAGGGGATTATGTCGTCCATGAATCCTACGGGGTCGGGATATTTGACGGTATCACCCAAGCGGAGGTTCTAGGCGGGGTGAAAGATTTCGTCACTATCCGCTACATGGGTGATGACAAAGTGATGCTTCCAGTCGAGAATCTCGACGTGATCGATCGCTATATCGCCGCAGGCGGGAGCGTGCCTACGCTCGATCGCCTCGGCAAAGGGAGTTTTGCCAAACTCAAAGAGAGTGTGAGAAAGAAACTTTTCGAAATTGCCGGTAAAATCGTCAATCTCGCTGCTACAAGAGCGCTTATAGAAGCGCCGCGCATCAAGGTGGACAAAAGTGCACTTTTGGAGTTTCAAAACAAAGCCGGGTTCGAATATACGGAGGATCAAAAAAGAGCCGTCGAAGAGATAGTCGATGACCTTGCAAGCGGAAAGATTATGGATCGTCTTTTAAGCGGCGATGTCGGATTTGGAAAAACCGAAGTGGCTATGAATGCGATTTTCGTGGCCAAACAAGCCGGTTTCCAATCAGCACTCATCGTACCTACGACTCTTCTGAGTTCGCAACATTTCCACACCCTCAAAGAGCGTCTTGAGTGTGAGGGGATAACGGTAGCGAAATTCGATAGATTCGTAAGCACAAAAGAGAAAAACGCGATCAAAAAAGGGCTCAAAGAGGGCACGATCGACTGTGTGGTAGGGACACATGCGCTTTTTTCACTCGAGTTTGCCAAACTCGGGCTTGTCATCGTCGATGAGGAGCATAAATTCGGCGTTAAACAAAAAGAGAAAATCAAAGAGCTTTACCATAATGTGCATATGCTTTCTATGAGTGCGACGCCGATCCCTCGAAGCCTCAACCAAGCTCTTTCGCAGATTAAGACGATGAGCGAACTGCTCACTCCACCAAAAGAGCGCCAAGACGTGCGTACATTTGTCAAAGAGTGGGACGAAAAGCTGATAAAAGAGATAATCATGCGTGAGCTTAGACGAGGCGGGCAGGTGTTTTATGTGCATAACTCCATTGAGCATATGCCTTTCAAACTCAAAGAGCTGCAAGCTATACTGCCCGATCTTCGCATCGTGATGTTACATTCGAAAATCTCCGCTGCACAGACCGAGAAAGAGCTTTTGAAGTTCGAAGCGCTCGAATACGACTTGATGCTCTCAACCAGCATCGTCGAAAGCGGTATCCATATGCCACGGGTCAATACCATCATCGTCGATGGAGCGGACAGATTCGGCATAGCCGACTTGCACCAGCTTCGGGGACGGGTCGGACGAAGCAATCTCGAGGGGTTTGCCTACTTTTTGGTCGAAAACAAAGAGGCTATCACCGAAGAAGCGAAAAAACGGCTCTTAGCTTTGGAATCGAACTCCTATTTGGGTTCTGGAAGCGTGTTGGCACACCATGACTTGGAGATAAGAGGGGGTGGAAACCTCATAGGAGACGCACAAAGCGGGCATATCAAAAATATCGGGTATTCGCTTTATTTGCGTATGCTCGAAGATGCTATCAGGGAGCTTACGAACAACACCAAAGAGAAAGAGAAGCATGTCGATATCAAACTCACCATCAGTGCGTACATCTCCAACGAAACGGTAAGTGAAGAACGACTGCGGATAGACCTTTACAGACGACTTTCCCAAGCCAAGGAGGTAGTGGAGGTTTACGCTATCGAAGAGGAGATGGTCGATCGCTTCGGTGCGCTCGATACGCCGACGAAACAGTTTATCGAACTGGTCGTCATCAAACTGCTTGCACTCCAAAAAGGGGTCAAAACCGTTATGAACTATGCACAAAACATCACCATCGTATATGATGACGACAACAAAGAAGTACTAAAAGCCGCTTCGAAAGACGATGACGACATCATCGATGCGGTTTTACGCTTTTTGAGAAAACAATAAAAAGGAATCGAACGTGAAACGTGTTATATTCATGGGAACGCCCGATTATGCAGAGGCGATTCTCAAGAGATTGATAGAGGAAAAAAACATTGAAGTTGTCAGTGTGTACACACAGCCGGACAAACCGGTAGGGAGAAAGAAAATCCTCACTCCGCCACCTGTGAAGCTGTTGGCCCTAAGTAACGACATACCCGTATTTCAGCCTGAGAGACTCAGAGAAAAGGAGGCCGTAGCATCCGTTTTGAACCAAGAATGCGACTATATAGTCGTCGCGGCATACGGACAGATACTACCAAAAGAGATTTTGCAACACGCACCTTGTATAAATCTGCATGCTTCCATTTTGCCGGCATACAGAGGTGCAAGCCCCATCCAGCAAGCACTTTTGAATGGAGATGAAAAAACGGGTGTAACGGCGATGCTGATGGATGAAGGGCTCGATACGGGCGATATCCTTAAAATACATGAGTGCCGAATCGACCCTGATGAAACGGCGCCGCAGCTTTTTGCGAAACTCACAAATATCGCAGCCGATTTGACCGTAGAGGTTGTAAACGAGTTTGAAACCCTCACTCCGATTCCTCAAGACGAATCAAAAGCGTCCCACTGCAAAAAAATAACCAAAGCGGACGGTCTTGTCGAGTTCGACGATGCGCAAACGGTTTACAACAAATACCGCGCATTCACCCCTTGGCCGGGCATCTACCTCCAAAGCGGTTTGAAACTAAAAGAGATGCGGCTTGTAGAAACACAACAAAAGCACAAAAAAGGTGAGATACTCGGCATCGGCGAAGAAACGGTAGTGGGTTGTGCAAAAGGGAGTTTGGCATTAAGACGGTTACAGCCTCCGTCGAAAAAAGAGATGGACGTGTTTTCGTACATAAACGGACAAAGGTTGCAAGTTGGAAATACACTTTCATAAGCGAATAGACTCGACACAAAAGTATCTCATCGAGTCTTTGAAAGAGAAGAAGCTTGAACCGCCCGTTGCGGTCTATGCCGATTTACAGACAAATGGTGTCGGAAGTCGCGGAAACGGCTGGATTGGAGAGGAGGGGAACCTTTTTTTGAGTTTTGCAATTTCGCGTTCTCAACTGCCCGATGATTTGAGAATCGAATCGGCTTCTATCTACTTCGCTTGGCTGTTGAAGGAGGTGTTGGAAAGTTTTGGCTCGAAAGTGTGGCTAAAATGGCCGAACGATTTTTATATAGAAAAAAAGAAAGCAGGGGGGATGGTTACCAACTTGGTAGCCGACACGCTCGTCTGTGGAGTCGGCCTCAACCTTGTCAGCGCTCCTGAAGATTTCGCCGTGTGCGATGTAGAGGCGGAAGCGAAAACGGTTGTGGAGCATTTTGTCAAAAAAGTGGAAAAAAAGATCCCATGGAAGCAAGTTTTTAGAAAATATAGTGTAGAATTTTATAAAAACAAATCTTTTTACACGCACGTCGATTCGCAGAGAATTTCGATGGAGAGCGCGGAACTGCAAGAAGACGGTTCCATAATGATAAACGGAGAAAAGGTGTATAGTCTACGATGAGTGAAGTGATAGTTATAGCGAACCAAAAAGGGGGCGTGGGCAAAACCACGACGGCTGTCAATTTGGCGGCGTCCTTGGCGGTTGCGGAAAAAAAAGTACTTGTTATAGACTCCGACCCGCAAGCGAATGCGACCACGTCGTTCGGATTTCATAGAAACGACTACGAATTCAACATCTATCATGTACTCATAGGTGCGAAGAAGCTAAAAGATATCATTCTTAAAACCGACATTCCGACGTTGCATCTCGCCCCTTCGAACATCGGATTGGTAGGGATAGAAAAAGAGTACTACGATGTCGAAAAAGCAAAAGGGAGAGAGCTCGTTTTGAAGCGTGCTATCGAACAGGTGAAAAACGAGTACGACTATATTATCATCGATGCTCCTCCAGCTCTTGGTCCTATGACCATAAACGCTCTTTCGGCGTCGAACTCGGTGATTATTCCGATACAGTGTGAATTTTTCGCACTCGAAGGGCTTGCGCAGTTGCTAAACACCATCAAGTTGGTGAAAAAGTCGATAAATCCGAATCTCACCATAAAAGGGTTCTTGCCGACGATGTACAGTTCCCAAAACAACCTCTCGAAGCAGGTTTTTGCCGACTTGAAGCAACATTTCAAAGGGAAACTTTTTAAAAACGGCGAAGAAAAATATATCGTCGTGCCTAGAAACGTCAAACTTGCGGAGTCTCCGTCGTTTGGTAAACCCGCTATTTTGTACGACGTCAAGTCGAGCGGTTCGATAGCGTATCAAAATCTTGCACAGGCGATACTACAGTGATGAAAAAATCTGGATTGGGACGGGGACTTGACGCTTTGCTTGGAGAGGTGAGCGAGGCGTACGAAAACGAATCGAGTACAAAAAACGGCGTTGTGGAAATACCGCTTGAGAGTATAGAACCAAACCCTTATCAGCCAAGGAAACATTTTCCCCAAGAGAGTTTGAAAGAGCTTGCCGAATCGATCAAAAACGACGGGCTGATTCAACCCGTAGTCGTTGTAGAAGACGACATAGACGGCTATATACTCGTAGCGGGCGAGAGACGATTTCGCGCGAGCAAATTGGCCAAGCTCAAAACTATCAAAGCGATCGTGCTCGATATCACGAAGGAGCAGATGCAGCAATACGCGCTTATAGAAAACATACAGCGCGAAGATTTGAACCCTATCGAGCTTGCAAAAAGCTACCAAGCGCTTATAGAGCTGCATGGCGCTACACATGAAGAACTCGCATCCATCATACACAAAAGCAGAACGCACATAACCAACACGCTGCGTTTGTTGTCATTGTCGAAAAAAACGCAAGAAGCGCTCATAGAGAAAAAAATCAGCGCCGGCCATGCCAAAGTGCTTATAGGTCTTGACGAAAAAGAGCAGACGACGATGGTCAACTCTATCGTTGGGCAAAAACTCAGCGTTAGAGAGGTGGAGAAAATCATCAAATCGATGCGCTTGGCAAAAGAAGAGAAAAAAGAAAAAGAGCCAAAACGAAAAGGGAACACCTCAAAAGAGCTCTATTTGATGCAACTGCATGAAAAGCTGAAATCTCTCGGTATTAAAAGTGTAGTCGGTAGCGACACGATAACACTTGAATTTACTTCTCAGGACGAAGTGGACAGTTTTACCAAACGGCTCTAAAACACCGATTTCGTCCCGATTTTCATGTACGAAAATTACACAATTTTTCCTTTTTTTCAAAAAAAATTTCCAAAACCACCTTTTTTAACTATCTTTTCAATTTAAACATTGTATAATCTCGCAACTTTTAGGAGGTGCTATGTTAGATATTAGTCCAGAACTGCTATTAAGCACGTTGGTTGTGTTTCTTATTCTTATAGCTGTTCTAAATAGTTGGCTTTACAGTCCGTTGCTTGCATTTATCCAAAAAAGGGACGAAGATATCCAAAACGATTTGAGCAAAGCCGGCTCGAACGACAAGGAGATCAAGGAGCTTTTGGAAAAAGCGCAAAGCATCGTCGATAATGCCAAACTAGAAGCGGCAGCGATAAGAGAGAAAGTAATTGCGGATGCGAAAGAGCTTGCTGAGAGTAGAATCGAAGCGAAAAAAGCTACTTTGGCGAAAGAGTACGAAGAGTTTGAGAGAACACTTGAACAAAAGAGCATTGAGTTGAAAAACGATCTTCTTGGTCAAGTTCCTGTTTTCAAAGAAGCTCTTAAACTCAAGTTCAATCAAATATAAGGATGGCAAATGGGTAAAATATTAACACTCCTTCTTGCCGTATCTTCCCTCGCGTTCGCGTCGGAACACGGAACCGACATCGTTCAAAGAACGGTGAACTTCATTCTGTTTGCGGGAATTTTGTGGTACTTGCTCGCTAAACCGGTCAAAAACTTTTTTGGCGGGAGAAGCGCGAGTATCGCCGAGTCGCTAGAAAGCGTTCAGAAAAAAGTTCAAGAATCGGTTCAAAGAAAGAAAGACGCGCTCGCTGAGATTTCCAAGGCGGAAAAACTTGCCGAAGAGATTTTGGAAAATGCGAAAAAAGAGAGCAAAGTGCTCAACGATTCGATTCTCGCGCAATGTGAGAGTGACTTGGAAAACCTTGAAAAAGTACAACAAGGCAAACTCGAACTTGCAGAAAGAAAGATGATCGCTTCGGTTGTCGAAGAAGTACTTGAAGAGGTCGTTCGTGAAGGTTCTAGCACTCTTACGAAAGACGCGATGGTGAACGTAATACTCAAGAAGGTTGCATAGATGAACGAATTGATAGCGAAAAAGTACGTTAAAGCTTTGACGGGCGCGTTTGATTTGGCTTCTCTTGAAAACCTCGCGGAAGTGATGGACGCTTTGGCCGATGCTTTGAAAGAGCCTCAAATCGCGAAAGTGATCAACGCTCCTCAGGTTTCCAAAGAGAAAAGAGCCGAGATTCTAGTAGCCGCGATCGAGCAATCGGGTTCGAAAGAGGTCGAGAACTTCGTCAGATTGTTGGCACTCAAAGACCGCATCGCGCTTGTCGGGGATATCGCTGAAGTATTGAGAAAATACATCGCCGATCAGAAAAAAAGCTACAGCGGTGTCGTTTACAGCGACAGTGAGGTCGATGAGAAAGTTCTTGGAGAGCTTGGAGAAGGTTTAGGGAAAAAATTCGACTCGACGATTTCGCTTCGTTTCGAGAAAAGCGATTTCGACGGTATCAAAGTCGATGTAGAGGATTTGGGGATCGAAATCAGTTTCTCCAAATCAAGAATCAGCAATCAGATTGTTGAACATATTTTAAAAGCAATTTAACTTCACGAGAGGAGAAAGATAGTGGTAGCAAAGATAAAAGCTGATGAGATCAGCTCGATCATAAAAGAGCGTATCGACAACTTTGAACTAAGTGTCGATGTAGATGAAACCGGAAAGATAGTTTCTTACGCCGACGGAGTCGCTCAAGTTTACGGACTTAGCAACGTAATGGCAGGTGAGATGGTAGAGTTCGAAGATGGAACGAAAGGGCTCGCACTCAACCTTGAAGAAGCGAGTGTCGGTGTCGTTGTTCTTGGTGGAGGACAAAACCTCAAAGAGGGTATGAGTGTCAAGAGATTGGCTAAGCTTCTCCGTGTTCCTGTGGGTGATGCACTCCTTGGACGTGTAGTTAACGCACTCGGTGAGCCGATTGACGGCAAAGGTCCGATCGAAGCTAGCGAAACTCGTTTCGTAGAAGAAAAAGCTCCGGGAATCATGGACAGAAAATCGGTACATGAACCAATGGCGACAGGTATCAAGGCTATCGACGCACTCGTTCCAATCGGTAGAGGGCAAAGAGAGCTTATCATTGGAGACAGACAAACAGGTAAAACGACTGTTGCGCTCGATACCATCATCAACCAAAAAGGTAACGGTGTCGCTTGTATCTACGTAGCTGTAGGTCAAAAAGAATCTACCGTAGCTCAGATTGTAAGACGCCTTGAAGAACACGGTGCTATGGAATACACAATCGTCGTTTCCGCAACCGCTTCCGAAGCAGCTGCACTTCAGTTCCTCGCACCATATACCGGTGTAACTATGGGTGAATACTTCAGAGACAACGGTCGCCACGGTCTTATCGTTTACGATGATCTTTCAAAACATGCGGTAGCGTATCGTGAAATGTCTTTGATCCTTAGACGTCCTCCGGGTCGTGAAGCGTATCCGGGTGATGTTTTCTACCTACACTCAAGACTTCTCGAGCGCGCGGCGAAGCTTAGCGATGAAAAAGGTGCTGGATCGTTGACAGCACTTCCTATCATCGAAACGCAAGCCGGTGACGTTGCGGCATACATTCCGACAAACGTCATCTCTATTACCGACGGTCAGATTTTCCTTGAAACAGATTTGTTCAACTCAGGTATCAGACCGGCTATCAACGTTGGTCTTTCTGTTTCTCGTGTCGGTGGTGCAGCGCAAATCAAAGCTACGAAGCAAGTTGCCGGTACTCTAAGACTCGATCTTGCTCAGTATCGTGAACTTCAAGCGTTCGCTCAGTTCGCATCCGACCTCGATGAAGCTTCAAGAAAGCAACTCGAGCGTGGTCAAAGAATGGTGGAAGTATTGAAGCAACCTCCATACTCTCCACTTTCTGCAGAGCAACAAGCGATGATTATCTTCGCAGGTAACGAAGGTTATCTCGATGATCTTCCGGTATCTGCAGTAACGAAATTCGAAGCGGAACTTTATCCGTTCATCGAAGCGTCGTATCCGCAGATTTTCGAAAACATAAGAAGCACGAAGAAAATCGACGATGAAACGAAAGCTCTTATGATCAAAGCGTTGGATGAGTTCAAAGCCTCTTTCGTAGCGGAATAAGGATCACGTAATGGCGAACCTAAAAGATATTCAAAGAAAGATAAAGAGCGTTTCAAGCACACAGAAAACGACTCGTGCGATGAAGTTGGTTTCGACCGCTAAACTTCGCCGAGCCGAAGATTTGGCTAAACGTTCTCGTCTTTACGCACAGAAAATGAATGAGGTTCTTGCCGAAATCGCTGGAAGGATAGAATGTAACAAAGTTGGAGGATTGGAGAAAAACCGCTTTTTCAAGCGTATCGAAAATCCAAAAATGATAGACATTATTTTCGTAACTGCCGATAAAGGTTTGTGTGGCGGGTTCAATATCCAAACCATCAAAGCCGCAAAACAACTTATATCGGAATTTCAAGAGAAAAAAGTCAAAATTCGCCTTCGCGGTGTCGGTAAGAAAGGGATCGAGTTTTTCAAATACAACGAAATCGAGATGTACGATGAAGTCGTAGGTCTGAGCTCGAAACCGGAAAAAGCGAAATCGGACGAGTTTATCGCAAGCTCTGTCGAAGATTTCGCCAACGGCAAAACCGATGCGATCTATGTAGTTTACAACGGCTACAAAAACATGATTACACAAGAATTGCATGTAAACAGAATCTTGCCTATTGATAGCGATGCGTTCGATTGCGAAAATGCAAGTAAACGCTCTATGCTTGAAATCGAAGCGCAAGACGAAGAGCATATGCTCAACTCTTTGGTAGATAACTACGTGAAGTACAACATGTACTACACGCTTATCGACAGCGTCGCTGCCGAGCATAGTGCGAGAATGCAAGCTATGGATACGGCAACGAACAATGCTAAAGAGATGGTCAAGTCTCTCAATGTACAGTTTAACAAAGCGAGACAAGCAGCTATTACTACAGAACTTATTGAAATTATAAGTGGTGTGGAGTCTATGAAATGATGGAGAAGAATGAAATGATAGGAAAAATTAGTCAGGTAATGGGTCCGGTTGTTGACGTTGACTTTGACGGGTATTTGCCTGTTCTCAACGAAGCGTTGGAAGTGAAGGTAAAAGAGGAAGACGGAAGTGAAAGACGTCTCGTTCTTGAAGTTGCCGCTCACCTCGGTGATGGTCGTGTAAGAACGATCGCAATGGATATGAGTGAAGGATTGGTTAGAGGGCAGGATGCAGTAGCTACCGGTGCTCCTATCAAAGTCCCTGTCGGTGAAAAAGTTCTTGGACGTATTTTCAACGTTATCGGTGAAACAATTGATGGTAAAGACCAAGTGGAAGACGCTCCTATGTGGTCTATCCACAGAGAGCCGCCAAAACTTGTCGATCAATCGACTAAAACGGAAATGTTCGAAACCGGTATCAAAGTCGTTGACCTTCTCGCACCGTATGCAAAAGGTGGTAAAGTCGGACTCTTCGGAGGGGCTGGAGTTGGTAAAACCGTTATCATCATGGAGCTTATCCACAACGTTGCGCACGGACATGATGGTCTTTCCGTATTTGCCGGTGTCGGTGAGAGAACTCGTGAAGGGAACGACCTTTACCACGAAATGCTCGAATCGAACGTTTTGGACAAAGTTGCGCTGTGCTACGGGCAAATGAACGAACCACCGGGTGCAAGAAACAGAATCGCACTTACCGGTCTTACAATGGCGGAATATTTCCGTGATGAAAAGAAACTCGATGTTTTGATGTTTATCGACAACATCTTCCGTTTCGCGCAATCTGGTTCTGAGATGTCAGCACTTCTTGGACGTATCCCTTCAGCGGTTGGTTATCAGCCGACACTCGCTCGTGAAATGGGTGCGCTTCAAGATCGTATTACATCGACTAAAGATGGTTCTATTACATCGGTTCAAGCGGTTTACGTACCGGCAGACGACTTGACCGACCCGGCACCTGCTTCGGTTTTCGCTCACCTCGATGCGACAACTGTACTTAACCGTAAAATTGCGGAAAAAGGGATCTATCCTGCGGTCGATCCACTTGATTCTACATCAAGACTCTTGGATCCGCAAATCATCGGTGAAGAGCACTATAAAGTAGCGCGCGGTGTTCAGCAAACATTGCAAAAGTACAAAGACCTTCAAGATATCATCGCTATCCTCGGTATGGACGAGCTTAGCGAAGAGGATAAAGCGGTGGTCGAGCGTGCAAGAAAGATTGAGAAATTCCTTTCTCAACCGTTCTTCGTTGCAGAGGTCTTTACAGGAGCTCCCGGTAAATATGTAAGCCTTGAAGATACTATCAAAGGTTTCAAAGGGATTCTCGAAGGTGAATATGATCATCTTCCTGAAAACGCTTTCTATATGGTTGGATCTATCGACGAGGCTATAGAAAAAGCAAATAAGTCCAAGTAAGGCTATAAAGGATTCTCATGGAGAAATTTAAACTTGAGATCCTCACTCCTAACGGGCAGATTTACGACGGAGATGTCGTATCTGTCACTCTTCCGGGTGAAGAGGGTGAGTTCGGAGTTCTAGCACACCACGCAAGTTTGACGACTTTGCTTACAAGCGGTGTGATAGATATCGAAAAAGAGGACAAAAAAATCGAGTCGGTTCTAATCAACTGGGGTGTTGCCCAAGTTGACGAAGAGAAAGTGGTCGTACTTGTCGAAGGTGCGGTCGCGATTCGCGGTGAGAGTGAGAGTGAAATCTCCAAAGCTCTCGAAGAAGCAAAAGCTATGCTTGACGATATTGCCGATTCCGGTGTCGCCATCGCTTCTGCTTCTGCGAAATTGGAAACAGCAGCGAAAAATCTTCTTTAATGCTGAACAATATCATAGATTTCTACATAAAATCGCACCCGGTTACTCTGGGTGTGCTTTTTTTTCTTTCAATCTACTTCATAGCGGTCAATTGGGTCTTTTTTTATCGTTATTTCAGCGTGAAGAATTGGCTTGTAGTCGAGGAGAAATCGCTCGAGACTCTTTTGATGGGTTCACGCAACGTTACGGAAAGCTCTTATCTAAGCCATTTTATCAAAAGCGCAAACGGCTTAAATAAAGACCTTTTCGAGCTTTCGATACTTTCTGCGACGAAAGAAGCGACAAAAGGGTTGACTTTTCTCTCCATAGTCGCTTCTACCGCGCCGTTTATCGGGCTTTTTGGTACTGTTGTTTCTATACTCGACACTTTCGCCCATATAGGAAAAACGACCGGAGGGATGAGTCTCATCGCTACGGGGGTCGCCGATGCGCTCATAGCTACTGCTGCAGGTATTTTAGTAGCTATTTTCGCTTATACTTACCATCAAATCTTGAAGCGTAACGCTTTTGAGACTATCAACCTTATCAGAATGCAAAGTGAGTCTCTTCTTTCAAGAACAGAGGTGCAATAAGTGTTCGATTGGGAAGAATCGCCCGAGCTTAACATCACGCCGATGGTCGATATTATGCTTGTGCTTTTGGCTATTTTGATGGTCATTGCACCCAACATCGTTTTCGAAGAAACGGTTATGCTCCCTCAAGGCTCGGCTTCGAAGCAAGTCGAAAAAATCCCTCCCGTGCATATAACCATCAACAAAGAGGGTGTCGTCAAAGTCAACGGCGAAATTTTCCAATTAAACGCCTTTAGCGACAACTTCTATCAGTATGCCAAAAAACTCAACCTCAAAGCGAGCGTGCTCATAAGTGCCGACAAGCGACTTGACTATGGCAGCGTCATGTCTGTTTTGGCTGCCGTCAAGCAAGCAGGATTTACAGAGGTTTCCCTTGCAACAAACGGCTAAGGAAAAAAACTACTTCATTCTCGGCGGCATCATTTCCCTGAGCCTTTTTTTTCTGTTTCTAAGTGGATTTGTCTATGTGATGTTTCTATCTTCCAACTCCCCCACTTACGGTATGACGAAAAAAAACTACATCTCTATATCGCTGCAAAACGAGCCTTATGAAAAAAAAGTCGTCAAGAAAGCATCGAGTAAAACGAAAACGATAAAACAGAAAAAGAAAAAAAACAAAAAACGCTCCAGTGTCGATAGCGTGAGTGAAGATATCGATCTCGATTCGTTGTTTGACAACGTGTGGACGAAAAAGGTCGATACGAAAGTGAAAAAAACGAAAAAGATAGACGCGAAGAGGATAGCCGAAATCCAAAAAAGTGTCGATACGGAGGAGTACACCGCTTCACATAAGCCCCATGCAAATGCAACCGCAAAAGATAAAGGGAGAGATTCCAAAACCAAGAAGAACACCTCCAGCGGCGAGGAGGTAAACGAGTATTTGGCTAAAATTCACGCTATAGTTTATGACCATTTCTTCCCGCCGGCAAATACGCAAGGGTACGAGGTCAAAGCGGTTATAGAGCTTAGTCCGCTTGGAAAAGTGCTTGATTTTCGCATACTCAACTACTCGCCAAGCGAAGCGCTCAACCAAGAAGCCGACAACATAAAAGAGCGGTTGCGAACTATTCTATTTCCCAAAAACCCTCATACCCAAAGTGCGCGAGTCGTCATAATACTCAAGCCGGACAACAAGGAGTAAAATTTGAAATATTTGCTTATATTGATTATGAGTATATCGCTGTATGCGGTCGATTTGACGATAGAGGTCAAAAAACAGGTCGATACGCTACCCTCACTTGCAATAGAAGATGCTTCTATCAACTACGATGAAGGGTTCAAAATGGCGTTTTTCAAAGCGCTATCTGCAGATATGAACGTTTTGTCCCGCTTCAATGTGGACAAACACCGCATCATCACCTACTTCAATGCCTCATCGGTTGCTGTGGAAAACAAAGACAAAAGTTACGTGCTGCGCTATAAACTCTTTGAAGACGACAGCGGCAAACTCAATGTCGAAACAAAACTCATAGCCAAAGGGACGGTGAAATTCGAGAAAAAATATAAGATTTCCAAAAAATCGGCTTATATTTTTCTCTCCCACGCCATCGCATACGACATAAACAAGTTTTTAGGGGGTGATGATGTTAGCTGGATGAAGCGCAGAGTGGTTTTTGCTAAAATCGTCGCACCGAAAAAGAGTGAGATAGTGATTGCCGATTATACGTTGACATATCAGCATACCATTTTAAAAGGGGGGTTTAATATCTTTCCAAAATGGGCGGACGAAAAACAAACCGCAATCTACTACACCTCGCTTAGCTCGAGCAAACCTACGCTTAAATATTTCGACATAAGAACCGGAAAGATAACTAGCGTAGCAAGTAGTGACGGAATGATCGTATGTTCCGATGTCAACGATGACGGAAGCAAGATATTAGTGACGATGTCGCCCTCTTCGCAACCCGATATCTATCTTTACGATATTGAGAAAAAAAGCTTCAAGCGCTTGACCCACTATGGTGGTATCGATGTCGGAGGGCAGTTTCTAGAAAGTGATAAAATCGTTTTCGTTTCCGACAGGCTCGGGTATCCGAACATTTTTCAAAAGAGTATCGACGGCAACGACGTCGAGCAGCTGGTTTATTACGGCAAGACCAACTCCGCTTGTAGCGTATGGCGCAACTACATCGTTTACAAAGCGCGTGAGAGTTCCAACCTCTTTTCCAAAAATACGTTCAACCTTCATTTGATATCGCTCAATAGTGATTCCATACGAAGGTTGACCGCTACGGGCATCAACGAGTTTCCAAGGTTTTCAAGAGACGGAGACGCTATATTGTTCATCAAAAATTACAAAAATCAAAGCGCTATTGGTGTAATAAGGTTAGCTTATAACAAAAACTACCTATTTCCACTATCGAGTGGGCGCATTCAGTCTCTTGATTGGTAAAAAAATCGAAAACAGATATAAACATTAACAAAAATTTGGTATAATAATCTGAATTTAAATCTATAAAAAGGTGTATAAATGAAAAAGACTCTTCTCTCAAGTGTAGCGATTGCGGTTTTATTTTTTGCTGGATGTAGCACGAAAGAACCTGCAGTCGATGAACAACAAACACAAGCTCAAGAGCAAACTACGAGCCAAAACGGCGGTGAGGCGTCCGAAGTGACGACAGAACAGGTAAGTTCCGATATGCAAGAAGTCGGTAGCGAAACGAACGCGGTCGATACAGCAGAACAAATGATTATGAATTTGCAAAAGAAATTGCAAACCGTCTATTTCGATTTCGATAAATTCAACATCAGAGCCGACCAAGAAGATAAAATCGCTATCGATGCGGCTGCTGCAAAAGCGGCTCCCGCTTCTTTGAAAATCAAACTCGAGGGTAACTGTGACGAGTGGGGTAGCGACGAGTACAACTTCGCTCTTGGTCTAAAACGTGCAAAATCGGTAAAAGAAGCGCTTGTCGCTCAAGGTGTCGAAAGCGAGCGCATCAGCATGGTAAGCTATGGTGAAAGCAACCCAGTTTGTACCGACCACACAAAAGAGTGTTGGGCGAAAAACCGTAGAGTAGATTTCAAAGTTCTTCCGTAGTCAAATGAGACTCGGTTATTTTTATTCCGCACTTTTGGTTGCGGCTGCATCGCTAAGTGCATCGGAGCCTTCGGCTTACGGTGCCGGCGATTTAACCAGCCCCAATCCGTACGGCCTCACTCCTGAAGAGAGGGCTATCCTCGAGACGAAAAAGAAACTCCAAAGCGTCGAAGTAACCACAAAAACACAAGACAACAAAGTCAACTCTCTGCGTGAACGTATAGACGGATTGCAAACGATTGTCGAAGGCTTGGCACGCAAGAACCACAACAACGAACTGAAAATCAAAGAGCTTGGGCAAAAGCTGCAAAACGACGAAATGAGCGTCGATGAGTATCAAAAAAGAATCGAAGCTTTGGTTTCGAAAAACAGTGCCGATTTGGAAGTTTTGAAAAACCGTTACGAAGAACTCAACGCCTCTTTATCAAGCGAATATGTCTCCAAAGAGGAGTTTATGAAACTTGTTGCGAGCTTCAACGAATTTAAAAAGTTGGTTGGAGGGGAGCTTAAAAATCTTGCCAAAGGTTCGAGTTCGTCCCTCTCAAAACTTTCCAAAGCGGAGATACTCAAGCGTGCAGAGCGAGCTTATGCCAAAAAGAACTATTCCAAAGCTATCGAGTACTACAAGTATTTGCTTGCGCATAACTACAAACCGGCAAGAAGTTCTTTCAAGCTTGGGGAGATATACTACTACAGACGCGATTACGCAACCGCACTTGCGTACTATAAAGAAAGCGCGAAACGTTACTCCAAAGCTTCATACATGCCGACTTTGATGCTGCATACCGCATTGTCGATGAAATACACGGGCGATAAAAAGAACGCCAAAAAGTTCTTTCAAGCGCTGATAAAAAAATACCCTTCCTCCAAAGCGGCGAAAATAGCGAAAAAACATCTTTGATTTTGTATGGTTGCAAACTCCGATACTGAAGAAATCTTCGGGTTTGCGGCTATTAAGCAAAAGTTAATCAATGAGTGCTATAATTCGTTCGATTGCTAAATCAGATAAAATTTGTCTTATTTACGAAATATCATTACAAAAGGAAAAATATGACAGAAGAGAATGTAAAATCAGCACTCTCGAAAGTTACGTACCCCGGTTTTACCAAAGATATCGTGACGTTCGGGTTTGTCAAAGATATTCAGATTGACGGTGACGACGTAACGGTATTTGTCGATATCACCTCATCGGCTCCCGAAGTTGCACAGCAAATCAAGCAAGAAGCGACTGAAGAGCTAAAGCGTGCAGGTGCGGCGAACGTAACGGTGCATATAACTGCACCGCAAATGCCAAAAGAGAGTAGTTCCAAAGGGAAGAACATAGCACCTCAAATCAAGAACTTTTTGATGGTAAGTTCGGGTAAAGGGGGTGTCGGAAAATCGACGACGTCGGTGAACATCGCTATCTCTTTGGCTAAGCAAGGGCTGAAAGTGGGGCTTCTCGATGCCGATATCTACGGACCGAACATTCCAAGAATGTTGGGCATCGAAGATATCAAACCGGAAGTTCAAGGCAACAAAGTGCTTCCGATCAAGGCGTACGGTTTGGAAGTGATGTCGATGGGAAGCTTGATGGAAGAGGGGCAATCGCTCATTTGGCGTGGAGCGATGATTATGAAAGCTATCGAGCAGTTCTTGCGAGATATCCTTTGGAGCGAACTCGATGTACTTGTTATCGACATGCCGCCGGGAACGGGTGATGCACAGCTCACTCTCGCTCAAAGCGTGCCTGTAACTGCGGGACTCACCGTCACGACACCGCAGACGGTTTCGCTTGACGATAGCAAAAGAAGTTTGGATATGTTCCAGAAATTGCATATCCCGATTGCCGGAATTGTGGAAAATATGAGTGGATTCATAGCGCCAGACACCGGTAAAGAGTACGATATCTTCGGCAAAGGAACATCCGAGCCGATGGCAAAAGAGTACAACACGGAAGTTATCGCCGAGATTCCTATCGAGCCTGCGATTCGCGAAGGGGGGGACAGCGGTCAACCTATCAGTTTTGTCTATCCTGAAAGTGAGAGTGCGAAACGCTACGCCGAAGCGGCAGATAAAATTTGGAAATTTATAGAGAAAATCAATGCAGAAGGGGGTGTCGATAACGAGGCGGTACAGCCGACGACTCCTCCGGGTGTGAGTGCCTGCTCTATGTAATCTTTTCCGCTCCCGTGGAGCGGAACTTCTTCTTTGTACGAACTACTGCGACTTGGGGTCAAACCCTCATTACCAATTTACTTATCTCAAGCAACGTGGCGTAAAGTATCGCGCGTTTGTCGTTATTTGCCGATTTCATCTTCAGCTCCGCATCGAGCAGTTTTTTCGTTAACACATAGTAGGTCTTGGGTTTGATTTTCATCGCCATTTGCGCTTTTTCGTTTATGACGAATTGTGGTGGATTGTAGCCGAGTATCGCTTTCGCGTCGGCATGTCCGTTGATGCGGATGTAGATGTTGAAAAGGTAGAGTTCATGCAAAAAAGTGTTCAGTGCGGTAACGATGCGTATCTCATCTTCACCGCTTTCTAAAAGCCTCTCTAAATTCGGAAGAAAATCTTTCTTTTGCCAAAACTCTTTGATGAACGTCTGCAAATCGACTTCCCCCATGCCGTACACAAGTGCATCTATATCTTTGTTACCGATAGGACCTTGCGCGAGCAGGGCGAGTTTTTCGAGTTCGCTTAGGGCGAGCTCTACTTTCCCGTTATGCAACGAGAGCAGATGGTTTAGGGTGTAGTTGTCGATTTGCAGTCCGTTTTTGTTGGCCTCTTGCATCAAAATCGAGATCGCTTCATTGTGTTTGGGTGTGAAAAACCGAACCGTTAGCACACCCAATTTTTTAAATGCGTTGTTGTAGCTTTTGTGGTCACTACCGTAATAAGCGTACACGAAACGGTTATCCCCTTTGTTGCATAGTTCAAAAAGGGTTTCGAGCTCTTTTTTAGGGATTTTCTTTTCGCTTTTTATCACCAAAAGGTTCGTTCCCCCAAAAAGGGAAGCTTGGCCAAGGTGGGTTTTCGCACTTGCAAAATCGTATTCGTCGAAATAGAACGTAAGTTTGTTGGCATCTTCGATATCGCTTAATTGGGCGCAATAGCGGTCGATGAAAAACGCACTTTCGCCAAAAAGGATGAAGTTGCGCTCTTTTACCCCTCGTTCAAGGATTTTGTCAAACTCCGCTTTGTACATGCTATTCCTCTACCACACTTGCGGTAATTTTGGCTTTGTATAAATCGACGTTTTCTATTCTGACTCGAATTTTTTGGAACAAGACGATATTTGGCGTATGGGTAAGATGAAGCGAAGCGCCTTTGATAGTGTCGTCAAGGTCGGCTTTGAGTTCGGGTGTCGTAGCGCTTACTTTCGCTTGGAACGTTTTGCCGATATTCTCAAGAGCCCATCTGGCGTATTTACGTTGCATATATTCTTTTTCGACCGCATCGGCTTCGCGCTCGAGGGTGGAGATTTGCAAACAAAGCGCTTCTATATTGCGTAAGATGTAGGATTCTTCCTCCTTGTTCCCTTTTGAGAGCGCTTTTAGCTGTCTGTGCACCGTCAAGTCGGCATACCGCCTAATGGGTGACGTAAAATGGGTATATCGCTCAAATCCGAGCCCAAAGTGCCCGAGATTGACGGGTGAGTAGCGCGCTTGCATCTGGGAACGGACAATGAGGGTATCGACATCGTTTTGTATCCCTCTTTCTTTTGCCTGATGCTGAATGTTTTCGATGGTCTCTTTGACGCTTTCTTTTATCTCTACGTTTATGCCGATGGCGGAGAGCTCTTGATAGAGTGTTTGGAGTTTGCTTTGGCTTGGTTCTTCATGGACTCGAAACACACCCCTTTCGTAACGTTTTGCCGCTTCTTTGTTGGCTAGAAGCATACAGTCTTCTATGAGTGCGTGTGAAGGGGTGGAATCTTCGATTTTTGTCGCTACAAGGTCGGTGTTTTCATCAAGCTGCATCGAAACCTCTTCGCTTCTAAAATCGAATCCCACCTCTAAGCGTTTTTTCCTCAATGCATCGGTTATTTTCTTCAGCTGTTTGAGATAGATGAAGATTTCCGCTTCTTGTGGACTGCTCGCTTTGAGTTTTTGCGCAAAAAGTGCATCGACTTCGTCGTAGTGGAATCTCCGCTTGGAGTGGATTATCGCTTCGTACACTTCGGAGTGTTTGACTTCTAGACGCGTCGTATCGAGTTTTATTTCGAACACATACGCGAGTCTATCGACGTTGGGTTTGAGCGAGCAGAGATTCTCGCTCAGTATTCTCGGAAGCATCGGGATGGAGCGGTGCGGCAAGTAGATACTGAAACCTCTGTACATCGCCTCGTTGTCGAGTTCGCCAAACGGTTTGACGTAGTAACTCACATCGGCGATGGCGACGTAGAGAGTGGAGTTCTTTCCATCCCAGTATATGGCATCGTCGAAGTCTTTCGCCGTTACGGGGTCGATGGTGCAAAAAGGGAGTGCGCGAAGGTCTTTTCTGTCTTTGTGTTTCGCAGCATCGACTTCTTGAAAATTTTCGACTTCGTTCAAAACTTCTTGGGTAAATTCATCATGTTTGTCAAATTGTGCAAGAACGATTCTCTCATCGCTTTTTGGGTCGTCTATATGCCCGAGTTTTTGGTCTATCTTGTTGGTTTGGTTGTTGATTCTATAAAGCGCTCCTACATGAAACGCTTGGAGTTCATCTTCGCTTAGCGGCACTCCGACGGGATGGAGTGTACGTAAATCGACAAGCGATTTTTCTCCGTCTTTTTCGATGACGACACCGATAGCGTAACTTTCTTCCCGTCCAAGAACTTCGATGACTTTACCGCTTGGTGGTCCTTTTTTGGCGATGTAGCGTTGAACGACGACGATATCGCCGCTTTTGGCGTCTTTGAGGTCTTCTTGCGCTATGAAAATATCTTTTATCGCTTCACCGTAAGCGTGCAGGTATGCGCCGGTTTTGTTGTTTGCTAAAGTGATGGAACCAAAACGGTATTTGGAGTTGAGTTTGTAGATGTTGTCATGGAGTTTGACGTAACCTTTGTGGAGCAGTTTCTCCACAAACGGTGCAAACTCCGGTGAAAGGTCTTGTGCGTCAAGTCCAAGAGAGAGTTTGGTAAGTAGATGTTTCAACTATTGTAAACCTTCCACAGCTTTTTCGTAGTTTTCGAGATTGAGTCCGAACTCTTCAATTATCTCTTTGGCTTTTTCGAGGTTTTCTTTTTCTACCGTACCGTTTAAAGAGATGGTAGTTCTTACGGCGTCGAGTATGGCCGATGCACGTTTGTTCTCATCGCTCGAAGCTTCGTTAGGCGTATCGCAGTTGGCGATGACATCGACGAGATTCTCTTCGAATCTCCAGTGTTCGAATATCTTGGCACTGACTTCCGGAGTCGATAGACCGAGAATCTCTATCTCAGCGGCATCGGCGTCGCCGTTTAGCTCCGCAAGCGCTTCTTGGAACGCTTCTGCTTTTTTCGTTTCCATAAGGACTTGCGCGATGATAGCTTTGCCTATTTCCACCAAGAAAGCCGCAGGGGAGAGAACACCCATTAGACGGTTTTCGCTCTTGAGACACCAAGAAGTCGTCAAGGCGTGCTGTTTTTTACTTAGCTCCGCAAATGCGAGTTCTGTGAGGTTGTACGGGGAAAGATCAAGTAAGAAACTTTTTTTGACTATCGACGCAAGTGCGAAACCGCGTACCGTGCCCATCCCGAAAAGTCCGACCGCTTGGGAGATGGAGTTGATTTCCCGACTGAAACCGTATAGCGGAGAGTTCGCCGCTTTAAGGATGTCTGCAGTTAAAAGCGGGTCTTTTTCGATAATTTTGACCATATCGTTGAACGAGGAGTTGGGGTCTTGATACACCGCTTCTATCTGCATTGCGGTTTCTGGAAGCGGAGGAAGCTGTTTGATTTTTTTGAGTACTTCTTCTGTCATGATATAACCTTTGTTCTTTTATATAAGGGTATTATAATATATCGTTCACAAATAGATTCTGAATATTTACAAAAAATTGATATATTTCTCAGCTCGCTATTATTTTATTTAGAACAAGGTTGAAAAATGACAATTATAAATACCGATGCGGTTTTGACTAAATTGGGTTATATACCCAACGACACACTTCGTACTCAACTTGAAAAAATAGAAAAAAACACTCCCGGGTATGAAAAGATTATAAAACATGTGCTCGATTTGCATGATGCGTTGCAAGTCGATAAATCGTATGTCGCGATGTCGAACTCGAACGATTATCTAAAAATCAAAATAGAAGCGGCATCTGAAGAGATGAAAGCCGAAGCGTATGAAAAGATAGAACGCTTCAAAGAGAAATACAAAGCGAAACTCCAAAAAGTGGAAGGCAAAGACACCTTTTACATTGTAGGTTTCGAGGGGTAGAATGAAACAAGAACCGATGACGCAAGAGGGGTACGACCTTCTTGTAAAAGAGTTCAAGTTTTTAAAAGACGTTCACAAGCCTGAAGTCGCAAAAGAGAAACAAATAGCCGCAGCCCATGGCGATAGAAGCGAAAACGCGGAGTATCAAGCGGCAAAAGAGAAGCTACGCCATATCGACAAGCGTTTGTTCTTTCTCAATTCCATGATAGAAAAAGCGACCATTATCGACCCTTCGACGCTGGAACACTCAAGGGTGTGTTTCGGTTCTCGTGTACATCTGCTCAACCTCGATACCGATGAGGAGGAGGTCTATACCATCTGCGGTTCGCTCGAAGCGGAAGTGGAAAACGGGCTTATCTCCATCCATTCCCCTCTTGCAAAAGCGCTTATCGGGAAGAAAGAAGGGGACGAGGTGGTTTTGCAACTGCCAAAAGGGAAAAAAGAGTACGAGATAGAAAAAATCGAGTATATCCCCGTTTTCGAGCTCAAAAAGAAGATTCCGACCGAAGAGGATTTTCGCTTTAAGTAGCGTTTTAAATATTTTTTACCCACGTTTGGATATAATCACACTTTAAAAACTACTCAAATAGGATATTTCCGTGAATCAGCCATTAGAAAACATCGACGAACTCTTAGCTTCTCACAAGCTTTCCAAAGAGGATTACGAGCATATAAAAAAGATACTCGGACGTGAGCCGAACTTGGTAGAGCTAGGGATTTTCAGCGCTATGTGGAGTGAGCATTGTTCCTACAAGTCTTCCAAAGTACACCTTAGCGGTTTCCCGACAAAAGCACCATGGGTCATTCAAGGTCCGGGAGAAAATGCCGGCGTTATCGATATCGGTGATGGGTATGCCGCGGTTTTCAAGATGGAAAGCCACAACCACCCAAGTTTCATCGAGCCGTACCAAGGAGCGGCGACGGGTGTTGGGGGGATTATGCGAGATGTTTTTACCATGGGTGCGCGCCCCGTTGCCAACCTTAACGCGCTTCGTTTCGGTAACGTGCTAAACGACGATAAAACCTCCAAACATCAACGTTACCTCGTTCGTGGCGTCGTAGAGGGGATAGGCGGTTACGGTAACTGTATGGGTGTCCCTACGATAGGTGGAGAAGTGAGCTTTGACGAGTGCTATAACGGAAATATCCTCGTAAACGCTTTCACTCTCGGTATCGCCAAAAGCGATGAGGTTTTCTACGGTAGAGCGGAAGGGATAGGCAACCCGGTTATCTATGTTGGAGCCAAAACGGGTCGAGACGGTCTTGGCGGTGCGGTTATGAGTAGCGACAGTTTTACCGAAGAGTCCAAAAGCCTCCGCCCGACGGTACAAGTGGGGGATCCTTTTACCGAAAAACTTCTCCTTGAAGCGTGCTTGGAGCTTTTCAAAACCGATTATGTAATCGGTATTCAAGACATGGGAGCTGCGGGACTCACTTCGAGTAGTTTCGAGATGGCGGGACGTTCAGGCAGTGGAATGGTGATGCACCTTGACAAAGTACCTGCGCGAGAAGAGGGGATGACTCCGTATGAGTTCATGCTTTCTGAAAGTCAAGAGCGTATGTTGCTTTGTGCGAAAAAAGGGAGCGAAGCGGAGATTATCGAGATATTCGAAAAATGGGGACTCGATGCCGCGGTTATAGGGGAAGTGACCGATACGGGGAGAATGGAGCTGTTTTGGCATGGAGAAAAAGTCGCCGACGTTCCTGTTGACCCAGTAAGTGAAGAAGCGCCTGTGCTGAATAGACCTATGAAAGAACCGGATTATCTAAAAGTGGTCAAAGGGATCAAGCTCGAAGATTTTCCAAAAGTTTCCAATCAAGAGGCGTTTGAAAAACTGATCGCTTCTATGGAAGTGGTCGATAAAGCGTGGATTTACGAGCAGTACGACTCGATGGTGCAAACCAACACCGTCAAGAAAGGGGGCAGCCTCGATGCGTCGGTGATAAGAGTGAAAGAAAACGGTAGAGCGCTTGCGATGAGTGCGGATTGTAACGTCCGTTACTGTTATGTCGATCCGAAAAACGGTGCGGCTGCTGCAGTCGTTGAGAGTGGACGAAACGTCGCGATGAGCGGTGCGAGACCGCTTGCCATCACCGACTGCCTCAACTACGGGAATCCGGAAAATCCGGAAGTGATGTGGCAGTTCGCGCAAGGGTGTCTGGGTATCAAAGAAGCGTGTGCTAAGCTCAATACGCCGGTAATCGGGGGGAATGTATCGCTGTATAACGAAACGGAAGGGGTGAGTGTTTTCCCAACACCATCGATCGCGACCGTCGGGGTCAACGACGACCAAAACAAAGTGCTGTTTTCGAGTTTCCAACAAGAGGGGAACCTTCTTTACCTCGTAGGGGAGACGAAACACGAATTTGGCGGTAGTTTGTACCTTAAAGAGATATACGGCGTAGTTGAAGGGGAGATGCCTTCCATAGACTACGAAAAAGAGCTCAAACTTTGGGACTTGGTGATTGAGGGGAACAAAAAAGGGCTGCTTGAAGCCGCAAAAGATGCAAGTAGCGGCGGGGTCGCCGTAGCGCTTGCGAAAATGGCCGCGGTAAGTTCCCTTGGGTGTGATGTAACTATGAGTGTCGAAAACGAAGAAGATATTTTCAGCGAAAGTTTCTCACGCGCTATTTTGGAAGTTAAACCGCAAAACCAAGAAGCGTTCGAAGCGTTCGCTAAAGAATACTTGCCGTTTGAGCTTATCGGTGTCGTTGGCGGCGAGAAAGTCAAAATCAACGATGTTTCAATCGATATGAAAAACCTCAAAGAGGTCTATTTTGGAAGATTCAAAGAGGTCGTAGAACAAGACCTCTAAAAGTTTTCCAGTTTTATCACTTCATACGCCACCTCTTCGTAGGGGTGGGCTTTTTTCAAAGTCGCTACCGCTTTTTCTATAAGCTCCGTTTTGCATATCATTTCCACTTTGTATTCATCCACTTTTTCGACCTCACCTATTTCACCCAAAAAAGGGTTCGCACCCTCAAGCGCTCTGAACTGTCCAACTCCGAGTGTTTCCCATGAACATTTGTCGTAGTTTTCGTAACTTCCAACCCCTATGGAAAAAAGCGCTTCTTTGACGTCCTCTTTTTGCTCTTTTGGTACAAAAAAGGCGAATTTATACATAATACTCCCCTCCACCTAAACAGAAAATAATTTTATTATATTATAATACCGCAAATATTTTGCCGCTACAAAGCGGTATGCAAAGGAAAGTGATGCTAAGAAATCTGTTCGCATTTATCGGTGTGGTCGCGGTTGCTGCCATGATAGGTATGTATGTTATGTTCGGTGGTATGGCCGAAGGTGTGAAAAAGTTGGACAAAGGTGCTATTCCGGCTTATATGGATATGTTCAACAAGGTTCTTAAAGACGGCGACCCGGCAAAAGCGATGATGGTCGAATACAAAGTTGCAGAAGATGTCAGCGGCGACGATGTAAAGGAGTCGATTACGGCATTGGCTGAAGAGTACAACATGAGAGTGACAGGCTATGTCAAAATGTTCACAAAAGAAGACGCGGCTCCTACAGAAGTCAAAGAAGCGAGAATCTGGTCGTTATGTTCTTTGCATATAGCCAAAATCTTTTTGAACCATTCAAGATATTTCGGCGGTTTCATGCCGTGTAGAATCATGTATGTGCAGTATGGAAACGGTGATGCGTATCTTATAACGATGGATTTGACATTGGCTATTCATGGAGGGTATCCACTCGATAGTACCATGATGCAACTGGCATCGAAAGTGCAAAAAGCTATGACGGAGATTCCAAGTCGTGCCGCAAGCGGCGATTTTTAATCGAAGGATAGAGAATGAAAAAAAGAGCATTACTAAGCGTTAGCGATAAAAGCGGCATCGTCGAGTTCGCAAAAAGACTCGAGCAAAACGGATATGAAATCATCTCCACCGGCGGAACGTTCAAGATGATAAAAGAAGCGGGTGTCAACGCCATAGAAATAGACGAAGTGACGAAATTCCCGGAGTGTTTCGAAGGGCGTGTGAAAACGCTCAACCCTTACATCCACGGCGGTATTTTGCATCGACGTGACAAACAGTCCCATTTGGATCAAGCCAAAGAACTCGGTGTGGAGGCTATCGATCTTGTATGTGTCAATCTCTACCCGTTCAAAGCGACGATCGAAAAAACGGACGACTTTGAAGAGATTATCGAAAATATCGACATCGGCGGGCCTGCGATGGTAAGAAGTGCGGCGAAAAACTTCGACAGCGTCATCATCGTTACCGACGTAGCCGATTACGACGCGGTTTTGGATGCCATAGAAAACGGCAACAACACTCTTGAATTTCGAAGAGATTTGATGATAAAAGCGTACGAGCACACAGCGGCGTACGACAGTATGATAGCTAACTACATGAACAGCCGCTTCAACGGCGGTTTCGGCGCGAAACAATTCATCGTTGGCGAGAAAGTTTTCGATACCCGTTACGGAGAGAATCCGCATCAAAAAGGTGCGTTGTACGAATTTGAAAACCATTATTCGAAAAATTTCAAAACCCTCAAAGGGGAAGCGAGCTTCAACAACCTTACCGACATCAGCGGCGCGGTGAAAATAGCTGCGGCGTTTGGAGACGAAAATGCGGTGTGTATCGTCAAGCATGGAAACCCTTGCGGTTTTGCCATTAGAGAGAATTTGGTCGATGCCTATACCGAAGCGCTCAAGTGCGACCCAGTTTCCGCATTCGGCGGTGTGGTAGCGGTAAACGGCGTAGTGGATAAAGCGCTTGCGGAGAAAATGAACGAAATTTTCCTCGAAGTGGTGATAGCCGGACGCATCACTCCTGAAGCGCAAGAGGTGTTTGGAACGAAAAAACGGATAAAACTTTTCGAGTATGGAAGCGACAAAATCACTCTTGCGGACGATGAGAAAGATTTCAAGCATATCGATGGCGGTTTTGTGTACCAAGATGCCGACAAAGTCGAAGAGGACGAAGTGAAAAACGCGAAGCTCGTTTCGAAAAAAGCGGCGAGCGAACAGGAGCTAAAAGACCTTGAAATCGCTTACAAAGTAGCGTCTTTGACGAAATCCAACTGTGTCGTATATGTGAAAAATTCGGCGATGGTTGCCGTGGGAATGGGTATGACTTCAAGAGTCGATGCGGCTCAATGTGCGCTGAAAAAAGCTAAAGAGATGGGGCTTGACGTTAGCGGTGCAGCGCTGGCAAGCGAAGCGTTCTTCCCGTTTAGAGACTCCATAGACGCTGCTGCAAGTGCCGGTGTTAGCGCGGTTATAGAGCCGGGTGGAAGCATTCGCGACGAAGAGGTTATCGAAGCGGCGAACGAGCACGGTATGAGTCTGTATTTCAGCGGTAAAAGACATTTTCTCCACTAAAACCTCTCTTCCCCGTTTGGGGAACATCCTCTTTTTTCCTTTTAGTTTTCATCGTTTATCGAAATCTCCGCTTTAGGGAAGTTTTCTTTATAGTTGATTGACATTGACTCAACTTTTATGATATAATTGCGCGTAGAAAAAGAAATAAATATATTTTATAGGAAAGAGGATAGCAATGAGTAATAAATCATTATACGAAACGTTAGGTATTTCTCCAAACGCAAGTGAAGCGGAGATTAAAAAAGCATATAGAAAATTAGCCAGAAAATACCATCCGGACGTGTGTAAAGAGCCGGAGTGCGAAGAGAAGTTCAAAGAGATAAACGCCGCTTATGAAGTACTTAGCGACAAAGAGAAAAAAGCGCAGTACGACCAGTTTGGCGATGCGATGTTCAACGGTCAAAGTTTCAGCGACTTTAGCCGAAGCCATCAAGATATCGATTTGGAAGACCTTATCAACAGTATCTTCGGTCAAGGTGGTTTTGGCGGATTTGGCGGCGGGGGTGCCAGAGCTAGAAGTAGTAGCGGTTTTGGCGGATTTAGCGGCGGATTTGGAGGTTTTGACGGTGGAGCGCACTATCAACAACCGCAAAATCTCGACATCCGTACTTCCGTAACGATCCCGTTTAACGTCGCTATCCTTGGGGGTAGCCATTCCGTTAGTATCAACGGTGAATCGTTCGACATCAAAATACCTGCGGGTGTAAAAGATGGTGAAAAGATGCGTGTGCGAGGCAAAGGGCACGCTCAAGGGGGAAGAAGAGGCGATTTGTATTTGACCATTCATGTAGCTCCCTCACCCGAATACCAAAGGGATGGGGACAATCTTGTCAAAACCATCGATATTCCGCTGCATACAGCACTTTTTGGCGGTAAAGTGCCTGTCAAGACCCTTGAAAAAGAGATCAAACTCAAAGTTCCTAAAAATACGAAAAACGGACAGAAGTTCAAAGTAAAAGGTATGGGTGCGATAAACAGAAAGACAAAAGCCAAAGGGGACCTGTATCTCATAGCTAACGTCGTATTGCCGGATGTCGATACGCTCGATCCTAAGTTAAGAGAGATGATGGACGAAAAACTTCCAAAGGAGTTGTAGATGCTGCACCATTACGATGAACCGGTTTATCTTATCAGTATCGTTGCGAAGATTTTGGATATTCATCCCCAGACGCTTCGTCAGTACGAACGGGAAAACCTGATAAAACCTTCCCGCTCCAACGGAAGGGTCAGGCTCTATTCGCAGCGCGATATCGATAAAATCAAACTGATTCTTCGCCTCACACGTGAACTGGGTGTCAATTTAGCGGGAGTCGATATCATTCTACGTTTGAAAGAGCAGATGGAAAGTATGGAGAAAGAGATAGCGGATTTACGCGAGGAGCTGAACAAAATGGCTGGAAATCGCTCAGTCCCGCCGAACAAATCGCTTGTAACGAAGAAAAGTATTTACGAAATGATCGTTTTTGAAGAGTAGCCAAAGCTACTCTTTTAGTCTTTCTATTTTCGCTCCGACACTTTGGAGTTTCCCCTCAAGATTGTCATAGCCTCTATCGAGATGGTATATACGGTGGACATCGGTTTTTCCTTCGGCTACGAGTCCTGCCAGCACCAAAGCGCTCGATGCGCGAAGGTCTGTCGCCATGACATCCGCGCCGCTTAATTTCGTCTTTCCGGTAACTGTCGCTACGTTTCCGTTGAGAGTGATGGAAGCACCCATTCTTTGTAGCTCGCTTACATGCATGAAGCGGTTTTCGAACAGTTTTTCTTCTATGACCGATACGCCGTTGGCTTGTGTCGCCAAAGCGACGAATTGGGCTTGCATATCGGTTGGAAAACCGGGGTATTCTTGAGTGACGATACGTACGGGTCTGAGGTTTTCCGTTGGAACTATAGTGATAGTGTATTGGGTTATCTCGAAACAGCATCCCATCTCTTCGAGTTTGGCGATGACCGATTCGAGGTGGGAGGCATCGGCGAAGGAGATGCTCAGCCGCGAGTTGGTGATAGCACCCGCACAAAGATACGTTCCGGCTTCTATACGGTCAGGAATGATGGTGAATGGGTCTATGTGGAGCAATTCTCCGCCGTTTCCTTTGATGCGAAGCATCGCCGTTCCTATCCCCTCTATCTCCACACCGCTTTTTTGCAACACTTCACAAAGCTGTACCACTTCGGGCTCTTTGGCGGCGTTGACGATTTGCGTTTCCCCTTTTGCCAAAGCGGCCGCCATAACCACGTTAGCAGTTCCCGTAACGGTTATCTTGTCGAAAATGATATGTGCGCCTTTGAGACCTTGTGGGGCGCTTGCTTTGACGTAGCCCGCTTTTATCTCGATAGTGGCGCCCATGAGTTCCAGCGCTTTTAGGTGTAAGTCGATAGGGCGCTGACCGATGGCGCATCCGCCCGGTAGTGAAACTTCACAGTGCCCAAAACGAGCCAATAACGGACCAAGTACCAAAATCGAAGCACGCATGGTTTTGACGATGTCGTATGTCGCTGTGGTTTTTTCTATGCTCGAAGCATCGATTTGAATCGTTTCATCTTCGAAACTGTAGGTCGCACCCAAGTTTCCAAGAAGTTTCAAAAGGGTTTTGATATCCGCAACATGGGGAACGTTTTTCATCGTGATGCGGTTTTTAGCGAGAATCGACATCGCTATGAGTGGCAGCGAAGCGTTTTTTGCACCTGAAATCTTTATGGTTCCGTCAAGTTTTTGTTGTCCGAGTATTCGTAGAAAATCCATAGTACACTTTTAGATAAAATTTGCGCAATTATAGCCAATCTTTATTGTTTTTGGGATAAAATCCCGCTTATGGATGCACTCGAACGACTCAAACAATTAACGACGAAAATATCGAGTTACGAACTCAAACGGAGTGAAAACCTCAAAAGGCTCAAAGAACTTTTTGAGAAGTTGTCCCTTTTTAAGAAGGTACACGATTTTAACGATATTTTTACATACAAAGCGCTTAACCTCTCGGGTATCTCGCTGCAAGAGGAGAATTTTGGGCGTATCCAAGAGGGGAAGTACCTGCAACTGCTGGCCATAACGAAAGTTGACGGCAAGACCAAAAATATCTCTCTTGGATATTTCGGCAGGGTCGAAAACGCTTCGCAAGCGCTTCGAAGCGAGATTGTGGAGTTCGTTATCCGTTACAGGTTCGAAAAAAGTTTTTTGACGCTTGAGCACTATTTTCATCTATTGGAGAAAATAGAAGCGAACGAGGAGCTTTGATGCTTGGGTTTGTCGATTGTGAAACGACGGGACTGGAGGATAGGGACGTCATCTGTTCCTTGGCATTGTTGGTGCAAGATGACGAGCGGATGGAGATCGATTACGATTTGGTCGACGAAGGGGTGAAAATCCCTCCTGCGGCATCGGCCATAAACAATATCACCAACGAGATGATTCGCTCCAAACCACCTCTTAAAAAAGCCAAAACGTTTCAAAAACTATGTGAATTGGTAGAGAAAAACGCCACTATCGTTGCGCACAACTTGCCTTTTGAGGCACAGATGTTGCAAAAATCGGGTATAGACATATCGACCGATGCGATCGACACGCTTCGCTGTACCCGCCATCTTATTCCCGATTTGGAGAGTTATTCGCTCAACTTTTTACGTTACGAGATGCGGTTGTACAAAAAAGAAGCGCCGATGGTAGAGAAACTCGCTTTGAACGGCTTCGCTCTTTGTCCACATGAAGCCAGAAGTGATGCTATAATTACGAAACTTCTTTTGGACGAGCTTTTGGAACTTGCACCGCTTGAGAAGCTAAAGGAGCTGTCATACAAGCCGGTTCTTTTGCAAAAATTCGAATTCGGTAAATATGCCGGAAGATATATAGAAGAGATTTCGCTAAGCGATAGGGGGTATCTTGCTTGGATGGCCTCTTTGGCGGATATCGATGAAGATATGCGTTATACGTTGGAGTATTATTTATGAAAATAGCCGTTGAATGCAAGTCGCTTTTACTGCAAAAAGCGTTGGAGAATTTTTTGGGCAGACATCTTAGTTCCATTAAACATAGTGAGATTGTCGTGCGCGATTTCCAAAGTGATGATAAACGTACGTTTTTGATTGCAAGCGATGAAGGGGCTGATTTGAAAAAACCGTTTTCGAAATCGCAACTGCTATTGGCTTTGCAAAATCGCCATAAATCGCTAAAAGGCGATGAAACGAAAGATACCTTTGAGGGAAAAAAACTTACGCAAAAAGAACGAGATTTCGAACAATTGCGACAAAGGATAGAAACATTGACACAAGAATACCAAAACAAGGTTCTTGAAACCGTAAAGGCGTTTTATGGCTAAAGAAAAGTACCTTTCAAAACGGATAGTTGCCGGAAAGTACAAAGGCAAAGAGCTGGTTCTCCCTCCATTGCAAACGACGAGAAGTTCCAAAGGGATAGTACTTGAGTCGTTTTTCAATACGATTCAGTTCGAAATCGTCGATGCGACGTTTGTCGAAGTGTTCAGTGGAAGTGGGAGTATCGGTCTTGAAGCGTTAAGCCGTGGTGCGAAACAAATATTTTTCATGGAAAAAGACAAACAAGCGCTAAAAATACTCAGACACAATATAGAGCAGACCGACCCCGCTTCTTGCGAAGTGTTCGCCGGGGATAGCTTCGTTACCATCGACCACATCGTAGCACGCCTCAAAAGGGAAAAAACGCCGGCGTATTTCTACATAGACCCTCCCTTTAGCTTTCGCGAAGGTTTCGAAGATATCTACGACAATATGATAGAACTGATAAAAAATCTTCCTAAAGAAGTGGTCAAACGCATAACCATCGAGCACATGACAGGACTTGAGTTACCGCAAAAAATAGGGATTTACGAAAAAACGAAATCGAAAAAGTTCGGCAAAACCTCCTTGACATACTACGATAAACCCGAAATGGAATGAGTTTTGCTTTTTCATCTTTGAATTTTCAAGGATGGAACGATGAAAAAAGTTTTACTTGCCGTAATTTTTCTCACTACTTTGTTGCAAGCGACAAAAATAACCGAAGTAGCCAACATCGTCGGTGTAAGGGATAACCAGCTTATAGGGTATTCGCTTGTGGTCGGTTTGAAAAAGACCGGAGACGGAACGACTTCGAAATTCACTCTACAAACCATCTCCAATATGCTTCGTGCGATGAATATCAACATGAACCCAATCGACATCAAGTCCAAAAACGTCGCCGCCGTCGTCGTAACGGCGAAACTCAAACCTTTTGCAAGAGAAGGGGACAAGTTCGACGTGACGGTTTCTTCCATCGGAGATGCGAAAAGCTTGGAAGGGGGAACCCTTTTGATGACACCGCTAAAAGGGGTTGACGGCAACATCTACGCAGTCGCGCAAGGGGCTGTTTCGATCGGCGGTAAAAACGAAAGAGGGAACGGAAGCGAGTCTCATCCAACTGCCGGTAAGGTTTACAACGGTGGTTTGGTCGAGAGGGAGATCAACATCGACTTGTACCACCAAAATTACGTTTTGCTTTCGTTGAAAGAGGAAAACTTCAAAAACGCCGTCGCCATTCAACAAGCGATCAACAAATACTATGCGACACAAGTAGCCGTGGCGATAGACCCAAGAACCGTCAAACTCAAACGCCCTGAGAACAAAACGATGATCGAGTTTTTAGCCGAAGTGCAAAATATAGATATGAACTATTCTTCCAAACCGAAAATCATCATCAACGAGCGAACCGGAACGATCGTTGCGGGTGTTGACATAGAGGTCAAGCCGATAGTGTTGACCCATGGTGATATCACCATCAAGATAAAAGAGCAGCAAACACCAAACAAGCCGGCAGGCTCCATGGTGGTCGATAACGATATGGTCATCGGCGTGAACGAAAACGAGCTCTATACGAAAAAAGGGACGACGACGGTTGCCAACCTTGTTAGAAGTTTACAAAAACTCGGTGCGACTCCAAAAGATATCATCTCGATTTTGGAGAGCATGAAAAGTGCCGGGAGTATAGCTGCGGATTTGGAGGTGATATGATGGTAGGAGCTTTGCATGGGGATTTGTCACTTGTTCGTCAAGAACGAATCCCGACGATAAACGCAGATCAAGACGATAAAAAACTCAAAGAACAAACCGACGCTTTCGAAGCTATCATCGTCAAGATGCTTTTGGACAATGCACTAAAAGATGAAAAAAATCTTTTCTCTTCCCAAAACGATCCCGGAGAGAAGATTTACAAATCGATGTACAGAGAAGAGCTGAGTAAAGCAAGTAGCGGCAGTTTTGGGTTTTCTCAAATGCTTTATGAGTATTTGAGTCGAAATAAGGGTTAATTTTTTTCCTTTAGTGTCGATATAGTTAGTAAGAAAATCTATGTCGATGAAAAAAGGGATCGAAAATGACAAACGGAGTCAGTAGCGCAAGTGTTGCAAGCGCTTATTCAAGCAACTTGGCAAAAAACGCTTCCTCCGCAAAGGAGGGGGCATCGTCCGCCGCTTCCAAAGAGGGAACGGCCAAAACGAAAGTCGAAGCGATGAAAGAAAAAATCGCTTCGGGAGAGTACAAAGTGGATATCGACTCGTTAGCCAGAAAAATGGCGGAGGAGTTACTCTCTTAAAATGAGAAAGGGGATTTCATGTTACTTACACACCATCTTGACGGAGCTTTGAACGATTTAAAAGATATTATCGAAATAACACGTCAGGATATAGAAGATATCAAACAAGCCAATGCTTCGCAGCAGTTCGAGCGCTTACCGCTCAAAGAGGAAAAAATCGCGGCGTTCGAGGCGAAAAAAGCTATGATAGACCATGAAATCTCCAAACGTATGAGTGAAAATCCGGACAAAGAATTGCCCGAACTACTCGATGCTACACAGCATCAAAAGCTCGACGAGCTCAAAACACAGCTACAAAACCTCAAAGAGATAAATCAAAAATATGCACGTATGGTACTCTCAGTCAGTACCTTATATAACGAATTTTTGGAAAAAATCGTTCCAACGGAGCTCGATGGGTACGAGCGAGTCGCTTCGAAAGACCCGTCTTTGCTCGAAGTGAGGGTGTAAAATGGCGACGCTGTTCAATACACTTGGAATAGGATATAGCGGTCTAAACGCTTCTCAAGTCGGCATCAACACGACAGGGCAGAACGTTTCCAACGCCGAAACGGACGGTTATAGCAGAAAAAGGGTTGTACAGCAGGCAGCGACACCGCTCGCACTCGCTCCGGGAAATGTAGGAAACGGTGTCGATATCAAAAACATAGAGCGTGTTTTCGATGATTTCGTTTTTCGAAAATATACTGCGACTTATTCCGACAAAGAAAACAGCGACTTTATGAAAAAGACGCTCGATGAGCTTTCTACTTATTTTCCTGAGATAAACGACGTGGGTGTAAAAGCCGATTTGAAAGAGTTCTACAACCTTTGGCAGCGTTTTGCCGACAATCCGGCGGACAATTCGGTCAAAGTCGCTTTGGCAGAACAAACGAACACTTTGGCAAACCATATACATTCTTTGCATGACCAAGTGTACGGTATGCAAAAAAAACTCAACGAAGAGCTAAAAGTCAATATTGACGAAGTGAACAGACTCGCAGAACAGATAGCCAACGTGAACAAAGAGATAGACCGAGCGGAAGCGGCAGACGGATACACGGCCAATGACCTTCGCGACAAAAGAAGTGTTCTTGAGCGTGATCTTTCAAGACTTATCGGTGCGAAAGTGAGTGTTGGGACACTCGATTCCAACATCAACATAGACCCTGCAAAAACGAAGGCATCCGGAGGGTACAATCTACATATAAACGGTTTCAATCTTGTCGATGGATCGACGTTTCACCCTTTGGTGGTTGACGATTCGAAAAGCTCCGATGGTTTTTACGAAGTGTACTACGAAAGGCAAGATGCCGTACTCGTTCCGATGGATCAAAAAATCAAAGGTGGAAAAGTTGGAGCGATTTTGGAACTTCGCGGCGGTAATATTGATACGACCAGCGGTATGCCAAGCGATGGTATTATCCAAAACACCTACTCTCAGCTCGATGCTTTCGCGACGACGCTAATCTCTTCGACGAACAATATCTACGCCAATGTAGGTGTGAAAAGTCTCAACTCCAATCCTATCGATTTCGATATAGAAAAAACACCTCTTGTCGATTCCGGTAAAGGGATTAAAACGGGATCGTTTTTTCTCAAAGTGTACGACATCGACGGTAATGTCGTTGCAAAAAGGGAGATAAAGATCGATCAAGCTACCGTTTTAGGGCAGGGGGATGCATCCAACGCTCCTATCAAAAATTCGATAGAGTATCAAATATCGCTAAATAAGAACGACCCACTTGATCCAGATGCACATGATCATCGAGACGACAACGAAGACAACGACGCGCTAAACGATATCGACGATATGGTGCGGGTGAGTTTTTCGACAAACCAAGACGACAAACAAAGTTTCTCCATCTCTATGCAGCCAAAATACGAATCGCTGGGTTACAGAGTGGCCATAGAAGATAATCTGGAGTCGAAACAGCTCGGTTCTGGGACGAATTTTGCAGGAGGACTTGGTCTTAATAGATTTTTCGACGGTCATAATGCAAAAGATATCTCTCTTAACAGCACACTAAAAGGTGACCCGACCAAGATTTCTGCAGGAGCGAGCGAGATTGTCGGAGACAACAAAGTGGCACTCGAGATGGTGCAGCATCAATTCGAAAAATACGATTTTACGATAAACCAACAAAAATTCAACGACACCGCATACGGTTTTTTCGATTTTCTCTCTTCGAATGTAGGAATCCAAGCGGCAAAAGTATCGACGTACAACGATACTATTACAGCACAGTTCAACGCCGTAGAACAGGAGTTCGAGTCGATTACGAAAGTGAGCATCGATGAAGAGATGACCAACCTTATTCGCTACCAAACTGCATACGGTGCGTCGGCAAAAGTGATCACGACGGTAGATCAGATGCTCAACACTCTTTTGGGGATCAAACAGTAAAGATGCCTAAAAGCAGCATCGCTACGCTTGTGTTGGTTTTTCTTTTTTGTTTTGTAGGACCGTTTTTTTATTCTATCGATCCGGCACACCTTAATAGTTCTGCCTTGTTGCTTCCACCTTCTTTGGAGCATCTTTTCGGTACCGACAGACTTGGACGAGATGTTTTTGCCAGAGTCATGTACGGAGGAAGAGTTTCGCTTCTTATCGGTGTCGGAAGTGCTTTGATAGCTTCTTTCATAGGGTTCGTTCTTGGAGCTACTGCTGGGTATTTCAAGGGAAAAATCGACAAAGCGTTTGTCGTTTTTGTCGATCTGTTTTTGACTTTTCCGACTTTTTTTCTTTTGTTGGCACTCGTTAGTTATGTAAACGCTTCGGTGTGGGTTCTGATTCTCATTATCTCATTGACTGGATGGATGACGACTGCACGACTTGTTCGAAGCGAAAGTTTTGCACTAACCTCCAAACCTTTTATCAAAATCCTCGATATCGCGAAGGTAAAAAAGAGCAAAATTCTTTTAAAATATTATGCACCGCTGCTTGCACCCATTTTTTTCGTCAGTTTTACATTCGGTGTGGGCGGTGCGATTTTGGCGGAATCGGGATTGAGTTTTTTGGGGCTTGGCATAACGCCGCCGCAAATGAGCTGGGGAACGATTATGAGCGAAGGGAAAGAGTTCGTGGAAATTGCTTGGTGGATCAGTTTTTTCCCGGGTCTTATGATATTTTTGGTTACATTTTCACTTATCAATATTTCCAATTATCTCCAAACGCTTACAAACCAAAAAGAGTTGCAATAATTTTGATATAATACAAAAAAAATTTCAGGTACTGACAATATGGTTTTAATGATAGACAACTACGATAGTTTTACATACAATATCGTACAATACTGCAAAGAGCTTGGGGCTGATTTGCAAGTGATTCGAAACGATGAAATGAGCGTAGAGGAGATCGAAACGCTCGCTCCTGAAAAGATTATCATCTCGCCCGGACCGGCGTCTCCGAACGAAGCGGGTGTTACGTTGGAAGTTATACAACGCTTCGCGGACAAAGTGCCGATTTTCGGTATATGTCTTGGGCATCAAAGTATCGCACAGGTTTTTGGTGCGAAGATTGTCAGAGCGCGAAATATGATGCATGGCAAGACTTCTCAGGTCGCTGTAGAAGAGGATATGCCCATATTTTCCGATATCCCAAAAGAGTTTAGAGCGACACGTTACCACTCTCTTGTTGTCGATAAGGAGAGTATCAACGAAAATATCGTCCCTACGGCTTCGAGTTTGGATGATGGTGAAATTATGGCGCTGAAGATAAAAGATAAAGATATCTACGGTGTGCAGTTCCATCCAGAATCGATAATGAGCGAGTATGGACATGAAATGATAGGAAATTTCTTAAAATTGTGAAAACGAAGTATGCGTTGCCGTCGATTTTGGCAATAAACGTTCTCGTTTTACTTGTGCAAGTAGGGGCTATTTCCCTTTCGTACGACGAGGCGCATGTATATTTCGGCTATCATGGGATAGCCGGTTATTTTTCCCATCTTTTCGTTCCTTTGTTTGGGCAAAACGATTATACGGTGCGTTTGCCCATGATTTTCTTGCATATTTTCAGTACGCTGCTGCTTTACAAGATAAGTTCGTTTTATTTGAAAAAAGAACAGAACAGGCTTTTGCTCGTTTTGGTGTATGTGGCTTTACCCGGAGTTATCAGCGCTTCACTTTTGATAAACGATACCGGCTTTATCATATTTTCTCTTTTTTTCTTCGTTTATCTGTACAAGCTTTTCGATGACCATTTTATCCTCTATTTTTATATGGCATTTTTAGTCTTTTTGGGGCAACCGTACTTTTATCTTTTCTTAGGGGTGTTTTTTTATGCCTTATACAACAAAAAGCGGTCTTTGGCGCTTTTTTCCCTTTTTTTGGCAGCGGCGAACTTTTTTCTTTTTGGAAGCGATATAGGAGGTGCGCCGACAGGGCATTTTCTCGATGCTTTAGGGGTTTATGCGGCTATATTCTCACCGGTTGTTTTCGTTTTTCTCATCTATGCACTCTATCGTGCTTATTTGGCGAAACAAAGAGATTTGGTCTGGTTTTTGTCAACAACCGCTTTGGTGTTTTCCCTTTTGCTTTCGGTACGTCAGAGAGTTCATCTTGAGATTTATGCGCCCTATTTGCTTCTTGGTCTCGTTGTTGCGGCGAGAACTTTCGAGTCTTCTTACAGGGTTCGTTTGCCACAGTTTCGAAAGCGTTATCGGTTGCTTTTTGGTATCGCGTTGGCATTTTTGGCTTTGAATTTGTTCGCCGTACTATCGAACAAGTTTCTTTATCTATTTTTGGAAAATCCTAAAAAACATTTCGCATACAAAAATCATGTAGCCAAAGAATTGGCTATGAAACTCAAACAGCTTGATATAAAATGTGCACGTACCGATTATAAAATGCAATTGCGCTTGGAGTTTTACGGTATAAAAAAGTGTGATGAGTATATATTGCTTCCGTACAAAACTCGAAACGGAAAAGATGTTACTATAAGTTACAACAATAAAAAAGTCTTTCACGTTTATGTTACAAAACTTAACAGTAAATAAACCTATTTTATACGAAAGATAAGCCAAAATATAACAATTAGCCAAGATGTGCTACAATTCTTGCCAAACATAAATTATAGGGAGTCGCAATGGCACAAAAAGCGATACGAGAATACGACGGCAAAGCATTGTTTGCGAAGCACTGGGAAAAATATTTCAGTGGTTTCCACTACGGTTTCAAGTCTGTCTTGGTAACAAGCGGTGAGGAACTTTTGAAAAAAGCCGAGGAGCATGGTTTTGAATGGCTAAAACAAGAACCACTTGTTGCAAAACCGGATATGCTTTTTGGAAAAAGAGGGAAAAACGATCTTGTACTTTTTAAAGTGAACAAACCGGGTGACGTAACACTCGAAGACGCTGCTAAATGGATAGACGAGAAAAGTAGCCATCCCGTAACACTACTTTCTGGTCAATCGGGAATGCTCACTCATTTTATAGTCGAGCCTTTCACTCCACACTCTCAAGACCAAGAATACTACATCAGTGCTACATGTGTAGATGAAGACGATGTTCTTTATATGTCTGCCGAAGGTGGTATGGAAGTTGAAGAAAACTGGGACAAAGTTGTCGAAGTTCGCATTCCTATCGATATGGACGATGCCGATATGGAAAGAGAGATCAAAGCGAACGTACCGGCTGATATTCCAGAAAAGAACAAAGCGGGATTCGCGTCTTTTGCTGTACAATTTTTCAAGTTTTATAGAGATTTGAACTTCGCATATCTTGAAATCAACCCGATCGTTATGCTCGATGACAACGAAATGGCTATTCTTGACCTTGTTGCAAGACTTGACGATACGGCAGGCTTTATGATGAAAGAAGCTTGGGGGGATATCGAGTATCCGACACCGTTTGGTATGGAAGATCAAACTCCAGAAGAAAAAGCTATCGCAGAAGCGGATGCTAAATCGGGTGCTTCTTTGAAACTTACTATCCTTAACCCTAAAGGGCGAATCTGGACTATGGTTGCCGGTGGTGGTGCATCGGTCGTTTATGCAGACACTATCGCGGATTTCGCAGAAGCAACCGGTGGTTCTATAGCCGACCTGGCGAACTACGGTGAGTACTCCGGTGGTCCGACAACGGGTGAAACGAAGTTCTATGCAGAAACTGTACTTGATCTTATGACACGCTATCCTGACGATAAAGGAAGAGATAAAGTTCTCATTATCGGTGGTGCTATCGCGAACTTTACCGATGTCGCAAAAACTTTTACCGGTATCATTCAAGCATTTGAAGAGTATGCGGATAAAATGAAAGAACACAATACGCGCATCTATGTAAGACGTGGTGGACCGAACTATGAAAAAGGTCTTAAAGATATCAAAGAAGCGGCGGACAGACTCGGTCTTTATATCGAAGTTTACGGTCCTGAAACACACGTTACAGACATCGTTAGAATGGCACTTGAGAAGTAAGGGGTAGAGAATGGAAAGATTATTTGACAAAAACACACAAGCTATATTTTGGAACAACAACAAAACAGCTATCCAGCGTATGCTTGACTATGACTACGTTATCAAGCGTGAGACTCCCTCGGTAGCGGCTATCGTAGCTCCTACAAGCTCCAACAAGTTCGAGAAGTTCTTCTGGGGCGGCGATGAAATCATGGTACCGGTATTTAGAAATACCGCAGATGCAAAAGCAGCTTGCCCAAATGCGGATGTACTTCTAAACTTCGCATCATTTAGAACCGCTTACGACGTTACTATGGAAGCGCTTGAAATCGGTGGTTTTAGAGTGATGATGATTACTGCTGAAGGTATTCCTGAAAGACTTGCAAGAAAAATGAACAACGCTGCAAGAAAAGCGGGTGTTACGGTTATCGGACCTGCAACTGTCGGTGCTATCGCTCCGGGAGCTTTCAAAATAGCGAATATCGGTGGTACTATAGAAAATATTATCAATTCAAAACTTCATAGAACCGGAAGCTGTGGTCTTGTAACTCGTTCGGGTGGTTTGTTCAACGAGCTTTCAAATATCATCTCTATCAATGCCGACGGTATTGCAGAGGGTGTCGCTATCGGTGGTGATAGATTCGTAGGTAGTACTTTTATCGACAATATGCTTCGCATGGAGAAAAACCCGGATGTAAAATATATGGTTCTTCTCGGTGAAGTCGGTGGTAGAGAAGAATACAAAATTATCGAAGCCGTGAAAGATGGAAGAATCACAAAGCCGATCGTTGCATGGTGTATCGGTACAATCGCTAAACACTTCAGCTCTGGAGTGCAATTCGGTCACGCAGGTGCAAGTGCGAATGCTGATGAAGAAACGGCAGTTGCGAAAAACCAAGCTATGAAAGAAGCAGGTATCTACGTTCCAGATAGCTTCAACGACCTTCCTGCGAAAATCAACGAGGTATATACGAAACTTAAAAATGAGGGTATTATCACGGAAATCGAAGAGCCGGAAATCAACACGATTCCTAAAGTAAGACGTCCTAAACAATTTGTATGTACTATCTCTGATGACAGAGGTGAAGAAGCGACTTACGCCGGGTTCCCTATCAGTTCTGTTGCGACACCAGATACCGGTAAATCGATCGGTGATGTTATCTCGCTTCTATGGTTCAAAAAAGTTTATCCGAAATGGGCTACCGATTTCATCGAAACCGTTATCAAAACAGTTGCAGACCATGGACCAGCCGTTTCGGGTGCACACAACGCTAAAGTTACCGCTCGTGCAGGTAAATCGGTTGTTGAAGCACTTGTTACCGGACTTCTTACAATCGGTCCAAGATTCGGTGGAGCAATCGATGGTGCAGCGCAATATTTCAAATATGCCCATGATAACGATATGACACCGGCAGAGTTCTTGAACTATATGAAAAAACAAGGTATTCCTATCCCTGGTATCGGTCATAGAATCAAATCTTTGAAAAATCCGGACAAAAGGGTTGAAGGACTTAAAAAATACGCAAAAGAGTTCTTCCCATCAACTACACTTCTTGATTACGCTCTTACCGTCGAGCAGCTAACAACTAGCAAAAAAGAGAACCTTATTCTCAACGTTGATGGTACAATCGGTATTTTGATGGTTGATATGTGGCGTGCGCTTGGTTATACTGAAGAGGAAATCGATGAGTTTATCGCTAGCGGGACGCTTAACTCGTTCTTTATTGTTGGAAGAAGCATCGGTTTCATCGGTCACATTCTTGATGAAAAACGCCTCGCTATGCCAATGTATCGTCACCCAATGGACGATATACTTTACAATGTCGAGAAAGCTGAAGAGATTAAATAAGGCTTTTTCTAAACAAGAGGTTGTTACCTCTTGTTTCTTTTCTTCCCATTTCACTCTTATCTTATAAACAATTTTTCGCATATAACCGTTTTTGTGCTATAATTATCTTATGAGAAGTTTTAAATATGCATTTACGATGCTAGAGTTAGTATTCGTTATAGTCGTTATAGGAATTTTGTCCGCTGTAATGCTTCCAAAAATCTTTGGAAACAAAGATAATCTTTATTTGGCAGCTCACCAGCTAGTATCCGACATCCGTTATACTCAACATTTAGCCATGATAGATGACCAATTTGATGCCAGTGATTCTACATGGTTTAAAAAAAGGTGGCAACTAAGATTTAGTAAGACGGCTGGAAGTGACAATCATTGGTCATATACTATATATACAGATAAAGATGCCGATGGTATTCCAGATGCATCCGAAATCGCTACGAGTCAGCTTGACAAATCGAAAAAACTTACAGGAGGGTATAGTGCAGGCACCATCCCGTATTCAAGTTCGAAAGCAAGCAAAGAGCTTAATCTTGGGCATAAATATTCAATAAGCGATATTACTATGAGTGGCGGATGTGCAATTAATAATGATGGAAAAAAGATAATATCGTTCGACCATACAGGCAGACCCATCGCAGGTCCTATTCATGTAGGTACGGTAACAGCTCCTTATTTTGGGATAAAACTAATAAAATCTACATGTAAAATTGATTTAAAAACAACCAATGGTGATAGTTTGACTGTCGCAATAGAACCTGAAACCGGCTACGTACATATATTGTAGTAGCCGTTTTTACAAATTTTCAAAAACTTTCCAATCTTCCTCACTATTTAATCTCCCCTTAAGCTATTTTCCCCTATAATTCCCGTCCGCAAACAGGAAGACCGAGTTGGTTTTCAAAGAGTGTTTGAGATCATTGAC
>JALWGC010000013.1 GCA_027038835.1 Helicobacteraceae bacterium | reverse complement strand
AGAAAAAAATCTCCTGAAAGCGTTCTTTGATATTTTATTGTTACAGGGTCATTCTTTTTTCTGTTTTTTCGCTCCGTTTAAGTTATCCTTTATAGGATTGCTTGATTTAAATTTTCAATGTCCTCTTCTTTTAAATTCATTTTTTCATACAATGCAATCAATAAAATATCTTTGGTTTCATTCCAACTTTCACCACTTGGCAAAATATACAAAACCATCTCATCAGCCGTAAAAAGTGGCTCATCTGATTTAGATAAAAATTTTCTCATCAAAATCCTCAAATTTTCTCTAAACTCTGTTTGAGATTTTGTCATCTCTATCGGTCTAACTATTTTTTTATAAAAAGTGTTATCACCTTCATTATTAAAAAGTTGCAATTTATCAGCAATTTGTTTGATAACATTTAACCTCTCTTCTCTCATATCTTTTATCTCCTTTAAATAGATTTTTGTCAAATTCCAACTTGCTTTACTTTGCTTCAAAAAGCCAAGTATAGACTTTCCTTGTATAAAACTATTAATTAGTGGATTAAAATATTTTATAGTTGCTTTGTAGTTTTTTTTCTCTATTACATCCTCTTCAAATTTTATTTTTTCTTTTTTAGGTTGTCCACTTGAATTTTTTGCATCAACCCAAATTTTTAATTTTTTATCCAAAGCTTTTTTAGGTTCTGTTCTTACTCTATATCTTCCTTGAGCATCTTTTGATGAGTATTTAAAAACAAGATTATTCCATTCATCTTTTGCTGTTGTTGTTAATTTACTCTTAAAAAACTTTGGTGCAACATGATTAATAAATCTCATATTTTTCTCTGAAATATGAAGTATATCAATATTAGAATCTATATCAATATTTGAAATCAAATAAAATGTTATATCTCCAAATAGTTCCTCTTCTTGAAGCTCTTCAATCGTATTGTAAACAAAATTCTCAAAGATATTTATTTTAGAATCCACAAGAGAGTCCATTTTTTTATAATATTAGCATTAAACTCCTCAATATTTTTTTCACTCCAAAACTTATTTATCTCTTCATTATTGCTAATCATAAATCCCATACGACCTGCTGTTTTTTGCATATTGATTGGTGCAAAAAAGAGTGAAGTCATACATTTCTTGCACATTAGAAATTTATTTGAGAAATTTGAAGTAAAATTTGTATTACTATTGCCCGTAGTTAAAGGAAAAATAGTTTTGCTCACACTACATAAATTATCTTTTTTACCACAAGCAAGACAATATCCACTATAAGACTCTTGCAACAATTCATCATATAACTCTAAAGCCTGTCTTAATCTTTCATTTAAATTTTTACCTGTTGTGTTATGGGTAAATTTTGAATTAGAAGAAAATACTTGACCAATTCGTCCACTTGTTTTAAAAGTATAAATATTAAAAAGTTTTGCAACTTCTTCTTTTAACTCTTCTAAACTACCAAACTTATCTTTCTTGCAAAACTTTATCAATCCAAGTCGCCCAATCTCCACCATAGGATCGCCAACAGACTTTGAAAAATCTAAAACCACCTTTCTACTCATTCTTTACCCCATAATGTATTCAAATTATACTAAATTCTTATTCTAATCCCACTCATCCCAATCAAACTCTTCATCGGGATCATTATACCGATTTACGGTTTCAATCCAACTATTTTTGTTTTCTTTGATATCTTTTTGTAAAAATTTTAGATCAATTTCTGAAATCAAATTCAAACTGTACATAAATTTATAAAACTTTTTTATGCTTGCTATGTTTGATTTGATGCTTGCTTCATCAGACCACATCGCTTTTCTTATAAACCAATTTCCTAAAAAGTCATCTACTAACTCGATCCCTTCTTCGGCATTGCATAAAGTTATTTCATTATCATTTTGGCTTATATCTTGATATGCAACATACTCATTGAGAAAAAATGATATATTGTCCATATGTTTCTTGATTGTCTTTTCGCTCAGCCCCTCTCTTTTTAGTTTTCCTGCGAAATTATAAATCAGATTGTCGTTTCTTTTGTGTATGGCTTCGATGATCTCGTCGTATGTTTTCATGGCTTGCTCCTTTTTTAATGCAATTTTTTCAACCCGTGGAACTTTTTCACCTCCCCCGCACCACCATCCCAAACCCAAGCGGGTTTTTTTCCAGTATCCCGACACCAAAACTAAGTCGTGCTAAAGTTTGGCTTACTTTGTCACTGTTAAATCCTATGGTGAGTTTGTTAGCAAAGATTTTGCCCCCTTTGTAGTTGAAGACGATCGGTTTTTGGTTGTGGATGGAAAAGAAGTTGATCATATCATCAGGTGAAAGGATGCTTTTTTTGAAAAACTCTTCGTACTTTTTCTCCAAGTTGTCTTTGATGCGTCTTTGGAGCAGCAGTAGGTCATCTTCTATCGTCCAGTATCTTGGCTTTTCCCCCTCGTCGGTGAGGGTGAGGACGGCGGGGGTGATGGTGTGGAGTTTGTCTATGTGTCCGATGCGCAGCTCTTTGTAGCTTACATCTTTTATATCGAAGTCGAGGTTGTAGGCTTTTTTGGAGGCTTTTTGTATCTCTTGTGCTATCGTCTCATCGATGGTGCGAAGCGTGAGGGTGTAGGTATTGCCGCCTTTGTAGCGTTTGTGTTCGCTCTCAAAGGGGTGCATGCTTCCGACCACATAGGGCTTGAACCCTTTTTTCTCATGGATGGCGCGTAGGATGATGGAATTGTAGAAGATGTAGTTGATGTTTTTCGAGACGAATTCGATGTACTCTTTGAGATGGATATCTCTTTTGAGTTTGATGGTGAGTTTGATTTCGAAGATTTGCATATTTTCTCTTTATCGGGGCATAAAAGCCAGCAGAGATGCGGTAACGGCGACGTTGAGCGATTCCACTCCACGATTTAAGGGGATTTTCAATTTGGCGTCACACACTTTTTCCACCGCTTCACTCACCCCTTCGCTTTCGTTTCCCAAAACGAAGACGGTTTTTGGCTCAATCTTCGCATCGTATATCGATTCTTCGGCGTGAGAGGAGAGAAGATACTTTTTCGCTTCGAGCTTTTTCAAAACGGGTGATAACGTTTCGCAGTAGTAGATGGGGAGCTTGAACAGCGTGCCGGCACTCGCTTTGGCGACAAGCGGCGAAATTTTGGCGGAGTTTTTTTTTGGGAGAATGATACCGTCGATATTGCCTGCCGCACAACTTCGTATGATCATCCCGAGGTTTTGGGGGTTTTGCACGCCGTCAAGCGCTATAAGCCTATAGGTGGAGAGCTTTTCGATAGCCTCGGCACTTTGGTAGCTTGGAGAGAGGATGTCTATGGCGACCCCTTGGTCTTGTTTGGCGTTTTTGCTGATGCGGCTAAGAGCGGTTTTATCATGATAAATCGTCTCGATCCCCCGTTTACGTGCGAGTGTCATAATCTTTTTGATACTGCCCTCAGGCTTGTTGGAGCGTGCCAAATGCAACTTTTCCACCGGAATCGTTTCATCTAGGAGAATCTCTTTTACGGTCTGGCGTCCATAGAGGGTGATAAGCCGCTCGAACTTCGCTTTTTTTTCCAAATACTCTTTTGAATCTTTTTTCACGTTTGAACCTTTTTTCATACCAAAATGATAGTATAATTTCTATTATGTTACAAATTTTTGTCTATTTTTTTTCGAAGAATTTCGATCTTTTGCTTGTGGTGGTTTTGCTCGGAGTGAAGCGAGAACGACGGTTTTAGCTCTTTGCCCGATTACGGTAGTGGCGGCGAAGCGTTGTAAATTGCTGGAATTGAATCGGTACGATTTTTACAATCTTATGCAAAAACGCCCCGATATCTACAAAGAGATAGAAGCGGTAGCGAAAAAGAGGTACGATGAAACGAAAAACGGTTCTCATAACGGGTTGTAGTAGCGGTATAGGGCTCGATGTCGCCAAAGCGTTGCAAAAAGAGTACAAGGTCATAGCGACCGCCCGTAAAAAAACGGATGTCGAAAAACTCCAAAAAGAGGGGTTTGAAGCTTACGAACTCGATGTTACGCAGCCCAAGCAAATAGATGACGTTTTGCAAAAGATTCTCAAAAACCATACGTATCTCTACGCCGTTTTCAACAATGCCGGTTACGGTCAGCCGGGTGCGGTGGAGGATATAACCAAAGAGGCGCTCAAAGAGCAGTTCGAGACCAATTTTTTCGGTATGTGGGACGTGACACGAAAGGTTTTGAAGATTTTTCGCACACAAGGGTATGGGCGTATCATCAACCACTCTTCGGTACTTGGTTTGGTGAGTTTGCGCTTTCGCGGCGCTTACAACGCAAGCAAATACGCCATAGAAGGGCTTGACGATACGTTGCGACTCGAACTTACAAATAGCGATATATACGTCAGTACTATAAACACCGGTCCTGTTCACAGCAAGTTCAGAGAAAACGCCGTAGCGATGTTTTTCAAAAACGTCGATTACAAAAACTCCCATTTCGCCGTGGAATACGAAAAAGAGCTTGTCGAAGCGAAAAACTCATCGACCGATCCTTTTTCGCGTAGTAGCGAAGTGGTCATAGCCAACGTGCATCATGCGCTAAGTGCGAAAAAACCGCGTGCTCGCTACTACAACACCGAAGCGACTTGGATGCTGGCGTTTTTCAAAAGAGTCCTTCCGACATCTTGGCTCGATGCTATTTTGGAAAAAATCTAAACCCTTTTTTCACCAAAGAGGGGAAATGCCCTTCTAAAAAGCCATCTATTTCTACCCAGACAACATCATCGGGGACGAAGTCGGTTTTGTAGAGTTTGACATCGAGGCGGTATTTGGTGTAGGCATGTTTGTAGCTGCCGAGAAAATTTTCCTCTATAGGGTCGATTTGGGGAAAAAGCAGCATCTTTTCGTACATTCCGTTTGTAGAGTGGGTCATGGCGATTTTGCCGTTTTGGATGTTGATGCCAAAAAACAGTTCCATAGAGATATACTCTTTTTTTTGTTTTTTGGCATAGAGAGTTGGATTCTCTTTTCCAAGACACGCTTCTTGCAAGGGGCATAGGTCGCATTTTGGGTTGGTTGGGGTACAAAGCATAGCGCCCAAGTCCATAAGTGCAAGATTGTGTTCTTTTGGATGATTTGTGTCCAAAAAACTCTGCGCATACTCCAAAACACATTTGTCGCTTGCATCTAAAAGTGCGCCGTAGCGTTTGAGCACGCGTTTGATGTTGGTGTCCACCACCGCGACGGGAAGATTGAGCGCAAAAGAGCAGATAGCGCTTGCGGTGTACTCCCCAATACCGGGAAGTTCGACAAGCTCTTGTTTCGTTTTGGGAAGCACCCCTTTGGTGATTTGTGCGGTTTTATGCAGATTCCTCGCTCTTGTGTAGTAGCCAAGACCGCTCCAAAGGGAAAGCACTTCTTCCAAAGGTGCTCGAGAAAGTAAGAAAAGCGTCGGAAAACGGGAGAGAAATTTCGGGTAGTACTCCTCCATTACCCGACTTACCTGTGTTTGTTGCAACATCGTTTCGCTGAGGTAAACTTTGTACATATCGTTCGTTTTTCTCCACGGTAGGTCGTGTCTGCCGTTTGCATCGAACCATGTAAGCAGTTTTTTCCCCATCACTCGACTATCTTGTAGATGATTTCGGTTTTGTTTTTCGTTTTTTTTATCTCTTCGCATACCAACGAGGGGATTTCCACTTTGGCGAACTCCTCCAAAGAGTCCACTTTGTGCAGCGCTACCGTTTTGGCGACGATGCCGCGGTACGCTTTTGCCCAGTGGCTGAGGGTCTTACCGTTTTTTAAAAATTTCAACGTGGTGTAGGGTTTGGAGAGTTTATAGAACTTCTCGTAGTATCCCGCACGCAAATCGAGAACCTCTTTCTCCGCAAGGAAATCGTCGAGTATCTTTTCAAAGCGCTCTTTGTAGAACTTCTCAGGTGCTATCTCCCCGACGGTATTGCCTTGTTTGACTTTGTATATGGGGATTTTATCGCGTGCCAAGATAGGACCGAAAAGATTGGAAAAAATCAAAAGGCGCTCATCCAAAAACGCTTGTGAGTGCGTATCTAACTCTTCGTATTGTAGATAATCGTACGCAACACCGTCGTAGCGTGAAACGGCTTTGAGGGTTTTGGAGGAGAAAATATCGACGATATAAGGCTCGCATTGTGAGAAATTTTTGAAACCGAAAAGTTGTTTTATCGTTTCTTCCTCTTTGGTTTGGAGTATCGAGGCGTAGCGTTTTAGTATCTCTTCGCGCGGTGCGATTCCACCGAAAAGGTCGAGTTTTGCACCGTTTCCGCCGGTTTTTTTCCCTTCGCTTGGAGAAAATAGGATACAGAGCATGTTGTTTCCTTAATTTTTTTTAATATTACTAGTGATATAATCGTAGTAACCATCCTAAAAACGGAGTTTTATTATGAAAAAATTGTTGTTGTTTTTATTAGCCGTACATATGACATTATTTGGTTCTGAACTTGGAATTGTACAAAAAGTAGAGGGGATCGTCAAAGTCAAGCACAAAGATTCCATAAAAAAAGAGAAAGTGAAAAAAGACTACACAATCCAAAGTGGGGATATCATCTCCACTTTTAGAAAAGCTTCGGCGGTTTTGAAGCTCAGCGACGGGTCCGATGTGGTACTTGGAGAAAAGTCGGTCATCGTGTTCGCCGATGCGCTTGACGTAACGCAAAAAGAGGGGAAAGTGTATTATAAAATCACCTCCAAAGACGCCAAGAACAAACTCAAAATCAAAACCGATTTCGCCATTATCGGTATCAAAGGGACGACGTTTATCGTTTCGGCTGAGCAAAACAGCTCTTATGTGGCGCTCAAAGAGGGGCTTATCGGCATAGAGAGCGTAAAAGCGGAGTTTGAACATTACAAGCAAAAAGTGCTTTCGCAGTACGAAGCGTTCTTGAAAAAACAGCAAAAAGAGTTCGAGAAATACAAAAAAAGTCAAGAAGAGTACATTGTCACCATGACAAAAGAGTTCGATCTCGAGGCGGGGAACGTCGTTACGTTCGATGGGCAAAAAGCGATAGAGAACAAAATCGAAACCGACAAAGAGTTCGACGAGTTCGAGAAAATGTTGGAAGAATGAAAAAAGTTGGTTAGGTAGATGAACAAAGAGAAACTCCCCTTTATCGCCGTCGCTTTGATAGTCGCGCTTCTAAGTGGTGCGTTGCATTACTACAAAGTCGATCCGTTTGAGAGTTTCTCTTTGCGTTTTAACGATGTCGATTTCACGTTACAGAAAAAACCAATCAGCGATAAAGTCGTCTTCGTCGCAGTTGACGAACCGAGTGTCAATCGTTTCGGCAGGTGGCCATGGGATAGAAAGATAATCGCCAAAGGGATAGAAAGGCTGCAAGATGCGAAAGTGGTGTTGATGGATATGATTTTCTCCGAGCCTACCGACGAAGCTGCGGACGAGGCGCTCGCTCAAGCGCTTTCGATGCCGCAGGGGAGTGTTTGCGGTTTTTTTCTTCGTAAAAACGCTACACAGCGCATCGGTGAGGAGGAGTTGGAGCTTTTAAGCGATTCTTCGCTCGACTTATTGCAGTCGCAAGTCGCGACAAACGACAGTGAGCCGAACTTCATTTCAGCACCCAACGCCGAGATGAATATCGCAACGGTTATGCAAGGGTGCAGTTTAAGCGGCAGTTTTACGACGCTACCCGATCAAGACCATCTATTTCGCTCCTATCCCGTCGCCGTTTATTACCAAGGGACACTGTATCCTTCCCTTGGCGTGCAAGGGCTTAGGCTTTATTTCGACTCCGACATCGAGCGGGTGGATGCCAGCCACCTAAAACTCGCCGGTAGAGTCATCGAAGTGGATAACAAAGGGTTCACCAAGCTCAATTTCTACAAACGCGAGCAATATAAAATAGTTTCGTTTTTGGATGTTTATGAGAAAAAAATCCAACCCACTTTTTTCAAAGATAAAATAGTGATTGTGGGTATTACCGAAGTGGGTGCCGGAGATGTCGCACCGACACCCATAGGCAACATCCCCGGACCTTTGCTTCACTACACGTTTGTGTCGAACTTTTTGCAAAATCAGTTGCTGACCCACCCTCTAAAAGCGGAATACGCTCTTATAGTTTCGATGGCCTTCGTTCCGCTTGTCGTTTTGTTGTTGCTTTCAAGCGTATTGCAGAGATTCGTCGTGAATATCGCCGCTTATCTTGTGCTTTACGGTGTGGTTCGTTACCTTTTTGTCAAGTTCAATCTGTATCTTGATTTGTTCTATCCGCTTGTGTCGTTTTTGCTTTCGATGGTATTTTTGGAATCGGTCGCTTTTTACAAACAGCAAAAAGACGAAAAGTTTTTAAGAGATGCGTTTTCTTCTTATCTGTCGGAAGATTTGATGCAAGAGCTCATCAAAAATCCAAAAGCGCTTTCGCTTGGGGGAGAGAAAAAGGAACTTAGCATCCTCTTTAGCGATATTCGCGGTTTTACCACAATCTCCGAGTCGATGTCGCCAGAAGAGCTTATCAAACTCCTCAATCGCTACTTCACTCCCATGACCAATGCGGTTTTGGAGAAAAAAGGGATGCTTGACAAGTATATCGGGGATGCGGTCATGGCGTTTTTCAACGCACCCGTCGATGTTGTAGATCATGCGGACAAAGCGTGCGAATGTGCACTTTTGATGAGCAAACGGTTAAAAGCGCTCGATGAACGTTTCGAACAAGAGGGGCTTCCGCAAATCCGCATAGGGATAGGGATCAACACCGCGGAAGTGGTCGTTGGAAACATGGGAAGCGATACCCGCTTCAACTACACCGTGATCGGCGATGGGGTGAACCTCGCTTCACGCGTGGAAGGGCTGACGAAAAACTACGGTGTGGAGATTCTCATTACCGAATTTACGGTCGCGAAGTTAAGCGGCGATTTTTTGTACAGAAAAATAGAACCGGTACAGGTCAAAGGGAAAGAAGAGCCGGTGTTGCTTTATCAGCTTATGCATGATGATGTACGTAACCAAGAATTGAAAGTGGTTTACGACGAAGCGCTGGAGTACTACATAGAAGGGGAGATGGAGAAAGCGAAGCGGCTGTTTGAAAAGATAGTAGAGGAATTTGACGATTCGGTTTCGAAATATTTTCTCAACGACATAGCATCGTCCAAAAAATGGGGTGTGCATAAAATGACGACGAAATAAGGAAAAAATATGCGAATTTCAAGAGAACTTGGCGCGGACGAATTGTTGGAGATGATTTTTGTCTATCTTACCGAAATCTCTTCGTTGCGTGATTACGACGAGATTTTGGAAGCGCTTGCGAATATGGGACGCGCACTCTCGGGGGCGGACAGATGTACCGTCTGGGTGGTCGATGAAGAAAGAGGAAAACTCTGGACGAAAGTCGCACATGATATGCAAAGCGTAGAGATACCCATAGATTCGGGAATTGTTGGGTATGCCATCAAAACGGGTGAAAAAGTTATCATCGAAGATGCGTACAAAGACCCGCGTTTCAATCCGCAAATAGATAAAGAGACGGGGTACAAGACCAAGTCGGTCATGGTGATTCCGATGTTCGATAACGAAAACAAGATCATCGGAGCGTTTCAAGCGATAAACCATTTAGGCTCGCGGGTCGATTTCGACGAGCGCGATATGCAAAGGCTGATGCTCGCTTCGACATACGCTGCGGAAACGTTGATTTCGGCGAAACTCTCTCAAGAGATTCAAGACACCCAAAAAGAGGTCGTTTTCACGATGGGTGCTATCGGCGAGAGCAGAAGCAAAGAAACGGGCAATCATGTAAAAAGGGTGGCGGAGTACAGCAAGATATTGGCACTCGCTATCGGCATGGATGAAGAGGAAGCGGAACTTTTGAAACAAGCCAGCCCGATGCATGATATAGGAAAAGTCGCCATACCCGATGAGATTTTGAAAAAACCGGGGCGCTTTACCAAAAGCGAGCGCAAAATCATGGAGACACACGCACAGCTTGGTTACGAAATGATCCGCCACTCCAACCGCCCATTGCTGCAAGCCGCGTCTATCGTTGCGCACCAACACCATGAAAAGTGGGACGGAAGCGGGTACCCAAGGGGATTGAGCGGCGAGGATATCCATATCTACGGGCGCATTACCGCTTTGGCGGACGTATTCGATGCGCTTGGAAGCGACAGAGTATATAAAAAAGCTTGGCCGCTTGAGAAGATTTTCAATCTTATCAAAGAGGAGCGTGCAAAACATTTCGACCCTGAACTTGTCGATGCTTTTTTCGAAAACAGCGAAAAGATTTTGGAGGTACGAGAACGCTTCAAAGACGAGTTCGAAGAAAACTCCAAAAAAGTTGCCGCCGAAGGAGCGAGTATCCGAGTGCTTGGAGCGTATGGGACAAAGCTCAAAGGGTTTGGAACGACATCGTTTTTGCTCAACGACAGGCATGTGATAGACGCAGGGAACATTCTCGATACTCTTGAAGAGTTCAGCGTGGAGCTCGATACCATTTGGCTGACCCATTCCCACCTCGATCATATCTCCGATATCGCGTATGTGCTGGATGATTATTACGCAGAGCTCAAGAGCCCTTTGTGCATCGCATCCCAAAAAGAAACGATCGAAGCGCTTAAAAAACATTTTTTCAACGATGCCATCTGGCCCGATTTTTCCAAAATCCCTCTTGTCAACGGGGAGGGGATGTGTATAGAGTATCGAACCATCGATCTTGGAGAAGAATACCCCATAGGGGAAAACGAAACGATCGAAGCGTTTTCGACCGATCATACGGTGGCAAGTTGCGGCTATATATATAGAAAAAACGGCAGAGGGATTATGATAACATCGGATACTCTCGAGATAGACAACGCCATAGAGCGTCTAAACGAAGATGAGTCGATAAGCGCTTTTATGGTCGAATGCTCTTTCCCCTCCGATATGGAAAAACTCGCACTAGTCAGTAAGCATCTTACTCCCAAACTGCTCTTTGACAAACTCGAAGGGTTGAAAAGAAAAAATATCATACTCTATATCAACCATATCAAACCGTTGTATCTCAATCAAATGATAACGGAAATCGAACGATTGGGGGAGAAATATAACCCGATTATAGTAACTGACAAAAAAATTTTGAAATTTTAGTCAAAAACTCTTGACATTGAAAAAAAAATCGACTATAATTCTGGCTCAATTTCACAGCAAGCCGCAATAGCTCAGCTGGCTAGAGCAGCTGATTTGTAATCAGCAGGCCCGGGGTTCAAATCCTCGTTGCGGCACCATGAAATTGGCTAAATATTAGAAACAGTGTTAGACCAGAATTAAGTGGTCAGGTAGTCAAGTGGCCAACGACGGCAGACTGTAAATCTGCTCCCTATGGGTTCGGTGGTTCGAATCCACCCCTGACCACCACTTAAATCATGCGGGTGTAGCTCAGTTGGCTAGAGCTCCTGCCTTCCAAGCAGGTTGTCGAGGGTTCGAGTCCCTTCACCCGCTCCACCTTTTAAGATTCTGGAAGCTGAAGTATAATGTTGATCTGCTTCAAAGTACACTTTTAATCAATCATTTAAAATATGAGATGTATTAAGAGTCTTTCACGATCGCTAATATTTAAAACGTTTACGACTATTCAATTATTGCTTAATCTCGCTCGCGTGGCTCAGGGGTAGAGCACTTCCTTGGTAAGGAAGAGGTCACGGGTTCAAATCCCGTCGTGAGCTCCATTTTAAGCTTATAAACGATTACAAATCTAAAAAGCTTAGTTAAATTTTTCTAAAAAAAAGTTTAAATTAAGCAATAATTGAATAGTTTTTTGGTATAATTCCAATTCTATTTAATAACAAGTCGGAGGACACTTATGGCAAAAGAAAAGTTTGAACGTACGAAGCCGCACGTAAACATCGGTACTATCGGTCACGTTGACCACGGTAAAACTACACTTACAGCTGCAATTACAGCGGTACTTGCAACTAAAGGTGAAGCTGAGCTTATGGATTATGACCAAATCGATAACGCTCCAGAAGAAAGAGAAAGAGGGATTACGATCGCTACTTCTCACGTCGAGTATGAAACGGACAAAAGACACTATGCACACGTTGACTGTCCAGGACACGCCGACTATGTTAAAAACATGATTACAGGTGCTGCTCAAATGGACGGTGCTATTCTCGTTGTTTCTGCAGCGGACGGTCCGATGCCACAAACAAGAGAGCACATCCTTCTTTCTAAGCAAGTTGGTGTACCATACATCGTTGTTTTCATGAATAAAGCTGATATGGTTGACGATGAAGAGCTTCTCGAGCTCGTCGAAATGGAAATCAGAGAGCTTCTCGATCAATACGAGTTCCCGGGTGACGACACTCCAGTTGTAGCCGGTTCTGCACTTAAAGCTCTTGAAGAAGCTAAAGAAGGTAACATCGGTGAGTGGGGAGAAAAAATTCTCGAGCTTATGGACGCTGTAGATGAGTACATCCCTGAGCCACAACGTGAAACTGACAAAGATTTCTTGATGCCGGTTGAGGACGTATTCTCTATCTCTGGTCGTGGTACGGTTGTTACAGGTAGAATCGAGCGTGGACAAGTTTGTGTTGGTGACAACGTAGAGATCGTTGGTATCCGCGACACTCAAAGCACTACCGTAACCGGTGTTGAAATGTTTAGAAAAGAGATGGATTGTGGTGTCGCTGGGGACAACTGTGGTGTTCTCCTTAGAGGTATCGCAAAAGACGAAGTTGAGCGTGGTCAAGTTCTTTGTAAACCGGGTTCAATCACTCCACACACTAAATTCGAAGCTGAGATCTATGTACTAAGCAAAGAAGAGGGTGGACGTCATACTCCATTCTTCAACGGTTATAGACCACAGTTCTACATCAGAACAACTGACGTTACTGGTGCGATCACACTTCCAGAAGGTACTGAGATGGTTATGCCTGGTGATAACGTTGCTATCACTGCAGAACTTATCCACCCAATTGCTATCGAGCAAGGTACTAAGTTCGCTATCCGTGAAGGTGGTAGAACTGTAGGTGCGGGTGTCGTATCTAAAATCATCGAGTAATTCGCTTTTTAGCGAATTACCCAACTAAGAGGTAAATTATGAGAGATATTATCCACCTTGGTTGTGAGAAGTGTACAAGACGTAACTATCACACAACGAAAAATAAAAAGACTCATACAGAGAAATTTTCTGTAAGAAAATACTGCAAATTCTGTAGAGAGCATACAGTACACAAAGAGATGAAATTATAATTTCATCTTGTGTACTCTTAGGCGAGTAGCTCCAATGGTAGAGCGCCGGATTCCAAATCCGATGGTTGGGGGTTCGAGTCCCTCCTCGCCTGCCACCATTTTTTATTCGAAAGGCTTACGAGCTTTTTGTATAAGAAATGAAGATCAATATAAAGTGATAAGATGGATATAGCAAAAGTTTTCAAAGACGCGAAACTCGAACTTGCCAAAGTAATTTTCCCGACTAAACCGCAAGTCAAGCAGGCTTTCATAAGTGTCGTAGTCGTGGTGTCGGCTGTTGCTGCTTTTTTGGCTTTGGTCGATCTTATCATGTCGTCTATCGTTTCAGCAATTCTGGGTTAAAGGAACATAATGGCACATCAGTGGTATTCTATACAAACCTACGGCAGCGATAGAGCGGTAAAAGAGGCGATTCTCAATCTTGTAAAAGAGATGGGTCTTGAAGATAAAATCACGGACGTAATCGTTCCTACAGAAGATGTGATCGAAGTCAAAGACGGTAAGAAGAAAGTGAGTGAGCGCTCACTTTATAGCGGTTACGTTTTTGCGAAAATCGATCTTGACACAAACATTCAGCATCTTATCCAGTCGTTGCCGAAAGTTTCCGGTTTTATCGGTGAGGGGAACAAACCGACTCCACTTAGCGAAAACGATATTCAAGTCATTTTGGATAAAGTGAACAACCGTGCTGCTCCAAAACCGAAAGTATTCTTCGACAGAGGAGAGATGGTGCGTATTATCGACGGGCCGTTTGCGAACTTTACCGCCACGGTTGACGAATACGACCTCGAACACGGTACGCTCAAACTCAACGTTTCTATTTTCGGAAGAGCCACTCCTGTGGATATCTCTTACACGCAAGTAGAAAAAATTATATAACTTAACTTCAACACAAAGGAAAAGCGATGGCAAAAAAAGTCATGGATTACATCAAGCTTCAAATCGAAGCGGGTAAAGCTAACCCGGCACCACCGGTAGGTCCTGCCCTAGGTCAAAGAGGCGTTAACATTATGGAATTTTGTAAAGCGTTCAACGAGAAAACGAAAGATAAAATGGGATTCAAAGTTCCAGTTGTCATTACCGTTTACAACGATAGAAGCTTCTCGTTCATAACGAAACAGCCACCGGCATCTGAGCTTATTATGAAAGCTGCCGGTATCAAAAAAGGGAGCGACAACCCACTTAAAAACAAAGTGGGAAGCCTCACTAAAGAGCAAGTTATGCAAATCGTCGAGCAAAAGATAGAAGATCTTAACACTGACGACAAAGAAGCTGCCGCTAGAACTATCGAAGGTAGTGCAAGAAGTATGGGGATCGAGATTAAAGAATAATCTCCTCCTAACTAACAAGTCGCCAACCACAGCGTCTGTCTAAAAAGTGGTAGAATTTTTACAAAGGTTTGAAAAATGGCTAAAAAGATTTCAAAAAGATACAAGCAATTAATCGAAAAAATTGAAAACAAAGAATACAGCGTTGCAGAAGCAAGTGAAAAAGTAAAAGAGCTTCAAAGCGCAAAATTCGATGAAACTGTTGAAGTTGCACTTAACCTCAACGTTGACCCAAGACACGCTGACCAAATGGTTCGCGGTGCGACTGTTCTTCCTCACGGTACCGGTAAAACGGTTAGAGTTGCCGTTTTCGCTAGAGGCGCTAAAGCGGACGAAGCAAAAGAAGCCGGTGCGGATATCGTAGGTACAGACGAGCTTGTCGCTGATATCAAAGATGGTAAAATCGATTTCGACATTGTCGTCGCTGCACCTGATTGTATGGGTCTTGTCGGTCAAGTTGGTAGAATCCTCGGGCCAAAAGGTTTGATGCCTAACCCAAAAACTGGAACTGTAACTCCAGACGTCGCTACTGCCGTTAAAAACGTTAAAGGCGGTCAAGTGAATTTCCGTGTTGATAAAAAAGGGAATATCCACGCAGGTATCGGTAAAGCGAGCTTCTCTGCCGAGCAAATCAAAGAGAATCTCGAAGCTTTCGTTACTGCAATCAACAAACAAAAACCATCTAGCGCGAAAGGTAGATACATCAAAAACGGTGCTCTTAGCCTTACGATGTCCCCTGCTATCACGCTCGATACTACAGAGTTGATGGATATCAAATAATCTTCGGCTTTTGCCGAAGAGTTTTTTGAAAGTTTTTATTTTAAGATAGCGTATCTTAAAGTAAAGATTTTCGTTGATTCGAAAATCTGGAATCTTGGGCTGGAGATAGATAGGGGTGCTTTGGCACTTAATCAGGCTTTGCCACCCTTCTTGAAGTTTCTTGGTCCAGAAAGGAGAAACAATGCTAAAAGCGAAAAAAGCTGAAGTTATCGAGCAGCTTACGAACGATTTCGCAAATACAACTGCGGTTGTCATTTGTGATTATAAAGGTTTGACCGTAAGCGAGCTTGAAGAGCTTCGTAAATCAGCGCGCGCTAAAGATGCGAAAGTACAAGTTGTCAAAAATACACTTGCAACTATAGCACTTAAAAACGCAGGCATGGAAGGTGTCGAAATCAAAGACACTAACATTTTCGTATGGTCTGACGATGTTATCGCCGCTGCGAAAGTCGCTGCAGATTTTGCGAAAAAAAGCGACAAATTCGTAATCAAAGCCGGTTATCTTGATAAAGAACCTGCTGATGTTGCGAAAATCGAAGCGTTTGCAAAACTTCCGGGACGCGAAGAGCTTCTTGGTATGCTCGCTGCAACTTGGATGGCACCACTTACAAACTTTGTATTTGGTCTCGATGCGCTTAGAAAGAAAAAAGAAGAAGAGGCGGCATAAGCTGGCACTCTTTTGAAATAAAATAAAAGAAAAATAGAAAAGGAGCTATAATGGCTGTAACTAAAGAAGATGTATTAGAGTATATTTCAGGTCTTTCTGTACTTGAATTGTCTGAGCTTGTAAAAGAGTTCGAAGAAAAATTCGGTGTTTCTGCACAACCTGTAGCTGTTGCTGGTGTTGCTGGTGGTGACGCTGGTGCTGCTGCTGAAGAAAAAACTGAATTCGACGTTGTTCTTACCGATGCTGGTGCTAAGAAAATCAACGTCATCAAAGCTGTTCGCGCTCTTACAGGTCTTGGTCTTAAAGAAGCGAAAGAAGCTGTTGAGTCAACTCCATCTACTATCAAAGAAGGTGTTGATAAAGAGACTGCTGAAGAAGCGAAAAAACAACTTGAAGAGGCTGGGGCAAGCGTCGAGCTTAAGTAAGTTCTCTTACTCTTTCTTCATTCGGGCTTTGCCCGAAAATATGGGCTCTTTTGCGAAAAGACGGAGGTCTTTTAGTGAAAGTGCCCTTTGTCCGTTTATACCGCCAGGTATAAACAGCACTTGCGCTGTGTGGCAAAAAAGCCATTTGTGCCAAGAGGGACGGGACGCCGTCATCTCTTCTATTATTAACTTACGAGGTTGCCTATGTTAAACACACTAAACTCTGGAAATCGTCTTCGCGTAGACTTCTCTAAAACTCCTCAAGAGATAGAAGTACCAAATCTTCTTCAACTACAACAAAGTTCATACGAAAAATTCTTGATGCTTGGAAAAAAAGATCGCAAACAAAGCGGTGTGGAGCAAGTTTTCAACTCCGTTTTTCCAATCCATGACGCACAAAACCGTCTAAGTATCGAGTATCTTGGAAGTGAGATCACAAAACCGAAATACACCGTAAGGGAGTGTATGGAAAGAGGGCTTACTTATGCAGTAAGTCTTAGAATGAAAACACGCCTCGTGCTTTGGGAAAGAGATGAAAATACCAAAGAGAAACTCGGTGTAAAAGATATCAAAGAACAAAGCATCTTCGTTCGCGACATCCCGTTGATGACCGATAGAACCTCTTTCATCATCAACGGTGTCGAGAGAGTCGTCGTGAACCAACTTCACCGCTCGCCGGGTGTCATCTTCAAAGAGGAAGAATCTACAACCGCGGGTAACAAGCTTATCTACACGGGGCAGATTATCCCCGATCGTGGTAGTTGGCTGTATTTCGAGTACGATCCTAAAGATATTCTTTATATGAGAATCAACAAGCGTAGAAAAGTACCTGTAACGATCATGTTCAGAGCGCTTGGGTACTCAAAACAAGATATTCTCAAGCTTTTCTACCCGATTCAATCTATTGAAATCAAAGAAGGGAAGTTCGCTACGAAATTCGAAGTGGACGACTATAAAGGTCGCCTCGATTACGATTTGGTTGACATGGACGGTAACGTTTTGTTGCCTGCAGGGAAAAGACTCTCTGCGAAAAAAGCGGAAAAACTCAAAGAAAGCGGTGTCGAATATGTCGAGTATCCTGTCGAGATACTTCTTGATAGATACCTCGCCGAGCCGATTGTCGATCCAGAAACGGGTGAAGTGCTTTTCGATACCATGACCCACCTTGACGAAACGAAGCTCAAGAAAATAACCGAACTTGGCGTGCAGGAATTCAAAATCGCCAACGACCTCGCCGATGGTGTCGATAGCTCCATTATCAACGCGTTCAATGCCGATGCGGATTCGTTGAAACTACTCAAACAAACCGAAGAGATAGAAGACGAAAACGACCTTGCGGCTATTCGTATCTACAAAGTTATGAGACCGGGAGAGCCGGTAACCAAAGAAGCTGCGAAGATTTTCGTCAACCAGCTTTTCTTCGATCCTGAGCGTTACGACCTGACCAAAGTCGGTCGTATGAAGATGAACCACAAGCTTGACTTGAACATTCCGGAATACGTTACGGTTCTCACTCACGAAGATATTATCGAAACCGTCAAATACGTTATCAAAGTCAAAAACGGTCAAGGGCATATCGACGACCGTGATCACCTTGGAAACCGCCGTATCCGTTCTATCGGTGAGCTTCTTGGCAACGAAGTGCACAACGGCTTGGTGAAAATGCAAAAAGCCATCAAAGACAAACTCTCTACGATGAGTGGGCCAATGGCCGACTTGATGCCGCATGACCTTGTCAACTCGAAGATGATCACTTCGACGATTATGGAGTTCTTCAGTAGCGGGCAGCTTTCGCAGTTTATGGATCAAACCAACCCGCTTTCTGAGATTACGCACAAAAGAAGACTTTCTGCTCTTGGTGAAGGGGGGCTTGTCAAAGAACGCGCCGGTTTCGAAGTGCGTGACGTTCACCCGACTCACTATGGGCGTATCTGTCCAATCGAAACTCCGGAGGGGCAAAACATCGGTCTTATCAACACCCTTGCAAGTTATGCGAAAGTAAACGAGCACGGTTTTATCGAAGCGCCGTACAAAGTGGTTAAAGACGGTATCGTTACCGATGAGATCGTTTACCTTACCGCTACGCAAGAAGAGGGGATGACAATTGCTGCCGCTTCGAACGAAGTGGATGAAAAAGGGCAGTTCGTTGAAGAGCTCATCACCGTTAGAAAAGATGGTGAGATATTGCAACGCTCACCTAAAGAGTGTCAGTATGCCGACCTTTCCAGCGCTATGGTTGTCGGTGTCGCCGCAAGCCTCATTCCATTTTTGGAGCATGACGACGCCAACCGTGCATTGATGGGGTCGAACATGCAGCGTCAAGCCGTACCGCTTCTAAGAGCGCAAGCTCCGATGGTCGGAACAGGTATAGAAAAAATCGTCGCAAGAGATTCATGGGAGTGTGTCAAAGCTAAACGCGCAGGTGTCGTGGAGAAAGTCGATGCGAAATATATCTATATCATGGGAAAAACCGAAGATGAGATATACATCGACTACTATCCGCTTCAAAAGAACTTGCGCACCAACCAAAACACCAGCTTTACCCAAAAGCCTATCGTAAAAGTCGGGCAAAAAGTGGAAGCGGGTGAGATTATCGCCGATGGTCCGAATATGGACCAAGGTGAGTTGGCTTTAGGTGTCAACGCGATGGTTGCGTTTATGCCATGGAACGGGTACAACTTCGAGGATGCGATCGTTATCAGTGAAAAGCTTATTAGAAAAGATGCGTTCACTTCGGTTCACATCTATGAAAAAGAGCTCGAAGCGAGAGAACTCAAACATGGTGTAGAAGAGATTACTCGCGATATTCCAAATGTACGCGACGAAGACCTTGCGCACCTCGATGAAAGCGGTATCGTCAAAGTCGGTACACGCGTCAAAGGAGGGATGATACTTGTGGGTAAAGTTTCCCCTAAAGGTGAGGTCAAACCGACTCCGGAAGAAAGACTTCTTCGTGCGATATTCGGTGAAAAAGCGGGACATGTCGTCAACAAGTCCCTTTATTGTCCGCCGTCTATGGAAGGTGTCGTCGTCGATGTCAAGGTCTTTACGAAAAAAGGGTACGACAAAGACCCAAGAGCACTCGAACTTGAAAAAGAGGAGCGAAATCAACTCGAGCGTGAGCATTACGACAGACTCCTTATGATAGACAAGGAGGAGATGCTCAAAATCACCGACTTGCTTACAAAAGCGCCACTTGAAAAAGATGTGAAGATAGGCGAGAAAGAGTACAAAGCCGGAGACTTCATCGTAGCGGACGATTTGGTCAACGTCAACCGTTTCGCAATGAACAATATCGTCAAAAGTTTCAGCGAAGAGGTGCAAGACCAGTACAACAAAACGAAGAACTATTTCCAAAAACAAAAACGCCTCTTTAGAGACGAGCATGAGGAAAAACTCAATATCTTGGAAAAAGATGACATCCTTCCTAACGGTGTCGTAAAAACGGTCAAAGTTTACATCGCAACCAAACGTAAACTCAAAGTCGGGGACAAAATGGCGGGGCGTCACGGGAACAAAGGTATTGTCTCGAACATCGTTCCTGAAGTCGATATGCCGTATATGGAAGATGGAAGAACCGTCGATGTGTGCTTGAACCCGCTTGGGGTTCCATCACGTATGAATATCGGTCAGATTCTCGAGATGCACCTTGGTATGGTCGGACGTGAGCTTGGTAATCAGATTCAAGCGATGTTCGATGAAAAACAAAAAGATTACATTCAAAAACTTCGCGCTAAAATGATAGAAATAGCGGACGTCGCGAAGTTGATGAACGCCAAAGAGACAATCGAAGCGATGAGTGACGAAGAGTTCCTCGACCATGCAAGAGACTGGGCGAAGGGGGTGAAATTCGCCACGCCGATTTTCGAAGCGGTCAACCAAGAGGAATTTAGAAAGCTTTATGAGCTGGCACGTATGGATGAAGACGGAAAATCGGTTCTTTACGACGGTAGAACGGGCGAGAAGATTAAAGAACGCGTAAACGTGGGTTATATGTATATTCTCAAGCTCCATCACCTAGTCGATGAGAAGATTCACGCGCGTTCAACCGGACCTTACTCACTCGTTACACAGCAACCGGTCGGTGGTAAAGCACTCTTTGGTGGTCAGAGATTCGGTGAGATGGAGGTCTGGGCACTTGAAGCATACGGTGCTTCGGCAGTTCTTAAAGAGATGCTTACAATCAAATCGGATGATGTTGACGGACGTGTTAGAGCGTACAAAGCGATCACGAAAGGGGAACTCGTACCTGAATCGGGTATCCCAGAAACGCTATTTGTACTTACAAAAGAGCTTCAAGCGCTTGCACTTGATGTAGAGATTTTTGACGAGGTGGAAGAGGATGAGTAAATTAGTACCTATCGAAATTAGTGAAGAGAATAGACCAAAAGATATCAAGCAGCTTCAATTCAAGCTTGCGAGTCCAGAAAAGATACTCTCTTGGAGTCATGGGGAAGTAAAAAAACCCGAAACGATCAATTACCGTACGCTCAAGCCTGAGCGAGACGGACTGTTTTGTGCGAAAATTTTCGGTCCTGTGCGCGATTACGAGTGTTTGTGTGGTAAATACAAAAAAATGCGCTACAAAGGTGTGGTATGTGAAAAATGTGGTGTCGAAGTAACGGCATCGAAAGTTCGCCGTACCCGTATGGGGCATATCGACCTTGTTACGCCTGTTGCGCATATTTGGTATGTAAGTTCTCTTCCATCACGTATCGGAACGCTTCTTGGCGTGAAGATGAAAGATTTGGAGCGTGTACTTTACTATGAAGCGTACATCGTCGAAGAGGGTGGTGAAGCATACTACGACGCAGAGGGAAAAACACCTGTCAAAAAGTACGACGTTCTCAACGAAGAGCAGTACAGAACGCTCGTTTCACGTTTTGGGGAGCTTGGATTCAAAGCGCGTATGGGTGGTGAGGTCGTTCGCGACTTGCTCGATGATATCGACTTGGTTGAGTTGTTCACGCAGCTAAAAGAAGAGTTTGAAAACACCAACAGCGAAGCGAAGAAAAAAACGCTTGCAAAACGCCTTAAAGTTATCGAGTCGTTTCTCAATAGCGGTAACAACCCTGCATGGATGATGCTTACAATCTTGCCGGTTCTTCCACCCGATTTAAGACCGCTTGTAAGTTTGGACGGTGGAAAGTTCGCCGTATCTGATGTGAACGATTTGTATCGCCGTGTTATCAACAGAAACCAGCGTCTTAAACGTCTTGTGGAGCTTGAAGCACCGGAGATTATCGTCAGAAACGAAAAACGTATGCTTCAAGAGTCCGTCGATGCGCTTTTTGACAACGGAAGACGCGCCAATGCGGTAAAAGGTGCGAACAAGCGCCCACTCAAGTCACTCTCTGAGATTATCAAAGGGAAACAAGGGCGCTTCCGTCAAAACCTTCTTGGGAAAAGGGTTGACTTCTCCGGGCGTAGCGTTATCGTCGTTGGGCCTGATTTGAAAATGGACGAGTGTGGATTGCCGAAAAAAATGGCGTTGGAGCTTTTCAAACCACACCTTATAGCCAAACTCGAAGAAAAAGGGTACGCTACAACCGTCAAGTCCGCGAAGAAAATGATAGAAGAGCAGACAAACGAAGTTTGGGAATGTCTCAACGAGATTGTTGCAGGGTATCCTGTCATGCTCAACCGTGCGCCGACGTTGCACAAACTCTCTATCCAAGCGTTCCACCCGCGCCTTATCGACGGTAAAGCGATTCAGCTTCACCCACTCGTTTGTGCCGCGTTCAACGCCGACTTCGACGGTGACCAGATGGCTGTTCACGTACCGCTTAGCTCAAAAGCGATCGCCGAAGCGAAAGTGTTGATGCTTGCATCTATGAATATTTTGCTTCCGGCTTCGGGTAAAGCGATAGCCACTCCGTCGCAAGATATGGTTCTTGGTATCTACTATATCTCTTTGGAGAAAAACGGTGTCAAAGGAAGCAACAAGCTTTTTGCCAATGTCGATGAAGTGAAAATCGCACTCGATCAAAATGCGCTTGATATTCATGCAAAAATCAGAACGAGAGTCGATGGGCGTATCATCACGACAACTGCCGGACGTCTTATTTTAAAAGAGATTATCCCGGATTTCGTTCCGGTCGATTTGTGGAACAGAGTGATGAAAAAGAAAAACATCAACAACCTCGTCGATTACGTTCAAAAAGAGGGTGGTATCGGCATAACGGCGAAATTTTTGGACAACCTTAAAGACCTCGGTTTCCGTTACGCAACCGAAGCGGGTGTTTCTATCTCGATCGACGATGTCAAGATTCCGGAAGCGAAATACGCAAAAATCGCCGAATCGAAAGCGAAAGTTATCGAGATTCAAAAGCAGTTCGAAGCGGGTCTTTTGACCGAGCAAGAGCGCTACAACAAAATCGTCGATGTTTGGACAGACACCAACAACACCGTAGCCGCGCAGATGATGGAGCTTATGAAAACCGACAAAGATGGCTTCAACTCCATCTACATGATGGCGGACTCGGGTGCGCGGGGTTCTGCGGCACAGATTCGTCAGCTTGCCGGTATGCGGGGATTGATGGCAAAACCAAGCGGTGAGATTATCGAAACGCCTATTACCTCGAACTTCAAAGAGGGTCTTAATGTCATCGAATACTTCATCTCTACCCACGGTGCACGTAAAGGTCTCGCCGATACCGCGCTTAAAACGGCGAATGCGGGATACTTGACAAGAAAGCTTGTCGATGTCGCGCAAAACGTCAAAATCGTCGAGCATGATTGCTGTACCCATGAGGGGATCGAGATAACCGATATCAGCGATCAAAACAACCTTATCGAATCACTTGAGGATCGTATAAACGGACGTGTTCTTGCGCAAGATATTATCGATCCTATCTCCAACGAGATACTTTTTGCCGAAGGTACACTCATAGATGAAGAAAAAGCGAAAGTGATCGCCGATGCGGGCATCAAGTCCGCAATCATCAGAACACCGACTACTTGTAAAAGTGAAGGTGGTGTATGTGCGCTTTGTTACGGGGTTGACCTTGCGAGCGGGCACATCGTTCGTGTCGGTGAGGCCGTAGGGATTATCGCTGCACAATCTATCGGTGAGCCGGGTACACAGTTGACACTAAGAACGTTCCACGTCGGTGGTACGGCAAGTTCGACCGCGCAAGAGCGCCAAGTTGTCGCGGAAAAAGAAGGTTTCATCCGTTATTACAACCTAAAAACATATACCGATAAAAACGGTAAGCATATCGTCGCCAACCGCCGTAACGCTGCCGTACTTTTGGTCGAGCCGAAAATCAAAGCGCCGTTTGGCGGTAAAGTGAAAATCGAAACTATCCATGATGAAGTGCTTGTCAGCATTGTCGGCAAAGAGGATACACAGCGCTATATCTTGAGAAAGAACGAAGTGGCGAAACCGAACGAACTTGCCGGTGTTGGCGGACGAATCGAAGGGAAGTACTATTTGCCGTACGAAAGTGGCGTAGAAGTTGCAGAAGGGGAGAGTATAGTAGAAACTATCAAAGACGGATGGAACATTCCATCACGTATCCCTTACGCTTCGGAACTTCTTGTGGATGACGGCGCGCCTGTTACGCAAAAAATTCAAGCCGGTGAGGCGGGTACGGTCAAATACTTCCTTCTCAAAGGGGATTATCTTGAGAGATTCGAAGGGCTCAAAGCAGGTTACGATGTCGAAGAGAAAGGGCTTTTTGCCGTTATTATCGACAGCAACAACCGTGAAGCGACACGCCACTATATCGCTCGTGGGTCTATCATCGTCGCCGATGACGATACGGCAGTAGAGAAAGACTCGCTTATCGCCAAGCCTGCAAGTGACGAGTCCATCGTGATTGCGGAGTGGGATCCATACTCCAACCCTATCATCTCGGAAGCGAACGGTACGGTCAAGTTCGAAGATATCATCATCGGTACTACTGCAACCGAGCAAGTCGATGAGCTTACAGGTAAGACAAGACTTATGATCAACGACCACATTCCGGCGGAGTACAAGCCGACTATCGTCTTGGCGACCGAAGATGGGGAGTTGTTGCGTTATCAGATTTCACCGAAATCTTCGATCTTCGTCAATGACGGCGATGAAGTCAAGATTGCCGATATTTTGGCGAAAACTCCAAAAGCGCTTCAAAAATCGAGCGATATCACCGGTGGTTTGCCGCGTGTTAGTGAGTTGTTCGAGGGTAGAAGACCGAAAGTCAGTGCGCTTATTTCCGAGATAGACGGTGTGGTGAGCTTCGGTAAACCGCTACGCGGGAAAGTGCGCATCATCGTTACAAGCGATACCGGAAACGTTAGAGAGTACTTTGTCGATAAATCGCTCTCGCCGGTTGTCAACCAAGGTGACTACGTGCATGCAGGGGAGCGTCTCACTACCGGTGTAATCTCTTCACATGAACTGCTTCGCATCATGGGTGTCAAAGCACTATACAACTATCTTGTAAGCGAAGTGCAACAGGTATATAGAAGCCAAGGGGTGAACATTGCCGACAAACACATCGAAATCATCTTTACGCAGATGCTTCGACAAGTCAAAATCGTCAAAGCGGGCGATACGAAGTTTATCGAAGGTGATTTGGTCAGTAAAACCAAATTCAAACAAGAAAACGAAAAGATCGTCAAACTCGGAGGTCGCCCGGCAATCGCAGAACCGTTCCTTGTGGGTATCACAAGAGCGGCTGTAAGTGCGGACAGCATCATCTCCGCGGCCTCTTTCCAAGATACGACAAAAGTGCTCACAGAAGCTGCGGTATCGTCCAAAGTCGATGACCTCAACGACTTGAAAGAAAACGTCATCATCGGTAGAACCATTCCTGTGGGTACCGGTATCTACAAAGACAAAGAGGTGGTTTTGGAGAAATAATCTCCAAACCTCTCTCCACCCATTACCAATCTTCTCAGTATTTTCCTACATTTTTAAAAATAAGCTTATTTTAAATAGAACTTTAATATAATTCCAAGTTAAATTCCCGCTACTCTTTGGCGAGGGATTACACTACTGGAAAAAAATTTGAAAGGAATTGTATGCCTACAATCAACCAATTGGTTCGTAAAGAGCGTAAAAAGGTGATCAAAAAGTCTAAATCACCGGCTCTTGTCAACTGTCCACAGCGTCGCGGTGTATGTACGAGAGTATATACTACAACGCCAAAAAAACCTAACTCCGCTTTGAGAAAGGTTGCTAAAGTTAGATTGACTTCAGGTTATGAGGTTATCTCATACATCATGGGTGAAGGTCACAACCTTCAAGAGCACTCTATCGTTCTTGTACGTGGCGGTAGAACGAAAGACCTTCCGGGTGTTAAGTATCACATTGTTCGTGGTGCACTCGATACGGCAGGTGTTGCTAACAGAACCGTTTCACGTTCTAAATACGGTACTAAGAAACCTAAAAAATAAGTTTCTTTAAAAAAACTAACAGATTTCAAGCGAGCACAGGGTGGAGTAGTTCTACGAAACACTTTGAGTAAATTTGAAACGACAAATTGAAGAGAGGATTAATTAATGAGAAGAAGAAGAGCTCCAATTAGAGAGATTATGCCAGACCCGATTTATGGCAGCAAAGTTGTAACGAAGTTCATCAACAAGATTATGCTTGATGGAAAAAAATCGGTTGCGGAAAAGATTTTGTACCAAGCACTTGATATGATCGGTGCAAAAGGTGAAAAAAGCGGTATCGAGGTGTTCAACGAAGCTATCGAGAACATCAAACCGGTTTTGGAAGTGAAAAGTCGCCGTGTAGGTGGTGCAACATACCAAGTTCCAGTAGAGGTAAGACCTGTACGTCAGCTCTCTTTGGCTATTCGATGGTTGGTCGATGCGGCAAGAAAGAGAAACGAGCGTACTATGGCGGAGAGACTTGCAAACGAATTGATGGATGCAGCGAGCCAAAAAGGTGCGGCATTCAAGAAAAAAGAAGATACATATAAAATGGCTGAAGCGAATAAAGCGTTCGCTCACTATAGATGGTAAGGATAACAAATGGCAAGAAGTCATAAACTCGAAGATCTCAGAAATATCGGGATCGCGGCACACATCGATGCCGGTAAAACGACCACTACGGAAAGAATCCTTTTCTATACCGGTGTCGAGCACAAAATCGGTGAGGTTCACGACGGTGCCGCCACTATGGACTGGATGGAACAGGAGCAAGAAAGAGGGATTACGATCACTTCTGCGGCTACTACATGTGAATGGAGAGGAAAACAGATCAACATCATCGACACTCCGGGGCACGTTGACTTCACGATCGAAGTTGAACGTTCTATGCGTGTACTTGACGGTGCGGTTTCCGTTTTCTGTGCGGTCGGTGGGGTTCAGCCACAGTCCGAAACGGTTTGGAGACAAAGAAACAGATACGGTGTTCCATCTATCGTTTTTGTAAACAAAATGGACAGAACGGGTGCTGATTTTTACGAAGTTGAAAAACAGATTCGTGAAAGACTCAAAGGGAATCCGGTACCTATCCAACTTCCAATCGGTGCTGAGGATAACTTCGAAGGTGTTATCGATCTTGTAAAAATGAAAGAGATCGTATGGGACGCTGAAGCGGCTATGGGTTCGGCGTACCATGAGCAAGATATCCGTCCTGAACTTGCCGAAAAAGCGGAAGAGTACAGAGAAAAGATGATCGAAGAGATCTCTTCATGTGAAGCTAACGAAGACCTTATGGAAAAATACATGGAGGGTGAAGAGCTTACAACCGAAGAGATTATGAGAGGTATCAAAAAAGCGACAGTAGGGATGGAAATCGTTCCGATGACGTGTGGTACCGCGTTTAAAAACAAAGGTGTTCAAACACTTCTTGACGCCGTTGTCGATTATCTCCCAGCACCTACTGAGGTTCCGCCGATTCGCGGTACGAAGATGGACGATCCTGATCAAGAGGTCTTTGTCGAATCTACTGATGACGGTCCATTCGCGTCACTTGCATTTAAAATTATGACCGACCCGTTCGTTGGGCAATTGACTTTCATCCGTGTATATCGCGGTAGCTTGGAAGCTGGTTCATACACACTCAACTCTACGAAAGAGAAAAAAGAGCGTGTAGGTCGTATCATGAAAATGCATGCGATCAAACGTGAAGAGATCAAAGAGATCTACGCGGGTGAAATCGGTGCGGTTGTCGGTCTTAAATACACTACAACAGGTGATACTCTTTGTTCAGAAGAGGACAAAGTGGTGTTGGAGAGAATGGAATTCCCAGAACCGGTTATCTCCGTTGCGGTCGAGCCAAAAACAAAAGCGGACCAAGAGAAAATGGGTATCGCGCTTGCAAAACTTGCAGCGGAAGATCCAAGTTTTAGAGTTCACACGGACGAAGAAACAGGTCAGACTATAATCTCCGGTATGGGTGAGTTGCACCTTGAGATTATCGTTGACCGTATGAAACGTGAGTTCAAAGTGGAAGCTGAAGTTGGTGCGCCGCAAGTTAGTTACCGCGAAACGATCAAAAAACCGGTCGATCAAGAGTACAAATACGCGAAACAATCCGGTGGTCGCGGTCAATTCGGTCATGTGTTTATCAAAATCGAGCCGGTTGAGCCGGGTGAAGGGTTTACGTTCGTTAACGAAATCAAAGGTGGTGTTATCCCTAAAGAGTACATCCCAGCGGTTGAAAAAGGTGTCGAAGAAGCGATGCAAAACGGTGTACTTGCAGGATATCCTATCGAAGATGTCAAAGTTACCCTTTATGACGGTTCTTACCACGAAGTCGATTCATCTGAAATGGCGTTCAAACTTGCCGGTTCTATGGCATTCAAAGAGGGTGCGAAAAAAGCCGATCCTGCAATCCTCGAGCCTATGATGAAAGTCGAAGTGGAAGTTCCTGAAGAATACATGGGTGATGTTATCGGAGACCTTAACAGAAGACGTGGACAGGTCAACTCTATGAGCGATAGAAGCGGAAACAAAATCGTCGATGCTTTCGTTCCACTTTCTGAGATGTTCGGTTACTCTACAGACCTAAGAAGTGCTACTCAAGGTCGTGCGACATACTCTATGGAATTCGATCATTACGAAGAAGTTCCAAGAAACGTTGCGGAAGAGATCATCAAAAAGAGAAACGCGTAAGCTTTTCTATGCACACTTTGTGTGTGCATAACCTTTTTGTCAAGCTCTGGATGCAGAGTTTTACAAACCGGTTAAAGGAGACTACATGAAAGCGATAATCCTATTTTTAACTATCATAGCTGGAGTATATGCCGCCAATCCTCATGTCTATGCAGCGCTTGGAGATGGAATTTACAATAACGCAAACAAGATAGCCAAACTCAAAAACGTAAAATCTTACGCTGCCTTCGCCCCTAAAGTCGATACTTACATAAAAAAGGTAAAAGAAACCAAAGAGCTTGGTTTCGCAGTCGAAAGCGGTGAAAAAAAAGATCAAGCCAAAACTTACCTAAAACGTCTAAGAACACTCGCGAAGCAAAACGATTTTTTCGTAAGAAGTGCGAATTCCCTTTTTGAGTCTTCTTTGAAAAAAGGGGATTACAAAAGTGTTATGGAGTTGCTCGATACGGGTATAATCGATACGAAAAGAAATAGAAACAAAATCGTGAGCTTCTGGGAAGAACACAAAGGTCAGTTCGAACCAAAAGGGGAGTTCAAGCGAGTTATCCAAGAGAGCGAATTGAGAAAAAATACGAAAAGTTCCGCGGAGTATTACCGAAAACTAAAAAAACTTCGCGAGCAAGAGAAGATTCGCAGACTTCGTGAAAAAGATAAGAGAAGACAAGAACAGCTCCAAAAGAAACTCGAAGAAGAACTCAAACGAAAAAAACGACAAATAGAAGAGGAACAGAAAAAAGAGCTTGGCGAAAAATAAGCCGCTACTCCCGCGTTTTTTCCCACCTTGCTTCATATAGACCCGATGGTCTTCCTTGGAGTGTAAGGTAGGGCTTGTACTCCGCTTTGTATGCCAGACTCGGGCAGTCTTTGACGTAGTAGCCCAAGTATATCCATTTAAGCCCCCGCTCTTTTGCCATGATGATTTGATAATAAAGGGAAAGTTTCCCTAAGTTATACTTCGCGTAATCTGGATCGTAGTAAAAGTAGATCGAAGAAATCCCCTCTGGAAGTATGTCGATTAGATCGACCCCTATGAGTTTGTCTTCATAAAAATAGAGCACTTCGTACCCGTAATCGTACGCTCCGTCGACAAAAGAGCTAAAATATCCGTTATAGGTAACATCATGGTACTCCCAACCGTTTTTCTCTTTTTTCCAAAGGTGGTATTTTTTGAACAGCTCTATGTGCTCTTGAGTGATACTTGGTTTTTGAATCATTATGGACAAATCTTGCGCTTTTCGTAGTACACGGCGTTTCGATTTGGTAAAAGAGAAGTTTTCCACATCGATTTTGATACTTTGGCACTCGTTGCAAGCGGCGCATATGGGTCGAAAGTACATCTTCCCAAACCGTCTGTACCCTGTTTCTATAAGGGTATGATTGCACTCTTTAGAGCAGTTTTCGATGATTTTGTAATGAAGGGTTTGCTCTTTACCTTCAAGATAGGAACATTTGTCATGGTGTAAAAACTCTTTTATAAGATTCATCGTACCTCTATCGTTGAAAAACTAGAACTGAGAAAACATTTTGCTACGCAAAAACGCTATCGCTTGTTTTCAAGGAAACATCCCTTCGGGAGCGCTATCGCTTGTTTTCTGAAGAAACATTTTGCTGCGCAAAAACGCTATCGCTTGTTTTGAGCGATGAGGACATCTTCGATGAGTTTGTCCAAATCACCGTCTAATATCGCTGACACGTTACTGTACGCTTCGCCGCTTCGGTTGTCTTTGACTTGTTGGTAGGGTTGAAGGACATAAGAGCGTATTTGATGCCCCCAGCCTATTTCACTTTTTGGTATGCCGTCCGCTTCCGCTTTTTGCTCTTCAAGTTTCAGTTCGTAAAGTCGAGATTTGAGCATTTTCAAAGCGGTAGCCTTGTTTTTGTGCTGGCTTCGGTCGTTTTGGCACTGTACGACAATCCCTGTGGGTATATGGGTGATGCGAATCGCACTCTCGGTTTTGTTGACGTGTTGCCCTCCCGCACCGCTTGCACGATAGGTGTCGATGCGGATATCTTTGTCTTCTATCGTGATGTCGATGTTGTCATCGACTTCAGGAGAGACCATCACCGAACTAAAAGAGGTGTGGCGTTTGGCGTTGGAGTCAAACGGCGAGATACGCACAAGACGATGGATGCCGTTTTCGGTTTTGAGATATCCGTACGCATTTTCCCCTTTGATAAGTATCGAAGCGTCTTTGATACCCGCTTCTTCCCCCACTTGGTAGTCCAAAACTTCCACGCTCCAGCCTCTACGTTCCGCAAAACGCTTGTACATACGAAGCAACATGCTCGCCCAGTCCTGCGACTCGGTTCCTCCTGCTCCGGGATGGATGGAAAGGATGGCATTGTTACCATCTTGTTCACCGCTTAGGAGTACTTCTATCTCCATGGAGCGGATGCGGTTTTTCAGCTCTTCGGCCTCTTCGAAAAGGGTAGCGATGGTTTCGTCGTCGTTTTCCTCTTTTGCCATCTCGAAAAGCTCTACGGCATCGTCAAGAGCGGTTTTTGCACCGTTGTACTTTTCGAGTTTACGCTCGAGTTGTGTTTTTTCTCTTTGTACTTTCGCCGCATTTGCGGCATCGTCCCAAAATCCGGCACTGTTTTCGAGTTCTTCTATCTCCGCAAGGCGGCTTTGGAGTTTTTGCGGTTCGACGACACCGGTGATGTTGTCCATTTTCGTTTGAAGTTCTTTAAGTAGTTCGCTGTATTCGTAGTTATCCATATTTTATCCGTTTATTCAGTATAATTCGAGGTGTATTATATTATATCAAGGCTTAAAACGATGCAAATTATCACTTCGGCTAAAGAGTTGCAAACGATTTTGAAACAGGTAGGGGGTACGGTAGGTTTCGTGCCGACGATGGGAGCGCTCCATGAAGGTCATGTGAGTCTCATAAAGCAAGCAAGAACCCAAAACGACGTTGTCGTCGTCTCGATATTCGTCAATCCGACCCAGTTTCTTCAAGGGGAGGATTTGGACAAATACCCAAGAAAAGAAGAAGCCGATAGAAAAATATGTGAACTTTCCGGAGTCGATTACCTTTTTTTGCCTCAGGTCGATGAGATGTACGGCAAAGACGAAGTGTTCGTCGAAGCGCCGCTTGTGCGCGGGTATATTTTAGAAGGTGCGACAAGACCGGGGCATTTTAGCGGTGTATTGACCGTCGTGCTCAAACTTTTGCATATCGTCTCCCCTTCGCGCGCGTATTTCGGCAAAAAAGACGCTCAACAGCTTTTTCTCATCGAAGAGATGGTGCGAAACCTCTTTTTGGACGTGGAGATAGTGCCGTGCGAAACGATGCGTGAGAGTGACGGTCTGGCACTAAGCAGCCGAAACGTCTATCTTTCCAAAGAGGAGCGAAAAGAAGCGCTGAAAATCTCCTCTTCGCTCAATCTCGCGCGCAGTTTGGTCACAAAAGGGGAGCTTGAAAGCGAGAAAATCATCGAAGCGATGAAAAAGCGTTTGGAGCCTTTGGAGGTGGAATACCTTGTGGTAGTCAATCGCCGTTTCGAATCTATAAAGCAGGTCGTCATCGGGGATACCATCGTATTGGTAGAGGCGATTGTCGGCTCAACGAGACTGCTTGACAATATCTGGCTCTAAATAGTTTTCCCTAATCATAATATCGACCGCTTTTTTGAACACGGGCACGGCGGTTTGGGAAGCGAAATGGTTTTTTTGGGGTTGTCGAACGACGACACCTATGGTATAGCGGTGTGTTTTGTCATTGGCGAACCCTAAAAAGGAAGTGTTGTATTTTTGAACGTAACGCCCTTTTTCGACCAAGTGTGCCGTACCTGTTTTACCGCCTACGACTAGCCCCGGCGTAATGGCGGCTTTGCCGGTACCTTTGAGTACCGTTTTTATCAGTATGCGCTGCATCCTTGTCGCGGTTGCGGAGTCGATGACGCGTACAGGTTCTTCGTGTTGGGTTTTTATCTCTTCCCCTCGGTCGATGAACGCTTCGACAAGGTAGGGTTCGACACGTTTTCCTTGGTTGTTGAAAGTACTGTAAGCGCGAATGAGCTGCATCAGATTGACACGCATACCGTATCCGTAACTTGTCGTCGCTTTGTAGATTTCGTTTTCGAGTTTTATCGAAGGGGGGATGGAGCCGCGCTTTTCGTAAACGAGATCGGGAGTCGATTTGTGTGCGAATCCAAAGCGAAGCAGCCCTTCGTGGAACGTTCCGCCGTCAAGCCGTTGGGCGAGTTGCGCCATACCGACGTTGGAGGAGTGTACGATGACGTCTTCGGCACTAAGCCATGTAAACTTGTGTTCGTCGGTAACGGTTTTTCTGCCGATTTTGAAACGCCCCTTGTGCCCGTTTACGATTTCGTAGGGGTTGACGAGTTTGTTTTGCAAAAGGATGGCAAAGGTGATAGGCTTGATGACACTTCCGGGTTCGAAACTGAACTCTATGGCGGAGGTGTTGAGCGAGGGGTAGTCTTTGCGTCTGATATGTTCGGGCAGATAGCGGTTGGAGCTTGCCAAAGCGAGCACTCTGCCGCTGGAAGAGTCCATGACGGTGAGAAAAACCTCTTTGGCTCCCATTTTCTTTTTCATCTTTTCAAGCATCTTTTCAAGACGTAGCTGCAAACTTAGGTTGATGGTGAGTTTTATATCCATTCCATCGAGCGGTTCTTTGATGTAGCTTTCTTTGTTGAGTATCATATACCCAAGAACGTCTCTTTGACCCGAAATCACTCCCTCCTTTCGTGCTTCGAGTTCCGATTCGAAACGTTTTTCAAGCCCCTTGACCCCTTTTGAGAGGGTGTAACCGTTTTCTTCGACTTTGTGGGGATATCCAATGACCGGAGTCAATGCATCGCCATAAGGGTATATACGGTCTTCCCCGCTTTCTATGACGCTAAGCGCGCGTAAGGTGTAGATGCCCGTTTTTGGGTTTTTGATACTTTTGAAAACTTTGAATCGGCGAAGCTCTCGGGAGAGTTGCTTGAGATACTGTGCTTCTTTTTGGGGGATGTCGTAGCTCAAGACGACGCTTCCTCTTCTTTTTTTGAGCCTTTGGCGCACTTTTTTTTCGGGAATGTCGGCATAGATGCTAAAAAGAGCGATGAAAAGGTCGAGTTTTTCTTTGTCGATGTAGCGGGTATCGACCACCGCTTTGTAGAGTTTTTGACTTTTTGCCACATGAAAGCCGTCAGCTGTGATGATGGAGCCGCGCATCGCTTTTGTCGTACGTTTTGTGTATAGTGAGGGAAGCTGTTTTGGAGAGATGATATTTCCGATAACAACACCGAGAAAGAGCAAGAACGCTGCGAGAATGACAACGAAAAGAAGGAGAAATTGCTTTACTTGACGGTGGCTTTGTCTGTTCATATATTCAAGCGGTGCAAGAGCTACATTTGTGTGCGGCTAAGCTCTTTGTAGGCATTTAGGGCTTTGTTGCGAATTTCGAGCATCAGTTTCATGTGCATCTCCGCTTTTCCGATTGCGATGGCTGCTTGATGAAGGTCTTTGACTTGTCCCGTTGCCAAATCCGCCATGGCCTCGTCCCCTTTTTGTTGCACTTCGTTGACATCTTCAAGGGCGTTTTTGAGTTTGTCCGCAAATCCTCCGGCACTATTGTCCTCGATGCCGCTCTCTTTTTGTTTGAAGAGCTCGGCAGTGCTTGGGGAGGCTATTTTGTCGATTCCGCTCACTCTTTTCTCCTATCTATCTATTGAAACAACGTAATGGCTGAATTCGCCATATCTTTGGCGCTTTGAAACGCCGCCACGTTGGCTTGGTATGTCCGTGTCGCTTCTACCAAATCGGCCATTTCGACCACGGGATTGATATTTGGGTAGGCGACATAGCCGTTCGCATCCGCATCTGGGTGGGTCGGGTCGTATTTCATTTTCGGCTTGGTGTCGTCGCGTACGATTTTATCTACCGTTACGCTCATTATAGCAGGATTTGGTTTTTTTCCAAAATCCCCTTCATCGAGCGGGTCGCTGTAACCTACCTCGTTTTCGTTTTTCGACAGCGCGTCGTTTAGGTATTTGCCAAAATCGACCGCTTTGAAAACCACCTCGCGTCTTCTGTAGGGTCCCCCCTCTTCGGTACGTGTGGTTTGTGCGTTTGCGATGTTGGAACTGATGACGTTTACACGAACGCGCTGAGCCGAAAGGCCGTATCCGCTGATGTCGAAACTACTTAAAAATCCTGCCATATTCTAATCCTTACTGTACTTTCGCACTATAATCGAGCACCGCTCTAAAAATACCCGCCTGTTTTTTCATGCCGTTTACCAAGGCATTGTACATAACGGAGTTTTTCGCCATCTCGCTTGTTTCAACGTCCAAATCGACGCTGTTACCGTCGTTTCGAGCCATATGCCCGTCTCTGAAGAAAATCTGCGCTTTGGACGTTGCCGCATCACCTAGCGGGTCGAGATGTTTTGTTGAAGTTTTTGCAAGCTCCAAGGTATGGGAGTCATGATGGAACACTTTGGCTTTTTGTTCGGCGAGTTTCTCTTCGAAACGGATATCTTTTGGTCTGTAAAACGGAGTGTCGGCATTGGCTATGTTCGAAGCTATCATGTCTTGACGAATCGAGCGGTAATCGAGTGCTTCTTTTAAAAGTTCGAACGATTTGGTGATGTGTAACATATAGCCCTCCGTTTTTCTTTATTGAATATAACAAGCAAAAAACATTCCAAATATATCACTCTAACTATGTAATAACCTGATTTTCATATAAACATAAGTTAACAAAACAAAATTTAGTAAAAACAGTATGGATTAAGCTGTCTTTAAAGAGAAATATTCGATAATTCTCTTACGTGTTACCAGTGTAACATACAAATCTACACTAAGGAGTCTCTTATGAAAAGAGCAGGTTTTACAATGATCGAGTTGATCTTCGTGATCGTTATTTTGGGTATTTTGGCGGCTGTTGCTATTCCAAAACTTACAGCTACACGTGATGATGCGAAAGTATCTAGAGAAGTTTCCAACTTGTCAACTTGTGTTCAAGATGCGGGAAGCAAATATACAGCAGATGGTAATATCAGCGATATCAACACTTCTTCTTCCGCTTGTAGCCAGTTGAAATGTTTCACTATCTCTTCTACTGCTGATGGTAACATCACTGTTTCACCTATTTCAAGCACTACAAACGATTGTCCAAGTGGTGTACTTTCTCAAGTAAAAACTGTCGCTGGAAAAAATGGTTTGTTGACATCGAGTGGTGGTGCTAAAACTCATTCTTTTGGCGGAAGCAACGTAACATACTAAGCGTATAGCGAACTACGAAGATAGCGGCGAGTGTCCGCTGTCTTGTGCGAGCTTGTCTCGACAATATCCACTTTAATCCTCTTTTTCAAAACTTTCATCCATCTGTCTTCATTATTTTAATCAAATATTGGTGTAGGAGTGTTTTGCAAGAGGAGTAGTGGAGAGAGGAAAAATCATGAAAAACGCTTTTACAATGATAGAAATGATATTTGTCATAGTGATTCTTGGTATATTGGCCGCCGTTGCGATACCGCGTTTAGCCGCTACAAGGACTGATGCGATGGTATCGAAAATGGCTCAAAATATTATGGTTGGTGCTGCTGAAATATCTACATATGCTATGAGTAAAGCAAAAACAGAATCCAACCTTTCAAAAATGTCCAATGCGATAAGCATGATGGTCGATACGGGTGATGCCACTCTCGATGTGGCGAATAAAAAAGCTATTATCAAGTTTGGCAATGTAGCAGATTGTATTACGATGCAGATAGTAACCAATGCAAACGATGACAATCTTACAATAAGTTATGGGAATTCCGGCTCAGACAGCAAATGTGCTCAGTTACAAACAGCGGTCGATGCCGAAAAATACCCTATGAAATTAAGAGGAGCGAATCTTGCATACTAAAAGAAACGGTTTTACGATGATAGAACTCGTTTTTGTTATCGTCGTGCTTGGGATTTTGGCGGCAATCGCACTTCCCAAGTTCACGGCAACGAGGACGGACGCTATTATAGCCAAAGGGAGAAGTGACGTCGCTTCGATCCGCTCTGCCATATTGAGCGAAAGACAAAGCAGAATCATCAAAGGTGATTACGCATGGGTTAGCGGATTGAGTAAAGATTCGACGACACTCTTTACAGGACCGGATAGCAATCATTCCCTCTTGATGTATGGCATCAAAAGCAGTACGAAAGAGGGACATTGGAGCACGAGCGATAGTGCCAAGCCTTACAAAAACTACACCTATAAAATAGGTAGTAACAATTGTAATTTCGTTTACGATTCCTCCAAAGGAACGTTTACGCTCAAGGCGAATCAGCCACAAATTTGTAACGAACTTGTCAAATAGCGCGTGAGCTACTACTATGAAATAGCACTGCTTGGTTCCCCGCTTGGGGTTTTGACCTACAGTGCTACGACACAAGTCGAAGTGGGTGCGAAAGTGGAAGTTCCACTTCGCTCCAAAACGGTAGAAGGGGTTGTCTTGGGTGGGTGTGACAAACCACACTTCGCGACACAACCCCTTGTGCCGCTTCCTTTTTTCTACTCCAAAAAACAGCTTGAGTTAGCGAGGTTTATCGCTTCGTATTATTTTTGTTCACTTGGTGAAGCGCTTGCGCTTTTCGTTCCTTTTGCCCATGATATCGATGTGAAGGATGTCCAAGAGCTCCATAGCGACATAACGTTGACCAAAGAGCAGAACAAAGCGATGGAGTTTTTGCAACAACAAGAGGTTTCGCTTCTTTTTGGCGATACCGGAAGCGGAAAAACCGAAATTTACATGAAACTTTTTGAAAAAGCGAGCGCACAAAAAAAACGCTCTATATTCCTCATGCCCGAAATCTCTTTGACGCCCCAAATGGAAAAACGGCTCAAAGAACATTTTGGCTCAAGTGTCGTCATGTGGCATTCGAAACTGACCAAAAAGCAAAAAGTTAGCGCTCTTGAAACAATAAGAAGCGGCGAAGCGACCATAATCGCAGGACCGCGCTCGGCTTTGTTCCTGCCCATAGACAATCTCGGACTGGTAGTGGTGGATGAAGAGCATGACGACAGCTACAAGGCTTCATCACGACCCCGCTACAACGCTCGAGATGTTGCGGTGTATCTTGGGAAAGTCCAAAACGTTCCAGTCGTACTTGGTAGTGCGACTCCCACACTTGCAACGTACGAGAAGTATCCGAGTTTTCGTCTAAAAGGGCGCCATTTCAAATCGAGTCGCTCTTTTTTGTTCGAACACTCTCTTGAGCAACTCACACCGCTTATTTTGGATAAACTCGCAAACAGAGTGGAAAAAAAAGAACAATCGATAGTTTTCGTTCCCACACGAGCAAATTTCAAGTATTTGCAATGTGCCGATTGCGGGGAGGGGTTTGAGTGTGCGTTTTGTAACGTCGGGATGAGTTTGCATATAAAGCTCAATGCACTAAAATGCCATTACTGCGGATTCATCCAAGCCGTACCGAATGTTTGCCCTAAATGTGGCGGTGAGAATCTTAGAACCTCTCGTTTGGGTACGGCGGAAGTGGTGAGCGAGTTGCGTCGCATCTTTGCGCAAGCGATTATAGAGCAGTTCGACCGAGATACGGTTACGACAAATGCAAAACTCAAAAAACTGCTCAAGCGCTTCAATGACAAAGAGATAGACATTCTTGTTGGAACACAGATGCTCTCAAAAGGGCATGATTACCACGACGTAACTTTGGCGGTCGTTCTTGGCATGGACAATATGCTGGGGCTTCCCGATTATCGAGCGAGGGAGAAAGCACTCAGCACCCTTGTACAAATAGCCGGAAGAAGCGGGCGCAAAAAAGATGCCGAAGTGGTGGTGCAAACCTTCAACGAGGAGTTTTTCGGTAGTTTTGTCGAAGATTATGACGCTTTTTTGGAAGATGAACGGTTTTATAGAGAAGGTCTCTACCCCCCTTTTAGACGCTTGGCGCGCATACTTTTTGCACATAAAAACGCTCTAAAAGCCAAAGAACAGATGGAGAAAATGTATCAAAATCTGCTTGGGTTTTCCCAGACGGTCGAGATAGTTGGAAAAGGGGAGTGTAGCATCGCTAAAGTTGCCGGAAAATACCGTTTCGAAATCCTGCTTCGTTCCAAAAAAGCGACCGATTTGCTCAAAGCGATACGCGCTTCGAGAGTGGAGTTAGCAGAGGTGGATATGGACCCGTTGGAGTTTAGTTAAACAACTCTCTTACTTGTGTCACAACCTCTTCATCTTCTGCCAGATTGATGAACCGAAACTGTTTTCCGCTTTGTTCCTTGCCGCTTAGCAAGTCGCCGCTGTTGCGGTATTTCAGATCGAGTCTGGCTATCTCGAAACCGCTTGGGGTACGGCAGAACTCTTCGAGTCGTTTGGAGCTTTTAAGGTTGGTGTAAAGATAGCAGTACCCTTTAAGACCGGTGCGGCTCACCCTGCCGCGCAGTTGATGCAGGGTCGAGAGTCCAAGACGCTCCGCACCCACTATGACGACGGTGCTCAAACAAGGCAGCGATATACCGACTTCGACGACCGTCGTCGCGATGAGGATGGAGCCTTTTTCTCTAAACTCGAGTAACACTTGTTCTTTTTCCTTGTCCTTTCCATGGGTGACATAGACGTTTTCGAACCGTTTTTCCCACCAACTTCTGGCTTGGTCTATACTTTGGTAGGAGATGGCATCACTCTCTTTTACAAGCGGATAGACGATAAGAATTTGGTTGTTCTTGGCTATCTCGTTTTTGATATGCTCTATAAGATTTGGAAATTCTTTTTTCCCTATCACTTTGGAGGTGATATCTTTTTTAAAAGGTGTCTGGGTGATAAGGGTTACGTCGATATAGGCGGACTCTATCATCGCTTGGGTGCGAGGGATGGGAGTTGCGGAAAACTGTAAAAAGTGGGGTTTTCTCTCACCGCTTTGAACCAGTTGTGAAAGCAGAGCCCGTTGTTTGGTACCGAAACGGTGCTGTTCATCTACCATGACCAATGTCGCTTCAGGAAGTCCTTTATACAAAAGCGCATGGGTGCCTATGAGAAAGTCGTACTCGTTTAGGTCGATTTTTTTGGTTTTGTTCGTAACGAGCGCCGTTTTTAGCATGGGGAGGTGTTTTTGCGCTTCTTCGTAGAGTTGGTTCGCCAAAACGGTTGTGGGTGCCATCAAAACGGAGCGGTTAGGGTAGTTTAGTAGTGCCGAGGCGAGGATAACCATCGTCTTTCCGCTTCCAACGTCTCCAACTATCATGCGCCTAGCGGCTGTAGCGCTTTTTAGGTCGTTTTTTATCTGCTCTATCGCTTTTTTTTGGTCTTGGGTCAGGGTAAATGGAAGTGTATCGAGCCAGTTGGTGATGTCGCTTGCATGTTGGCTTAGAGAAGGAAAGCATATCTTTTTTGTGCGCAGTTTTTTCATATGTAAAAACAGTTCGGTAAACTTGAGTGCGAAAAGTTGTTTTTCGCTCAATCCGTTTTGAAGGGTTTGTGGAAAATGAAGCTCCAAAAGGGTAGTGGCGATATCTTCTCGAAGCCCTTCGGCTAAAAGAGCTTGCAGGTTGAGATGCTTTGCTATAAAACGTCGCAGGATGTCGCTTCGAAGGGGTGTTTTGTAAAACGGCGTGATAGTACCGATGTTGGATTCACTTACGGGTTTTGGCATATTGATGGAGCAAAAACCGTTTTTGCACTCTATTTGCCCGTAAAGATACAACCGTTTGTTTTTGGCGAATTGGTGGAGCATATAGGGTTTTGGATGAAAAATCACCCCTCTTATGGGGTGAGCGAAGTTGTGAGCGTAGAGTTCGAGTTGAAACGTCGATGGAGTTTTTCTGATATCGTTTATAGTGGCATCGACAACCATATGGGTCGATGGCAAAAGCTTGGGATAAAGACGATAATCTTCGTAGCGACTTGGGATAAGCAGCGCTAAAGCACTAAAAGAGTCGATGTGGAGCTTTTTGAAAATCTCTTCTTTTTTTTCCATAAGGGATTATAGCAAACCCAAAGAGGATTTTCAAAAAAGCGTGACAAAATGCCACACTATTTTTGTAAAGAAGTGATGGCGCTATAAAGCTCTTTGAAACCGACGTCGCTTGCCTGTTCCACTTCTTGCATGAGTTTGAGCGCTTGTTCGTAGTTGCCGTTTTTCCAGCTTTCTACCGCTTGTTTGGCTTTTTGGTGGACCGTTTTGTGGTATCTGTCAACATCGTTGATGGTTTTGGTGTCGTTTTTGATGAGGCGTTTTGCCGTTTCGTTGAACCACTTACCGAATCGACAACTGTTTTCATCCATTAGACTGGAAGTTCGGTTGTTAATAAAAGTGTTGTAGGCAAGGAGTTTGAAGAGTATATGATCGAGTTTGCCGTTGCCAACAGCTATTTCGCTGGTGATATATTCGGTGATTTTGTTGATTTGTTCCGAATTGGAGATGACGAAATCGAGTTGCTCGAAGAAGCGCGCAAGTATAGAGGCTATCATTTCGCTTTGTTCTCTAAACGCTTCTGCGGTGGTTTGGATATCGGCGGAGTTTTGCTTGAGTTGAGCGATGTTGATTTCGACTTCGGCAGTCGCTTTTTGGGTTCGCTCGGCAAGTTTTCGCACCTCGTCCGCGACGACGGCGAAACCGCGCCCATGCTCTCCAGCGCGTGCCGCTTCGATGGCGGCATTGAGTGCCAAAAGGTTCGTTTGGTCGGAGATATCTTTGATAAGCGAGATAACTTCGCTAATGGAACTGACACTTTCGTTAAGCGTGCTGGCACCGTCATCGAGCGTAGAAGCGTCTTGCGCCATTTGGGAGACGGAAGTGTCGAGATGGTCACGCTCTTTGTGGACGTTGTCGATGCGCGATGCGGTTTTTTGGTTGAGTTCTGTCGCGTCTTCGAGCTGGTTTATGGTCGATTCCAAAATGGTTTGTGTAAATTTGATCCCATCTTCGTATGAGTGGAGTAGAAGTTTGATAAGCTCTTCTTCCGACATCGCTTTTTCGTCATCTTCGCAAGTTTTGTTTTGTGTAGAAGAGAGTTGGAGTCGAAGTTGCTCCACTTCCCTTTGTAAAGATGCGTTTTCCTCTTCGAGTTGTTGTATCCGTTTTTGCTGTTCGCTACAGTCGTTGCCAAAAAGTCCCATAGGTTTCCTTTTCGTTTTGTTTATGATTATTATAACGAAAAATCAATCATTTGTCACGATACTTACGGAAATTTGTTCGATTTCCGTATGTTTCTTAATGAACTTGTTCAGTTCTTCAAGGGTTAGACGCTCGATTTGCTCGAGTTCCTCTTTATAATGTCCCGGTTTGTAGCCTCTGTAGTATTCCATAAACGCGCGGTTGAGCCGTTGGTTCATCGTTTCGTTTCGTAGCGGTTCGCTACCAAGAAGGAACTTTTTGGTCTGTTGTAGTTCCTCTTGTGTCGCACCTTTTGTTACGAAGTTGTGGATCGTTTCTTTTGTCAACTCGAGCGCTTTTTTCTGCGAGTCGAGTTTGGTTTGCATGTAACCGCTGAAGTAGCTGTGGCTTTTGTTGATGTTGATACGGCTGTACGCCGAGTAGGCTAGCCCATGTTTGACTCGAATCGTCTCCATCAGTCGGCTCCCGAACCCGCCGCTTCCAAGGATGAACGCCGCGACTTTGGCTTTGTAGAGCTCTTTGTCGTTTACATGCATGGTAAAAGGAGCACCGAAATAGATATAAGCCTGTTTGGTCTGTTTTTTCACTATAAGCTCTTTTTGTTTGCCGCTTGCTTGATAAAACGGTAGTGTCGCGCTTTGCCCTTTTGGGAGCGATGAGAGCGCTTGTGCCATTTTCGCTTGAAGTTTAGAATCCAAATCTCCCCCCATCGCGATAATGAGGCGAGAGAGGACGAGATGGGTATGGAGGAAATTTTCCACGTCTTTTAAGGTGATGCTTTTTATACTCTTTGGTGTACCGTCTTTTGGATTGGCAAGAGGTGTGCCTTCATAGAGGAGTTTTTTTAGGTTTTTGCTTGCGATATAGTCGAAATCATCCTCTTTGGCTTGTAGTTTGCCAACCATTTTGGTTTTGACTTTTTGCAAGGCTTCTTGGGTGAGGTTGGGGTCACTTAAAAGCTCTTTAAGACGTTTGAGCGCCTCGTTTTGTTTCTCTTTGAGTGCACTCAGTTCTATGACGAAAGTTTCCACGCCTGCATGCGCGGAGATATGGATAGCATCGCTTGCGAGTTTTTCGGCAAATTTGGACGAGCCAAGCGCTTTGGTTCCTTCACCGAGAATTTGCGCGCACATTTTGGCAAGCCCGGGTTTGTCTTTATCTTCTATACTACCGCTTACTTGAAAGATAAGTTGAACATTTAGAAGCGGGAGTCGGTGGTCTTGTTCTTCTATAGTGGTGATTTTCGTATCGTCGATGTTTATTTGGTTGATAGTCGCTGCCATAAGTAGTTGTCCTAATAATAAGATGGAGATGAAAAATTTCATGCAAAAACCTCTAAGGTATTGTAGGCGGTGTCTCGAATGGCGGGTGTCTCGCCGATGTCGCGGATGAGGCGTACCATCTCCTCTTTCGCCATTCTAAAACCTGCGCCGGCACTACGTACCACGTTTTCTTCCATCATGGTACTGCCAAGGTCGTTTGCACCGAACATTAAAGCCATCTGACCGATGTAAGGACCTTGTGTAACCCATGAGCTTTGGATGTTTGGGATGTTGTCAAGGTAGAGTCTTGCAACTGCCAAAAGGCGTAAATAGCGGTTGGAAGATGGTTTTGGCAAGTTTGGAATGAGTCGCGCAAGCTCGGTGTTTTGGGACTGGAAGCTCCACATGATAAACGCTCTAAAACCGCCTGTTTCGTCTTGGAGATTTCTCACACGCTCGAAATGTTCCAAAATCTCCTCATCGCTTTCCACCGTACCGTACATCATCGTCGCGGTACTTTTGATGCCGAGCTTGTGTGCTTTTCGGTGTACGTCTATCCATACGTCGGCATCGATTTTGCGCGGGGCTATGATGTCGCGAACGCGGTCGTTGAGTATTTCCGCTCCGGCACCCGGAATCGAGGCAAGCCCCTTTTTGTGCAGTCGCTTTAAAACCTCCTCGACGCTGATGCGTGAAACTTTGGCTATGAAGTCTATTTCGATGGCGCTAAAGCCGTGGATGGTGATATCGGGATATTTGGTGTGGATATGCTCGACCAAATCTTCGTACCATTCGATTTTTAATTTCGGATGCACACCCCCTTGGAAGAGGATTTGCGTACCGCCTATTTCTAAAAGTTCGTCTATTTTCGCGTCTATCTCCTCGAAACTGAGCACATACGCGTCGGCGTCTTTTTCGTGGCGGTAAAACGCGCAAAATTTACAATCTACCCAGCAGATGTTGGTGTAGTTGATGTTTCTATCGACTACGAAAGTGGTAATCCCTTTTGGGTGAAGCTCTTTTTTTCTTGCTGTTGCCATCCGTCCGAGTTCTTTCAAATCGGCGTTTTTGATGAGGTCGAGTGCTTCTTCTTTAGTCAGTCTTTGCATTGTCCTGCTTTTGTCGTAATCTTATTTTTTCTTCACATCTTTTGCGATGGCGTCAAGTACGCCGTTGATAAATTTCGGTGACTGCTCCGCGGCGAAACTTTTGCTTATCTCCACCGCTTCGTTGATAACCACTGCCGGATCGAGTTCGCCGAACATGATTTCATACGCTCCAAGACGCAAAGTCGCTCTTTCGATGCTTCCAAGTCGCTCGAAATCCCAATCTTTGAGATGCTCTTTGATCGCTTCGTCTATCTTCTCGAGATTTTCTATAACCCCCTCGAAGAGTCCCAAAGCGAATTCGCGTTGTTTGTTGCGGATTTTTTTCTCCTCCAAAATATCCACTGCCACGTCGGCGATTTTGCCGTTTCCTAAGTCGTAAGCGTAAAGTAAACTTACAACTGCCATTCTTGCTTGATGTCGTGTCGCCATTAGTTTTTGTCCCTATATTTTTGAATTATATCTTCGATGTACTCTTTTGTTTTGCTGTAACGTTTAGCTATCTCTTCAACAGGAATGCCAAATTCGTACAAAGCTATATATCTACCGAGTTCGATCCCCTGTTCGAGCCCTTGTTCTAGCCCTTGCTCGAGTCCCTTCTCAAGCCCTTGCTCCAGCCCTTTTTTCATCCCGTCTTCTATCCCTTTTTCCAAACCTATTTCGTAACTTGGAAGGTCTTCGAACCGTATCTCTCTTAGCAGCATCTCCGCCTCCTTGATGGTTTTTTTCAATTCCCTGTTTTCTGATAGTGTTTCCAAAATCAGCATATATTTCGAGAGCTGATTTTCATCATCTCCTACCAACTCTCTAATTCTCTTGATGATATATTTTACAATATCGAGCTCATTTTTTTCTTTAAAATCACAAAGTATGCTTAGCACCAAAGCATCGGGAGTGTCAATTTTCAAAAATTCTTCGCAATTTATCAAGCGCATATCTATAAGCTTATAGCTGTATCGTAAAGAGGGCTCCTCTATCGCTGCTTGCATCTTCAAAGGGTGCTTTCCGATGTATATGCAATATTGAATCACTTCGGTATTTTCGTAATCGAATTTGATGTCGTTGTAGTAGCGAAGCATCCGCCTGTGCATTTTTGCATCGTTGTTGTTTTGAATCTCTATATGAAGAATCTTTTCTGCACCCTCGATACGACATTTCGCGACAATGTCGGCTTCCCGTTTTTCGACCCTTTTGAGCTCTTTGTCGATGAATTCTACGTCGCTAACCTCGAGATTGAGGATGTATTTGGCTATATCTTTGGTGATAGCGGTAACAACCTCTTTTGTCGTGATATCTTTTTTCACTCTTTTTAGAGCTCCTCGAACAACGTCAACATCTCTATAACCGTGGTCATCGCTTCGAACCCTTTGTTGCCCGCTTTGGTTCCGCTTCGCTCGATCGCTTGCTCGATGGTGTCGGTAGTGAGCAGTCCGAAGCTTACCGGTTTGTGGTATTTCAAACTCATACTCGCTATCCCTTTGGTCGCTTCCGCCGCGACGTAGTCGAAGTGGGGCGTAGAGCCGCGAATAACCGCTCCCAAAGCACAGATAGCGTCGTATTTACCGCTTTCAAGAAGTTTGTCCACGACCAAAGGAAGCTCGAACGCTCCCGGGGCTATCACATGTGTCAAATTTGCTTCGTCTCCTCCATGGCGCAAAAACGCGTCTTTGGCTCCTTCAACAAGCCTGTCAACCACGAAATGGTTCCATCTTGTGCTAATTATCGCTATCTTTTTCCCTTTGACAACATTTAGTTTTCCCTCGATTGTTTGCATCTTTGTCCTTATTGTGTAATTTGAGTTATCTTTTTTATCGTTGCTATTATAGCATCTAATTCTCCCAACTTAACCATGTTTGGTCCATCGCTAAGTGCGATACTTGGGTCGAAATGGGTTTCGAAAAAGAATCCGTCCACCCCGACGGCGGCCGCCGCTTTTGCAAGATAGGGAACGAACGAGCTGTCTCCACCCGTTTTGCCCCCTTGGGAGGTTGGCATCTGTACCGAGTGGGTGGCATCGAAGATTACGGGAGCATAGCGGCGCATAATCACTAAGTTTCTCATATCGACCACCAAGTTGCCGTATCCGAAAGTGTTGCCCCGCTCACACAGATACACTCCGTGTTTTTGACTGTTTTGGTAAGTCGCTTCTTCGCACCCTCTGGTTTTGAGTACTTTTAAAAGGGGATATTGCATAGCATTACCGTCTAAAAACTGCCCTTTTTTGATGTTTATCTCTTTGTCGGTCGTAGCGCACGCTACCAAAAGATCGGTTTGGCGACAAAGAAATGCGGGGATTTGGAGCATATCGACCACTTCCGCAACCGGTTGTACCTGATAGGTTTCATGTACGTCGGTAACGACTTTATAGCCAAATTCCTGCTTCACTTTTTCTAAAATGCGCAATCCTTCCTCAAGTCCCGGTCCTCTGTACGATTCCAAAGAGGTACGGTTGGCTTTATCGAAGCTCGCTTTGAAGTAGAAGTCTATCGTGTCGTCTTCTTGATATTTACTTAAATTTTGCGCGATTTTAAAAACATTTTCTTCACTTTCAATCACACATGGTCCGGCTAATAGTTTCATAATTTTTCTCTTTTTTTGATTTGTATGTTATAATTCCAACCAAGGGAGAAGCTCTTTTAGAGCCTCTCTAACTTAAGATTGACCTTGAATCGCCAAATTACAAAGGTCAACCGAAGTTGGAATCGTTTCATTGATTCCTCCTTGGTTGGATTACGCCCCGATTGTATCGGGAGCGTTGCAATTATACCCTCATTTCTCTTTAGCGACCATTATCCCTGCAAGCACGATAAGCACTATCCCAACAGTCGTTACGATGTCGGGCAAAGAGTCTCCAAGCGCTACGCCGACGATAATCGAGAATAAAATGTTAGTGTAGCTTACCGCACCGACAATCCCCGCTTTTGTCGCGCTGTACGCTTTTGTCATCAAAAGTTGCGAAAGGGTGGCGATGGCTCCCATTGCGATAACGTAGAACCAAACGATTCCCTGCGGCATGACAAATGTTGCGAACATAAAATCGAGTTCGGGAAAATGCACATAGGGTGAAATGAGAAAAAGCAAGATAGGCCCAAGAGTCCCGACTCCGACAAAACTCAGCACTATCATTCTGGCCTCGTAGTACTCTCTTAGTTCACGTATGGAGGTGTATGCCAAAGCGGCACCGATACCGCTAAAAAGCCCAAGCAAGTCGTATTTCGAAAGAGTAAGACCGGTTGGTTTTGTTATGAAAATGATCCCGACAAACCCTACGAATACGGCTATCCATGCTTTTTTACTCATCTTTTCGTTCAAAAACAGCCATGCGAAAACAGCGGTGAAGATGGGTGAAGTTTTGCTCCAAGTCATCGCATCACCGAGCGGAATGTGCGCTATAAGGTAGAAAAAGGTCAGCAAAGCCATAAACCCCATCGTTCCGCGAAACAAAAGCAAAAGGGGTTTGCCCCCTTTTTGCCGTAATGGTTTTTTCGCAATCGCTGCGGATATCAGCAAAACACCGGCGATATTTCGAAAAAACACCACCTCCAAAGAGGGAAGGGATTGGCTGGCGAGTTTGGCGAACGCTCCCATGAACGCAAAGCACAGCGAAGCGAGCAACATATATTTGACACCGTCGTTTAAGTTTTTGATTTTCTCTTTCATCGGTGGAATTGTAGCAATTTATTTACTTGCTACACTTATAATTAGCTAAACGGAGGTTGGTATATGACAAATTTAATCGTCTTTTTCCTTTTTGGGCTCGTTTTGGCGTACATTTTCAAGAGTTACCGCAATTATGAAGTGTATTCCAAAAAAGCTTTTGAAAATTTCGAAGTGACCAAAGATGCGCTTCGACGCAGCGATTTGGGGCTTTTTATCGCTTTGGCGGCAAAGGTCGCCAAGGCTGACGGCAGAGTCGATACGCTCGAAGCGGAACTTGTCAGTGCATTGCTCGATGATGTTTCAAGCGTGTTTCCAGACCCGCAAAAAGCGAGAACTTACCTCAAAGAGATTTTCAACGAAGAGAAAGATAGGCAAGAAAATTTGGAGCATATCGCCGTCGCGCTCGCTCAGTCGATAAAACGAAACCACGCCAAGCAAGAGCAGTTTATCGGGTTTTTGATTCAGCTCGCTTTTGCAGACGGCAAAGTGAGCAAAAGCGAAGAACGTGTGCTCTCACGCATCGCCGAAGCGATGGAGATTGACCCAAAACTCTACCATTCCATTTTCGATGCGTTCGAGCGACTGCATGCACAAAGAGCAACGCAGAGACAAACTTCCATCGACGAAGCGTACAAGATACTTGGAGTTTCAAAAGATGCCGATATGGAAACGGTGAAAAAAGCGTATAGAAAATTGGTGCGCAAGTACCATCCAGACATTATCAAAGCGCAGGGCAAAGACGAGAGCTACATCCAAGAAGCGACCAAAAAAACCCAAGAGATCAACGAAGCGTACGAGCTTATCAAGCGCTCACGAGCTTAAATCGACTTCCCAAAAGAAATCTATCCACCCCTTGGCTTCTCTTACCCAGTAATCGGGTTTGAAAACGGAGCTTTTTTTGTAAAAGAGAGTCGCCGTTTTGAAATGCAGTGCCTCATTGGCAAGCGTGAAATGGTTGTAGAGCGCTTTGAGCGTTTCACCGCTATCGGCGATATCGTCCACTATGAGGATGTTTTTCGAATCGCTAAAATCACATTCCCCCTTTATGGTTATACTGTTTCTTTTTTCCATTCCGTCGTAAAGCTGTGTGGAGATAGACTGCACGTTTCTGATATCGAGCGCTTGAGCGAGCATATGCGCCAAAGTGAGTCCCCCTCTTGCGATGGGTACGATCGTGTCGAATTCGGTGTCGAGTTGTTCTTTGAGGTTTTTTGCATCCTCTTTGAAATGATTGTAACTGTAGTAGAATTTTTCCATAACGCAAGTATAGCGAAATTGAAAAAAGTTCACAAAAGATGTCGATAAATGATGTTTAAGATTTGCGGTGCTATAATATGTAATGAAAGACAAAAAAAGGAGATACAAATGAAATTTGTGAAGAGTTTGGGTTCGATAGCTTTGGCGGGGGTCGTTGCGACTATGATTGTAGGATGTGGCGGAGAGCCTCAGCCAAAACAGGAAGAGCCGGATTTTAGATGTAAACAAGAGGGTGTGTTGGCGCCGAAGTGGACTTGTACACCGTTTGTCGACGGTGCTATCGCGGAAGTCGGTAGTGCTCCAAAAACAGCTGCGGGTGCAGGTTTTCAGCGAAGAAACGCGCTTGCAAACGCCAGAAGCAACCTCGCGCAGCAAATCCAGACACTCGTAAAAGACAAAGTGGAAACGTTTGCAAGATCGACGGGTGTCGGTGAAGGGGAAACGGTTGACAGCGTGGCGACGCAAGTTTCCAAACAAGTGGCGAAAGTGACACTTACAGGTTCGAAGCAAGTAGATGCATGGCAAGCGCCGTCTGGAACATTGTACGTTCTTGTAGCCGTACCTGAAAAAGATGTCAACGCAGCGGCGAAAAAAGCGGTTAAGACGAGCTTCAAAAACGACGAAGCTCTTTGGCAGCAGTTCCAGTCCAAACAAGCACTCGAAGGGCTTGAAAAAGAGTTCCCGACTGAGTAATCATGGTTCGAACCTTACTGCTTGTAACGACACTGCTTCTTGGCGGTGTCGCACTATTTTTTAACGGTTGCGCGGGCGATACACCTGCACCGCAGAGTAAAAATCGAAAGCCGGAGTGGATTCGTAATCCTAATCTTGGCGGAAAGGTCGGTGCGGTGGGTGTCGCCGGGCGCACGTACGATCAGCGTATCTCGACACAGCGGAAGTTTGCAATTCAGCGTGCACTCGATGAACTTGCGATGCAACAAGGCGTAAAAGTGAGTCTTTCTATGACGAAAGAGGAGCATGTCGCGAACGAACAAGCTTCCACTTCCATGGAGTCTAAAAGTACCTACCGCACGACGAACGAAAAAACGATTTCGGCGCATATCGAGGCGGTATGGCAAGACCCGTTAACGAACGAACTCTATGTTTGGTTGGTTTTGGACAGATAGTCCAAAACCGTTTTGCTTCGACAAAAAGTTAAACTCCTTTTTATATTACGATATAATTCCTTTATAATTTCACCATTTTTTAAGGTATTGCATGAAAAAAATAGCGATTATAGGTCGCCCCAATGTAGGGAAAAGTTCACTTTTCAATCGTCTGTTGAAACAGCGAGACGCCATAACGTCAGATATGGCGGGAACGACGCGTGACGTAAAAAGAAAAATAGTCACCATCAACGACAAACAAGCAGAGCTTCTCGATACCGGCGGTATCGACGAGGGGTGTGAACTATACGACAAAATTCGCCAGATGTCGCTTAAAGCCGCGAAAAAAGCGGATATTGTTTTGTACATGGTCGATGGAAAAACCCTTCCCGAAGATGAGGACAAGAAACTTTTTTACGAACTTCAAGATATGGGTAAAGAGATAGCTCTGGTCGTGAACAAGATAGACAACGACAAGCTAAAAGAGAAACTTTGGGAGTTCTACGAGTTTGGGGCGGAGCATATCTTCGGTATATCGGTTGCACATAACCGAAGTATCAACGATTTGCTTGCGTGGGTGTATGAGGCTCTGCCCGAAGCAGATAGAATCGTCGAAGATGAAGAAAAGACGCAAGAAGCGGTGGAGGAGGAGTTTATTTTTGACGAAATCGATGAAGAGGAAGATTACTTCGAAGTCGATGACGAGGAAGTGGAAGAAGACTCCGTTTTTGCCTACAACGACAAGATATACGAACATAATTCCGAAGATATCGACCATATAAAAGTCGCTATTATCGGTCGCACCAATGTAGGGAAAAGTTCGCTTCTAAATGCGCTTTTAAAAGAGGAGCGAAGCGTTGTAAGTGCGGTTGCGGGTACCACTATCGACCCAATTGACGAGACGATCCACTACAAAGGTAAACAAGTCACTTTCGTCGATACCGCCGGACTGAGACGCCGCGGCAAGATAGTGGGGATAGAAAAGTACGCACTTATGAGAACGACCAAGATGCTGCAAAACGCCAATATCGCTTTGTTGGTACTCGATGCAAGCGAGGGGTTTCGGGATTTGGACGAAAAGATCGCCGGTTTGGTCGATAAGCACCATTTGGGGTGTATCATCGTGCTGAACAAATGGGATATCTCCGATAGACAAAAATACGAAGAGGTGTTGAAGGAGTTGAGAGACCGTTTCAAGTTTCTCTCTTTCGCACCCGTCGTAACCGTTTCGGCAAAAACCAACTTACGGGTGGAAAAACTTTACGATATGATTTTGAAAGTCAACGACAACTACTCGCAGCGTATCCCGACGGCAAGGCTAAACGAGGTACTTGAGTGGGCTATGCGCAAACATCCGCTTCCTGCCATCAAAGGGCAGGTGGCAAAAATCTACTACGCTACCCAGTACGACATAAGACCGCCAAAAATCGCGCTTATTATGAACAAGCCGAGGTTGTTGCACTTCACTTATAGAAGATATTTGAAAAATCAACTGCGAGAAGCGTTCGATTTTAGCGGAACTCCTATTCTTTTCAAAGCCAAAAGAAGAGGAGAGTGAGCCGCTTAGAACGGTTTGACGACTACCATCGCGGCTATAAGAAAGAGTAAAATCGTCGGTACTTCGTTGTAGATGCGGAAAAATTTACCGCTTTTGGTGCATTCGCCACGCTCGAGTTTTTTACGAAAATGCTCGAGGGAGAAAAAGTACGCCATCAAAATAGCGACGAAGAAAAGTTTCGCATGAAGCCATCCTCCGGTTTTGAAAAGCTCGAAATCGCTCATGTATATCATGATGCTTCCGCTTATAACGGTCGCCCACATCGCCGGAACGCCGATATATTTGATAAGTTTGTATTCCATTATCTTTATCACTTCGACAAATCCGGCGTTGTCTTTATGCTCTACATGATAGACGAATTGGCGCGGTATGTAGAAGATAGCCGCATACCAAGAGATGAACGAAAGTACATGAAACCATAAAACCCAGTTGTACATTAAAAATTCCTTTCTATTGAAACGGTGTTGTAGTTGCTTCCGCCGCTAACACCATTGATAAGCCCGAAAATACCCGAGCGATGTTTGATGGTGTAGCCAAGGTAAGTTTCTTCGAGCCATTTGGCTTTGACGAGCTTTCCAAGGTCGATGTCGAAACTGATATCGAGGTAGTTGAGATATTTGGAGTATTTCGCATCGTCACCGTCTTCGCTTCTTTCTTCAATCACTTCCGCAGCGAGATAGTCGCTAACGTAGCTTCCTCCCTCTCCAAACCCTATACGCACACGGTTGGAGAGAAAATCTATGTTGTAGTAGAGCTTGACATAGAGGGTGAACTCATATACGTCTTTATCGCTTACGTCTTGCATCTGTTTTAGCTCATCGTATATCGAAAGGTCTTCGGTGCGAAAAAGCGCCACTCCACCTTTGATGTAAAGATCGACAGGCCAATCGTTTAGAGAGGGCTTGAGTAGATACCCGGCATCGAGTGCGATGACGTCGAAGTCGTACTTTCTATCGCTTGGTTTTTGAAGCGTGAGTATCTGCCCCAAATCGCTATCGGTTTCGACTCCGTACGCCACACGTAACGAGTACTCCGAAGCTTGTAGCGAAGAAACGCCCACCAGCGCGTAAAAAAGCGCGAGAAGAAAAGAAAAACTACTCTTCAATCTCATTGAGAATGGTTCTTAGAGATTCATGTTTTGGCGATTTGATTTTGTCATGGAGGCGTCGTAACGCTTTTTCTACCCTTTTTCCTGCTTTATCGACCGCTTCGTCGAATTTTTCGTCGGTTTCGTTGATGATAATCGGTGAAGTGTGTGCGACATGGACTTCGAATTCCACATGAACACCTTTTTTCTCTCCCGTAACGTTCGCGATGATTCTGGTGATATCAAGAGAGTACTTTTTGAAATCTTCCATAACGTTGTTGAGATGCTCTTTTTGCGGCTCGGACAGTGTTATATCTTTTGTACGTATTTGTAACGGCATTGTAAATCCTTTTTTCGAGATTGTTCGATATATCTTTATTATGGTAACGAAAAAAAGCTTTCTATTGTATAATACGGAAAAAATTTCAGGATAATTTATGAGAGTATTGACCGGTATTCAGCCTTCTGGCGATTTGCACATAGGGAACTATTTCGGCTCTATCAAGCAGATGATAGAAGCGCAAAACGACAACGAAACGTTCGCGTTTATCGCCAACTATCATGCGCAAACGAGTTTGAGTGACGGAAAGCGACTCAGTGAGCTGACTATGCAAGCTGCGATCGACTTTTTAGCACTTGGAATCGACCCGCAAAAAACCGTTTTTTGGGTACAAAGCGATGTCAAAGAGGTACTCGAGCTTTATTGGGTACTTTCGTCGTTCACTCCGATGGGTCTGCTCGAGCGTGCGCACAGTTACAAAGACAAGGTCGCCAAAGGGATAGCGCCGAACCATTCTTTGTTTTCTTACCCTGTTTTGATGGCGGCGGATATTTTGCTCTATTCGCCCGATGTCATTCCCGTGGGTAAAGACCAGATTCAGCATGTGGAGATAACGCGCGATATCGCCATCAAATTCAACAACGAATATGGCGAAGTTTTCAAACTGCCACAATACAAAGTCGATGAAAACGTCGCGACCGTACCGGGAATCGATGGACAGAAGATGAGCAAAAGTTACGGCAACACCATAGAGATTTTCAGCGAAGAGAAAAAACAGCTCAAAAAAATCAAAAAAATCGTTACCGAACAAGTAGCACTCGAAGCCCCAAAAGAGTGGAAGGGGTGCAACGTGTACAACATAGCCAAACTTTTCTTGGACGAAGAAGGGTGTAAAGAGCTACAGCAACGCTATGAGCGCGGCGGTGAGGGACATGGGCATTTCAAGCTTTATTTACATGATGTCATTTGGGAATATTTCAGACCTTTTAGGGAAAAAAGGGCATATTATCAAACACACCAAGACGAGGTAAGAGAGATACTTCAGATGGGGGCATCCAAAGCTAAAGAGGTCGCACTCCCACTTATAGAGAAAGTGCGCACAAAAACCGGAATAGCCTACTAGAGGTTGACTCTTCCGGAGGTGATGAAGAAGCGTTCGCTCCATCTGGATTCTTTGAGTTTGAGGAGATTGCGCACTTCGTCGTTAACCAAACGGTAGTATATGTTCACTTCGACGTTGTTGCTCCCTTCTACGAGCGGAATGAGGAACGTTTTGCTTCCTTTTGCCGGAATACTCAAGTTTTGTGACGCTTCGATTGCCGTATGAGGGATACTCGCTCTTCCTCTTTTTCTTTTGAACTTTTGTGTCAGTTCCACCATTTTCGTATCGAGGAGTTTCGTTCCTTTGTAGAATTTCGCTTCTATAAGCAAAGAGCGTGAAGCACATCCCGTCGGTATGTTGTGGGGTTGTGGATTTTTCAGCGTCACCTTGAGTTTGTTTCTCGCTTTTGCAAGTTTCAACTTGAGTGCGTCTTTTAACATCTCTTTTTTGTGTCCACCGAAAAATTTGTGAGTACGTACCATTCTCGGTTTTGGTTGAGCATTTTCTATAGGGAGTGTCGCCGCGACCCCTTTGTGTTTTGGTCCCATATGGCATTCGACACATTTTTGGTTCCCTTTATACTCTTTTTGCAAGCTTGCGATAGTGAGTTTACCGTCGATAGAGTGGGAATACGCATGACAGACAAAACAGAGTTTGTTCGGGTCTTTGTCGAAGAAATCTCTGTGTTGTGTTTTATGGTATGGGGAGCGGGCATCTCCAAGAGGTCCGGTCATCCAACCGTTTTTCGTCCACTCGACTCTGTCCATTCCCCGTACGGTTTGAGGTGCGTTTTCGTGGATTTTGTCGATGTTGTGGCATACAAGACAGTTGATCCCCTCTTTGATGGTATCGCTTTGAAGCGCTTTATCGACTTTGCCTCCTTTGTCCAAACCGACCGAGGCGATAATGTCGTAGTCTTCACCGATGTTGGTCACTTCCAAGCGAGGGTTGTGGCATTTCGCGCACATCACTTTGACTCTGTTTTTGCTCATCCGTTTCTTTTTCGCGGTGAAATCGACCGAGCGCTTGAAAAACTCGTCGTTTTTGTAGTGGCTTTTGGCATGCCAAGATTCGCGCCACTCTCTTACTATGTGCATATGACACGCACGACATTTTTTCGAATTTTTGTATTTTTTATCAAGATGAACCACTTGGGAAGCACCAAAGAGGTGTGTTCCAAGCAATAAAATAGCAACGATAAACGTTTTCATAATGTTATCTCCTTTGATCGAGCCATACCATCAACCCTTTCTGGGCGTGGAGTCTGTTTTCCGCTTCGTCGAAAATCTCTTGTGCATGTGCTTCAAAAACATTTTCACTTACTTCGTATCCTCTATATGCCGGAAGGCAGTGCAGGAACATCGCGTCTTTTTGTGCCAAACACATCAAAAGATCATCGACGATGAACCCTTCGAAATCTTTGATACGTTTCTCTTTTTCATCTTCTTGCCCCATCGAAACCCATGTGTCGGTCGTAACGACGCTCGCACCCTTTACCGCTTCTTTTGGATCGTTGGTCACGACGATGGTAGCACCGCTTTTTTTCGCTTCATCGTAAGCGTAAGCGAGAATCTTCGCATCCACTTCGTACCCTTTTGGAGTTGCGATGCGAAGTTCGAAGCCGAGTTTAGCGGCAAGCATAAGCCATGAATGGGTCATGTTGTTGCCATCACCGACGTAAGCGACTGTGAGGTTTTTAGTTTTTTCATGCTCTATGATGGTCATGTAGTCGGCTAAAAGTTGTACGGGATGGTAGGAGTCGGTAAGACCGTTTATGACGGGTACTTGCGAGTAGCGTGCGAACTCTTCGAGACGGGAGTGTTCGAAGGTGCGTATCATCACCATATCGCACATGCGTGAAACGACGCGCGCGGTATCTTTGATGGGCTCTCCACGTCCAAGCTGGATATCTTTGCTGGAGAGAAAGAGCGCATGCCCGCCAAGTTGATACATCCCCGTCTCGAAGCTCACTCGTGTTCTTGTGGAGCTTTTTTCGAAAATCATCGCCAATGTCTTGTTTGCAAGGTGGTGTTCGAACACACCTTGCTTGAGATTTCGTTTGATTTCAAGACCGAGGTCGATAATCTCCAAAATCTCATCTTTTGTAAAATCTTTGAGAGTCAAAAAGTGTCTCACCGCTGTTTCCTATATATTTCAAATTTAAAAGAAAATTTTATAACTAATTAGCTTTTAAGAAGCTTTGCCGCCTCTTTGGCGTGGTATGTTATGATGATATCGGCTCCCGCGCGCTTGAACGCTACAAGAGTTTCTAACATAACCCGTTCATAGTCGATAAGTCCTGCATTTCCGGCGTGTTTTAACATTGCATATTCACCGCTTACATTGTACACCGCCAAAGGCTTGGTAGTGTTTTCGCGGATGTCTCGGATGATGTCGAGGTATGCCAAAGCGGGTTTGACCATCAAAATATCCGCGCCTTGGAGTTCGTCTTCGACACTTTCGGCTATCGCCTCGCGTCTGTTGGCGGGGTCCATCTGGTACGAGCTTCGATCGCCAAAGCTCGGAGTGCTTTCGGCGACGTCGCGAAACGGTCCGTAGTAACCGCTGGCGAACTTGGTCGAATAACTCATAATAGGAAGATTTTCATAACCGTTTTCATCGAGCGCTTCGCGAAGCGTTTCGACAATGCCGTCCATCATACCGCTAGGGGCTATCATGTCCGCTCCCGCTTTTGCGTGAACAAGCGCTTGTTTGGCGGAGATTTCAAGCGTTGCGTCGTTGAGCACCGTCTTGTCGTCGATGATACCGCAATGCCCATGGTCGGTGTACTCGCAAAAACACAAGTCGGTTACGACGAACATATCGGGGTGTTTTTCCTTGATGGCGCGAACACTCGAGGCGATGATGCCGTGGTCGCACAAGGCATCGCTACCGACGGAGTCTTTCGTCTGAGGGATTCCAAAAAGGATGATGGCGTAGATACCGAGCTCTTTTAGCTCTTCACACTCTTTGAGAATTTCGTCGATGCTCATCTGGTACACACCCGGCATCGAAGCCACTTCGGTTTTGATGCCGCTTCCGGGGCGCACGAAAAGGGGATAGATAAAGTCATCTACGCGCAGGTGGTTTTCTCTGACAAGATTTTGTAAAACGGGATGGAGTCTTGTTCTTCTAAAACGGGTAAACATTTGGTGATACCTTTTTTTGGATATAATTCGACTAAAATTTTAACCTAAAGTAAGCAAATGGATATACAGATTTCCCAGATCGCGAATCTTCCGTCCCGTTTCGGGCAGTTCAAAGTAAAAGCGTTCAAAGAGGGGTGTAAAGAGCATCTTGTGATCTATAAAGAGCCCTTGAATGAAGTTCCCGTCGTTCGTGTTCATAGCGAGTGTCTCACCGGCGATGCGATAGGCAGTTTGAAATGCGATTGCCGCGACCAGCTCGAGTATGCGCTTGAAATGGCTGAAAAAACAAACGGTATGGTGATATACCTGCGTCAAGAGGGAAGAAACATAGGGTTGCTTAACAAAATCAACGCGTACGCACTCCAAGACAAAGGGTTCGATACGATCGAAGCGAACCATCAGCTCGGGTTTAGAGCCGATGAACGAAGTTATGAGATAGTCACTTTCGTTTTGCATCATTTCGGCATACGAAAAATCAAACTGCTAACGAACAATCCCGAAAAAATCAACGCTATCAGCGATATCGAGATAGTAGAGCGTATCCCCATCGTCATAGAAGCGAACAAATATAACGAAGAGTATCTGAAAACGAAAAAGGAGAAGATGGGGCATTTGCTGGGGGAGGAGTGAACCTTTAGTCGAATTTCGACTCGCTCAGTGCGGTCACTCTCCTTTTTACGAGTGTCAGAGTATTATCGAGCTCTTTTGTGAGTGTTTGTAAATCGAACAGATAGCTTTTAGCTCGATCGAGCTCTTGAGGGCTTGGCCCTAAATGGGCTATTTTTTGCAAAAAACTTTTTTTCTCCGGGTAGAAGATATCTATGATTTTTTTGTAAGTCGCGTGCCACTCTTTGTGGATTTTTTCGAGTTTTTCCATAGGTTGCAACCCGACACGTTTTGTTATGACTCTTTTATCCTGCGAAAGCATCCATTTATGGTATGCGCAATCACTTGGGTCTTGGTTGACTTTCGTCTCGTCGGGGTTTGCCGTACGCACTAAAACATCTATCGACATCAAGAGGGCATCGTGTTCATGGAGTATATCTTCAAGGTAGTTTAGGCATTGCGATTTTAGGCTCATATTTTCTCCCATTATCGGTTTAAATGATAATTTTTTTTCGTTAGCAACGAAGTTTCATCTAAATTGTAGCAAAATTTCGGTACAATTTGTCATCACAACTTGGAAAAGTGTAAAAAAGAGGTGAAAATATGAAAAGGCCTAAACCGCTAAACAGAGAAAGAGTGCTCGACCCTAAGCGCTACATAGTGTCCAAAACGGACCCCAAAGGGGTCATCACATACGGAAACGACTACTTCGTCGAGATATCGGGATATACCGAAGCTGAATTGATAGGGCAGCCTCACAACATCATCCGCCATCCGGATATGCCGAAAATCGCTTTTAAACTTATGTGGGACCGCATAAAAAAAGGGGAAAACTTTATCGCCGTGGTGAAAAACTTGGCAAAAGACGGAAGTTACTACTGGGTGGTTACCGATTTCGAAGCGAAAATGGACCCGTTAACCAACGAACCTATTGGTTATACGGCATTTCGAAAAGCCGCTCCAAAAAGTGCCGTCGAAGCGATAGAACCGATATACAAAAAACTTGTAGAGATTGAGAAAAATAGTGGCATAGAGGGAAGTGAAGCCTACCTCAAAGGATTTTTGGAAGAGCAGGGAAAAACGTATGACGATTTCATAAACGAAATTGTCGGGAACAAAGGGATTTTCAAAATGTTCTTCACCGCTATGAAAAAACTTTTTAGATAGTTTCTGTGAAAGTTGTTTTTCGGTAGGTATGTAAAAACGGCTATGAAGAAAAGAAAAGGTGCACCATGCCTATCGATGTAGCGAACGATACCCCCGAGATTGCGCTAAAGAAACTCAAAGCGCGTGAAAACGCTTGGCATCGGCTCGAGAACGTTTCCAACCTTGGAAGCTGGGAGGTCGATTTGAAAACGAACAGGTCTCTTTGGTCGCGGCGCAGTTATGAGATATACGGTTATGAGCCTTATTCCGTTACGCCTACACTCGAGCTTTTTTTCAAACACCTCCTTCCTCAGTACCATCAAGAAGCCAAAACAAAGATGCAAGAGGGGATAAGGTCGCAAAAAGCGATCACCTTCAAAGGGCGTGTTCGGCGAAATGACGGCGAAATACTCGACATACTCATAAACGCTCAAGTGATAACAAACGAGAAGGGAGAACCTTCAAAGCTTATCGGGACGACGCAGGATATTACCGAATATATGCGCATAAAGCGCTCTTCGCAAGAACTTTTGGAGATTATAGAGCGTTCTTTTCAAGAAATCTACATCATAGATAAAGACTTCCGTTTTCTTTATGTCAATGAAGGTGCAGTCAAAAGAACGGGATATTCGAAAGAGGAATTCCAAAAAATGGATATTTTCGATATCAATCCCTATTTGACTTTCAAACAGGCAAAAGAGATAGAAGCGAGGGTGCTAAAAAGGGAACTTGCGATTAATAGAACCATCCATAAAACCAAAGACGGGGAAGAGTACCCGGTACAAACGAATCTCCAAAAAATCGTTTACAATGAAAAAGACGCGTATTTGCTGTTTGATAGCGATATTAGCGAACTGCAACGGCTTGAAGACGAGCTCTACTACCAAGCCTATCACGACGCTTTGACCAACCTGCCAAATCGTATCTATTTCGAAGAGCGCCTCAAAGAGGAGGTTATCTATTCTCGCCGCAATAAAACGCGCTTTGCGTTGTTGCTTATAGACCTTGACCGCTTCAAAGAGATAAACGACACCCTTGGGCACCAGTTTGGAGACGAAGTGCTTGTGGAGACGGCAAAACGGATAAAACGTGCACTTAGAGCGATCGATATGTTCGCACGTCTTGGCGGAGACGAGTTCACCATCATATTAAGAGATGTCAAAAAGCCGAAAAACGCTCAAAAAGTAGCGCAAAAAATCCACGATGTTATCCGAGAGCCGTTCTTGCTTGCACAAAAGGAGTTTTTCCTTTCATGTAGTATCGGTATCAGTATTTTTCCAGACGATACCGAAGATGTCGCCGAGCTTGTCAAGTTTGCCGATACGGCAATGTACGATGCGAAACGTAAAGGGAAAGACGGCTTTTGTTTTTACGACAAACAGATGACCAAGCTCGCTCAAGAGCGTATTTCGCTCGAGCATGATCTCAGACGAGCCATAGAGAACAAAGGGTTCGATGTGTACTTTCAACCGCAAATTGACGCCAGAGGAAAAAAGCTTGTCGGAGTCGAAGCGCTTGTGCGTTGGAGGAGAGGGAACGACACGATCGTCTATCCCGATTCGTTCATCCCTTTTGCACAAGAAGTGGGGCTGATAACCCAGATAGACAGAATCGTGATGGAAAAAGCGATCAAACATTTCCTTTATTGGAACAAAAAAGGGGTGGTTATACCGAAGCTTTCTCTCAATCTTGCGACCAAACAGCTACTTCAAGAGGATTTCTTGGAGTATATTTTGGATTTTTCCAAAGAGGTTGGATTCGATTTGAGCAAACTCGAACTGGAACTGACCGAAAGCGACTTGATGCACGACCCAAAACGCTCTATCGCCATGTTGGAGCGTTTGCGCCAAAGCGGTATCAAGATAGCGATGGATGATTTTGGGACCGGGTATTCCTCTTTGGCGTATTTGAAAAAACTCCCTTTGCATCTTATCAAGATAGATAAAAGTTTCATTCTCGATTTGGTAGATGAGGTCGAGAGTCAAGAGATCGTCAAAACGATTCTCGTGCTTGCACTAAGTTTGCGTTTCGAGATTATCGCCGAGGGGGTGGAGTCCAAAGAGCATGAGGAGCTTTTGTGTTCGATGGGGTGTTACATGATGCAGGGGTATTACTACTCCAAGCCCGTAGATGCACATGTTTTTGGAGAATATATGACAAGCTTGGAACGCAAATGAACATAAAAAACGCCGTAGAAAAAAATGCCGTGCCGGTTGGAGAAGGGTTTTTTGCAAAAATCGAAACTTTCAAATCGGAACTGACGAAATGGAATCGTATCCACAACCTAACGGGTGCGAAAGATGAAAAAACGCTCGATAGCTTCATTTTCGACGCTATCTACCCGCTTAGTTTCATCTCAGCGCCTAAAACGCTTCTCGATATAGGTACGGGGGCAGGTTTTCCGGGGCTTGTGCTTGCTATGGCATTGCCGCAGACCCAAGTGACGCTTGCAGAACCTTTGAGCAAAAGGGCGAGTTTTTTGCAGTTCGTCAAAGCGAAACTACACCTTACAAACGTCAAAGTGGAGCGTAAAAGAGCAGAGGAGTTGCCGCCGCAGATTTTCGAGCTTATCACCTCTCGCGCCGTTACCGATACTTCCTTATTGCTTCAAATTAGTGAAAAACTTCGTGATGAAAATACAAAACTTCTTTTTTACAAAGGGGAGAAGGTTTTCGATGAAGTGGATGGAAATTTACCTCATAAAGTTATAATGGCGAACAACAGACACTATCTTTTGATAGACAATTCACTAAAAGAGTCCACATGATTAAATGGTTGCTTGTAATCGGGGTTATAGCGTTCGTGTACTATGCGTTTATCAAAAAAAGCGCTCCGCTTGAGAAATCGAGAAACGAAGAGAGCTCGAAAAAAGGGGATGAAGAGGTGGAAGATCTAGTCGAGTGTGCCAAATGCGGCGTTTTTGTCGAGATAGACGAAGCGATAGTGAGTAACGGCAAATACTACTGCTCCAAAGAGTGTCTTAGGGGGTAGCGATGTTGCTGTTTGGGCATAGATTTATAAAAAGCGAAAGCTTCTATCATGTGAGCGATATCGAAGCGGTACTCAAAACGCCGTCAGGTTCGACCATCTATCTTGAATTCGCTGAAGAGAATCTCGATATTATCGAGTATCTTCAATCCAACTCGGTAAGTTTCGCTTTGGAAGTTGCAAGCATCACCGAGGCTGTGTATGCAGCTGCATTGGGAGCGAAATATTTGGTCGTAGATGAGATTGCGGCGAAAGAGGTGCAGAGTTTGGCGCAGGAGTATCTGCTCGATGCGAAAGTTTTGGTGCATATCGAGAACGACGGGCAAATAGAAAGGTTCGCAAAAGAGGGGATAGACGGTGTCATCTACCCCGGAGCGATAGTGAAAATACCGACTTAAACGACCACTCTTTGAAGTGTAGGAGTGAGTGAAGTGAGTATTTCGTAGGGGATGGTTTGGAGTTGTCGTGCGACCTCCTTGGCATCGTCAAATACCGTGATTGTATCCTCTTGGGTCAAAAAGGTCGCGTTGTCCATCGAGATACGCCCGAGCAATTTTTGTTTTTGCGGTGTTTCGTAGTCGTTCGAGAGACTTCTAAAAAGCCCGTCGCCATAGCCGACGTCGTATGTCGAGACGATTGCATCGTTTTTGAGGGTGTGTGTCCCTCCATACCCGATTCGCGAGCCTTTTTGGAGTTTTTTCCTCGCGATTTTGTTTGCATGCAGGCTTAAAACCGGTTTGAGCGGCGGGGTATGCAGCCCTTTTGCCATCTCCAAACATCCATACGCGGCTATCCCTACGCGCACCATATCGTAAGTAAGCCGGCTTCGTCGAAACAGCGAAGCGGAATTGTCGATATGAAAGCGAAGGGGCGGGATGTCGTGTTTTTTTGCAAGCGCTTTTACTTTTTCGACAATGCGTTTGAAGTTTTCTTCTTGCCAAAACCACTCGCTTGTGAGCTCATCCGCACTTCTGTGGTGGGAAAACACCGCTTCAAGCTCGAGACCTTGTCGCACAATGCGCCAAAACGCTTCTTCGAGTTCCCTTTCGTCGATCCCGTTTCTATGCATGCCGGTATCGACTTTTAGTTCTACCTTCGTGTTTTTTGGAAAATTTTCTATATTTTCAAGGGTGTTTATCGTGTAGCGAATCATGTCGCTTGGTTGCTTGGGTATGTCGGCTAAAACGAGGATATAATCAAAAAAAGGCTCTATCGCCCTTGCTTCGCTCTCTAACTGCACCACCGCTTTTTTGATGCCGAATTCCTTGGCAAGATGTGCCATCTCCATAAGCCCATGCCCGTAAGCGTTGTCTTTGAGAACAAGTGCCACTTTCTCTTTCCCGCCGGCTTTTTGGGAAATGAGCGTAAGATTGTGAAAAAAGTTTTGTTTGTTTAGTTGTATAAATGCCATAGTGCAATTATACCAATCTTAGTACAAAAAATGCGGTATAATTTTTAAAAGTTTTCGATGAGGAAAGTAATGTTAGAAGCAACAAGCCTTTACAATGAGATAAAGAGCTTAATAGAAACAGCTAAAACAAAAGCGATAAAAGCTGTTGATTTTCAAAGAGTGCTTTTGTATTGGGGGATTGGTGAAAAAATCTATAACGAAGTGCAACAAAAACAAAATAGAGCCGAGTATGGAAAAAATCTTTTAAAAAATCTATCTGATGAGCTAACAAAAGAGTTTGGAAAAGGTTTTTCGGTAGTAAATCTTAAAAATATGAGGCAGTTTTATCTTGCTTTTGAAAATCGTCAGACAGTGTTTAGCGAATTTACACTTAGCTATTCTCATTATAACAAGGTTAGGTGATTTTATGCGTTTTTTTGCTGAAGATTCTTGAAGCTACCGAAAATGGGCGTAAAGTCGTGCTTCGAATAACCATTTTGCTATAATACTGAGATAATTTAGGGTTTTTAGAAGTACCTTGTAATCAAATCTAAAGAAGGGGGATATGTATGCAAACTATAACATTGAAGGTAGAGGATAGCACAAGTGAAAAAATCTTGTGGTTGCTAAACCATTTTAAAAACGAAGTTGAGATTTTAGATAGAACCATCTATAAAAGCGATGATGAATATCTAAAAAGTATAAAAGGTATGGAAGAGAGTATAATCAAAGCATCTAATGAACCGATTGAAAACTATATAACCAGAGATGAATTAGAGTGGTAAGATGTACAAACTGTTTTTCTCGCCACAAGCAAAAAAAGATGCAAAAAATATCTCTTCAAGTGGCTTAAAAGGGAAGGTAAACGAACTTTTAGACCTTATAGAAAATGACCCGTTTGCTTATCCTCCAAAATATGAATATTTAAGTGGAACTTTAAAAGGAAAAATCTCAAGAAGAATAAACAAACAACACCGACTTGTATATGAGGTTTTTGAAAAAGAAAAGCTTATAAAAATTTATAGAATGTGGACGCATTATGCTTAAAACTGATACACAAATAGACCAAACCCATATCTGGCACCCATACGAAAGCGTTTTGCACCCCTATAAACACCCCCTTGTCAAAAGTGCCAAAGGGGTGTACTTGGAGCTTGAAGAAGGAAAAATGGTGATTGACGGGATGAGTTCTTGGTGGTCGGTGATACACGGCTACAACCATCCAAGACTCAACGAAGCGCTTCGCAATCAGATGGAGAAAATGAGCCATGTAATGTTTGGAGGGCTGACCCATGAGAGTGCCATAGAGCTGACAAAAAAACTGCTCACACTCCTTGATGATAGTTTTGAGTATGTATTTTTTGCCGATTCCGGTTCGGTCAGTGTCGAGGTGGCACTTAAAATGGCGCTGCAGTACCAAGTGGAGCGGGGAAAAAAGGAAAAATCGAAGTTTTTAAGCTTCGAGCGAGGATATCATGGCGATACGTTCGGGGCGATGTCGGTGTGCGATCCGGTAACGGGGATGCACTCGCTCTTTAGCGATGTTTTGCACAAGAACTTTTTCGCTCCAGCCCCTAAAAGCGAGTTTACAAGCAACGACGCTACGAAAGATTTAGAAGCGGTAGAAGCGATTTTGCAAGAACACGCAAACGAGATAGCCGCTATCATCATCGAGCCCGTCGTGCAAGGTGCCGGTGGGATGCGGTTTTACTCTCCCGTTTTTTTACAAGGTTTAAGGGAGCTTGCAAATCGTTACGATACCCTTTTGATTTTTGACGAGATAGCTACGGGGTTTGGAAGAACCGGCAGGATGTTCGCTTACGAGCACGCGGGGGTCGTGCCCGATATCATCACCCTTGGCAAGGCGATAACGGGAGGGTATATGACCCTTGGCGCGACGGTTACGAACCAAAAGGTAGCCCAAATGATCGAACAAAACGGCAATGTCTTGATGCATGGACCTACATTTATGGCAAATCCGCTTGCTTGTAGCGTAGCCAACGCAAGCTTGGAACTGTTGATGCAAAACCCACCTTTTGCAAAGATAGAAAAGATACAAAACCAGCTAAAAACCGAGCTTGCAAAATGTGAAGCACTTCCAAACGTCAAAGAGGTGCGAACCCTTGGAGCTATAGGGGTTGTAGAGCTAACGCACAGAGTCGATATGAAAACGGCGACACAGAGCTTTTTGGAAAACGGCGTGTGGGTACGGCCGTTTATGAACCTCATCTATATCATGCCGCCGTTTATCATAGAGGAAGAAGAGTTGAGGGCGCTTACCGATGCCATTTATAAAACGGCGAAACTTCTCCAAAAGAGCTTGAAATGATAGTTGAAGTAAGTGTGGATTCGAAATATTTTCAAGAGTCGATGGATATCTACGATGCATCGTTTCCAAAGTGGGAGAAAGAACCGCTCGATATGATACGTCAGCGAGTCCAAAGCGGGCGATACGTGGTTTTTGCGTATATACTCCAAGGCAAAAGTGTAGGGTTTTACATCCTTGATTTGCATCCAAGTCTCGGGTATGTTCTTTTTACCTATCTTGCCGTCGATGAAGCGATGCGCGGAGAGGGGATAGGCACGAAACTGTGTAAAGATGCTATAAATCGGTTCGAAAAGAGCGAATTTTCGTGGATGTTTATCGAAGCGGAGGACAGGCAGGCGGTTTTTTATGCTAAACTCGGTTTTGAAAAGGTGCAAATAGATTATGCCGTTCCGAAATACGACGACGAAGGTGTCGTTTCGATGCATCTGCTTTGTATGGCGAAGGGTTCGAAAGAACTAAAAAAGGAATTTTTAGCAGAGGTTATAGAGTCTATTTACATCGAGGGGTATTTTTTGAATCCTGCGGACAAACGTATTGCGATGCAGTTGGAAAAACTACCTGAAAAAATAAGATTGTCAAAGGAATTACATGTTGAAATATGAGCAAAAAAGTACACTTGGAGACGGCGTTGTCAGAGACATCAAAGAGATTCTCTCCAAAGGTAAAACCCCTTATCAGGAGTATCTCTTTTTCGAATCGTATCAAAACGGCGTGTGTATAGCCATCGAGGGGGATATCCAATCTTGTGAAGCGGACGAGGCGATTTACCATGAAGCGCTTGTGCAGCCTGCGATGCTACTGCATCCAAACCCCAAAACGGTGCTTATCATGGGGGGTGGCGAGGGAGCTACCGCCAGAGAGGTGCTAAAACATAACGCGACGCTGGAAAAAGCGGTGATGGTGGACATAGACGAAGAGTTCGTCGAGGTGTGCAAACGGGTTATCCCTTCGTGGTCGAAGGGGGTGTGGGAGAATGAAAAGCTCGAAGTGCATTATATGGATATAAACGAATATTTCGATACGACGAAAGAGCGCTTCGATGTGGTGATAGGGGATTTGGTCGATGTGGACGATTGGGATTCGTTCTTGGCCAACCTTTATAGTGAAAGTTTTTACGAAAGGTTGAAAAAACTGCTCAACCCCGGTGCAATCGTCGCGACTCAAGCAGGCGCGCTCAATACGGTCAACAACGTCAATCATGTAAACGTTCGCAAAAGTTTACAAGAGGTTTTTGCCCATGTGAAGAGTTACGGCGTGGTAGTGCCGAGCTTCTACAGCCTTTGGGGGTATGTGCTTGCAAGTGACGAAGAGGTGAAAATAGATGCCAAAACCCTGCAAGAGAGGATAGATTCGCGCAATGTCGAGTTGAAGATGCTCGATGGAGAGGATGTGGCGAAGATGTTCGTTTTACCGCTTGGTGTAAGGGAGAGTTTTGCAAGAGCGTAAAAAGGCGATAGAACGCTTTTTGGAGTACTATTTACACGAAGAGTACGGCGATGCGAAGGAGTGGGCGAAAACCCAAAAAGCCGATATCGCCTTTTTCAAGCATGTCGAGCTTTTTTTCACCGCTTTGGAGACGGTCGAGAGTTCGTATCGCTACGACGATGCGACGAAAATATTTCGTGGAATCATCGATGAGTTGGAAAAGAGGGAGTGTATTTTCAACGCACCTCTTTTTGCGGCGCTTTGCAAGGTGGAGATAGACCGACTCGCCATAGATAAAGCTATCTATACCCAAAACGAAGTACGGTTGCATCGCGGTGTCGATTCGATGCTTGGGCATACGAAAGAAGCGCTCGTTTCTTTGATAGATGCCGATTTGGAAAAAGAGCAAGCAAGAACACTCAAAGAGCGTTTGGAAGCGTATGAATTTTTTGCGAACGGGATGTACATCGTTGCCAAGCTGTATGCGCATAGATGGACTCGAAAAGAGAATCTTCCGTACGAATCACTCAAAGCCGACGTACTCGGTTTTGTCCAAAAGCTTCGAGAAAAAGAGCACTATATCCTTGCCTACGACCTCAAAGCACACCTTTTTACACTCGATCGTTTCTATGAAGAACAGCGCCCTCAAGAGCTTTTCATCCAAAACGGAACGGTGAGTTTTAGCTACTACGCCGTAGTCGATACGAAAACGCAAGAATGGCTCGAAGAGCGTCTTGGAAGCGAAGATAAAGAGGCGTTATCGCTTTTTGGTATTTCGCCTATCGAATTGGTGATGGAAGATATTTGGAGCGATTTGAAGTTCAAGTATTTTATCACCCACCATATATGGGAGCTTGGAGGGTGCACGCTTGAGGGGTTTTTTCAAGAGGGTTTGGATGTAGTGTTCGAAGTTACCTTGCATTATTATACGATGGGGGTGTTCATAGTCGATATCTCTTTGCCGCTGGAACACGTCGATGAAAGGGGCGTGAGCGTTACCGCATACAGGGCGCTTCTTGGGCTTGGGGCGAACTTCGCTTTGAGTGAACGTTACGTTTTTGCCAATCGGCAGTTTTCGTTCATGCAAGAGATCGCGAGATACGTTTTCGATACTTTGGAAACCCATTTGAAAAAACGAAACCCCACTTGCCATAACCCCCTTTTTTACGATGAGGTCGATTTCTCGCCGTTTGTGATATCGAATCTCTACGAGTTCGCAACCAAGAAAGAAGAGGGATACGAAGCGCTTTACGGTATGAAGCGGCTTAAAGAGCTGCAAAGCTACCGGGGGATTGTAAGTGAAGTCAAAGAGGTGCGTACAAGCATAGACAACTGGATGATGTACGAAACGAAGAGCTTCGAGAATCTATCGCCTATTCGTTACTATGAAGAGGAGGTGATCAAAATCGATCTCGACCAAGCGCTGTTGGTTTTGCCCGAAGAGGCGGAATGGGTAAGAACCCAAGCGATGGACTCCGTTTTCATGGCGATGGCGGTTTTCAATCTGCTCGATCTCAACGCTAACAAATACATTCTGCGCTTGGAATCGATGCTTGATTACAAAGCGGCGAAAAAGCGTTTTGACGATGAAAAAAGTTGTGAAGACGAATTTGAATATATCGACAAGCAAAAAGCGTGGCTGGAGCGGTTGGTGGAGATTATGGACAACGGTTTGATGACCCAGTTTCCGGACCACACGCGTTTTATGGAAGCAATCTACAAGCGGCTCAATCTCCAAAAAAGTAAGGAAAAAACGCTTGGTGCTTTGGAAGTGTTCAAAAAACATCAAGAAAAGAACACCCGTAAGTGGTTTCGGTTTTTGTTCCTCTCCGCGACGGCACTTGTGAGTACGAGTGCGCTTTCGGATATCTTCGGTATCGTCAACAAACTTGGATATGGCGATATCGTAACGCCTGCTTATCAGCTTGGTATTATAGTTTTTTGTGTCGTGGCACTTGTGTATTTGAGTTTCAAAAGCGAGGACGGAAAAGATGGATAAGGAAGTGCTGTTTCAAGGTTTGCCAAACGTCGAACTTTCAAAAGCGGATGTGGTGCTTTTCCCTCTTGGGTGCGAACTGACCGTTTGCGGTTTAGGAGGGACGGCGCAAGCCCCAAAAGCGATAGTCGAAGCGGGGATGGATATAGAGTATTTCGAAGAGGAGATGGGGTGGAGCCCGTTTTTGCATATGAAACTGCATACGTTGCAGCGATTTCAGCCAGTAGGTAGTTTCCAAGAACTGCAAAAAAGAGTGAGCAAGACCCTTTCGAAGTTGAAAAAGAAACAGCTACTCATCACCCTTGGCGGGGAACACTCCATAAGTCCGTTCGTGGTGAAGCAACGCCTCGAAAAAGGGACGGTGGTGTTTTTCGATGCGCATGCCGATTATAGAACAAGCTATCATAAAGAAAGCAACAACCATGCTTGCGCTATGTACAATTTGGAGCGCCAAGGGCACAAAATAGTCGCCATAGGGCTTCGCTCTTTTTTCGAAGAGGAGTTTGTGCGGTTGAAAAACTCCAAAAACATCACGGTTTATAGCGATTTGGCGCTCCAAAAGAAAAAGATGCGAAAAAAACTCCAAAAGAAGCTTTCTTCGCTGAGTGGTGATGTGTATATAAGTATCGATATGGATGCGTTTTCACCTTCTGTCGTGCCGGGGGTGGGTACGCCTCAACCGGGCGGAATCGAATGGTACGATATGCTGCGATACCTAAAAGCGCTGCTCGGTAATGAAAAAATCCGTGTTGTTGGGGTCGATTTGGTCGAGCTCGTTCCAGATAGCGGTGTATCGCAAATAGCGGCGGCGAAGCTTGTACAGAAGATCGTTTCCTACTACGGCATACGTTATGGATTCGATATGAAAAAACGAAACGGTTCACAAACGATGAGGGAGTACGAATGAAAGTTTTTTACCCGCAATACCAGGCTTTGCACAATCCGACCAAAGATTATTCGGACGGATTTCCCCCTTTTGATTTCATGGAGATATCGAAGCGACTGGAGTTGCTTTTAGAAGGGGTGCGTGAGGCGTGCGAAGAAGTGGCAGTGGAAAATGTGGAAACGTTCATCGACGATGAAACTTTGTTGGAGTTGCATACGAAAGAGTATGTGGTGTTTTTGGAGACGCTTTGTGCCGAATTGGATGAAGAGGAGGAGTATATCCCAAGTATTTTCGGTAAACGTCTCGAGGGTGGACCGGTGCGGTTTCAAGGGGGGATGTACACCAGAGAGATCGGTACGCCCATCCAAAAAAACACGCCAAAAGCGGCTCGAAACAGCGCTATGACGACCATAACGGCACTTGAGTATCTGCTTGGTGGAAACGATCGTTTCGCATTCGCGCTTACCAGACCGCCCGGACACCATGCGATGCCTTCGATGTATGGCGGATACAGCTTTTTCAACAATGTCGTTCTCGCCGCAAAACAAGCCACAAAGCGTGGATTACGCCCTTTGGTACTCGATATCGACTACCATATAGGAGACGGTACGGCGGAGTTCGCGAAGCAGGGGTGGTTCGAGTACGTTTCACTGCATATTGACCCTTGGAAGAACTTCCCCTACCTCGATGCAGACGCTACGTTTTCTTCGAACGTGCATCTGTGGCATCTTGAGCATAAAACGAGTGCCAAGGAGTACTTGGGCAAGCTCGAAGAAGCTTTGGAACACATAGCGAAGATGAACTACGACGTGATGCTTCTTTCGCTTGGTTTTGATATCTTGCAAAGCGATTACTGCCAAGACGAATTCATCCATATAGATACACACCACTTCGAAGAGATCGCCTCGCTAATAGCCAAAAAGGTGGACAAGAAAGTGCTTGTCGTCCTCGAGGGTGGGTATGATTTGCCAAATCTCAAAGAGAGCGCATACAGATTTTTCAAAGGATTGCATACATGAAAGAAAAAATAGAACTCAAGGGTTTCAACAACCTCAAAAAACAGCTGAGTTTTAGTTTCTACGATTTCGTCATCGCACCCAGCGAAGAGGAGAAACTCAGTTACGTAGAGTATATCAACAAGCGTTACAGTGCCAAAAAGATAACGGAGCTACTCAAAAAGATAGTCGATATCATCGAAGCGAATATTTTGGATATCTCTTCCCAAGATTACGAGCCTTACGGTGCGAGTTCGATGCTGCTTCTAAGTGACATAAAAGCGGACGATTTGGTATGCAAGTCGGTTGCCGCGCACATCGATAAAAGCCACATCACCGCGCATACCTACCCCGACTTCGAAGGTCCAAACGGCTTTGTGAGCTTTCGGGTCGATATCGACATCTCCACTTGCGGCGAGATAGCGCCTCTTACAGCACTCGATGAGATTTTCCACTTTTTCGACACCGACATCGTCGTTATAGACTATATCGTTCGGGGTTACACGCGCGACAAAAACGGAGAGAAAATCTACATCGACCATCCTATCAACTCGATTCGCGACTATATAGCCGACGATATCATGGAGCATTTTCGTTACAAAGACCTCATCTTGCAAAACGACAATACATGGCAGTTGAAGTTGATGCGAAACGATTATGACGATATCGAAGAGTTCTTCAGCGAAAAATCGACCCTTTCCAAAGAGGAAAAACAGAAACATTTCGAGCTGCTTTACAAAGAGATGAAAGAGATTTTCAGTCAGTAAAAGGGTCTGTAACGCTTTTGTAACGGTTGTTTTATTACACTTCTAAAAAAGTTTAAGGAAGTTTTTATGAAACGAGCCGTTTTACTCTCTTTGGTAGCGACACTCTCGCTTTTTGGTGAAGATGTGGTTTTAAATCCTGTTGCAGTCAGTGCAACGGCTATCGATGAGGTGGCAAAGAGTGCGCAAACAAATGCCGATTTGGGTGAAGTGCTTGCCGGCGAAGTACCCTCTATCGATATGAGTCGCCGAAGCGGTATCGCTAACGATGTAATCATTCGGGGACAAAAACGGGACAACATCAGTGTCAGTGTCGATGGAGCGAAAGTGTACGGTGCATGCCCAAACAGAATGGACGCACCCATCTCCCATGTGCTCAACTCCAACATCGAAAAAGTGGAAGTGATAGAAGGACCGTACGATGTGAGCGAGTACGGCAATCTTGGCGGCGGGGTGAAGATAACCACGCTTGCGCCCAAAAAAGGGTGGAATGGGCATGTGAGTTTTGGTGGTGGAAGCTGGAACTACAAAAAAATTGCCGCGACGGTAAGCGGCGGGGATGACACGCTTCGCGCACTCGTTTCGGGTTCTTTTGAAAACAGCGACCAGTATGAAGATGGTGATGGTAAAACGCTCGCGCAGCAAGTAGAAGCGAAAGCGGATACGAAATACCACTACAAACCGGAGTATTTCGACGCCGAGGCGTACACCAAAAAAAGCTTTATGACCAAGTTTTTCATCAATCCTGCGCAAAACCAAGAACTTCGTTTATCTTATACCGCAAACAGAAGTACGCAAGTGCTGTACCCAAATACCCCGATGGATGCCGATAGTGACGATTCGGACATCTACAACATCGAATACGAGCTAAAAAACCTCACTCCTTGGTACAAAAGCGTAGTGTTGCAGTACTACAAATCGAAAGTGGATCATCCAATGTCCAACAGTTTGAGAATCTCATCGAAGATGAAATATGCTCAAAACCACATGCATAGCAGTATGGATGCATTAAGACTGAAAAACCGTTTCGATTTTAGCGGTTTTGCTACCGATTTCGGTTTGGAGTACGGGCTGAGAAATTGGGACGGTGCGTACCAAAACGGCGCGAAAAGTCTCGATGATGTCGATACGAAAAACTATAGTACGTATCTTAAAATCGACAAACGCCTCGCTTCGCTCGATATCTCCGTTGGTGGAAGATACGACAAAAGTGAAATCCGCCCCGACACGGCGGCATTGCAAGACAACGACTACAACTCTCTTGGAGCGAACATCTTCGCTACCTATACGCTCGATGATGCCAACACGATTTTCTTCGGTTTTGGTCAAGCACAGCGCGTACCCGATGCGAGAGAGTTGTACTTCAAAAAAGCGGGTAAGCTCAAAGGTACGCCAAATCTCGACCAAGTGACCAACCGCGAAGCGGACATCGGTTACAAGTTCGAAGGGGATATGGTCGATTTGAAGCTAAAAGGGTTTTATAGCGATTTGAAAAACTACATCTATATTAATGCAAACAAAACGCAAAACATCTTCGAAAATATCGACGCGACGATTTACGGCGGGGAGTTTACACTCAGTTACTACGCAACAGACGAGATTACCGTCGAAGCAAACGGTGCATACAAAAAAGGGCGCAAAAAACATCCCCTTGAGGGGCAAAGCGACAAAGATTTAGCCGACATCGCGCCGCTTCAAGGAAAGATAGGCGTTATTTGGGACTACGGCGTGCATTCGTATGTTAGAGTCGATATGGAAGCAAGAAAGAGATGGAGCGATTACGACGCCGACAACGGCGAGCAGGCGATTGCTGGGTGGAGTACGCTCGATATGAAGCTCAAACACAACTTCAAAAAAGGGATAGACCTCATCATCGGCGTGAACAACGTTTTTGACGTAACGTACGCCAGAAGCAACACATATGCAGATTTGACGCTCGTGGCTGCCGGCGGAAGCGAAAAGATGCTTCTTAACGAACCCGGACGCTATTTTTACACGACGGTCGATTTGAGTTTTTAATCCTGTTTGCCAAAATATTTCATCAGGTATTCCAAGACGATTTTTTCGTCTTGTTCGCTGATTGGTGCTTTGAAGGTGTCGCGCATCTTATGAACTATGTGTCTCCAAAACGCTTCGTTTTGTTTACCCATATTTATAATGTAGCCGTAAGAGTGGCACCATTGGCAGTTTCGTTGCATAACGATTATGTTCTTATCGACGGGGATTGAAAACGACATATTCGGCATAACAACGTCTTTGGTGTAGGTTTTGGCTTGAAGCGTACCCAAAAGAGCGAACACTAAAAAAAACTTTTTCATTATACTATCTCCAATTCTATCGTATCTATGCCGTTGTAGGCATAACCTCCATGATTCCACCCTATTTCATGTGCGAAAGGTTGTGTTTGCCCTTTGTTGTTGGTTGCACGTGCCATTATGGTGAGTTTGCCTTTGTTGAGAGGTTTGAGGTTGTAGGTAAAAACCCTAAAGGCGTACTTTCCGAGTTCTTTACCAAGATTTGTTTCTTTCCAGCTTGCGCCGCCATCGAGGCTGATTTCCACTTTGGCTATGCCGCTACCGCCATCGAAAGCGACCCCTTTTATCTGGATGTTGCTTCCCGCTTTGTATTTGGCATGGTTTTTCGGTTTGGCGATGACCGATTTGACCTCCATCCAGCTTAGCGGTTCACTCTCTTTGACTTTTTTTTGGGGTTCTTCGCAGCGACACCCGTTTTTTGGCATTCTATACGCCACGTCCATAAAGAAGCTTGGAGTGTACTCTTTTGTCACGGTTATGGAATCGAGCTGTTTTACCCAACTGTCAGCGAAATAACCGGGGATGATAAGACGCAGCGGATAACCGTTTAGAAACGGGATATCTTCCCCGTTTTGTTCGTACGCCACGATAATGTCGTCTCGAAGTTCATGGATAGAAAGCTCCCTTTGAAAATCGGGAATATCCGCTTTGACGGGTTTGTCGCCTCCGCCAAAGAGCAGCCATTTGGCATTGTCGGTGAGTTTCGCTTTTTCGAGGATTTCTTTTAGTCTTACTCCTTTAAATTTCGCACACCCCATCGCTCCGTTCCCCCATTGGATACCGACTGGGGTGGGATGAAACGCACTTCTTGAGTTGCCGCCACATTGTACGACGGCGGTGATTTCAACGGGAGTGAAGTCGTTTTTGAGGTTTTTCATTGAAAGAAACAGGCTGTTTTCCACCTCCCCTTGGACACTCAGATGAAAACCGTCTATCCATTTGACCGTAGGGATTATCGGCATATGCCATCGAACGAAAAAGAGTTCGTTGGGTGTAACGGCTCTATCGAAATACTCTATGGGTGTTTCCAACAGGGGAGGGCGGTTGGAGTAGGTAATAAGCGGTTTTTTTTCGGCAAAGGCGACTTCGCTTACCGTTTGGTCGTCTTTTGGCTGGGTAACGAAACCTTGTGAAGCGTACAAAGAGGTTGCCGCTACCGCCGAGAATCGTAAAAAATGCCTTCTATTCATGTATATAACCCTTGATGTAAAAATGATGTATTTTACCGTTTTAATCTTTTGTAAACTCTAAAGTTGTACAATTTTTCCACAAAATCGAAGAAAGCACCCTCTAGTGGTTTTGACGTTGATTTTCGGTACACGGTATATCGGTCTTGGGCTTGATACCATCTCCAACAACATCCATTGGTGCACTTTTATCTTGAAGACCTTTTTTGATTTCAGGGCATAGAAGCATCTTCTCTACGCAGATTTTGGCGATGAAAAAGTCGGAGATGCTCTCGGTCAAAGTGGGAGAGGAGATAGAACACATAGAGATAGACTTGAGCGAAAAAGAGCTTGGCAAAATAGAAAAACTCAAAAAAAGACTCCAAGAAAAACGTGAACGCGTCAGTAGGCGCAAACTAAAAAGGAAAGATTAGTTGCTCCTTGCAAGGGAAGCGAAATCGATCTCTTCTTGTTTTTGTTCCTCTTTTCCTTTTTCATGTACATAGAGATTGTTATCTAGTTGCGATGAAAAAACGATTCCGGTCGTTTGCAAAATGCACCCTTTCATTCCCGGTTCACACATCGTCTTTACACGCTTGCAAAACCCTTTATGGTCGTATTGACATGTCCATCCCATGCGGTTCCTTTAGAAAAAGTTTGTATAATTTTATCAAATTTTGGATTTGGTATCGATATGAAAAAAAGTATATTGTTCGTATGTCTTGGAAATATTTGTCGCAGTCCGCTTTGTGAGGGGATAGCCAAAGAGTATGTAAAGGAAAAGTCTCTCGATTTTTTCGTAGATAGTGCGGGGACTGGGAGTTGGCATATCGGTGAGGCGCCGTGTGAGGGAAGCCAAAAGGTCGCCTCTATGCATGGAATCGACATATCGACTCGCCGAGCAAGGCAAGTTACTAAAGAAGATATAAAAAATTTTGATATAATAGTCGCACTCGATAGTAAAAATCTCGCCGATTTAGGAGCGATGGGCGCTAAAGAAGCGCTTTTGCTCGGTGATTTCGGTTTTGAGGGAGCGGATGTTCCCGACCCGTACTTTTTCAAAGGGTTTGACGGGTTTGAAAAAGTGTATGAAATGTGTGCAATATGTGTAAGGAATTTGATAGATGAATATAGCGAATGATATAACGGAGCTAATTGGCAATACCCCTTTGGTGCGACTCAATTTCCCTAGCCGGCAAAGCGGGGCGAACATTATAGGAAAATGTGAGTTTATGAATCCCACAAGCTCGGTAAAAGACAGAATCGGCTTCAACATGATACGAAGAGCGCTACAAAGCGGTAAAATAAACAACCAAACGACCATCATCGAGCCGACAAGCGGCAATACCGGCATAGCGTTGGCAGCCAATTGTGCTGCACTTGGCTTGAAGCTGATTTTGACGATGCCCGATTCTATGAGCATAGAGCGTAGAAAACTGCTCAAAGCGTTTGGTGCAAAGCTTGTTTTGACCCCTGCAAAAGAGGGGATGCAAGGGAGTATAGAAAAAGCCAACGAGCTCAAAGAAGAGCTTGGCAACGCGGTTGTTTTGCAGCAGTTTCAAAACCCCGCCAATCCTGAGATTCACGAGCTTACAACCGCAAAGGAGATTTTGCGAGATACACAAGGCAACATAGACGCGTTTGTCGCGGCTGTCGGTACTGGGGGTACGCTAACTGGGACGAGTCGCGCTCTTAAAGAAGCGAAAAACGACATAGCGGTTTTTGCCGTAGAGCCAAAATCAAGTCCCGTTTTAAGCGGCGGAACACCCTCACCGCATAAAATTCAAGGTATAGGTGCGGGTTTCGTTCCCGATATTTTGGACACTTCGATTTACAACGAAGTGATAACCGTCAGCAACGAAGACGCCATTAAAACCGCGCGCCGGCTGGCGAAAGAAGAGGGATTGCTTGTGGGGATAAGTGCCGGAGCGAACGTGTTCGCGGCTATGGAAGTGGCAAAACGAGCACAGTTTCAAGCTAAAACGATCGTAACGATTTTGTGCGATACTGCAGAGCGGTATTTAAGCACGGAACTTTTCGATGTGTAGGTATTTCGAAACTATCAAAATCCAAAACGCGGAAGTCTGCAACCTTGCGTGGCATCAGCAACGTTTCGAAAAGACATTGAGAGTACTTGGAGCTACGAAAACGGCATATCTGCAAGACTACATCGAAGCGCGGGGCGATGGAGTGTGGCGCTGCAAAGTCATTTATGATAAAAACGGTGTGAAGGAGGTTACTTACCACCCTTATACCCCAAGGAAGATAACTTCGCTCAAATTGATCGACTCCCGCATAGACTACCCCCTAAAAGCGCTCGATAGAAGTGAAATAGACACCTTTTTTGCAAAAAGGGGAGAAAGTGACGAGATACTCTTGGTCAAAAACGGCTTTGTCCAAGATACCTCCATAGCCAACGTCGCTTTTTTCGACGGTGATGCGTGGGTAACTCCAAGCACACCCCTTTTGGAAGGAACCACAAGAGCGCGTTATTTGCATGCAGGGAGATTGAGCGAAAAAAAGATAACTAAAAACGATATCGCTTCTTTTTCCAAAATCGCGTTTTTAAACGCTTTGGTCGATTTTGCTATAATGTCGATAGAAAAAACAGATAAGGACACACTAATTGTTAAGTAACGTAACCAAAGACAAAGATTTCGCGCGAATGATGAAAAACCACCTTGTCGATATTTTGGCGTTTTTGTTCGACAAGAACCAAAATTTCGGTATCCTTTGTAAGATAGAAGATGTCAGTTTCAACCCCGAGCTTCCCGCCTATATGCAAGAGAGCCTCTCCAAACTCACCTTGTTTTTCCTCGCGGGCTACACTTTCGAAAGTGCCGTCGTGGAGGAGGACTACATCGTTTTCGAGGCCGGTTTTGGAAGTGAAAACTTCGGAAGCGTCGTGAGTGTGCCTTTGGTCTCTATCATGCAGGTCATCGTGGATGAAAACCCGATATTCATCAACTTGAGCGAGCTTAAACTCGAAGAGTTGCAACACCGAGAAGAAACGGTCGAAATCGACGAAAAGAGTGTCGAGAACTCCATGAACGTTTTTCTTTCCAACCCCGAAAACGAGAAGTTCTTCAAAAAGGACTAGAGCGAAAGCTCCGGTCCGTTAGGGGATTTTATTGAGAGTCAAAAGATAGTTGACGACGTTGTTGATGTAAACGTCGTGTTTGCGCTCTTTGAGATAAGCGATGTAGAGTTTTCTTTCTATTTTATGCCCTCTTAGGCGCGCTTCGAAGAGTCTGCCGTTTTTGACCTCGTTTTTGATTACATGACGACTCATGATAGAAACCAACGGGCGCTCCGTATTGCCGGCGTTGAGGATCGTTTCTTTGATCGACGTGGGTGAGCTAAGTACGCCAAGTACGTTGAAGTCGCTACAAGTGATGTCGAGTTCCTCGAACACTTCGCTAAGAAGTTTACGGGTGTGGCTCGTTTCATCGCGACATATCCAGTCGAAATCGTACAGGTCCTCGGGTTTGAGCTGTTTTGGCAACGGCTTGTTGGAGAAGAAAACTAGTTCGTCTTCGAGCCATTCTCTGTAGTAGATATCTTCTTGAAAAATAGGAGATTCTATCAAAGCCAAATCGATCTTTCTGTCTTCGAGTTCGTCGATAATCTCTTGAGAAAGCCCCGTATGCATGTAAACTTCGTTTTCTATGCGCTTTTTGATTTCGTTGAGGTAGTTGGGTAAGATGTAGTTGCCGATGGCGTATGAAGCACCTATGACGAAAGTGAACTCTTTATTGACGATTTTGAGAAGCTCTTTTTCACTGTTTTGGATACATTTTTCGAGTTTTTGCACTATACGGTAGAGGTCTTCTCCTTCTTTGGTCAAAAGAATACCGTTTTTCTTTCGTTTGACGATTTTCGTATCGAGATACTCTTCTATATATTTTATCTGCTGTGTGACGGCCGGCTGTGAAATCCCCAATTTCGCGGATGCTTTGGAGAAACTTTTCTCCTTGATAACCATCATGAAAGTCTGCAGTTTGGCAAAATCTCTTAACATAATAATTCCTATAAGCGTAGTTTATAGATGCAATTATAACTCAATATTATAATAATTACAATAGTTTTAGAAAAAAATTTGGAAAAAATCGTAAAAAAGGGGAAAAATAAGGTATAATAACTAACAATATTGAAAAGATTGGTTGATGGAAAAAATATTCGAAAATCTCAATGAAGAGCAAAGAAAAGCGGTCGAGACGATAGACGGTCCGCTGCTGATTTTAGCAGGTGCGGGAAGCGGGAAGACGACGACGATAGTTTCGAGGCTCGCATATCTTATAGATTATATAGGGATCCCCGCCAACAGTACCCTTACGCTTACTTTCACCAATAAAGCCGCAAAAGAGATGCGCGATCGCGCCCTTTCGATGATAAGCGGCGATACCTACCCGCCTCTTTTGTGTACGTTTCACAAGTTCGGTCTTTTGTTCTTGAAATTCAACATCCATCTTTTAGGCAGAGAAAACAACTTCGTCGTCATCGATACCGACGACAAGAAAAAGATTTTGAAAAAAATCAATTCCGAACTACCTTTGCAACTGCTCTCAAGCGAGATTTCACGCTATAAAAACTCCCTCATCACCCCCGACGAGGCGTACAAACAAGCGGAATTTTTCAACTACCAACAAATCGCCAAAGTGTATGAAGAGTACGAAAAATATCTCAAAGAGAACAATCTCGTCGATTTCGATGACCTTTTGGCGCTGACATACAAGATACTCGAAGAAAACCCCCGCCTTGCCGAAGAGACTTCTTCGCGCTACCGCTACATTATGGTCGATGAATACCAAGATACCAACGAATTGCAGTTGATGTTGCTCAAAAAGCTTTGCACCACCCACAAGAACCTGTGCGTTGTCGGGGACGACGATCAAAGCATCTACGGATGGCGGGGCGCGCATATCCGCAACATCATCGAGTTCGACCAAGACTTTTGCGATGCGAAAATCGTCAAACTCCAGAAGAACTACCGCTCTACGAATCAGATTCTCAAAGTCGCCAACACCCTTATCAACCACAACAGAGGGCGTCTTGGCAAGGAACTCGAATCGACTCGAGGGGATGGGGAGGAGATATTGGTGATGAGTTCTTCGGACGAGAACGAAGAGGCTCGAAAAATCGCGCGCCATATCCAAAAACTTACCGACAACGGTGTCAGACACAGCGATATCGCCATCCTTTACCGTGTGAACGTCCTTTCTCGTTCACTCGAAGAGGGGCTAGGACGTGCCGGCATTAACTACAAACTTGTGGGTGGGCTTCGCTTCTACGACCGCGCCGAAATCAAAGACCTTGTGAGCTATTTGCGCGTGATGGTGAACGTCCATGACGACTTTTCGTTAAAACGAATCATCAACAAGCCCAAAAGGGGTATCGGCAAAGCGAGCGTGGAAAAGATAGAACTTGCCGCGCATCAAAAAGGGCTCTCGATTTTCGAATACCTCCAAAGCAGTTCCGTAGCCGAACTCGAAGCGCTAGTGAAAAAGAAAAACACCGCCACGCTCAAGCGCTTCGTCGAAGATGTCCTCTACGTCGCACAAACGGCGAAAAGGTCGATGTACGACTTCATAGACGAGCTCGAAGAGACGTTTCATCTTAAAGATATCTACAAAAACACCCCTGACGAGGTGGAAAAAACACTCAACATCGACGAGTTCTACGGTCTTTTCAGAGATTTCGTCAAGAACAATCCCGAAGCCGAACTCATAGAGTTTCTCAACGACATTTCGCTCCAAAGCGACCAAGACGAAGTGGAAGGGGAGAGCATTTTTATGATGAGCATTCATGCCGCAAAAGGGCTTGAGTTTCGTCATGTCTTCGTCGTGGGGCTCGAAGAGGGGTTTTTGCCGATAACGGGCGAGGGGAGCGACCTTGAAGAGGAGCGGCGTCTTGGGTATGTCGCATTTACCAGAGCTAAAGATACCCTTACTCTTTCACACGCTTCGAGCCGATTTTACAAAGGGCGCAGGAGCGAACTGGAAAAAAGTCGCTTCATCAACGAGGCGGGGCTTTGCGAAGGCTCTTTGAAAGTGGAAAAAAGTGCGAGTTTCAAAAAAGGGGACTTGGTGCGTCACAAGGTTTTTGGAGCGGGCAGAGTGATAGGCGTGGCAAAAAGCGGCAAGGACTACAAACTCTCCATCAATTTCGGAGGCACCAAGCGCGATATCCTTTCTTCGTTCGTGGAGAAACTTTGAACCGCCTGTTTGTCGCTTACAAACCAGCAAATATCGGCTCGAACGCCTTTTTGGGCAAACTCAAGCGTAAATACGGCGTGAAGAAGGCGGGGTTTTCCGGCACGCTCGATCCTTTTGCCAAAGGGGTTTTGGTTATCGGGTTTGGGGGTTGCACGAAACTGTTTCGTTTTTTGGACAAAACCCCAAAAACCTACAAAGCTACGCTATGGCTTGGGTGTCATAGCGAATCGCTCGATACCGAAAACGTTTCGAAAGTGGAGGCGGTAGAGGAAAAACCGTTTGAAGATGTCAAAAAAGCGGTAGAAGAACTCCAAGGGAAGCTTCGCTATGTACCGCCGAAATTTTGCGCCAAGAAGATAGAGGGAAAACGGGCGTACGATTTGGCGCGTGAAGGGAAAGAGGTGGAGCTAAAAACGGTAGAGGCGGATATACATGATATAAAGCTTTTGCATTATCGCCACCCTTTTATCACCTTCGAAGCGACGGTGAGCGAGGGGACGTACATCCGCTCTCTTGGAGAGATAATAGCTACAAAACTTCAAAGCGTAGGTGCTTTGAGTATGCTCGAGCGGTTGCGTGAAGGGCGGTTTGTGTATGAGGGGGAAAAAGCGCTCGATCCAAAAGAATCTTTAGCCATAGAGCGAAATTTCTACACGGGAAACCCCCAAAACCTCCTTTATGGAAGGAAACTTGCTTTGGAGGATTTTACCAAGCAGGAAGAGGGGAGCTACTACGTCGATAGCGGCGAGTTCTTCTCGATAATCACGATAAAAAATCGACAAGTACATTATGAATTAGGGAGAATCGTATGTTAGTTTTGGCACGAAAAACGGATGAGGCTATTTTGATAGGGGATGATATCTACGTAAAAATCATCTCGGTGGAAAAAGGGGTGGTCAAACTGGGAATAGACGCTCCAAGCGATGTAGCCATCATCCGTGAAGAGCTGGCAAGGGATGTGGCGGATATGAACAAAGAAGCCTCCAAACATGCACAGTCGCAAGATTTGGGTGAACTTTCAAAACGTATTAAAAAATGAAACGTAGGGCATTTGCAAAAGTAAATATTTTTTTGAAAATCACCGGTACACGGGGTGCGTACCATACTATCGCCTCGAGATTCATGCGAGTCGATACACTGCATGATACGCTTTATTTCATCCCAAATAGAAGTGGAAAATTTCTCATAGAGGGCGATTTTGCCTGTGAGACTTTCCAAAACACCATCTACAAAGCCTACAAAGCGCTTTTAGAAGCGACCAAAAGCGAAGAGCTGGAGGCATTTTTCTATAAAAACGGTGTAGGGGTGGAAAAGCGGATTCCTGCATTTGCAGGGCTTGGCGGCGGTAGTAGCGACGCAGCGACTTTTTTGCATATGTGTAACGAAACGCTTGGTCTTGGGCTTAGTGTCGAAGAGCTTGTGAAAATCGGCTTGGAAGTGGGTGCGGATGTGCCGTTTTTTCTCTACGGTTACAAAAGTGCCAATGTCAAAGGAGTCGGAGAGATTGTCGAGGAGTTTGATGAAGACCCACTTGCGATTGAGACTTTCACGCCGCAAATCGAAATCTCCACCCCTGCGGTTTACAAAGAATACAGAAAAAATTTCTTCGCACCCATAACTAAAGAGGAAGAAAGAACATGGCTTACTCTTTCTTCCAAAGAGGTACTGCAAACCAAAGAACCTTTGGAAGCTAACGACCTTTTCGCACCTGCTTTGAAGCTCTACGGCGAGCTTGAAAAAAGCAGGAAAAAAGGGTGGTTTTTCAGTGGTAGCGGGAGCAGTTTTTTTAGGGCTGTCTAAACTTTCGTGTGCTATAATCCTCCATCTTGATATAAAGGAATTTTATGAAAATAGCCAACTTGTTACTTGCAGGATCGATTCTTTTTGGTGTTTCCGCTTATGCGCATGAAGGGGAACAGCAAGAGGAATCAAGCCCGTTGTATTTGACGGTTAAAGGGATGTATGCTTTTGGCGAGGACTACACCAACGATGAAGGGGTAGTAGAAAAAGGGGATGCGGGAATCGGTATCGGAGTCGATTTCGGTTACGAGCTTGCATACGGTTTCGCTCTTGAGCTTGATGGTACTTTCGAAACAGCCGATGTACAGGTTGGCGAAGAGCCTAAAGAAACCATAGATTACTACGCCGCTTCTTTCGATTTGGTGTATGTTTACGAACTTACGGAGAAATTCGGCGTACTCGGCAAGGTAGGATTGGAGTACGAGTACGAAACGGTGGGCGATGAACACAACGACGAAACGGGTATGTCGTATGCCATCGGAGCGGAATATGTGCTCAATCGTACGTACAATGCGGTTGTAGAGTATGAAGGCTCGACGATTGACGGCCCAAAAGGGGATGCCGTAATGGCCGGAGTTAAAATCAAGTTCTAACGCTCAAGCGGCATTTTCTGCCGTTTGCTTCCACTTTTGTAGTATAATTCCTCCAAAAAAACACCAAGGCAGTTCATGGGTGAAACCCTCGCAAGAAACAAAAAAGCGTTTCATGATTACGAAATTATCGAAAAATTCGAAGCGGGTATAGTGTTGCAAGGAAGCGAAGTCAAAGCGCTTCGTGCCAAGCGGGTCAACCTCAAAGACAGCTTCATCAAGCTTGTCAAAGGGGAGCCGTTTTTGTTCAACGCGCATATCGGCAGGCTCGAGACGACACACCATTTTTACGGTCATGAAGAAAGAGCGCCGAGAAAACTGCTGCTACATAAAAAAGAGATTGAAAAACTCAAACGTGCTGTCGAGCGAGACGGTTACACGATTGTGCCTCTTTCGATTTATTTCAACAAAAAAAATATAGCCAAACTACAAATCGCCATTGCAAAAGGGAAAAAACTCCATGACAAACGTGCTGATTTGAAAGAAAAAGATATCAAACGTGATATCGAGCGCAGCATGAAAGGGTGGTGATGACGACGTTTCAGCTTATTCTCTTTGCCATAACCGCGTTTTTCGCATACCAAGTGTACAAACATGTCAACTCGCTCGAAGACGGCGATACCAAACCCCGCCCTTTCGACGACGGAGGGATAGAGAGCGATATCAAAGAGTTCACCCCAAAAACCATTTACACCGTCAAAGAGCTTATAGCTCAAGCGGACGAAGCGTACGAAAAAGGGGAGCTTGACAAAGCATTGATGATACTGCGTGAGGCGAATTACCAAAAACCTTACGATGCGGAGATTTTGTACAAAATAGGGTTTATCCTTTATAAACAAGAAGATTACCAAAACGCTATAGAAGCGCTTGAAGATGCCCTTAAGGGGGATGACCAAGACCCAGCCATCTACGCGCTTATGGCTTCAAGCTACCGCGCACAAGGCAATCTTCCACAAGCATCGAGGATGATCCAAAAAGCACTCGATTTGGAAAACGACAATGCGGTATATCACTTCAACTACGCCAACATCCTCCAAGACCTCGGACACCTCGAAGATGCCATAGAGGAGTACAAAAAAGCGTTAAAACTCGATGAAACGCTCGAAGCGGCAAAAGAGGAGATAGAAAAACTCCAAGGGGAGTTGAAGTATTAAAAGTCGGTGTGCCAAACGATGAATTACATAGGCTCCAAATACAAACTCTCATCTTGGATCGAGCAGACGGTAAAGGATATCGTCGGGGATGATTTGAGTGAAAAAACATTTTGTGATATCTTTGCAGGGACGGGGATAGTCGGGCGGACTTTCAAAAAGGATGTCAAAAAGGTTATAGCCAACGATTTTGAGTATTATAGCTATGTGCTTAATCGCAACTATATCCAAAACCATCAAGAGATAGAAAATAAAGAGATTTATATAGAAAAGCTCAATGTTCTGCCACCCATAGATACGGGGTTTATCTACAATAACTACTGCTTTGGTAGCGGGAGTGGGAGAAACTACTTCAGTGATGCAAACGGGAAAAAGATCGATGCTGCAAGAGTGCAGATAGAGCGTTGGTATGAGAGTAGGGAGATAGATGAAGATATTTACTACTTTTTACTCGCTTCACTTATAGAGAGTGCCGATAAAGTGGCAAATACCGCAAGCGTTTACGGCGCATTTTTAAAACACCTCAAAAAATCGGCGCAAAAGGAGCTTGTGATAGAGGGTGCGGAGTTTGTCGTAAACGACAATACCCACGAAGTTTACAATGAAGATAGCAATGAGCTTATAAAAAAGATACAAGGGGACATTCTCTATCTCGACCCGCCTTACAACCAACGCCAGTACGGTGCGAACTATCATTTGCTCAATACCATTGCCAAGTATGATAACTTCACTCCAAAAGGCAAAACAGGGCTTAGGGAGTATAACCGATCGAGTTACTGCAAAAAAAGCGAGGTTCTAAGAAGTTTTGAGGAGCTATTGCAAAATGCGAACTTCAAGTATATCTTTCTTAGCTACAATAACGAAGGGCTTATGAGCGAAGATGAGGTAAAAAAGATTATGCAGAAGTTTGGCGCGTATTGTCTGAAGACAAAAGAGTACAGCCGCTTCAAAGCAGATAAAACGGAAAATCGAAATCACAAAGCGGATAAAACTTTTGAGTATCTGCATATATTGGAGAAAAGAGTATGAAATTATCTGAAATTTACGAAAAACTAAACACCATCTCCCCTTTTGAACTGCAAGAGAGCTGGGATAACTCCGGGTTGCAAGTTGGGAGCATGGAGGATGAGGTAGAACATATCGTTCTAAGCATCGACATCGATGAAGCACTTTTGGATTCTTTGGAGCCAAAAACCCTACTTCTAACTCACCATCCGCTGATATTTGGCGGTGTGAAGAGTTTCGATTTTGATACTTTTCCTCCAAAGTTCATCAAAAAAATGATCCAAAAAGAGATAAGCTCCATAGCTTTGCATACCAACTTCGACATCACCCACCTCAACGACTATGTCGCTACGGAGGTTTTGGGACTCGAAATAGAAAAAAAAGAGGGGTTTGTCGCTTACATGCGTGTTCGAAGCGATTTTGAAAGTTTTGCCAAAAAAGTGCAGGAGGTTTTTGGGCTGGAGGTGCTAAAAACCGTGCGTTGCCATGACAAGATAGAGAGTGTGGCTCTTTGTACGGGAAGCGGGGCGAGTATGTTGGCGGATGTGAAAGCGGATTGTTATCTTACCGGTGACATCAAATACCACGACGCGATGCTCGCACGCGCGCTGAAAATCTCCATGATAGACATCGATCATTTCGAGAGTGAGAAGTTTTTTGCACCTATTTTACAAAAAGAGTTGAAAAAAATCGGCTTACAAGCTATAATTTCACAATCGGTTAATCCATTCGTTTATATTTAACCCCAAACTAAACTGATCTTATGTACCTATATCCTCTTTGAGCAAAAGGAGAAAGTATCAGATGCAAGGCGGAAGTTCTCCAGCGTAGTTGTTCTACGGTGGAGGTTTTCCAACGAAGTCAGATGGTGCTTTCTCTTTATTGTCCTTGCAGGATGGCATAAGTTGCAAGTAGATATGCAAGTGAAATATTTAGCGATCGAGCGCTTTGGTTTCTCAAGAAGCTTAAGATAGATTGCAACTTATGCCACTCACAGATGATATAGGTGCATAAGATCAGTTATACCCAAAGGAGAGAGATGAACCAGCATCTAAAGCAACTGATAGAGCTTGCGAAAATCGACAATGAAATCGATGCGTTCGAACCGCAGATCGAAGAAGCCAACTATAAATACGAAGCGGTATTGGCAAAACGGGACAGTATCGTCAAAGATATAGAGAACCTCACGCGTGAAATCGAGGAAGAGGAACAAAAAAAACGTAAAAACGAACTTCATATCCAAGAGCTTTCGGACAAACTCGAAGAGCTTGCGAAAAAAAGTAACGAAGTCAAAACAGAGCGTGAGATAAAATCGCTGCAACTCGAAGAGGAGATCGCCAAAGAGCAGATTACGTTCGCAAACGAAGAGATCGCGCGCTTGGAAAAGATCATCGAAGCGAAAAAAGAGCAGATCGAAATAGCGAAGAAAAACCTCGAAGAGGTCGAAGCGAACCTCGAAACGGTGAAAAAAGAGGTCGAGGAGAAACTGCAAGAGATTCAAAAAGAGCGTGAAGAGATTTTCAAACGTAAAGAGCAGCTTATAGCCGAGATGAACCAAAAAGCGCTTGCGTTTTACCAAAAAATACGTCGCTGGGCGAAAAACACCGCAGTCGTTCCGGTAAGAGAGCAAGCGTGTATGGGATGCTATATGGTCATTAGCGAAAAGGTCTATGCCGATGTTATCAAAGGGGAAGAGATCGTAACTTGCCCACACTGTGGACGTATCCTCTATATCGAAGAAGAGGAAGCGGCAAACGAGTAAAACGGTGTTTACTCTTTTTTACTATCTATTGGCGGTTGTGCTGTATGTTTTGGCGCTTCCGCTTTTGATTTACCTCTCTTTCAAGCAAAAATACAAAGAGTCCGTTCCGGCACGTTTTTTTCTCAAGAACAATCCTCCGTTTACGCCTCCAAGCGAAATCTGGTTTCATGTATGTTCTCTCGGTGAGGCAAGGGCACTCAAGCCGATACTCGAGCTTTTGCATCATAAGGTGGATATAACCACCATTACCCACACCGGTTTTGCCGAAGCGAAAAAGTACGAAGCGAGTGTGCGCTATTTGCCGTATGAGATTTTTTTACCTTTTTGGGTGCAAAAACACAAACTTGTCGTCGTTTTGGAAGCGGAGCTTTGGTATATGCTTTTTTTGAGTGTAAAGAAAAAAGGAGCCAAAACGGTACTGCTCAATGCCCGCATCTCCGACAAGTCGCATAAAAAATACATGAAAATGGCTTGGTTCTATCGTAAAATGTTCGAGCATATCGATTTAGTGCTGGCACAAAGTGAGATAGATGCGTACCGACTTGAGGCTTTGGGTGCGAAAAATGTCGAAGTTGTCGGCAACATCAAGTTGGGTGCGAAAATAACACAAACCAAACACTACCTTAAACCAAAAGGGGAGACAATAGTCGCCGGCAGTACTCATGAAGGGGAAGAAGAAGCGATTTTGAAAGCTTTTAGCGAGTATAAAAAAACGCATAATGACGCAAAGCTTATCGTCGTTCCTCGCCATCCGGAGCGTTTTGGCTCGGTGTATGGACTGATGCAAAACTACGCACATGAAAACGGTTGGAGTTTAAGCAAGTTTTCACAGACTAAGGAGCTTGTAAGCGACTTGGTTTTGGTGGACAAGATGGGTGAACTGAGCAACATCTACGCCATTGGCGATGTGGCGATTTTGGGAGGAGCGTTCAAAGAGGACGTAGGTGGACACAATCCGCTCGAACCCGCTCATTTTGGGTGTAAAATCATTACCGGCAAGCACTTTTTCCACCAAAAGGAGCTTTTTAGATACGTCGCTCATGTACAATACGTGGGTAAAGAAGAAATCGCGGACGCTTTGGAAAAAGCGAAAGATTTACCACCTTCAACGGTGGATGAAACGATAGATTTGGAAGCTATCGTAGAAAGGATACGACAATATGCCTAAAGAGAAAGCATACAAACTTCTAGCCAAACAAGAGGGGATTTCCAACTCCAAAGCCAAAGAGATGATAGATAGAGGCTTGGTATATGTAGGAAACAAGAAAGTGGTTATCGCCAGAGGCGAAATAGACACAAAGACGAAGTTTCGAGTCGAAACGGTAGAAAAACCGAAACTGATTTTCGAAGATGACGATTTGCTTGTGGTGGAGAAACCGCCGTATGTCAATTCGGACGAAATAGAACGGATGTTTAGAGGTACGCGCCTTTTACATCGGCTCGATCGTGAAACAAGCGGTGTTTTGATGCTTGTCAAAAACGAGGAGTTTCGAAAAAAAGCGATCGAAGAGTTCAAGCACGATCGAGTCTATAAAGAGTATATCGCTTGGGTGGAGGGGATCATAGCCGAAGACGTGGTTGTCGATCGCCCTATCGTTACGACCAAAAAAGGGGGCAAAGCGCACTCCAACGTCTCATCCAAAGGCAAACCGGCCGTTACCGAGGTGTATCCTCTCGAGGTTGCGGCAAAAAAAACGAAAGTCAAAGTGGTTATCCATTACGGTAGAACACACCAAATCCGCACCCATTTACGCTATATCGAACACCCCATCGTCGGGGATGTCGAATATGGCGGACGAAGTGCCAGACGTGTTATGCTCCATGCGCACAAAGTGAAACTTTTTGACAAAGAGTTCGTAAGTAACGAGCCGAAAATTTTTAAAGATTTTCAGTAAAATTTCGATACAATCGCATTAATTAAAATGGAGAATATGAATGTTTGACACTTTAACAGATAGTTTTACAAACGCAATAAAAAAAATACGCTTCAAAGATGATGCCAAAGCGCTGAGCAAAGCGCTTGGGGAGCTGAAAAAATCGCTTCTCAAAGCCGATGTACACCATAAAGTGGTACGAGAGCTTATCAAAGAGGTGGAGATAGAGACGAAAAAAGCCGGCATCGGTAAAGACCAGTTTCTCGATGCTTTGAGACAAACTCTCTACAAGCTCTTGGACACGGGAGGAAACAAAGGGTTCGTTTTCGCATCGAATCCGCCGACGGTTATTTTGATGACAGGTTTGCAAGGCTCTGGGAAAACCACTACGACGGGGAAACTCGCGACGTACTTGAAAAACCAGAAAAAGAAAAAGGTACTTGTCGTAGCGGCGGACTTGCAACGTTTGGCGGCAGTCGAGCAGCTTCGTCAAATCACCTCTCAAATCGGAGTAGATTTGTACGAAGACGAAGCGACGAAAAATCCGGTCGATGTCGTCAAAGCGGCTCTTGAAACGGCGAAGCGAAAACTCTATGATGTAGTGCTTATCGATACCGCCGGACGACTTGCGATAGACGAAGAGTTGATGCAAGAACTAAAAGAGGTCAAAGAAGCCGCCCAGCCCGATGAGATTTTCTACGTAGCGGATTCTTTGACTGGGCAAGACGCAGTTAGAACTGCGACGAGTTTCAAAGAGCAAATCGGCATCGACGGTGTTATTCTCTCCAAGTACGACGGTGATTCCAAAGGGGGCGTGGCGCTTGGTATAGCGTATTTGGTACAAGTACCGCTTCGTTTCATCGGTAGCGGGGAGAAGATGGAAGACTTGGAAGTTTTCCTCCCGGATAGAATCGTCAACCGCCTTATGGGGCTTGGGGATATCGAAGGGCTTGCCGAAAAAGCGAGCAACGTAATCGATGAGAAAAAAGCCAAACAGCTCACCAAAAAGATAAAAAAAGGGAAGTTCAACTTCAACGATTTTTTAGAGCAGATGGAAGCGATGAAGAAGATGGGAAGTATGAAGTCACTCCTTGGTATGATTCCGGGGATGGGCGGTATGGCAAAAGCGCTCAAAGATTTCGATATGGAAAATTCCCAGGAGCTAAAACACCTCAAAGCGATGATAAGCTCGATGACTCCAAAAGAGCGTGAAGACCCGGATTTGCTCAACAATTCCCGCAAACAGCGTATAGCCAAAGGTTGTGGACTTGATATCGTCGAGGTCAACCGCATGATAAAACAGTTCAAAAATGCAGGGAAAATGATGAAAAAGCTCTCCGGTAAAGGGGGCATGAAAGATTTGCAATCGATGATGGGTCAGCTTGGAGGCGGCGGTATGCCTCCGGGACTTATGAAGTAGTGTTTGACAAAGAGCTGTAAAAAAGCTATAATTCGCCCAAAGTTTTTGACTCATAGAATAATCCCTCTGTGACTATGGGTTGTAAATACGCTTTAGGGCGGTAAGAGGCACGATAAACTCATACTTTATTCTGCAAGTTTACCTCCCAAGAAATTTTTCAAAACAAAAGGAACATGAATGACAGTAGTTAGATTGACTCGTATGGGTAGAAAAAAGCAGCCGTTTTATAGAATCGTCGTAACAGACAGCAGAAAAAGACGTGACGGTGGTTGGATAGAAAAACTCGGTTGGTACAACCCAATGACGAAAGAGATCAAATTCGACGAAGAAAGACTCTCTTACTGGCTCGGTGTCGGCGCTAAAATGAGCGACAGAGTCAAAAAGATTACCGGTAAGTAATTATGGTCGCCGATTTTATCGCACATTTTGCCAAACTCATCGCTACCTATCCTGAAGATATCCGTGTAGATATCGAAAGAAACGGTGAAGTTTCAGAGATCACCCTTTTTGCCAATCAAGCCGATGTCGGTAAACTTATAGGGAAAGAGGGAAAAATGATCGGTGCGATAAAAACGGTTATTTCAGGTTGTAAAGCCAAAGACGGCATAAGTTATCGCATCAATGTCGAAGCAGTCTAAAAAAGAGCTTCTCCACATCGCTACACTCGGTAAGAGTGTGGGATTGAAAGGGGATATGAAGCTCCATATAAAAACCGATTTCCCCGAACAGTTCAAACAAAACGCAACTTTCTACATATCTCCTGAAAAAACGGTAACTATCAGTGATGTAAACTTCCAAAGAGGAACGGTTCGCTTAGAAGGGTGCACCACTCCCGAAGAAGCCAAACGATTCACAAACGCCAAGCTGTATGCTACTATAGAACAAACCAGAAAAGAATGCACATTGGAAAAAGGGCAGTATTTTTGGTTCGATATCGAAGGGTGCGATGTGTACGAAGAGGCTCTTTTGCTTGGAAAGGTTGTCGAGATAGAGCGGATTTTGGATACCGATTATCTCAAAATCCAAACCGACAGCGCATTGGTTGAAAAAAAGCTACCTAAAAGTTTTCTTCTGCCGTATAACGATAACTTCATCGTCGATGTCGATGTAGAAGGCAAGAAGATTAGCGCCACAGGTGCATACGATATCCTCGAGGCTTCATGAGATTTACGTTCGTTACCCTTTTTCGCAATATCGTCGAAGGGTATTTTAGCGATTCAATTCTCAAACGCGCCATACAAAACAATCATATCTCCATCGATTTCGTATCTCCTCGAGATTTTTCGACGAACAAACACAAAAAGACCGACGATACCGCGTTTGGAGGGGGTGCGGGGATGCTGATGACCCCGCAACCACTTTACGATGCACTCGATGCCATCAAGAAAGCTTCCCCTCAAGCGCATATCGTTTTTTTGACTCCCGTTGCGAAACCGTTTGTGCAAAACGATGCGAAGCGGTTGGCGAAAAAGGAGCATATCGTATTTGTAAGCGGTAGATACGAAGGGATAGATGAAAGAATAGTGGAGCTGTTCGCCGATGAGGTTTTTTCGATAGGAGATTATATTTTAACCGGCGGAGAGCTTGCAAGCATGGTGCTTTGCGATGCCATCAGCAGAAACGTCGAAGGTGTACTTGGAAACAGCGATTCGCTAACCGAAGAGAGTTTCAACGAGTCACTTTTGGAAGCACCAAGCTTTACAAAACCGCAAAATTTTCATAGTCTTACCCCTCCTAAAGAATTTTTAAAGGGAAATCATAGTAAAATTCGCTCACTAAAATTCGCTCTCTCAATTACGAAAACGAAGTATTTTCGTCCAGAGCAGTTGCGAAAGCATAACTCTATGGAAAAACTTTCATAGAGATTTTGGCGACATAAAACCGAAGGAAACTCCAATGAGAAACAAGTATATAGAGCAGTTCGAACAAGCGCAAATAGCACAGAAACAAATCCCGGATTTCAAAGCGGGTGATACTGTAAGACTTGCAGTCGAGATTAAAGAGGGTGATAAAACTCGTATTCAGAACTACGAGGGTGTATGTATCTCTAAAAAAGGTCAAGGTACGGCTACGACTATCACCGTTAGAAAAATCGGCGCAAACGGTGTCGGTATAGAGAGAATCTTCCCAATCTATACAGATTCTATCAAAGAGATCAAAGTTATCCGCCGTGGTCGTGTCAGACGTGCGAAACTTTACTATCTTAGAAATCTCGCAGGTAAAGCCGCGCGTATCAAAGAGCTTAGAAGAAAATAATTCTTCTACTCTTTCACCCCTCCTTTTTTAAAAAAAACTTCAAATTTTTCCCAACTTATCTTAAATTTCAACATCTTCATAGTATAATTTCCTCACTTTAGTGATTGTGGGCATCGTATGGATTATATAGCATTACTTGAAAAACTTGTTACTATCAACTCTTTTACGAAAAACAAATCGGGTGTCGATACCGTAGGCAGGGAGTTCGATGCGCTTTTTGAGTCTATCGGTTTTTCCAAAATTATATATACAAGAGAACTAATAGGCGATCATCGCCTTTATAGAAGCGGTTTGCATGAAAATAAAAAACGTTTGCTACTGCTTGGACATCTCGATACCGTTTTTCCACCCGGAAAGTTCGAACGTTTTTCCCAAGACGATAATTGGGTGTACGGGCCCGGTGTGTGTGATATGAAAGGTGGAAACGTCGTCGCTTTTTTGGCTTTGCAAAACCTTGTTTCCAAAGGTATGAGCATAGAAAATATCGATATGCTTTTAGTAAGTGATGAGGAAACCGGAAGTGACGATTCGAAACTTTTAACCGCCAAAATAGCCAAAGAGTACGATTACTGTTTCGTATATGAAGCGGCAGGAAAAAACCTCGAGGTAGTGACGGGTCGAAAAGGGGTCGGCACTTTTTTCATAGATATCGAGGGGAAGGCCGCTCACGCAGGCAACCACTACGCCGATGGGAGCGATGCCAATCTCGAAGCGGCTTTGAAGTTGCAAAAGCTCGTCGCACTTACCGACTTGGAAAAATCGACCACCGTCAATGTCGGTAAAATCGAAGGGGGAATTGGTGCGAACACCATCAGTCCCCATGCGCACTTGACCTTCGAGATTCGCTATAAAACGGCAGATGAACGCGATAGGGTTTTAGAAGCGATAGATGAAATAGTAAACACCGCTTATGTCGAAGGAACACATTCGGTTTTACGAGGAGGGATACAGCGTGATGTCATGCAAACGACCGCCGCTTCACTCGAACTTGTAGATAAGCTTCAAAAGATCGCCAAACAACCTTTCGCTACCGAAGAACGCGGTGGTGTGAGCGATGCGAACATCGTAAGTGCTGCAGGTGTCGTTACGCTCGATGGTTTTGGACCGTATGGTGATGGAGATCATACCGTAAACGAAAGAGCGCTAAAAAGTAGTTTCATTTCTCGTATAGCGTTAAGTGAAAAACTGTTCGAACATTTTATCAAAGAGGGGGATTTTTAATGGATAAACGAAAAATCGGGATGTGGCTGTATAAAAACGGCGGTGGAGAGAAGATAGCGAAGAAGATTATCAAAAAACTCAAAGAACGCGATATCGAAGTGGTCAACGATGTCAATTTACGTCATGCGATAGCGAAAAACAAAAATATCATCCACAATGGTGTCAAACTCAACAAGCTGGATCTTTTCTTCTCATACAACGCAGGGGAGCAAACGCAGTATCAGATGTATCTTTACCAAGCGTTAAATCGCATTATACCGATGATAAATTCATACGATGCGTTCGCACTCACAGAAGACAAGTTCCAAACCAATTTCTTGCTTAAAAATCATGGCATTCCTACACCGAGTTTCAAATTATGCCATCGTGACGATTCCCATTACCTCAAAGAGATTATAAAAAAATGGGACAAGATGGTGTATAAACCGACCGATGGCTGGGGCGGTGTTGGGCTAACAAAAATAGAGAGTGAAGCTAATCTCGATATGCTTTTACCGTTTCTCAATCAGATGGATTTGCGCTTTTTCTATGTCGAAAAGTTTATCGATTACGACAAAACCGACTTTCGCATAGACATAGTTGACGGTCAGTTCGTAAGCTGTTATGGACGAAAAGCGGGCGGAGGCGATTGGAGAACCAACGTTACAAGCGGAGGCAGTGTCTTTGTAAGAGAGGCCAACGACGAAGTGGTCGAACTCGCACTCAAAGCGACCGAAGTTTGCGGTCTTGATATAGCCGGAGTCGATATCATCTACGATAGAGAAAAAGAGCAATATGTCGTTTTGGAAGTAAACGGTATTCCGGCGTTTGCAACACCTGAACAAGAGAAAATGGGACTTGATTTCAATGACAAAAAGATAGAGTTGATTGTAGATTTGATAGATAGAAAAACCAAAAAGAAAAAGGAGAAATAATGAAGATTGTGAACAAGAAGAAAAAGTTGCCAAAAATCGGGTTGCTGTATTTGGATTATGTATTACGATTTTTCGACAAGAGTAACTTCAAAGGGTGGCCGGACAAGATAGAAACGGTAACTTATCACTGGGGGAACGACAAAGCGCGCTTTATCAACGAAGTAAGAAGAAAGGAAATAGATGTTCTTATAGGAAATATCCCCGCTACGGCATATGAAACTTTTAGAGAGATTGCCGCTGCGTTGCCGCATGTTCGCTTTATCCCTTCTATTGAAACCCAGTTTGCCAACAAAAGTAAAGAAAACGTAACGCTTTTTTGTAAAAAACACAATCTTTCGATTCCTCACACCGAGATTTTTTACGACAAAGAAGAGGGGTATGAGTATCTTAAAACTTGTAAATATCCACAAATTATCAAACGAAGTTACGGTCCTTCGAACTACGGTGGATACTATGTACACAAAGTTGACAGCTATGAAGAAGCTATAGCGCTTTTGGAAGAGAAAAAATACATCCCTATCTATACGCAAGATGCAATCCCTCTTAAATACAGCGGAGACATTCGCGTTATGCTCATAGGGCATAAACCGGTTTGTGCGTTTTGGCGATTTTCAGGTGAGGGACAATGGATAACCAACACTTCCCAAGGGGGAAGCATGAGTTACGAAAACGTTCCGATGAGTGCCCTTGAACTCGCAGTAGAAGCGAGCAAAGCGGCAAAAGCGGAGTACTGGGCGTGCGATATCGCCATCGATGAAAACACCGACAAGCCCTATATCCTCGAGTGTGCGACGGCATTTGCGGCGTTTCCTTACATCCGTGACTGGATTGGGCAGTATATCATGTGGGATTTGAGCGAGGGAAGATTCCCTATGCCGCATGTACCGCTTTATAGCTGGGAAGAACTTGGAAAAATAGATGCTTCACTGCTTAGAACCATGCGCCATATCTATTTTGCAAAATACACCCCATCGGCAGATGGAGCGTATTGGTTGGAGGACAAAGGAAGTTTCGATATGGAAAAAACCGAGCTTTCCACTCCCGATGACATACCTGAACCGATTAAGCCCGAAGAGGAGGATAAAATCCCGGATGTCGTCAAAGAAACACTGGAGAAAGAGAGCGAAATAGGTCCTGATGAACAAGAACAATACGATCTTAAAACCGTAACACTAACACAGCTTTTGACCCTTCAAGGGATGGAAGAAGAGGTAGCGATGAAGATAAAAGAACTTGCGCAGGAGGGGAAAATAAACTCTTTGGAAGATTTAAAAGAGTATGATTTCATCACCGATGAGCAGATAGCTCTTTGGGGTAAATTTTTTAAAGGATAAGCAAACTTGAGACAACAGTACAGTTCATATAGTGAGTGTATAGCACTTTTTAAAGAGCTTGAGACAAAATATCCAAATCTCATTCAAACAAATATTATAGGAAAAACTTGGGAGGATCGAGATATCCTCCAAGTTACCATTACAAAAGAGGTTCAAAACCATAAGCAAAAACCGGCACTTTTTTATACCGGAACGATTCATGCCAGAGAATGGATAGGGATCGAGCTGGCTATCGCATTTGCCAAGTATATAACAGAACATATAGACTACGATCCAAAACTGAACGAATATCTGGATGCTTCGACTTTGTATCTTGTGCCGTGCGCGAATCCCGATGGATATGAATTTTCGAGAAACCATTTTAGTTTTTGGAGAAAAAACAGACGGAAAAATGCCGATGGGAGTTTCGGTGTCGATCTGAATCGTAACTTCGAAGTCGGTTTTGTTCCAAGTAAAAATACCACTTCCAATGTTTATCCCGGACCACACCCTTTTAGTGAACCCGAAACCCAAGCGCTTCGAGATTTCGTCCTCGCACATGAAAACATAACCATCGCACTTGATTACCACTCCCAAGGGAACGTTTTTTTCCCTGCGCACAATTTTATCCATGAAGATGCCGAAGACGCGATTGATTTGAACTTGCTTGCCGGTAATATGGCTGAGGAGATTCGTAAAGAGAGTGGGCGCGAATACGGTGTACATATGGGCAAGCCTCCAACCCATCTTATAAGCGGAAGTGGACGTGAATTTTACTATTCTCGCGGTGCATTGGCGCTTGTCGTGGAGGTAGGTACACGCAATATCAGCGATTATATAGAAAATATGCAAGAAAACATCGATGAAAATATTCGAGCACTCCTTTTTGCACTTGGGGAGGTGAAAAATTACGCCAAAACTCCTGAAGCGCTTAAGCGAGTCGAAAACTTTCGCGCTACTGCTGTGGGTGCGAAGGAGATTGAGCTTGAGTGGGACTACGAAGAAAGAGAAGGGGTGTTTTTCGAAATATTCCGCTCTAAAAAATCGAAAGGATTCGCACAAAGTTCCAACCGTATTGGACTAACGAAACTAAAAAAGTTCAAAGATAGAAACTTGGAGCCTTCGACGAACTATTACTATTATATACGAGCCGTCGATAAAACGAACGGTCTGCGTTCCCCATACGGACAGTATGTAGGTGTGAGAACCCATCCTGCAGAAAATATGTTTTCTAAGATTCTCTATCCAGTTCCAAGCAAAATCGGCTATGTAGGTGAAAAAACGAAGAAAAATAAAGAACACTTCGGGGTCAACTCCTTGTTTGTCGGTGTAAGTCAGAAAAAAGGGGAATGCTACGGAGTTTGTGGATTTTCTCTTGCAACCATTCCTGAAAATGCCAAAATCACGAGTGCACGCATCTCTTTTTATCCGATGAACCGTGTAGCGGTGCAAGTCGAGAAGTTTGGAGAGTGGCGAGTGGGACAGATGGATGAACGCACCGTTAGCGATATTGCAAGCTTTGACGATATCAAAAATGCGAAGATGCTTAGTTTTATAGACCGTCCGACAAAATCGCATCAACTTTCCCAAGGGATATGGCGTACTTATGAATTTGCACAGCAAGAGATAGAAGTATTACAAAAATCGCTGCTTCGAAGAGAAGCGTATTTTAGGATGGAGGGACCGAAGTCGTTGCCGCTAGATCGAGCGAGTCAACTTATGCAGTGGGATATAGGGTACGGAAAGTTCAGTGGAGGGCTTACTTTTAGACCAAAACTCGATATCTCCTATACTATAGATGAAGCCCGGTTGGATATCGCTTCGGCATTGGAGTTTACCGTCACGAAAGAACAAATTGTAGAAGATAGGCTCGATATCGGTTACGATAAAGCCGGATTCAAACAATACGGCTGTGTAAAATTCGATCTTTCCAATTTGCCTGATATGGAAAATATTGTCATTTCCGAAGCGTATTTCGAAATAGAAGCTATCAAAATCGCTTCATCGAACGTCATGCGTTTTCATGTAGAAATGGTTGAACCTGCAGATGGCGGAGTTGATTATGAAAACGTACGAAATAGAGAAGTGATAGAACGTATCGGATATGATACAAGCGTAGTGGATATAAAAGCGTCGGCAAAACAACGCTTCGTTTTCGATAGATTCGCTATCAATGAATTGCTCAATTATTCCCAAAAACACAACAAAGTGGCGTTTGTCATTTCGCCTACGGCACAAAATTTGATGTGTAAAACGCAAATAGTTTCATTTTTGGATGAAAAAAAACTCAAGCGTCCTTCGCTGGTTATCAAGTATATCAAAAAACGTAGAACCGCTCCGATGCCAGTTTCCAATCTCAAGACAAAAGTGGAAAAAGGGGTTATAAAGCTTGAATGGGAAAATCCCAAAGAAGATGGCTTTAGAGGTGTCATTGTTGTCAAAAACCCTTTTAGAGTCCCATGCTCACCTTATGACGGGCAAAAAATCTACGGTGGAAGCGACAACTATACATACGATAAATTTGGAGATACAAAAGTACATAAATACTACGCAGTGTTTAGTTACGATGATGTTCCAAATTTCTCACAAGCCGCTTTTGTAGAGGTTAACAAACCTAACAATCAGTAAGATTCTTCTTATTGATTGTTTAAAAATGGTTGAATATGTTTCAGCAATTCAAGCGATAGAAAAAAATTTCAACATTCCTTTCCGTTTAATCTCCCCTTAAGCTATTTTCCCCTATAATTCCCGTCCGCAAACAGGAAGACCGAGTTGGTTTTCAAAGAGTGTTTGAGATCATTGACAACTAAGCAAGAGAGAAGAGAAGACAAGACTTCTTTTTTCTTTTATAATAAAGACGAGAAAAAACAAACAACCGTCTATTCTCTTTCTATAATATATAGACAGAGTTTAGAACGATTCCGAGATAACACTTAAGCGATTAAGATGTTATTTCAAAAATAAGCCAAGAGTAAATTCTTGAGTTTAGATCAAATAATTCAATTATGGAGAGTTTGATCCTGGCTCAGAGTGAACGCTGGCGGCGTGCC
>JALWGC010000012.1 GCA_027038835.1 Helicobacteraceae bacterium | reverse complement strand
AAGCCTCTCATCGCTGATGATACTGCCCCCTTCGGGGGTGGGAACGTAGGTCGCCGCATAGTTGGTCGGTTTTTTCTTCCTTTTACTTCTTTTTTTTTAATCACTTTTTTACAGATTCGATTTTTATATTTGATTATCCTTGTTGTTTATGTATGGTTTTTTTAGTTTATTCCTTTTTGTTGTTTGTTTTGTTGGTTTATGCATGGCTATTAAAATCGGTATCCGCCAATCAATCTCAGTGCGTATATATTAGGTTCGTTGTCAAGTTTCGCATACTCATAAGTTCCGTTGAAGTACCATCCAAGACCTTTGCCATAAACAATTCTTAGTCCATTTAAGATTTTTTTATCTTGTGCCAAGTCGTTTTTTGTTTTTGAGTAGGTTGGATCGAGATCGAAGTATGTGTAGCGATAGTACATTGATATATTTTTGTTTATTAAATATTTGAAATCATAACCTATTTGTGCTTTGTAATTGGTTGCGTTTTGTAAGCTTCCCGCATCGAAAAAGTGAAAAACCATGCCGTTTGCAAAGTAGTAGTATCCACCCCATGCACCAAGAGTTGCACTTTGCCCGGGGCCATTGCTGAATTTGGCTATTCCTGTAGCGAAGTTAAAGCCGTTTTTAAAGTTTCCATCAAATCGCGCTTCATAGATGCTATAATCTATGTCGGTGTTGGCTTTATCGGTTGCAAGGTAGCCTACTTCTTTGAAGTTTATCCATTTTATACCAATGTCGAAATTTAATGTTTTCATCGTGCCTAAATAATCGTACTGAAGGTAGAAAGTGTTATACATATCAAAACCGTAATAGTTCCAAATTTGCAGATGATGATGCTCATCGTTGAAGTCGTACGATGCAAACGCTATCCCTTTATCTCCTATGTGTTCTTTGTCATCTTTATCTATAAACGAAGCTTTGCTCATACTTTCAAATTTTGTCCCATTTGCACCACTATCCCAAACACCGGCCATTTTAGAAAAATAACCAAACAGTATAGTGCTGTTTTTAAACGAGTGGTTTTGATAGTATGCTACTTCGAAACTATCCGCTTGCATATAGTAGTCGTCGGCATCTATCATGGGTGTTTCTATCTCTTCTCGTCCGACAAGTAGTTTGTGTTCTTTGCTTTTGTATGCTACATATCCTTCTTGTAAAATAGCGAACGATTTTCTTTCGCCAGGATCGAAAACGAAGTTTCTGCTTTCGTATTTTTCATCGTTTATACCAAAATCGGTAGCTCCGGCTACACTTGCTTTGGCATAGAAATTTTTGTATGTCGGAGTGGTAAGTGAAAGTTTGGGGACTATATACCACCCTTTAGAATCTGTATGTCCCTTGTTGATGTTTGGATCGCTTGGGATGATATTTCCGTTGTTGTCGATTCCAATGGGCGGGTTGTTGTAGTCGTATGTAACCCAACCGGTACGGATATCACCTGAAACTTTCCATCCGTTAAAATCGTCGAATGCATAAAGTGATGATAAAACAAAAGCTAAGGATGTGCTTGTAAGAATGAGTCGTTTCATAGTTTATCGCTTCAAGGGATTGAGGCCGAGTTTTTCTACAATATAGGTGATGGCTTTTTGCGCTCGGACGCTATTGCCATACTTATCAAGCGGTGGGGAGACGACACCTATACCCATTTTACCCGGAACGATTGCGAGTATGCCGCCGCCTACGCCGCTTTTTGCCGGGAGTCCTGTTTTGTAAAGCCAATCTCCAGCATTGTCGTAGAGTCCAGCCGTTATCATAATGGCCATGATTTTGGATGGATATGCCGCATCGATAACACGAGTTTTGGTAAGAGGATTGACCCCATGATTGGCAAGTGTAGCACCCATCGTTGCAAGATCTTTCGCGTTTATATTTACGGAACATTGTTTGGTATAGACGGTTGTCGCTTCGAGTGGATCGCTTCCCATTTTTTTGTAAGCATCGAGAAGTTTGGCTATGGCTTGATTGCGTTTGTTATCGGAGAGTTCCGAAATATAGATATCTTGGTTGACGCTTAGTTTTCGTCCCGCATATGCGGACATGTTTGCAATGATTTTGCTCCAGCGTTCTTTTGAATTTTTAGCTTGAACCCAAGAGGTTGTTTGTATCGCTCCTGCATTGACAAATGGGTTGGATGCGCTGCCGTTATGTAGCTCTATGGCAATGATCGAGTTAAACGGCAATCCAGTTGCATTGACGCCTATTTTTTCTTGAACAAACTTCGAGCCACGCTGACTCATAACAAGAGCGGCGGTAAAAACTTTTGATACCGATTGGATGGAAACTTCCGTTTTCGCATCTCCGGCTTGGTAGATATGACCGTTTTTATCTACTATGACAATGCCGAAAATCTTTGGATTCACTTTTGCCAAGGCTTTAATGTAGTCTGCGTTTTTCCCTTCATTGTCGTTTTTGAATCTTGCGTAGGCTTCATTTACCACTTGCTGAATTTGCGTAGGTGAAAGTGTAGATTGCTTTGCATGGACAACTGGAATAAGAAGTACCAAAATGAGAAGTTTGAAAAAGAAAGGTTTCATCGTTAACCCTTATATGCTAAATATAATATATAGGTATGCTATCTAAAATTAGATTAAATAAAACTCAAATTATGGTATAATTACGCAGCGATAGATATCGTATAGTTCTTTGAGGAGTTCCTTTCCCTCTTGAGCATCTCTAAACGGGGGTGACTTGGTTTCGACGGGATCGGGCAGCTGTCGGTTGCATGCCGGACTGGGCAACTCCGTTACACGGCCCAAATGCGAATAAACGCAAACAACACAAATTATCGCCCTGCTTACGCTTACGCTGCGTAAGTTAACCTAACCATTTAGGGCTGCTCTCACGCTTGAGGCTACATACACAGCGATTTTGAGAGTATCACCAACTTTGTAGCTATATCGTCTGTGTGTCTCCACAGGCGACGAACTTTTAGAGGCTCGCTCGGTGTAGCTTTGCAGGTTGAGTGAAGCCGAGTTAAATTCAATCAACCTCTCTAAGCATGTAGACGCCGGCAGTAACCCGGTTTCGGACTGCGGTTCGATTCCGCACACCTCCACCAATATTATCCTACCTCTTCAAGCACTTTGTTTATAGAGTATCGTAGATCGTCATCCAAGTTTTCCATTTTGTTTAGCATCCATTCTAGGTATCCTTTATCTTGCAGCGCAACTTCTTGGAGGGTTTTGTTTCTGTATTTGCCAAAGCGGAACTTTTCGATGAAAATGGGCGTTTTGGTTAGTTCGACCATTTTTGCAACACTCTCTTCGGTGGGAAATTTTTGTTGTATCAGTTTGCGCAATTCACTTAAAAGCAGTTTGAGTGTGAGAACATCTCCGATAGCGTCATGTGCTTTGATTTCTATGCCGAGGCGTTTGGCTTCGGCTTCTTCTTTTTTGTAGAGTTCCATTTTGTAGCGGAAGTATTGTAAGCGGTGCGCTTCTTCGTCGGGAAGAAGATGCTTGGCGACACGTAGAGTGTCGATAAGCTGCATATTGCATTCAAAACCTTCTTTTTGCAGCATTCCCAAGTCAAACGGGGCATTATGGATGATGATATAGTTTTGAGGAGTGTTAAGCTCTTGTAGCTTTTGAAAAGCTTGTGTTTGTTTGCATGGAGGCTTTCCTTCTATCATTTCGGGCGTGATGTTGTGCACTTCCATCGCGGCGTAGCTTATGGGAACTTCGGCTGAACAAAAATCGTTGTAAACTTCCGTTGTCGTTCCTTCTAATACCATATAGCCTAATTGAATGATGCGGTCTTTTTCCGAAGCGCCCGTCGTTTCGGTATCGAGTAAGATGTATTTTGCCATTTATTGACGTTTCCTTTCGTATTTGTAAATCACTTGAAAAGTTTTCGTTGTATGTGGAGGTGTTCGTACTTGAAAAACCGCTTGGTTCGTTTGCGGTTTTTTGTATTTTATAGAGGTGACAATCTGTGTTTCATAGCTGTTTTCAAGAGGAACGACAATGTCGTAGTTTCGTATGGTGTCGCTGCCGTTTATGATTTTGTATTTTACGGTTGCATCAAAGCCGTTTTTGAAACGATGAACGTTTAAGGGTATTTCCGTTAGTTGCGAAAAAAAATCTTTACCGACGACAAGCTCTTTTTTTTGCCCTTTTGCGGCGGAATCGATAGTGCTTGATCCTAAAAAGAGTTTCTCATTATCGTAAAAAGCGACATCGCCTCTGGGAAGTTCGACCGGCGTCGTAAAACTTATATGCAAGCTGGGGGTATGTTTTTGTTTGTTGTAGAGGTAGCGAGGGTTGTTTGTGTGTATTTTGTATTTGGATTGTATATGCAATGTTGTGTCGATAAAAGCTATTTTTAGGGTTCGTTTGGCAGGAACGAGTGTTTTTTTATCGATCGAATAGATAAAATAGTTTCCTTTTTGTTCTTGTGCAATCTCTTTTTTCGAAACGCTTTTGGCTTCGTATGCCATTTTTACGGGAACGGGATATGGAGTGTTGCCGTAACGTTTGCCGTTTGGCTCTCCTGCGATAAATTGCAATTTTTCTGGTGTAAAAGTCGTGTTTGTACCGTTTTTTACGCTAATGACCCCTTTGAGGTTGGATCTTTTTTTCGTTTTTGAAAAGGTTAGAACGTAATCGGCTTTCCAGCGTAATCCATGAAAAAGGTAGCTATAGAGTGCTTTTGTCGTGTAACTTTTTGGCAGAACCACTTCCTTTGTCGTTGTTGGAAGCAGTTTTGTTTTTGAAAAGGTGAGTTTTTCGAGTTTGACTGTTTGTAATTTGCCGTTTTTTTCTATGAGGGCATACGGCGGAGCGACTAATTGTAAAACATAAGTTTTAGAGTCGTAAATGACGTTTTTACCGACATGTGTTTGCCAAAAAGATTGTAGCGATGTTTTGTTTTTCGTTGTGATAGTGAAGTGTGCAGGGGTAGGGTTGTAAAGAGTGAAACTATCATCGATCATTTCCTGCGGCAGTTTGGTAATGGTGTTTGAATTTATTTCGTTTGTTTGGATTATCTGAGCTTTGTCGTGGTAGATGTTAAGGGTGCTCGAGGCAAAAAGCGACAAAGCGCTTAGCAAAAACAGTGGTATCGTCTTTTTCATTCCATTTCCTTTTTTACAATAGACTAAAGTTATGAAAACTATAGTTATTTTGGGAATTGTATCATTTTTTAGTGCGCTAATCTATCTTTTGAGTCAAAAATTCAACTCGAAGCTTTTGACTGCCGGAGTGATTTTTGCCGTTTTTGTGGCTTTTGGACATTTCGTGCCTTTGAGTGTTTCGAACGAGATGTTGTTTGATCGTTTGTTCGCCAACCTCACTCCCGCGACGATTTTTCTTTTTTCTCTCGATTTGGACCCGAAAAATCTTTTTGGAAACAAAATAGGCTGCTCTTGTAAAATGGGGGCTAAACGGTATTGGCTTATTGTTATTTTGGCGTTTGTCGCATCGTTTTTGTCGCAGTTTGTCGTACTGGCACTTGGGTTTGAAGCCAATCTTCTCTCAACCGGTGTAGCCGCTTTTGTCATAGGAACACTCGCTTCTTTCACCCCTTTAAAATATGTAAACGGAACTGCCGAAATAGCGACTACGATGTTGTATCTATTGTCGGCTTTAGGGGGGATTGCGGTTATCGATTTTCTTTGAATACGATTTTGTTTCTTCCGCTGTTTTTTGCTTCGTACAGATTCATGTCGGCTTGGTTTATGGTTTCGTTGATATCGGCTTCTTCATGTTTTGCTAGGCCGATAGAAACGGTATAGCGTATCTCTTCTCCTTTTGCGGAGACAAAAGAGGCGTTCTCGACGCTGGTACGTATCCGTTCACAGATGGCGTAGGCGGTTTGTTGGTCTTGAGTGATGAGAGCTATGCAAAACTCCTCCCCTCCAAAACGGGAAACAAGGTCTTTTGGTTGAGTTGAGCTTTGTAAAATTTCAGAAAGCATCACTATCGCTTTGTCCCCTTCATCATGTCCGTAGGTGTCGTTGATGCTTTTGAATTTGTCGATATCCACCATAGCTATGTAAACATCGAGATAGTTCTCTTTGGCGTTTTCACATAAGTTGTTTATGTGTTGGAAGAAGTAGCGTCTGTTGTAAAGTCCGGTCAAGAAGTCTCGGTTCGCACTGTTTAGGATCGTTTGGATATTTTCGTACGATTCTATGGAATTGTTGATACGGCAGTAGAATTCTTCTTTGGAAAACGGTTTTTTGATATAGTCGTTCGCTCCGTTTTTTAGAAACAGTGCGATAAGTTCTTCATCTTCGTTGGAAGATACGGCAATAATGGGAAAGGTGTTCTTGTCAAGCTTCTTTCGTATCTCTTTAGTCAGTTCGAAGCCGTTGATTACGGGCATGTTGTAATCGGTAATGAGCATGGAAACATCTTGTCTGCTTTGCAAAATGTTCAACGCTTCCTCCCCATGAGCTACGGTGATGACGTTGAAAAAAAGGTGTTCGAGAAGATTTTTGAATCGTGTTCTCATCGGCATCGAATCATCGGCTACCAAAACGGTGTGTTTTTGGTTCGCTCGTAGTCGCTTAATCATCTCTATAACATATTTGATATCGGCTGCACCGCTTTTTTTGATGTAGTCGATAATGCTTTTTTCCATCATCTTTTTACGAAACGCTTTGTCGATGTTGCTTGTAAGGATGATCACTTTTTGGTCTTTTTTTACAAGATAATCGACAACTTCGCCATTGGGTGAGTCGGGTAGATTGAGATCGGTCAGTACTATGAAGTAGTTATAGCGTGAAAGGAACAGTTTCGCTTCTTTGAGTGTGTATGCCGTATCGACCTCTACCGAAAGTTCGGAAAATATTTTTTTGGCGATGAGGTTCGCCAATGTTTTGTTATCTTCGATGACGAGGATTCTGCTCATTGTTGCACCTTTTTGTTTCATGCGGACGATTTTACTCACTTTTTCATTAAAAACTGCTACTATTTCGCTATGAATAGCGAAAAACTGTGTGAAATCTTGCAAAAAGAGAATTTATTTCTCACCGGCGGAGCGGGTGTAGGGAAGACGACACTCACGAACGAAGTGATTTCTATTTTGGAGCGAGAGGGGAAAAAAGTTGCCAAACTCGCTTCGACGGGGATGGCGGCAACTCTTCTTGGAGGGCAAACGCTACACAGTTTTTTCGAGTTTGGTATCGCTTCGAACGTAGAAGAGTTGGAAAAAGCACTCAAACTGAGCATATCGAGAAAACTCAAACGCCTTTTGGAAAGCATCGACATTATCGTTATCGACGAGATATCTATGGTGAGTGCGGACTTGCTCGATATGGTTCGACTTCGACTCTTGCAAGCGGATTGTAAAGCGAAAGTCTTGGTCGTTGGAGATTTCTTGCAGCTACCGCCCATAACCAAAGGGGAGATACGCTTCGCGTTCGAAGCTTCCTCATGGGAACGATTCGGTTTTAGAAAAATCGTTTTGAAAAAGATATACAGAACCGACGACCAAGCGTTTATAGAGATGCTGCATCATGTGCGTTTTGGGCATGTCGACAAGGAAATCCATGATCGTCTCAACAGTTACATCAAACCTATCCCCCAAGATTTGCGCTCTTTTACGTTTTTGTTTGGAAAAAATCTCTCGGTAGATTACCATAACAAGATGCAACTCGGTTTCATAGATGAAGAGTTGCATAGAAAAAGTGCAATCGTCGAGATACATGACAAGCGTGTGCAACCAAGGGAGATAGAACGTTTTTTCGAAGATGCGAGGGTGGAAAAAGAGTTGCATCTCAAAGTGGGTGCACCTGTGCTTTTTACGAGAAATGCTTGGAACTACTACAACGGTGAGCGGGGTATTGTCCTCAAGATAGAAGAAGATGTGATTTATGTGCAAAAAAGCAGCACTTCGATTGTAAAGTTGGAGCGGCAAAAACAGAGTAAAACTAGGTGGGTAGAGAAGGAAAAAAACGGCAAAACGGAGTTCGTCGAAGAGGAACTTTTTAGTGTTTTTCAGTTTCCTATCCGCTTGGCGTTTGCCATTACCATCCACAAATCGCAAGGGATGAGTTTGGATGATTTGATTATAGAATCAAACGAAATTTTTGCACCTTCTCAGTTTTATGTCGCACTCTCGAGAACGAAAAATCCGGCGCGACTGACGCTCATAGCACCAAGAAAACCGTGGAGTAGTTTGATATACGCAAATAAGAAAGCTATTGAGTTTTATTCTGACTGAAATAAAGAAGAGATTGTTTGGTCGATGCGGTTTGAACCGGCAAAAGCCGGCTGTGGAGGATTAAAGCTCCGATTCGTGTTTAGCGAGGTATTCAGCGACACCCTCAGCATCAGGTTTCATAGCTTCTTGCCCTTTTTCCCAGTTTGCAGGACAAACTTCACCGTGCTCGTTCGTGAACTGCATAGCGTCAACCATTCTAAGCATCTCGTCGATGTTTCTTCCAAGCGGAAGGTCGTTGATGACTGCGTGGCGGATAGTTCCGTCGGTATCGATAAGGAAGCTTCCTCTAAGCGCTACGCCGCCATCGAGAAGAACGTCGTAATCGGCTGCGATTTGTTTCGTCAAGTCTGCAACGAGCGGGAAAGTAACTCTGCCGATACCACCTTTTTCAACCGGAGTTTCTCTCCAAGCCCAGTGGGAGAACTGGCTGTCAACTGAACAACCGATGACGTTTACGCCACGAGATTTGAACTCTTCGATGCGGTGAGAGAACGCGATGATTTCCGATGGACAGACAAATGTGAAGTCGAGTGGATAGAAAAAGAGAACCGTCCCCTTTTCTCCGAAGTTTTGATAAAGATTGAAATCTTCTACGATGCTACCGTCGGCAAGAACTGCCGCTGCTGTAAAATCTGGTGCTTTTTTTGTAACCAACATATTGTGATCCTTTTTATGTTTGATGTTTTTCGTTGCAGGTATTTTAGCGCAAAAAGATTAATACTTCAGTTTCATAAAAGTTTTGACACCCTTTCATAATAAAAATTTAAGCAAATGAAAGAAGATATTTTTTTATACCATCGGTAACCAATTCCCAGTTTGATAAACGAGGATATTGTATTCGAGTACAAGGCGAAACCGCGCAGGAGCTACTGGTAGCTTCAAGTGGTTTCAACGCAGCAATCGTGTGCAATATACTCGCCTTCGGTAAAAGATACGCTTGTCTTTGCTGCGTTAAATCTTTTGAATTAACTCGGTTAGTCCTGCAAAGATTTGCCTTGCAACTAATAGCGTATCTTTTATTTAGCGAGACTGGGAATTAGTTACCGATGGTATTATTTCTTTTATTGTACCCTTTTTCGCTATACTTCCATTATCAAATATAAAGGAAAGTCGATGACAGAAGGTACTCAAAAAGAGTATATATTTACTTCGGAGTCTGTAACGGAAGGGCATCCGGACAAAATGGCTGATCAAATCAGCGATGCCATTCTGGACTATATTATAGAACACGATACGTCCGCTCGTGTCGCTTGTGAGACACTTGTCTCAAACGGTTTTTGCGTAATTGCGGGAGAGTTGAAAACTCATGCGTACGCACCGATGCAAGAAATTGCCAGAGAGGTCGTTCAGGAGATCGGTTATACCGATGCGACATACGGTTTTGATTACCGCTCCGCAGCGGTTCTAAACGGTATAGGGGAACAATCACCCGATATCAATCAAGGGGTTGACCAAGCCGGCGGTGAAATAGGTGCCGGCGATCAAGGGTTGATGTTTGGGTATGCGTGTAAAGAAACACCGACGTTGATGCCTTTTCCTATCTATTACGCTCATAGATTGACGCAAAGATTGGCAGAGGTGAGAAAAGAGGGGATAGTTCCTTATCTCAGACCCGATGGAAAAGCGCAGATTTCGGTCAAGTATGTCGGTGACAAGCCGGTCGAAGTTACTACGGTAGTCGTTTCTACCCAGCACGCTCCCGATGTTTCCCAAGAGAAGATTCGTGAAGATGTGATCAACGAAGTGGTCAAAAAGGTGATCCCCGAAGAGATGTTGAGCGATAAAACCGTATATCACATCAACCCTACGGGGAAATTCGTTATCGGAGGACCGCAAGGGGATGCCGGATTGACGGGGAGAAAAATAATCGTCGATACCTACGGCGGAAGTTGCCCTCATGGGGGAGGCGCATTTAGCGGAAAAGACCCTACCAAAGTCGATAGAAGTGCGGCTTATGCAGCTCGGTGGGTCGCTAAAAACCTCGTTGCAGCTGGAGCATGTGATAAAGCGACAATTCAAGTCGCGTATGCCATAGGGGTCGCCAAACCGGTTTCGGTAATGGTCGATACGCACGGTACGGCAAAAGTGGATGAGAAAAAAATCGAAGAGTGTGTTATGGAACTTTTCGATCTTTCTCCAAAAGGGATTATCGAATCGCTCGATCTTCTTCGCCCTATATATAGAAAAACTTCTACATACGGCCATTTCGGTAGAGAGCTTCCAGAATTCACTTGGGAGAAAACCGACAAAGCCGAAGCGATAAAAGAATACTTGGGGCTTTAAACCTTCATTTCTCGAAGCGGCTGTTTCTGCCGTTTCGTGTTACATTCTTTCACTTTTTTTTCAAGATACTCTTTTTTTTAGCTAATGTTAAAAATGTTTGGATATAGTTTTATAAATTCAATTTAGGAGAGAAATATGGCAGTTTTGATTACAGATACTTGTATCAATTGCGGTGCTTGTATAGACGAATGTCCTGTAGAAGCTATCGTCGATGAAGATGATAACCCAACGGGAGAAGAAATTTACTACGTTTACCCTGACAAATGTGTCGAGTGTGTAGGTCACCACGATGAGCCGGCTTGTGCTACGGCGTGTCCAACTGAAGGTTGTATCGTTTGGGACGAAGTAGGTCCTTCTCCGGAACATAGAGAGGATATCACTGAAGAGCAAAGAAAAAATCACGAGCCTGTCGTAGAGTAGTCTTCTCTTTAAAACTCCATTGACACCCCGTTTGTGGGGTGTTTTTCTTCAAAAATTCTTTTTATAACTCCATTTAAAGTTAAATACATCATAAGTTTGGTATAATTTCATTCATTTTTTATAATTATATAGGAGAATTGATGGAAAGAACACTATCAATCATCAAGCCCGATGCTGTTGCAAAAGGTGTTATCGGCAAGATTCTTGACCGTTTCGAGAGTAACGGACTTCGTATAGCGGCTACTAAAAAATTGCAGCTTAGCCGTGAGGACGCAGAAGCGTTTTATGCCGTACATAAAGAAAGACCTTTTTTCAACGATCTTGTTGACTTCATGGTAAGTGGGCCGGTTGTGGTTTCTGTACTTGAAGGTGAAAACGCTGTTGCGAAAAACAGAGAGCTTATGGGCGCTACAAACCCAAAAGAGGCTGAGCCGGGAACTATCAGAGCGGACTTCGCCGAAAACATCGACGCCAATGCCGTGCACGGAAGTGACAGCCTTGAAAATGCGAAAATCGAGATAGCGTTCTTTTTCGCAGAAAGAGAAATCGTTTAATCAAAATGAAAATCACTTTAAGAAAAGTAGGCAAAACCCCTTTTGAATTCGAAAGAAAGCTAGATAGTATCGAGCTGAAGGGTTTTTTGCAGCACGATAAAGAGAACTTGATCGCACTAAAAGCCAAACTTACCGGAACGGTAGAGACACAGTGTGCCGATTGTGGTGACGAGTTCGATCTTGAAGTGGATGAAGATTTGGAATTTTACATAAGTGACGGTGTTTTTATAGACGAGAACAACGCCAACATAGATGTCGTAGAAACGCAAAACGGTGAGTTGGATGTCGATGAACTTATCAACTCCGAAATAGAGTTGATAAAAAGTGACTATCACTGTTGCGAATTTTGCGTAATGGGTGAAGATTGACCCGTATATAAATCAAAAGAAAGGATAGAACATGGCAGTACCTAAGAGAAGAGTCTCTCATTCTAGAGCGGCGAAAAGAAGAACACACTACAAAATCAAACTTGCGCGTCCAGTGAAAGCTGAAGACGGCACTTACAAAATGCCGCATCGCATCAACCCTACTACCGGCGAGTACAAGTAGTCGATGGTTACGATCGCTATCGATGCGATGGGTGGGGACTTCGGTCCCGAACCGATCATAAAAGGATGTTTGGCTGCGCTTGCGAAGAAAAACTTCAAGCCTATTTTGGTAGGGAAAAAAGAGGAGATTTTACCTCTGTTACCGAAAAGTTACAGAGATAAGATTTCAATCGTCGAAGCTTCCGACGTCATTTCGATGGAAGATGCGGCGACAGATGCTATCAAACGTAAAGATTCAAGTATTTACAAGGCGATGGAACTTGTCAAAAACGGTGAGGCTGATGGTGTCGTTTCGGCAGGACACAGCGGTGCTACCATGACATTGGCTACGCTTCGACTCGGCAGACTCAAAGGGGTGCTTCGCCCGGCACTCGTAACGCTGATGCCTACAAAAGCGGGACGACGTTCCGTTTTGTTGGATGTGGGTGCGAATGTCGATTCGAAGCCGGAGCACCTTGCGCAATTCGCCGTGATGGGCGGATGTTACGCCGAAGATATGCTTCGCATCGATACACCGAGTATCGGACTTTTGGCAAACGGTGAAGAAGACTCCAAAGGAAACGAAGTCACCAAAGCCGCTTTCAAGATTCTTCAAGGTTACAAAGGGTTCGTTGGAAACGTCGAGGGGAGCGATATCTTCAACGGTAGTTGCGACGTTATCACCTGCGACGGCTTTGTCGGTAACTTGGTGCTTAAAGCGAGCGAAGGGGTTGCTTCGACTATCAGTCAGCTTATCAAAGATTACATCAGAAAATCTCCCGTAGCTATTACGGGTGCGCTTTTGATGAGAAAAGTTTTCAAACTTCTCAAAAAAGAGATCGACTATGCCGAGATTGGCGGTGCACCGCTAATAGGGATCAAAGGGTGTGCGATTGTTAGCCATGGAAAAAGTAACTCCAAGGCAATCGAAAACGCCATCTATCAAGCTATACGCTATGTCGATACAGGTGTAAACGAACACATAATAGAACGTCTCGAGATGATCAATAAAGGATAATCATGCCATATGCCGCTTTTAGATCGATAGGTGCTTATGTACCCCAAAAGGTTCTAACAAACGAAGACCTTACTAAAATGGTCGATACTTCCGATGAATGGATAACCAAAAGAACGGGTATAAAAGAGCGCCGAATCGCAGCCGAAGATGAAAAAACGAGCGATATGGGGACAAAAGCGGCACAAATCGCGCTTAGCCGCGCAGGAATTGCTGCAGAAGATATCGACATGGTGGTATGTGCGACTATATCGCCCGATTATTTCTGTATGCCTTCGACCGCGACGGTCATAGCGGCGAATCTTGGCATAAAAAACGCAACTGCTTTTGACATCAGTGCGGCATGTACCGGGTTTATCTACGTATTGGAGATAGCTAAAGCGTTTATCGAAAGTAAGACGAAGAAGAACGTTTTGATTATCGGTGCGGAAAAACTCTCAGCCATAACCGACTATACCGACAGAGGGACGTGCATCCTTTTTGGAGATGGTGCAGGTGCGGCCGTGATTACCGCTACGGAAGATAAAAGCGAGGCTATCGTCGATGTCCATACGGCAAGTGATGGGAGTTTTGGTGATTTGCTTATGACTCCAAACGGTGGAAGCGGTTCGAAACACGACGCTTTGGACAAAGAAGCTGCCGGATGCTATATGCAGATGAAAGGGAACGAAACGTTCAAGGTTGCCGTGCGTACTCTTACACAAGATGTTCGAGATATCTTGGAAGCTAACGGCATCCAAAGTGAGTCGATAGACCATTTCGTTCCCCATCAAGCCAACTACCGAATCATCAAAGCGGTTGGTGATGCGTTGAAAATGAGAGAAGACCAAGTGGTTCTTACCGTTGCGAAATACGGCAACACTTCCGGAGCTTCGATTCCGATGGCTATCAACGACCTTTACGAGTCGGGAGAGCTAAAAGCCGGTGAAATGATGCTTTTGGATGCGTTTGGCGGAGGGCTTACTTGGGGAAGTGCCCTCGTTCCTTTCGCCCCTTTGAAGTAGGGGGTATTATTTTTTCGTGCTGTAACCGAAATCGAACAGCGCGTTGAAATAATAATAGTCTTTATCCACGTTCGATTCTATTTGAAGATTGTAGATGTTTCTAATGTGGTGCTTTTTACAACTCTCTTGAATATTTTCCAAGATTTTATTGAAAAACTCTATGTATGCGTCTTGATACGCTTTGATTTGGATTTTCCCATTTTTATCGTAGTAAAATTTCGAAACACTCATAGCGTATGCGTCAGCTCCGGCGACGAGATTGAGATTTTGTGCGGGGGAAGTGATTATTTTACATTCTCCAAAGAGTGAGCTAACGACTAAAAGCGTTAGAAGTGTTTTTTTGAATTTCATTGTGTTTCCTTGATTTTTTTCGCTATTCTTTCATAAAAAGGTTTAAAATCTTTTGAAATCGTTTTCTCTTGGCGTAATTTCTCTCCCCAAACCGGATTGGGAAAATAGGCATCGTCTTCAAAGCGCGCAATTACATGAATATGCACGCGCGGGAGCATATTGGCAAAGCTTGCCATATTGATTTTTGTCGGTTGAAAATAGCTGCGCATCTCCTCTTCGACTATGTAGTATATCTCCCACAATTGCACCCTTAGCTCTTTTGGGATATCGGTCAATTCTTTGTAAGGTATTTTGGTGAAGATTTTAACCCAAGGAAGGGAGGAAGGTTCATCTTCTATATAGAAGTGTTCGTTTTCGAAGATTATCATAGGTACAACCCTTTTTTGAAGGATTATACCATAATGTTCCCTTTAGCGTCTGTTACGACTTCTGTTTCTATCTCTGTTGCCTCTGTTGTTCGAACCTCTGCTTCTGTAACCTCCGCGCCCTCTGTTTTTGTTTCCGCCGTTGGCGTGGCGTTTTTCCATTTTTTCCAAAATGTAAGCGAGTTTTTCTTGCGGGATACCGATTTTGTTAGGTCCTTTGACCGCGTTTTTATCGAGTACCATAGAGATAAGTTTGAACATAATCGTTTCTTCGTCTATCTCCTCTTTGAGCAAGTCCAAAATAGCAGGCGCTTCTTCGAAGATGTGTTGCTCTAGAATCGATTTTATAACACTCTCTTTACCCATCTCTTTGAGTTCGGCTTTACTTGGAACGAATGCAAGGTCGATGTTGCTACCCACTTTTTGTTTGATCCGTTTGAGTTCTTTGAATTCAAGCGGTGTAAGCAGGGTGATCGCTTTTCCTTTCGTTCCGGCACGCCCGGTTCGCCCGATTCTGTGTACGTAGCTTTCTGGATCGAAAGGGATGTGGTAGTTGAACACATGCGTTATACCGTTTACATGGATACCGCGTGCGGCGACGTCGGTTGCGACAAGTACGTCCACTTCGCCGTTTTTGAAGCTTTTGATAACGCTTTCACGTTGTCTTTGTTCCATATCGCCATGTAAACCGCTTGCAGTGTAGCCGCTTGAGGTAAGCACGGTTGCAAGGCGATCGACTTCGCTTTTGGTTCTACAAAACACGACCGATTTTTTCGGTTTTTCGCTGTCCATCAAACGGATGATAGCCGCGTCGCGCTCGCTTTCTTCTATGACATAGTAGAGTTGTTCGATATCGGCGTTGGTGGTTTCCCCTTTGGTGATGCTGACAAATACCGGTTCTTGCAAAATGCGTTGCGCGAGCGTTTTTATGGGCTGTGGCATTGTCGCACTAAAAAGGAGTGTTTGGCGAGTTGTCGGCAGGTAGGAGAAAATCTCGTTGATGTCGTCCAAAAAGCCCATATCGAGCATTTCGTCCGCTTCATCGAGTACGACCATTTTCGGTGCGAAGTCTTCCAGCATGTTTTTCTTGAGTATATCCAAAAGACGCCCCGGAGTCGCTACGACGACATGTGCACCGCGAGAGATGAGGTCAAGCTGTCGTTTGTATGAACTGCCACCGTAAACCGTAACGGTTTTGACACCAAGATCGCGGCCGTATTTGTAGATTTCGTCACTTACTTGCGTAGCGAGTTCGCGTGTCGGTGTTATAACGAGGAGTTCCACTCCCTCGCTAAGGCTCATGTTGTTGAGTGCAGGAAGGGAAAACGCTGCTGTTTTACCTGTACCGGTGTGGGCTTGACCGACGATGTCTTTACCTTGGAGGATATGGGGGATAGCTTCTTCTTGGATAGGGCTTGGAGCGGTGAAACCGGCTCTTTTGATACTGTTGAGTATCGACTTTTTAAGACCTAAGTCTTGAAATGTTTTCGTTTGTGCATTCTCTTGCATCTATTACCTTCTTGAGTCTTTTCTACCCAACAAAGCAATATATTTTGAAAAACACATGACTTGAGCAAAAAACACTCGATTTAAAATTTATGTGGAAGTGTATCTAAAGTAAGCAAAATTTCAATTGAAAGTGTGCGATTACTTTAAGGATGGGGTACTTTGAGTTTCGAATTGAGACTCCAACCGATGAGAACCATCGCTACCATGACACTTCCGGCGGAGACAATGCCATAAGCGTTCGCCAGATAGACAAGCCACAACAAGATAGCACCAAGCGGGGTGGGAACACCTACGAAAAACTTCTCTACACTTCCCGCATCGGCGTTGATGTTGAACTGTATAAGGCGTCTTAGACCGCTGATAACGTAGTAGATGCTAACGACTCCGGCTAAGAAAAGCGTCATCCCGTCAAGCGAGGAATAAACCGCTTGGAAGATAAGAAAAACGGGAACGAGAACGAAACTCAAAAAATCGGCAAAACTATCAAGCTGGATACCGAATTCATTGGAGAGGTTGTATTTGCGAGCGATTTTTCCATCGAAAATGTCGGCTGCTCCTCCAATCCAAGCCAACACGATAGCGAGTGTGAAGTTGTTTTGGGTTATGAAGTATGTCGCAAGCAGACCTGAAGTGATGTTGACAAATGTAAAAAGGTTGGCAAGGTTGAAATGGGAAGCGGGATTGTAGAGAAAGCTTTTCATCGAATCTATCCTTATATATCGTTATGGAATTGTAACAAGGAAAGATAAACTGCGAAGATACTCTTGATAACTGTTATCATTATTAAGTTCGATCTAAGAAGTTTTGTAGTACTATTCGGGCAGATATTTGAAATATATATTAATTCAGATGATTTTAGGGGCTTTTATGAATTTGATAGAGCTTGATATCGGTGAGGAAGCGGTTGTAAAAAAATTGACCGCTTCGAGCGATTTGAAACGTCGATTGATTTCGTTTGGTGTTATGAAAGGAGCGCATGTCAAAGTTTTGGCGGTCGCTCCCGCAAAAAGCACGATCGAAATAGAAGCGGGGAAAATGAAACTCGCATTGAGAAAAGAAGAAGCCAAAACGGTAGAAGTGGAGAGGGTATGAATACGCCAAAAGCTTGCCCCGTAACGGCGAAACACATAACGGTCGCACTTGTCGGGCAGCCCAACGTCGGTAAAAGTATGCTTATCAACTCCATCTCCAACGCTCACTTGCATGTCGGAAATTTCTCCGGCGTAACGGTGGAGAAAACCGAAGTGCTGTTCGATTATGAAGATTACCATTTCACCGTTGTCGATTTGCCCGGGACATACGCGTTTACCGACTACACTATCGAAGAGCGCGTAACGCATGATTTTTTGTGTAATCAAGAGTACGACGTCATCATCAACGTCGTCGATTCGACGAACTTGGAGAAGAACTTCCAGCTTACCTCCGAACTTTTGACGATGGGCAAGAAGGTGGTCATAGCGCTTAACATGAGTGACGAGGCGAAAAAAGAGGGGATCGAGATAGATGCCAAGTACATGAGCGAGCTTTTGGGCGTGCCGTGTATCAAGACTTCCGCCGCGACGAAAGAGGGGATAGAGACTCTTTTGAAGACGGTCATCCAGACATACGACCAAGAGCGAAAAGAACCCAAACTTGTCTTTAGCGAAGCGGTGGAGGAGGAGATAGAAAATATCTTGAAATTTCTCAAAAACCACCATTGCGAACTTGAATATTCCAAAAGAGACCTCGCCATAAACCTTTTGAAGGGGAACGAAACGGTTTACAATATGATCCGTAAAAAGCCGATTTGGATCGAGCTTCAACCGGTCGTTTTGGAGGCTAAACGCCACATAGAACTCCACCACGACACAGACGACATCAAAGAGGCGTTCGCCGAAGAATATGCAAGCTTCATTCGGGGAATTTTGGCAGAAACAGTGAAAATAAACGCGCCAAAAAGGGAAAAAACACTTACCGAAAAGATAGACGATATTTTGATTCATCCTGTTTTTGGGATACCGATTTTCCTGTTTTTCATGTGGGCGCTTTTTCAGCTTACGTTCACTCTCGGTGCGGTTCCGATGGACTACATCGACAGTTTTTTCGGCTGGATGGGCGATGTGGTTGGAAACACCATCCAAAACGACGATATCCGCTCCCTTGTAGTGGACGGTCTTATAGGCGGGGTTGGCGCGGTAGTGCTTTTTACCCCAAACATCATCATCCTTTTTATCGGTATAACTTTGCTCGAAACGACGGGATATATGAGTCGTGTGGCGTTTTTGCTCGATGGGATTTTTCATAAATTCGGACTCCATGGGCAAAGCTTCATCCCCCTTGTTACCGGGTTTGGATGTTCGATTCCGGCGTATATGAGTGCAAGGATTTTGAAAAACGACCGGGACAGACTGCTGACGCTTTTTATCATAGGGTTTATGAGTTGTGGGGCAAGATTGCCGGTGTATGTACTGTTTGCCGGAGCGTTTTTCCCCGAAGAGATGAGTGGAACGGTGCTTTTTATCATCTATATTTCCGGTGCTCTTTTGGGTCTTCTTGCGGCAAAAGTGCTCAAACTTACCGCTTTCAAAGGGATAGACGAGCCTTTTGTCATGGAGATGCCGAAATACCGCTTGCCAAGCTTCAAGCTTGTATGGCACAACGTTTATACGCAAACGTGGATGTATCTTAAAAAAGCGGGGACGTTCATTGCCGGTGCGACGGTTTTGATCTGGTTTTTGAGCAATTATCCCCATGATAGTAAAATCGAAGAGTTCTACAACGCGAAAATAGAACAAGCAAGTACCCAAGAAGCAAAACACAAACTCCAAAACGAACTTGGCGAAGCGCTTCTTGCCGACAGCTACCTTGGACGTGTCGGTAAGTTTACCGAACCGCTTGTGGAGCCGCTTGGGCTCGATTGGAAAATGAACGTAGCACTACAAGCGGGGCTTGCCGCCAAAGAGGTGGTGGTTTCGACACTTGGGGTGCTTTATTCGCTTGGGGATGAGGTTGACGAAGCGACAAGTTCGCTCAAAGACCGCATAAAAGAGCAAATACCCCTTCCATCCGCTATCGCGTTCATAGTCGTCATCATGATATATTTGCCATGTTTGGCGGCGTCGGTAGTTTTCACCAAAGAAGCGGGGCATATCAAGTACTTTTTCTATTTGTTGGTGTTCACTTCGGTAGCGGCGTACGTGATGGCGTTTATGGCGTATAGGGTTTCATTGGTAGTGCTTGGCGGCTGATGCCGCGAGGCTTTTTGCAAACAAAATCCACACAAACATAATCTTATGTTACAATTTTGTAAAAAGTCCAACGGATGTTACAATGAAAATAAGTGAGATTCTTCAAGATTCAAGTTATAAACTGACCCAATTTGAACATAGTGATTATATAGAAGCTTTAGAAAAAAAAATAATCGAAAAAGAACAAAGAAATGCTCCTGCCCCATATGTAAAGTGCCTTGTACGAAATAAAGAAATCAAGCTGACTCCCGAAGAGGTCGTGCGACAACTCTACATAGCTAAACTTCATAATGAATACGGCTATCCTTTTGAGAGGATGCAAGTGGAGTATCCTGTACATTTTGGACGAGAGGTAAAAAGAGCTGATATCGTCATTTTTAGTAAGATAGATACTACTGCTATAGATATCATTGTAGAGTTAAAAAAACCAAAGCTCAAAGATGGAAAAGAGCAGTTAAAAAGTTATACTCATGCAACAGGAGCGAAAATAGCCGTTTGGACAAACGGAAGCCAGATAGAGTATTTTCATAGAAAAGATCCAAACTACTTTGAACACATACCCGATATTCCAAAAGAGAACCAATCTTTAAGAGATATTTTGGAAAAAAGAGTTGATTTTGCGGAACTTGAAAAGATAGACAAACTTAGGCACGGTACAAGTTTGAAAGATGTTATCTTGGATATGGAAGATGAGGTCTTGGCAAATGCAGGTGTTGATGTTTTTGAGGAGGTTTTCAAACTCATTTACATCAAACTTTTTGATGAATGGCAAAACAAAAGCGGAAGAATGCCGCATCTGGAGTTTCGAGATTACGGTGAAAGCGATGCAGAGTTAAAAGAGAAGATACAAACTATCTTCGACAGTGCAAAAAAGAAGTGGCAAGGGATCTTTAGCGATGATAGTCGGATTGAGCTTAGTCCTTCGCATTTGGCGATAAGTGTAAGTTCTTTGCAAGATGTAAAGTTTTTCAACTCCAATTTTGAAGTGATAGATGATGCATTTGAATATCTTATTAACAAGACAAGCAAAGGGGAGAAAGGACAGTTCTTCACTCCACGCTATGTGATAGATATGTGTGTAAAGATGCTTTCCCCTCAAGAAGATGAGTACATGATAGATACCGCAAGCGGCAGTTGCGGTTTTCCGCTTCATAGCTTTTTGCATATAAAAGAGGAGATATGTCAAGAGCTTGGGCTAGAAAACGATCTTATAGCAACTTCTGATAATCCGCGCATACTTGATTATGCAAAAGAAAAAATATTTGGTATAGATTTTGATGAGAAAACAGTGCGTGTTGCAAGGATGCTGAACATCATTGCAGGTGACGGGCACACAAATGTTTTGCACCTTAATACTTTGGACTATGAGAGGTGGGGTGAAAAAACGGAGGATGAGTCATGGCAAGATAAATACTTTGAAGGGTGGAGACGACTAAGGAAGTTGAAAAAAGATAAAAGTTCAAATAAAGAGTTTAACTTTGACATCCTGATGGCAAATCCCCCTTTTGCCGGAGATATCAAAGAAAGCAGGATACTAAGTAAATATGAACTCGGCAAAAAGCCAAATGGAAAATGGCAAACTAAAGTGGGTAGAGATATCCTCTTTATAGAGCGAAATTTGCAGTTTCTAAAGCCGGGTGGGCGAATGGCTATAGTTTTGCCACAAGGAAGATTCAATAATGCTAGTGATAAACATTTAAGAGACTTCATAAGTGAACATTGTCGCATTTTGGCAGTAGTTGGACTCCATGGTAATGTTTTTAAGCCTCATACGGGAACAAAAACAAGCGTTTTATTTGTCCAAAAATGGGATGACAAACTTTGTCCAAAAAAAGAGGACTATCCGATTTTCTTTGCAACGATGAAAAAACCAAGTAAAGATAATAGTGGAGAAAAAATCTACCTAAAAAATGAAGACGGTAGCTATAAACTCGATATACACAATCATCTTGTCGTTGATCATGATCTCTATAGTATCGCTCTTAAAGATGGCACGAAAACACCTGATGGAATAGCTGAAGCTTTTTTAGAATTTGCAAAGAATGAGGCATTAAGTTTTGTCGATCAAACCCAAAAAAAGGATTTACTTTAAAGCGATAGTAAAAAAGATTTTAAAAAGATATATAACAAAAGTAGATGCAAATGAGAGAGTCGATTTCAAAAAGAGCATCAAAACACCGATAGGAGAGGTGAAATTCGGTCAAAATCAGCTCCAAAAGTTACAAGAAAAAAAAAGAGAAAGATACATTCCTCTTATACAAAGCACGCTTAAAAACCCTCTGTTTATCGTAAAAGATAAAAATGGCGGTATGCTGTTTGTAAAATCTTTTTTGCTTGATAAAGAGATATACTTTACCTCTGTAGTAGTGGATATAGAAGATGAAAATGTAGTGATAAGTTCACATCAAGTCAAACTAAACAAAGTTGTAAATAGAATCTATGAAAAAGGGGAAATTATATCCCCAGCCGACAGTTTTTCGGCGGTGTCGGCTTTCAGCGAACCGCAGCACGAAGCCACTCTATCGCTTGGGGCTGATGCTATTCTATCAAGAAACATATTAAAACTGCTTGAAGTGTATCATAAAGATTTAGAATTTTCGGTTTTGAAGTTTAGCGAAGTTGTAGAAGAAAGTGTGGATTTTAGGCTTGATAGTGAGTTTGTTACACAAAAACCTTATAGGAATCCAAAATTATTATATAAACAAATAGGAGAAATTTTGCAATTTTCTCAATATGGAATTTCTATCAGTATGAATGATAGTAAAATAGGTTATCCTATATACAGAATGAATGAAATTCATAATATGCTTTGTGATTTTGAAGTTACTAAATATGCACAGGTTTCAGAAACGGAAAAAGATACTTTTATATTAAATGATGGTGATATTTTGTTCAATAGAACAAATTCCTTTGAATTTGTTGGAAGAACCGGAATTTATTACAAGTTGGATAAAAGAGATTTTATTTTTGCTTCATATCTAATTAAATTAGTTCCTAAAAATATAATTAAACCTGAATTTCTAAATGTTTTTTTGAATACTAAATATGGAATTCAAGATATTAAAAGAAGAGCAAGGATTTCTATAAATCAATCTAATGTCAATGCTGAAGAATTAAAAAGGATAAAAATCCCGATTTTTTCTCAAAAATTGCAGTTTCAAATAGAAAAATTAGTAAAAAAAACATATAAAAATTTACAACAAAGTAAAACGCTTTACACGCAAACTCAACAGCTTTTAGTGGAAGAACTTGATTTAAAAGATTTTAAGTTGAGTGATGAAAATGTAGCGACAAAATTGTTAAGCACAAGTTTTAAAAAAACTGGGCGTCTTGACAGTGAATATTACCAGCCAAAATATGATGAGATTTTGAAAAAAATTAAACAATACGGATCTGATAAGCTCTCCAATCTCTGCGAGATAAAAGATAAAAACTTCAAACCTCAAAACGAAACTATATACAAATATATAGAACTCTCAAGCTTAGGTAATGAAGGAGAAGTTATAAGCTTTACCACCCAAAAAGGTAAAAATTTACCAAGTCGTGCAAGAAGAAAAGTCTCTTTTAACGATGTTATCGTCTCTTCGGTGGAGGGTTCGTTGGATAAAGTTGCTTTAGTCGATATAGCAGATGACAATCTGCTATGTTCTACAGGATTTTATGTGATACAATCAAAACAAATCAATTCGGAAACACTTTTAGCACTGTTTAAAAACGAAATTTTTCAACAGATTTTAAAACAGAATTGTTCAGGTACAATATTGACAGCCATCAACAAAGATGAGTTTTACAATCTTGAGATTCCATTGATAGAACATCAAACTCAAGAAACAATTAAACAGAAGATACAACGCTCTTTTCAATTAAAAAAAGAATCGAAAAAACTTCTTGATTTAGCCAAACAAGCGGTTGAAACAGCGATAGAACAAGATGAAGAAGCAGGATTGAAACTAGTGGAGAGATACTATGACAAGTAAAGGTAAAGTTGTTGCGACTATAGAAGCTATTGTAGATGATTTACCACAAGTTAGTTACAAACAGATTGTATATGAAGCTGTAACTAACGCCATACAAGCAAATGCGACAAACATTGATATTATTTTTCACTACAATATTTTAGATTTTGATAAAAAAGATGTAAAAGATAATGAAAAAATTTTAGAATCAATCGAAATTGTAGATGATGGAGAAGGATTTACAAAAAAAATATAGAAGCGTTTAAAGAGTATAAAACAAAAAATAAAATAGCGTTAGGTTGTAAAGGAGTCGGTAGGTTTTTGTATTTGAAGCTTTTTGAAAAAGTTGAAATATTGAGTTTAAATAAAAAGATAGATTTTGTGATAGATAAAGATATTCAACCAGTAACGATAGATGAAACTCATGAAAAAACCAGCGTGAAACTGTCAAAACCAAAAAACAAAATTATTGTAAAATTTGATAGTTTAGAACGAGATATCAAAGATCACTTTATCGCTTATTTCAAGCTTCTCAAAGACAAAAATAAAAAGGTTGCTATAAGGATTTTTGAAGACGAAAATGAAAAATATATCATCTATAGTGATGATATACCAAGTTTCAAAACTAAAAAATTTAAAATATTGCAACATCAATTTATAATGAATTACATATTTAACGATAGAACATTGCCAAATGAAGGCTATTATTGTGCAGGCAAAAGGGTAGTGAAGAAAAATTCGGAGTTAGAACAAGATAAAAAACTAAAATTGTATAAACAGTTTTCTATATTGTATCTACTTGAGTCAAAGTATCTTGATGAAAATGTCAAAAACGATACAAGAGATGATTTTGCAATTTACCCAAAAAGAAAAAGTAGTGATGACCTGTTTTCATCTATTTCTTGGGAGGAGATAAATGATAAACTAAAAAATATCATCCAAGAGATAGCTAAAGAAAATAAAATAGATTTAGAAGTATTGGCTAAAGAAAATTTAAAAAAAGCGTTCGAGAAAGCCCCTTACCTTGGAGGATATTTTCAGCAGAATGACCTGATTTTAGATGATGAAGAGTTGATAAAGAATGCAAAATGGATGTTGGAAAAAGACAAAGAAGAGATTAGGAAAAGCGATCAGATAAACTATACGAAACTTTCTATGGTCACCCAATCTGAACTGGCAGAGTATATTTTCGATAGAGAAAAAGTGATTGAAAAACTTAAACAACTAGCAGATGAAAAAGCTATTGAAAAAGAGATACACAACCTTTTTATGAAACAAAAAACTATTGATAATAGAAATGATTATAGAACTAATCATTTATGGTTGTTTGATGATAGATTTATGACATACGATAAAGTTTTTAGCGATAAGCAAATAAAAGAAATATTTCCAAAACTAAGCGGCAATCTTGATAGACCGGATTTATTGAGTATAGTTTCAAATACATATGATAAAGAACATATAACCGACATCGTAGTGATAGAATTGAAAAGACCTGATGAAAAAATCACACCGGCAGGAGCAGAAGAACAGCTTTTAGATTATGCAAGTTATATCAATGAAAACTTTGATAGCGAAGATAGAAAAGTAAGAATATGGACATACGCTTTTTTGAAATTTGATCAAAATACAGAAAGAAAACTTAAAGTTAAGGGTTACAATAGAGTTTTTACCAATGGTGACTATCCTTTATATTATCATTATTTTGATGATGTAAATGCTATTATCAATTTTATAGATTACAAGACTCTAGCCTATGATGCAGAACTTAGAAATAAAACTTTTTTGAAAATACTAAAAGGCGCTACATTGAAACCGGATTGATGGAGCAGCGGAGTGTGAATAGGAGAAAAAATTGGAGTTAGTGTATCTTTGGATAGAAAAATATAAAAATATCGAAAAAGAAGGGTTTAGTTTTAGTCCGAGGTTTCAGTGTGATTTTGATGGTGAAACATTAACGATAGAGTCCAAAGAGCATATCACTATTTTTCCAAATAATATTAATGTTACCGCTGTTGTTGGGAAAAACGGGAGTGGGAAAAGTAGTATATTAGAGGCAATAACTTTTATTGCAAATAAATATACTTTACTAAAAAAGAAAGTAGTATTGGTTTTTTCAGATGAGAATAGTGTGTCATATATTTCAAATGTTGATATAAAGATACTGTCAAGTCTTGATATAACGCGAGATTACACTATATTAACGGATAAAATACTTTTTGAATGCGATGCATACAATAATTGCAACAACCAACATTTAAAAAGATTTTTTGAAAGATTAAGTGATATTCGTAATTTTATATATCAGTTAGTTGAGGTATTTTATTATTTTGATAAGTTGAAAATTTTTAACCAAAATGAGAAGTTTAAATTTGATCGTTTCCTATTTGAAATCAGTCCAATAAAAATTGATGATGAAAAATTTTTAGATAATAAGAATTTAAGAAAAGATATAAATACACTTTTATCAAAAAAGTTTCACTACAAAAAAGGTTTTATACCGAGAATATTATTTAACAATATAGAGGAGATGCTTGATTACAATCTGTTAATGTTTTATATAAAATATATAGCAAATTTATTGCTTGATGACGACAGTAAAATCACTATTTTAAATACCTTTTTAAATGAGATAAAGCTATACAATAACACTATATTTTCTTACAATTTTGAAAAATTTTTAAAAGAAAATGTCAATCACTACATAAAAGAAATAGCAAAAAAAAGAGAGGTTGATATAGAGTATTTGCAATTTATAAAAGATATTGTGAGGGAATATAAATTAAGTTTTGATTTTTTGAAAGAAAATAGTAGATATTTTATTCAAGAAAATAATTATTTTTACATGCAGATACCACTGAAAAAAGTAAATTTTATTAAAAAAGTAATTCAGCGCACTTCTGCATTAACTGGAATAAAAAATCCTGATGATTATTTTTATGCTGTCGATGGATTTAGATATGATTTTGTCAATAAAAATACAAAAGTCAAGTATTATGATCTATCAAGCGGCGAAAGAAATATTTTAGATGAAATTATTAAAGTTTTGTTTTATTATATGGAGAGGGATGTGAACATTGTCTTATTGGATGAACCAGATAACCATCTGCATCCTGATTGGAAAAGAGAGTTTTTAAGTATTTTGTTTGATGTAACACAAGAATTGTCCGATAAGTTTCATTTTATTATTACGACTCACTCCCCATTTATCCTCTCAGATATTCCAAAAGAAAATATTATTTTTTTAGAAGATGGTAAAAATGTAAGCGATGAGGTTGTGGTAGATACGTTTGGAGCGAATATTCATACTCTTTTATCTCATGGATTTTTTATGAGAGATGGGCTTATGGGAGAGTTTGCAAAAGAGAAAATCAATGAAGTTATACGGTTTTTAAACGATGATGACTCCAGCAAAATAGATAAAAAAGAGGCTAAAAAGATTATCGAGATGATTGGTGAGCCTCTTATAAAAAATCAGCTTCAAAAGATGTGGGATAGCAAAAGGCTTGAAAAAATGGATAAGATAGATGAGCTTGAAGAAGAGATCAGATTACTTAAAAATAGAGTTGAGATTCAAAGGGAAAATAGTTAATGTATAAACTTAACATTACAAATAAAATCGAAAGAGAGTATAGTGAAGCTTTAAAAGAGATACTTTTGACACCAACAACTAAAAAGTTTAATGCGCGTGCAAAAAGATATTTCTCTTTCATAAAAAATAATTTAGCTATAACAAACAAGAAAGAGATAGAAAAGTTGATTATAGGTAAAGATATTCATCTTTTGGTGCAAAAATATGGAGAATTTGATAGTGTAGAGAGACAGGTTTATGAGATCTATGAAAATATGAGAAAAGTTTTTGGATACAGATTGGTAAAACTTTTAAATATTAAAGTTTGTCCATACTGCAATAGGAACTATATAACAAATTTCGCCAACAAAACAACAGTAACATTGGATCACTATTATCCTAAAAGTAAATATCCGTATTTAGCTATTAATTTGCATAATCTGATTCCTGTTTGTAGCACTTGCAATCATAAAAAAGGTAACGATAGTTTCAAAATATATCCTTATAAAGAATCGATAGATGATTATATAACATTCAAATTCTCATGGTTTAACGATAGAAAGAAATTGGGCTTCTTTGATGAAAAAAGTTTGAAATTAGAAGTGAGATTAAAAAAAAGGAGTTTAGGAACGTGGGATTATAAAAAGTATATCGAAGACAACTATCAAAATCATAAAGATATAATTGCCGAAATTTTAAAACGGCAGGAGATGTATCCTCAAAGTAGGATAGAGGAACTGTATGAACAATTTGGGGGTAGATTGTTTAGTTCAAAAGACGAATTGTTGGGACTTGTTCATTGTAATTTCATAGATAAGAAAGATATAAACAAAAGACCACTTAGCAAACTGACAAAAGATATTTTGGAACAGGTGAAGTAGGTAAACAGTATTTGAGAATGTAATGATGTGAAGATAAAAGTAGTTTACCGCCTATTACGTAACAATTCGTTATAATTGTGAAAATAAAAAATTATAAGGTTTGACTATGGCGGAAAAGAAAGAGGAAAACAAAAAGAAAAAGATTTTGATGATAGAAGACGACCTCGAACTGGCGGAGATTTTAACGGAGTATCTCGAGCAGTTCGATTTCGATATCAAGGTGGAGGACGACCCGTTCAAAGCGGTGAGCATCCTCAATCTCGAGCCGTTCGATCTGGTGATACTCGATCTTACCTTGCCGGGGATGGATGGGCTTGAAGTGTGCGAGTCGGTACGTGAGCGGCAAGATATCCCCATTATCATCTCGTCGGCACGTAGCGATGTTACCGACAAGGTAAAAGCGCTCGAACTTGGAGCGGATGATTACCTGCCGAAGCCTTACGACCCGCGTGAGCTCGAAGCGCGCATCCAGTCGGTGCTTAGACGCTACGAGCAAAAAGCGAAGAACAAAAACGAAAACAAAAGCGACTTCAAGTGCGACAAGGAGACGATGACCATCACCTACAAAGGGCGCGTTATCGACCTTACCAATGCGGAATTTGGGATTTTAGCGTACATGATTCAAAAACAAGGGCTTGTCGTTTCACGAGAAGACCTTATCCACAACGTCAACGCCATCAACGAAGACAGTTCCAACAAGTCCATCGACGTTATGGTAGGGCGTATCCGCAACAAACTCGGTAACAAAGCGCTTATCGAATCTGTCCGCGGTGTCGGCTACAAACTTGTCAAGTAGGTTTGCCTTTTGAGACGTCATGCGGTAGTGCTGACGATTTTGTTCGCGCTTTTCGTTTCGGTCGTAAGCGTGAGCATCGTTTTTTGGGAGTTTTACAAGCTCAATAAAAAACAGTATATAGAACATATGTTCACCCGTTATGCACTTATAACGCAGATATACCGCGAGTATGAACAAAACCCCTCTTCCTCTGCGACGCTACAAGCCAATCTTGCCGTTTACAACCTCGAAATGGTGCAAGATACCCATAAGTTGAAACAGGTGTTGCAAAAAGGGCAAATACTCAAACAACAAACGTTTCAAACTCTCAACGAGTCGGTTATGTTCAAAGAGGGGGGATTCTACACCAAGAAGGTTATCCAAGAAGTGCATGTAGCGATGATGGAATACAAGTCGAAAATCTATTTTTATATAGAAACGCCGGTGGGCATAGTGCTTATACGTGACAATAAAATGCAACCGTATAAAATATGGCCGCTTTTGTATGTCTATTTGAGCGTTTTTGCGATTATTCTCTTTTCGTTTTTTATGATTTTTGTCAAGCTTCGTCCCCTTATCGCTTTTAGAAAACGGGTCGAACGTTTTGCCAAAGGGGATTTGGATGTTTCTTTCAAAACCCGTTCCGTCGATGAAATAGGCGTCATAGCCAATACGCTCGAAGATGCAAGAAACAAGATAAATTCCATGCTCGAAGCCAGAACGCTGTTTTTGCGAAATATCATGCACGAACTCAAAACCCCTATCGCCAAAGGGCGCTTGGCGACGGCGATGCTCAAAGAGGAGAAACAGCAAAAGCGGTTCGAGTCGATATTTTTGCGTCTGGAAGACCTTGTCAACGAGTTCGCGATGATAGAGGAGGTGAACTCGGTAGTCGATAGAAGCGAGTTCAAAGAGTACAGGCTTGTCGATATCATAGACGGGGCTATCGATATGGCGATGGTCGATAGAGAGAGGGTGAGAGTCGAAGTGGATACAAGTATAAAAAAACATGCAAGCTATCGTCTCTACACCACCGCCATAAAAAATATGATAGACAACGCCATGAAATACTCCGACGACGGTCGTGTCGAGATTGTGTATAGAAACGACGAATTGTGTTTTGAAAGTTTAGGAGCGTGTATCAAGTATCCGCTTCGCTACTATATAGAGCCTTTTACCAAAGAGAATCCGTCCAAAAACAGTTTTGGTTTGGGGTTGTATCTGGTAGATTCCATCCTCAAAGCGCATGGGGAGGTGCTCGCACATGAATACGACGAGCACCATAAAAAGAATATTTTCATTTTCGCCAAAGCAGCGCAGAAAAAATAGCAATATTCCTTGTTGTTTCCTCTTTTTTCTAGTGATACGCTTAAAGTTAGGTATAAGTTTAAATTGATACACTTGTATCTATGAGTATCGTTCACAAGACATCGGTTCCGCTTTCAATCGTACTGCTCGTCGTTCTCGCATTTAGTAGCGGGTGGTATTTTAGTGCGATGATCGCGAAACGAGAAGAGTCGCAAAATCCAAAACGGGTTTCGCGACTCGATACGATAAAAAAACGGGGCGTTGTAAACGTCGTTTTGCTCAACTCTCCATCTTCGTACTACATAGGGGTCAACGGGGCGGCCGGTTTTGAGTACGACCTTGTCAACGATTATGCCAAGCACCTTGGGTGTGATTTGAACATCACCACGGTACATACCGTCAAAGAAGCGCTCGAAGCGGCGAACGACCCCTCTATCGACATAATCTCCGCGACATTGACCAAAACACCCCAAAGAAGAAAACGCTACAATTTCGGTCCAACCTATTTCGAAGTGCAAGAACAGGTCGTTTGTAACCGAGCGTTGCACAAAACGGAGCGCTTCCCAAAAGATATAGAGGAGCTTGCGAACGTATCGGTAGAGGTAGGGGAAAAGACAAGTTACGAAGAGACGTTGAAAAATCTTATCGAAGATGGTTTCGATATCAATATGAGTGTCGTACCCGATTTGGCGACGGAGGAGCTTTTAGAGCGTGTCTCGAAAGGGAAAGTCGATTGCACCGTTGCCGATTCGAACATTTTCGCTATCAATCTGCGCTATTTTACCAACCTTGCGATGGCTTTCAATATAAGCGGTACGGAAGAGCTGGGGTGGATCATTCCCAAAAATGCCGATGATTTGAAACAAGATATGTACAAGTGGATCAACCATCTCAACCAAAGCGGTAAGATGATAGAGCTAAAAGACCACTACTACAGTTATGTTTTTCTATTTGACTACTACGACAAGAAAATGTTTTACAAAAGGGTCAAAACTCGATTACCGAAATACAAGAAGTATTTTTTACAAGCACAAGAGAAATACCGCATCCCATGGACGCTCATAGCCGCGCAAAGCTACCAAGAAAGTCACTGGAATCCACGTGCGAAGAGTTTTACGGGTGTGCGGGGGTTGATGATGCTCACACGCAAAACGGCGAAACTTCTGGGTGTGAAGAATCGACTTGACCCTAAACAAAGCGTGATGGGAGGGGTGAAACACCTAAAAGAGCTTTTGCGTCTGCTTCCAAGGAAGATAGAAGGAGAAAACAGGCTCAAGTACGCTTTGGCGGCGTACAATATCGGATTGGGACACATCAAAGACGCCATGATACTTGCGAAAAAAATGGGTCTCAACCCTTATAGATGGAGCGATTTGAAACAAGCTTTACCCAAACTCTCGCAAAAAAAGTACTACAAACACCTAAAGCACGGATACGCACGGGGAAGCGAGCCGGTTCGTTACGTCGAGTCGATTTACGACTATAAAGATATTTTGGAAAAACAGTTCATTATAGATGTGAAAGAAGATGAAGCCAAAAAAGAAAAACAGAAGAGAGATTAAAACTCCTCTTCTTTGATTTTGTCGATTTCGTTCAAAAACGTCTCGAGGTCGTATTTGGTTCTGTATTCGGGTGTCATGATATGGATGAGGATATCCCCCAAATCGACCACGACCCAATCGCCGCTTTCATCGACGTAGTTGAATTTTTCTTGGGGTTTGAGCTCTTTTTTCAGATGGTCGAGCAATGCAAGTGTGTGTTTTTGTCCAAGCGAAGAGGCGATGATGGCTCTTTCGACTATGTAGTCTTTACCGCTTAGGTCGAAGACCTCTATGTTTTCGGCTTTGTGTTTGTCCAGTACGTGTGTGATGTTGTCAACTCTTTGTTGCATTGGTATCCTTGTAAAATGTGTCTATTTCCTCCGCGATTTTTGGCGGAAGTTGCGTTTTGTCGATTCGGTCGCGAAGTTGCGTCGAAGAGACGGGTTGTGTTACCTCGATGGTGAGGTAGTGCTCTTTTGGTAGCTCGAACCCTTCTCTTGTAGCGACGATGAACTTCGCTTCTTGCTCTATCTTGTCGAAGTTGTACCATTTATGTAGGGTTGGAAGATTGTCCGCTCCTATGGCAATGTACACTTCGTCGTACTTTTTTTTCAATTCCTGAAGCGTTTCGTAGGTAGGAACTTTTCTTTTCTGTTTTACTTCGAAGTCACTTACGACCACTTTACGCTCGCTTTCAAAAAGCTTTTTCAGCCACTCAAGCCGCTTCGAAGCGGGAGCGGTAAAACGCTCTTTGAACGGGTTGAGGTAAGTGGGCATAACGATGACTTCATCGATAAAATCGAGATTTTTCAGTTCGTTCACAATCTCTACATGACCGATATGGGGAGGATCGAAACTCCCTCCAAAAAGTGCCGCACGCTTCATTTAAAGCGAATTATAGCTAAAGTTTTGTAAAATTGCGCGTTATTATACAAGGAGATTGGTTTGAAAATTGCCATAAACGGATTTGGTCGTATCGGTCGCATGGTAACGAGGCTTGTTGCTGATATGCCGGATATCGAGATCGTCGCTATCAACGATCTTGCTTCTATCGATATGGCGTTGTATCTTTTGAAATACGACTCGGTTCATGGCAACTTCGAACACGAAGCCTCCGTAATCGACCAAACACATCTTCGCATCGCCGACGACGAAGTGGTGTATTGTAGTGAACCAGACCCGAAAAAACTCGATTTCGGCGCTCTTGGCGCGGATGTGGTGCTTGAGTGTACCGGTCTTTTTCTAACCACGCAAGAGGTCTCGCACCATCTACGAAAAGGGGTCAAAAAGGTGATCATCTCCGCCGTCGCCAAAGACGACACCCCGACATACGTTCTTGGAGTGAACGAAACGAACTACGATGGGCAAAGCGTTATCTCAAACGGTAGCTGTACGACCAACTGTTTGGCACCTTTGGCGAAACTGCTCGATGAAACATTCGGCATAGAAAAGGGGCTGATGACCACCATCCACTCCTACACCAACGGTCAAAATCTCCTCGATGTCAAACATGAGAGCGATTTTCGACGCAGTCGTGCCGCGGCTTGCAACATCATCCCGACAACGACCCACGCCGCACAAGGTATCTACAAAGTTTTGCCGAACCTCAAAGGGAAACTCCACGGTCAAAGCGTGCGTGTGCCGGTAGCGGATGTGAGCATGATGGACTTGACGCTGCATATGAAAAAAGATATTTCGCTTCAAGAGGTCGATTTTTTGCTCGATAAAGCTTCCCGCAATGAATTAGCTGGTATTATTTCATTAGATAAAACGAAACGGGTTTCGAGCGATTTTCTCGGTTCCCCTTTTAGCAGTATCGTAGCGAGCGATTTGACGCAGATTATCGGTGGTGATATGCTCAAAATCATGGCTTGGTACGACAACGAATGCGGCTACTCCAACAGGTTGGTTGAGATGGCGCGTTATATTTTGAACAGATAGGAGAAACATGGAACTTTTACACCTCAAACAACTCGATATTCAAAACAAGAAAGTATTTATACGGTGCGATTTCAACGTCCCGATGGACGAGTTCGGCAACATCACCGACGACAGACGTATCCGCTCCGCCATAGCGACTATCAATTACTGCCTCGATCAAGACTGTGCGGTGATTTTGGCTTCCCACCTTGGACGACCAAAAGGGGAAGTTGTGGAGAAATACTCGCTCAAGCCCGTAGCGCGCAGACTCCATCAGCTTTTGAAAAAAGAGGTGGTGATGGCGAACGATGTCGTCGGCGAAGACGCTTTGGGTAAAACCGCCGATATGCAATCAGGAGAGGTGGTGTTGCTTGAAAACCTCCGTTTCGAAGCAGGAGAGACGAAAAACGATCCGGAGTTTGCAAAAAAACTTGCCGATTTGGCGGAAGTGTACGTCAACGACGCTTTTGGCGTGAGCCACAGAGCGCACGCTTCGGTAGAGGGGATAACGGCGTATTTCGACAACGACCACAAAGCGGCAGGTTTCTTGCTCGAAAAAGAGATCAATTTCTTCGGAAAACTCGTCAACAACCCCGTACGCCCGTTTGCCGCGATTGTCGGCGGAAGTAAAGTTTCGGGTAAACTCGAAGCGCTTGTGAATCTACTGCCCAAAGTCGATAAAATCCTTATCGGGGGCGGGATGGCGTTTACGTTTTTGAAACAGCTTGGTTACGACATCGGTGCTTCGCTTGTCGAAGACGAGCTTTTGGAAGAAGCGCAACGCATCATGGACAAAGCTGCAGAGCTTGGAGTGAAGTTCTACTTGCCTGTCGATGTGATAGCCGCCGATAGATTCGCCGAAGATGCCGTGAGTAAAATCGTTACCGCGCAAGAGATTCCAAACGGATGGATGGGGCTTGATATCGGTCCTGCGACGGTGCGTCTTTATCGTGAAGCGCTCAACGACGTACAGACGATCCTTTGGAACGGTCCTATGGGGGTTTACGAGATGGAGCGCTTTGCAAGAGGTTCTTCGAAAATCGCCCATTTCGTAGCCGATAGTTATGCAACGACCGTTGTCGGCGGAGGCGATACCGCGGACTTGGTACAGCGTGTCGGCGTCGATGAGGAGATGACGTTCATCTCCACAGGCGGCGGAGCGAGTTTGGAGCTACTCGAGGGGAAAATCCTTCCGGGGGTCAAACCGCTTATCAAAGAGGAAGCGTAGTTATGATAGTAGCTGCGAATTTCAAAACTAACCTTACGCGACTCGAGACGGGAGAGTACCTTGGTGAGCTTGAGGGGATGTTGCCTAAGCTCGAGGGGGTGGAAGTGCGAGTTTTTCCGGCAAGTTCGAGTCTCGTTCCCCACAAGGGGCAAGCGGTTGTCGGCGCTCAAAACGCCTACCCGGCAAAAAGCGGTGCTTTTACCGGCGAGATAGGTTTGGTGCATCTTGAAGAGTTCGGCATCGAAACGATTCTTGTCGGCCATAGCGAAAGACGCCACGTGTTACATGAATCGCAAGTCGATATCGCCAAAAAATTCGATTTTTTCAAAGAGAACGGTTTTGAAATCATCTATTGTATCGGTGAGCCGTTGAGTGTAAAGGAACAAGGGCTGGATGCGACTTTGGCGTATTTGCAGACACAGCTTGAGGGGATCGATTTGAGTTATGCCAAACTCGTTGTCGCTTACGAGCCGGTATGGGCGATAGGAAGCGGTTTGACACCGACACTCGAAGAGATAGAAACGATCCACGACGCTTTGAAACGAATCGCCGGAGTGAAACTCCTTTATGGCGGTAGTGTCAAAACCGACAATGCCAAAGCGATTATGGAGCTTCCAAGCGTCGATGGCGTACTTGTCGGTAGCGGGGCTTTGAAGGTGGAGAACTTTTTCTCCATGATTAATGACGCAATAACTATAAAAAAAGGATGAAACGATGGTAATGAAAGGGAAAAAAGGGCTCATCGTCGGGCTTGCGAACAATAAATCGATAGCGTACGGAATAGCCAAAGCGTGTAAAGACCAAGGGGCGCAGCTCGCTTTTACCTACCTTAACGACGCACTGAAAAAAAGGGTGGAACCTATAGCCAACGAACTTGGAAGCGATGTCGTGCTGGAGCTCGATGTCAGCAACGAAGAGCACATGAATACGATCGCCCAAAGAGTCAAAGAGAGTTTTGGTGAGATCGATTTTTTGGTTCACTCCGTCGCATTCGCACCCAAAGAGGCTTTGAGCGAAGATTTCATAAAAACGACGAAAGAAGCGTTTACGATAGCGATGAACGTTTCGGTCTATTCGCTTATCGACCTTACGAACCGTCTCAATCCTATTATGAACGAGGGTGCGAGCGTGTTGACGCTTAGCTACCTTGGCGGACCGAAGTATATACCCAACTACAATGTCATGGGTGTCGCAAAAGCGGCTTTGGAGTCGAGTGTGCGTTACTTGGCGGTCGATCTTGGGAAAGAGGGCAAACGTATCAACGCTATTAGTGCCGGACCTATCAAAACTTTGGCCGCTGCGGGGATAGGGGATTTCAAACAGATTCTCAAATGGAACGAAGTCAACGCACCGCTTCGCTCCAACGTTACCATCGAGCAGGTAGGAAACTCCGCTATGTATCTTCTAAGCGACCTCGCAAGCGGCGTTACCGGCGAAGTGCACTATGTCGATAACGGTTACAATATCATGGGAATGGGTGCTGTTTGTAAAGACGAAGAGGGGAAAACCCGACTTTGTTGGGATGTTGAGCAGTAAAACACTCAAAAGGGGCTTGGCTGCCCCTCGATGACGTTGGGGTCTTTCTCCTCTTTCGTTTTCAACGCCTCTTTTACCTCTTTGTAGGTGAAGATGTCGTCTTCTCCACACTCCTTGTGGTAATGTCCTTGAAGGTCGTAGTACTCTTTGCAGTCGCTGTAGTACTTCATCGAAACTCCGTGCTTGTTGACACACCCGCTAAAACTAAGCATTACCAATAAAAATACAATCGTTGTTTTCATAGAAGCATTGTACCTTATTTCGCTTTGAAGCTCTCTTTCGTTTTGCAAAATTCACTTAAAAAGCACTCGTCACATTTAGGGTTTTTCGCTGTACAGATATAGCGCCCAAAGAGTACCATCGCTTGGTGCAGTGTTTGGAGATTGTCTTTGAAAAGTTTCGTGAGAGTCTCTTCCGTTTTCAAGGCGGTTTCGTCTTGGCTCAGCCCAAGCCGATGCGCGACGCGAAAAACGTGGGTATCGACCGCCATCAGGTTCACACCGGCATATTCTATCATGATGACATGTGCCGTTTTTTGTCCAACACCCGCTAAGGTTTTGAGCTCTTTTTCATCGAGTGGAACTTCCCCGCCGTACGCTTCCATCACGCGCTGCGCCATCGCTTTTAGGTTTTTGGCTTTGTTGTTGAAAAAACTGCAAGTTTTTATAAGCTCTTTTATCTCTTCAAGGGGTGCTTGGGCGAGCTCTTTGGGGGAGGGGAATTTCGCAAAAAAAGAGGGGGTGATGAGGTTGACCCGCTTGTCGGTACATTGTGCCGAGAGAGCGACGGCGACGACAAGCTCGTAAAGGTTCTTGTACTCAAGCTCCGTTACCGCGCCGCTATAGCGCTCCAAAAAACGCTCTTTGATGATTTCGACCTCTTTTTTCGTCGCTTTTTTTACTTTTATTGCCATCGGAAAACTCTTTTTTTCGTGTAATTATAGAGTAGTTTAATAACTGTTATCTTAAACCAATTAGAATTTTCCCAACAAAACAAAAAGGACAACTCGATGAAAGCGATGATAAAGGTAGCTTCGACACTGCTTCTAACGACGACAATCTCTTTTGCGGCGACATTGGCGACCGTAGATGGAGCGAAGATTACGGACGAGGATGTAACGAACGCTTTGATGCAAGCGACACAAGGGAGACTCTCACAGCTTCCTGCACAAAAACAAGAACAGCTCAAAAAGCAGTTTTTGGATGAGATGATATCCAAAGAGGTGATCTACAAAGATGCGAAGAAACAAGGTATTACCAACTCCAAAGAGTACAAAGAGCAGCTCCAAAAAGTGATTGAGAGCATCAAAAAAGACCTTGCGATACGCTTGTGGCAGAAAAAAGTACTCGATGGTATCAAGATTTCCGATAAAGAACTCAAAGAGTACTACAACAAAAACAAGCAAGAGTTCATGCAAAAAGAGAGTGTGCACGCGCGCCATATTTTGGTCAAGAGCGAAGAGGAAGCCAAAAAAATCATTGCACAGCTAAAAGGGCTTAAAGGTAAAGCGCTTAAAGAGAAGTTCATAGAGCTTGCAAAAGCGAAATCGACCGGACCAAGCGGTCCAAGAGGGGGCGATCTTGGGTATTTCGCCAAAGGGCAGATGGTTCCCGAGTTCGAAAAAGCGGCTTTTGGCATGAAAGCGGGGGAAGTCACCAAAACACCCGTCAAAACGCAATTTGGCTATCATGTAATCTACGTAGAGGACAAAAAAAGCGCTTCTACCAGACCGTTTGCGGAAGTTAAGCCATATATCGAACAGCGCTTGAAAATGGAAAAATTCCGTCAAGTCATGCAAAGCAAACTTCAAACCCTCAAAAGCAAAGCGAAAATCGAGTATAAATAATTTTCGATGCTTCCAACGCCTATTTCTGCCGTCACCATCGACGGCAGAGCGTTTTTCGTCAAACGTGACGATCTGATAGACCCTTACTTGAGCGGTAATAAGTACCGTAAACTCTACACCCTCGTACATACTCCAAAAGAACGTTTCGATACGGTCATATCCTACGGCGGTACGCAATCCAATGCGATGCTCTCCATCGCGAAGCTTTGTTTCGATAAAGGGTGGCGGTTCCTTTACTACACCAAGCCGCTCTCACAACGTCAAAAAGAAGAGGTTTCGGGCAATTTTCGCTACGCTTTGGAGTTCGGTATGGAGCACAAGGAAGTACCGCATGCAATCTACAAAGAGTTCATAGCCTCCCTTACGGCACAAACCGATGATAGAACGTTTTTGCTCCACCAAGGGGGAGCGGTAAAAGAAGCCAAAGCGGGGATAGCGGCTCTAGCCAAAGAGATACAAAAGCAAAATCCGCCCGTAAAAGCGCTTGCGACACCCAGCGGAACGGGAACGACGGCGCTTTTTTTGGCATTGGCGTTACCCCAATATAGAGTCTATACGACCCCTTGCGTTGGAGATGGGGCGTATTTGACAAAACAGATGGAAGCACTTGGCGAGATACCCAAAAACCTTGTCGTTTTGGAGCCGCCGAAAAAACATCCTTTCGGTAAGCCGAATCTGGAATTTTACAAGCTGTATGTAAAGCTTCTCGAGCAAACGGGCATAGAGTTCGATTTGCTTTATGCTCCTTCGATGTGGAAAATGGTTTTGGAAAAAACTACAGAGAAAATTCTCTATATCCATAGCGGAGGAGTTATAGGCAATGAGAGTATGTTGAAAAGGTATCAAAAAGGTAGTATTAAGGGAGATTAGATTATCATTAACACGGAAGGATTTTTTATGTATTTGAACTATTTTTTATCTTTTTTTGTGATTTTTTTTATATATTTCCCATCTTTGCATGCGATGCCTACATTTATCTCACCGGAATGGTTGAGTAAAAATTATAACGATCCTCATCTTGTTATCGTCGATGTGCGTAAACCGACAATTTACAAAAAAGGGCATCTTGAGCATGCCGTAAATATACCGGTGTTGAAAGATTTATCCGACCCGGCCAATCGCCTGTTCGATCCGAACAATCATTACAAGATGCCGAGTTTGGATTATTTGCAGAAGCTCTTTAGCGATGTCGGTATAGATAAAGATGCTAAAGTCGTCGTATATGGAGACAACGAGCTTATTTGGGCGGCTCGATTTTACTGGATAGCCAAGGTTCTTGGAGTCGAAAATATTTCGATGTTGAAAGTTGGATATGGAAACTGGAAAAAGGGGCTTCTCCCGATAAGTACGAAAGCTTACAAACCAAAACCGAAAAATTTCGTTCCGCGTATTGACAACAGTATCTTGGAAACGAAGTTAAGCACCTATGTGGCGATTGGTAAAAATATTATCGTCGACGGCAGACCTCCTGAATACTATAAAGGTTTGAAATCGTTTGCAAAACGAAAGGGGCATATCCCAACAGCTTTGAATTACCCAGGATATTCCAATTACGATATCAATGGCAGTGGAATGAAAAGTTTGTCCAAACTAAAAAAACTTTATAAAAATTTACCGAAAAATAAAAAAATTATCTTGTATTGTGCAGATGGAGCGGATGCGGCACTTAATTTTATGGTTTTAAAAGAGTTGGGGTACGATGCATCCGTATATGATGGTTCTTGGTTGGAATGGGGTAACGATTTTAATCTTCCTATAGAGAAATAGATGAAAACGCGAGAATACAAAGGTTCCATCGAGAAAAAACTTCGAAAACTCGTACTACTTATAGTGTCTATGGTTTTTTTCATCGCATATGTGGCTTTTGCCATCTTCTATATTAAAGAAGAAAATATAAGAGCCGTGAAGCTGAACAAAACGATACAAAATGTCATTTCTCAAGATCTAGCTAAACTCATTTTTCTCAACAACGTGGCGACCGCCGCGGATATAACGACAAAATTGAAATCTTTTGATGTACTAGAATCGCTTGTCGTTTATAAAAACGGCACAAAAGCGGTATATCAATACGCGAAAAACGATAAAAGTTTCGTATCGCATCATAATACATGCAAGGATGGAAGTGTCGAAATAGTCGGTCATACGATCACGATGGATACGGATATAAGCTATTTTGACAAGAAAATAGGTTGTACGAGTATGACGCTGCGTTACGTCACTTATTTTGATGTGTTTAAAAAATATATTTGGCATTTTAGTGTTTTGTATCTTTTCGTTGTATTGATGACATACTTGTTGTCGTATTACTATGCTAAAAAATTTACTAGGCCAATTATAAAGCTTACGAAATTTTTGGAGCAAATAGAGTTGGCGACCTCTCTCGATAAAAGGATAGAAGTAACGCAAAACGATGAATTCGGTAAACTTTACGAAGAGACGAATATTATGCTAGAAGGTTTGCAGAAATCGCTGCAAGAACAGCAAAAAACGAAAGAGCAACTGCGATATCTGCAACGCTACGATTCACTAACGGGTTTTCCGAACAAAGACTTGTTTCTTAAATCGCTGCAAACCTTAATAGATACACAAACGACAAAAGTGTGGCATTTAATATTTTGCATCGATATAAGTAAATTTAAAATACTGAACGAAGTTTACGGACATGAAAGAAGCGATATCGTTTTACAAAAATTTGCACAACGATTGGAAGAGGAATTCGAAGATGTTTCCTTGAAAGCTAAAATAGGTGTAGATGAATTTTTGCTCTATTACAGAAATGTTTCGGACGATGAAGATGTCGCTATTCAAAAAGCGGAAGAAGTTCTCAACAGATTGCTGGGAATCACATCGAAACCTTTTTTGGTAAAAGACAAAGAGATATTTATATCCGTTCACGTGGGGGTCGATATACATTCCAATCTTGTAACCAATGCCGCAGAGATATTCAAAGAAGTTGACAGTGCTTTGCAAAATGCGAAAAAAGAGGAAGTTTATTTTTCTTTCTACAATAAAGAGGTTGAACGAAAAGCTCAAAAAAGTTTGGATATCTATACCGAACTTTTATCTGCGGTCAAAGAGGAACAATTCGAGTTATATTACCAACTTCAATACGATGGTGAGGGTACCGTAACGGGTGCCGAATCGCTTGTACGGTGGATACACCCGGTAAAAGGGGTTGTTTCGCCGACAGTTTTCATACCTGTTGCCGAAAGTACCGGCTTGATAATCGATATCGGGTCTTGGGTCTTGGAGACGGCCCTGAAGCAGCTTTCACTATGGCACAAAAATCCCCAAACGCAAGAATGGACACTCTCTGTGAATGTAAGCGCTAAACAATTTGCTGCCGAAGGGTTTGTGCCGCTTGTTGAAAAGATGATAACCGAATATGTGATAAACCCTAAAAAACTTAAAATAGAATTAACGGAATCACTGCTCGCAAAAGATACCGAGATGATGATAGAGAAAATGAAAAAATTGAGAAATATGGGCATACAGATATCTATCGATGATTTTGGAACGGGATATGCATCTTTGCAGTACCTAAAATCACTTCCTATAGATCAAATAAAAATCGATCAGAATTTTGTTTTCGGTATGTTGAAAAATAAAACGGACCGAATAATCGTGAAAACGATTATCGAATTGAGTAGAGCGTTTGATTTCGAAGTTGTGGCTGAAGGTGTGGAGAGAAAAGAAGATGTAGAAATCTTGAAAAAACTTCGTTGTAACTATTATCAGGGATATTTCTTCTCCAAACCTGAACCGATTGAAACGATAATGCAGAGATATTCCGACGGATTGTAGTAGGGTTGCATTTGTTTTTTTCTTTCGACCTGTTTGGTCGACTACTGCAAGATGGCGAGAAAATACCTTTTTAAGTTCTATAGCCACTTAAGTAGCAAACGAAGCACTTTTTTTTCATTATAATTACATCAAAATTATTCAAGAGCTTGATAGTAAATCACTCAAGTTGTATAATTAAACAGAAAAGGATGAAAAATGAAACAAATTTTTGAAAAACTTACCAACAATATGACCGAAGCGATAGAATCTTCCATATCTTTGGCTCTCCATAACCAAAATCCGGAAGTGACTCCGGTACACTTCTTGTGGGCACAACTGACCAATACCGACAGTGTGCTCAATCAGATGTTCAATAAAATGAACGTCGATAAAGCGGCGATGGAGCTTGACATCAAAAGTGAAGCGAACAAATTGCCAAAAGTCTCGAGCGTAACCAAAGAGAGTATCAGACTTTCAAAAGAGTTCGTCGATTCCTTGCAACGCGCTATGGGGCAGATGACACAGATGGGCGATCAGTTTTTGGCAGTCGATACCTACATTTTGGCTAACCTCAAAAGTGAGCCGTTCAAGTCGATTATCTCTAAATATGTCGATTTGATGGAGCTTGCCAAAAACATCGAAGCCGCACGCGGCGGAGCGAAGATAGACAGCCAAAGTGCCGACGAAACACTCGATAGCCTTAGCAAATACGGTATAGACCTTACCGCAAAAGCGGCAGCAGGTGAGCTTCCGCCGGTAATCGGGCGAGATGAAGAGATCAACCGCGTTATGCAGATTTTGATACGAAAAACCAAAAACAACCCGATTCTTCTCGGTGAGCCGGGTGTAGGTAAAACCGCACTTGTCGAAGGTTTGGCGCAGAGAATCTTCAACAAGGAAGTGCCGGTTAGCTTGCAGAACAAAAAGGTTGTCGCGCTCGATATGACCGCGCTTATCGCAGGGGCGAAATACCGCGGTGAATTTGAAGACAGACTCAAAGCGGTTGTGGATGAGGTGAAAGAAAACGGAAACATCATCCTTTTCATAGACGAAATCCACACAATCGTCGGTGCGGGTGCGAGTGAAGGAAGTATGGATGCGGCGAACATCCTCAAACCTGCGCTTGCCCGTGGTGAGCTGCATACTATCGGTGCGACTACGCTCAAAGAGTACAGAAAATATTTCGAAAAAGATGCGGCGTTGCAGCGACGTTTCCAGCCGGTGAGCGTGGACGAGCCGACAATCAACCAAGCGTTGCAGATTCTTCGCGGTATCAAAGAGTCGCTCGAAGCGCACCACAACGTTACCATTACCGACAGTGCGCTTGTAGCGGCGGCGAAACTCAGTGCGCGCTACATTACCGACAGATTCCTGCCCGATAAAGCGATAGACCTTATAGACGAAGCGGCAGCGGAACTCAAGATGCAAATCGAGTCGGAGCCGAACGAGCTTGCGAAAATCAAACGTGAGATTCAGCAGCTCAACGTCGAAAAAGAAGCGCTGAAAATGGAAGAGAGCGAGCAGAACAAAAAGCGTCTTGAAGAGATAGAAAAAGAGCTTGCCGATGCCGAAGAGAAAAAACGCTCCCTCGAAGCGCAGTTCAATCGTGAAAAAGAGATATTCGAGCGTATCGCGAATATCAAGATGGAAATCGAGAACAAAAAACGGGAGGCGGAGATCGCCAAAAGCAACGGCGATTACAACAAAGCCGCGGAGATCGAGTACGGCGAAGTACCGAAGCTCATAGAAGAGGAAAAACAGCTTCAAGAGCAATGGAAACAGATGCAACAAAGCGGTACGTTGCTTAAAAACAGCGTCGATGAAGAATCGATAGCCGCGATTGTGAGCAGATGGACGGGAATCCCCGTAAATAAAATGCTCCAAAGCGAAAAAGAGAAAATCCTCCATATCGAGGATGAACTCAAAAAAGCGGTTGTCGGACAACCAAAAGCGGTGCATGCGGTCGCACGTGCTATCAAACGTAACAAAGCGGGACTTAGCGATAAAAACCGCCCGATTGGAAGTTTTCTCTTCCTTGGACCGACCGGAGTTGGGAAAACCCAAACAGCCAAAACGCTTGCGAAGTTCCTCTTCGATAGCGAAGATGCGATGATACGTATCGATATGAGTGAGTACATGGAGAAACATTCCGTTTCGAGACTTGTAGGTGCCGCCCCGGGCTATGTAGGATACGAAGAGGGTGGACAGCTTACAGAAGCGGTGCGTAGAAAACCGTACTCGGTCGTACTTTTCGATGAAGTGGAAAAAGCGCATCCGGATGTGTTCAACATCTTGTTGCAAGTGCTCGATGACGGAAGACTTACCGACAACAAAGGGGTAACGGTCGATTTTAGCAATACCATCATCATTCTTACTTCCAACATCGGAAGTGCGAAGATTATGGAAGCCAAACCGGGTGAAGATGTCGAAGAGCTTATCAAGCCCGATTTGCGAGCCCATTTCAAACCGGAGTTCTTGAACCGACTTGACGATGTGGTCATCTTCAACGCACTCGGTCAAGAAGAGATAAAAGCGATAGTGAGCCTCTTCTTTAGCGAAATCGCGGCAAAAGTCGCAGAGCGCGATATCACTATCAGTCTTACCGAAAGTGCGAAAAGCTATATCGCCGAAGCCGGATTCGACCCTGTGTACGGTGCGAGACCGCTTAAACGCGCATTGTACGAGATTGTCGAAGACAGACTCGCAGAGCTTATTCTCGAAGACAAAGTCAAAGAGGGAAGCCACGTCGAGTTCGACTACGACGGTAGCGAAGTGGTGGTCAACATCTCTTAAAAAAAAGGACCTTGGATGGGTCCTTTTGCATTTTTGAAGCGAAATTTCTTTCTTCGTTTCATTTCCCAAATAGCCCTAATAGAGAATTAAGCAAAAATTCAGTAAAATTCGCCACTAATTTTTATGAAGGATATGTCTAATGAAAAGAACATACCAACCACACAACACACCAAGAAAGAGAACACACGGTTTTAGAGCGAGAATGGCTACTAAAAACGGTAGAAAAGTTATCAACCGCCGCAGAGCGAAAGGTCGTAAAAGATTGTCCGTCTAAGCGGTTTTGAAACTATCAAACTCCATAAGGAGTTTAGTTACCTCTACAACAAAGGAAAAAGCTTCCACACCCAAAGTGTGGTGCTCTTTTTTCTCCCCCAAAAAGGTGTACGAAAAGTAGGTTTTACCGCAACCAAAAAACTCGGTAATGCCGTAAAACGCAACCGGGCCAAAAGGTTGATGCGTGCACTTTTTATCGAATACTCCAAAAACCTCGAAGATGGGCGCTATGTTTTTGTAGCCAAACCCGATATTTTGACCCTCAAGTACGGTGTACTCAAAAAACATTTCGGTAAAAATCTTTCACGGGCGAATGCGTTTGAAAACAAATCCGTTTCGTAAATTTTTCCTTTCGCTTTTATGGGTGTATCAAAAGGTTTTTACCTATATCGGTTTTGGAAGTTGCAGATACTACCCGACATGTAGCGAATATGCACGCCAGCATTTCGAAAATTCGCCAATTTCAACTGCTTTTTACCACACTTTCATTAGAATACTGCGTTGCAATCAGCTTTTTGACGGAGGGATTGACTATCCCGTTGTGAAAAAGCGCTGTTTGAGCTGTGAAAAACTGAAGCTCGAGCAGATAAAATACTGGTTGGTTCCCAAAGAAAAAGACCGTTTTTACATCATAAAAAATTTTTCATACAAAGGGTGAATGTGTTAGACAAGATGACTCCAAACCAAAGACTGATGGTCGCTGTTGTACTTTCAGTTATATTTTTCGTTGCCTATACGGCCGTTTTTCCACCTGAGCAGCCTCAAAACGAGCAAAACCGGACGACGAAAAGCGTCGCTTTGAAAGAGGATGCCGCCAAAACGCAAGCGATGAAACAAAAAGATGTTTCCAAACTTGCAGGACATGATATACCAAAAGGGGAGGTCGCTACGCAGGACTCCACCGTGGTAACGACTATCAAAGCCAAAGATTTCATACTCAAACTCGACACGCTCGGTCGTATCGCTTCGAAAGAGTTGCTGGACGAGCGTTTTCGAGACAGCGACGACTTGCATGCGCAGGTGATTCCCGATGTCGGCGCGAAGCCGCTTTTTATCCGTTTTGCGGATGAGAAGCTCAACGAAGAAGCGGCAAAAACGCCGTATGTAGCTTCCATTAGCGAAGCCACGCTTGGAGACAAACCGGTTGAAGTGACGTTGACGCAAAAACTTCCCGAGCTTACCGTAACGAAAAAACTGACTTTCTACAAAGACGGTCATTACGATGCGAAAATCGAACTCTCGAAAGAGAAACGCTACTTTTTGTACGTAGGTCATAGACCGCAGGTGAGTAAAAAACTGATGGCAGCGGCGGGTGTGCTCGTATATACGGGTGATAAAGTCGTGCATATCATCGAAGACGGCGATGCCGAAGAGAGACAAAGTTTCACCGACGTACTTCTTGCCAGCGCGTTCGACCAATACACCGCGACGATTTTTTACAATTTCGGAACCGATAGAACCGTCATAGTCGATGGGGACAGTAAGGAAAATCCGGTTCTTTACATCGACGCTTCGCCGAAAATGACCCTTTCAGGTTATATCGGTCCAAAAGAGTACAAGACTCTTAAAGCGATAGACCCTGTTTTGGTCAATGCGGTGGAGTTTGGTTGGTTCACATTCGCAGCGAAACCGCTTTTTGCGATTTTGATGTGGTTGTATGAGCATATAGGCAACTGGGGATGGGCTATTATCGCTTTGACCGCTTTGGTTCGTTTGGTGCTCTATCCGCTTACCTACAAAGGTATGGTAAGTATGCAGAAGATGAAAGAGATTTCACCTAAAGTCAAAGAGTTGCAACAAAAGTACAAAGGGGACCCGCAACGTATGAACGCAGCGGTTATGGAGTTGTATAAAAAGCACGGAGCCAATCCGCTTGGAGGGTGTTTGCCTATGTTGCTGCAGATTCCTGTTTTCTTCGCGATCTATCGCGTGCTTTTGAATGCCGTCGAGCTTCAGGGTGCGCCTTGGATTCTATGGGTGAACGACCTCTCGAGAATGGATCCGACTTTCATTCTCCCGATTTTGATGGGTGCGTCGATGTACTACCAGCAAAAACTTACACCGACGAACTTTACCGACCCGATGCAGGAAAAAGTGATGAAGTTCTTGCCGGTTATCTTTACGTTCTTCTTCGTAACGTTCCCGTCCGGACTTGTGCTTTACTGGTTTGTCAACAACCTTTTCTCTATCGCTCAGCAGATGATTATCAACAAGCAGTTTCAAAACGCCAAAGAGCTAAAAGAGCATATTGAAAAAAAGAAAAAAAGTGAGAAGTGATTATGATAAAAGTAGAAGCCGTAACACTCGAGGAAGCGTACTCAAACGCCGCCGCTGAACTTGACTGCTCCGTTACCGAACTCGTAACGGAAGTGGTGCAATACCCAAGTAGCGGTATTTTGGGGCTTTTTAGAAAAAAAGCGATTATCGTCGCGACGAAAAAAAGACCACAAGTCTCCCAAGAGGAAAAAGAACCCAAAACCCAAGAGCTTACAGAAGAGCCGACCCCTGCCATAGAGCCGCAAGAGCAGCCCCACCAAAACGACACACCTGCAAATACACCGCAGCAACCCCATCAAGAACAAGAAGCGATGCAGACCACGTTTGTCAGTGAACAAGAAGATGTAGCCGAAGATGCGAAAGAAGAGGAAGACGAGGAAGAAGAGGTAAGTTTGGCTATCCAAACTGCGGTCGAGGAGATTCAAAACGAGCTTAGCGCACTTTTTTCCAAAATCTGCTTCGAGCTTGACGGTGTAGAAGTAAGTGCATACGACGACAACACGGTTTACATCGAGTTAAACGGTACCGATGCCGCGTTGCTTATAGGGAAAGAGGGGTATAGATACAAAGCGCTTTCGTATATGCTTTTCAACTGGATAAACGCGAAATACGGTTTTGGTTTGCGCCTCGAGATAGCGGAGTTTTTGCAAAATCAAGAAGAAGCGGTACATCGATATCTCGAAAATGTCAAAGAAGATGTCGATATCTACGGCAAAGCGCAAACCAAGATACTCGATGGTGTTTTGGTGCAAATTGCGCTTCGCGAGCTTCGTGCGACCTATCCGGACAAGTACGTCGCCATACGCAGTACGCGTGACGGTTTGAAATATATCATCATCAATGACTACAACAACTACTGATACCATCGCCGCTATCGCGACGGCACATGGAGTCGGCTCCATCGCCATCGTGCGATTAAGCGGTGATGAAGCGCTCTCTATCGCCAAGACTCTAACGAAAAAAGAAACGCTCAAACCCCGTTTTGCGCATTTAGCCAACGTTTACGACGAAAACGAGGAACTACTCGATGAGGCGATAGTGCTTTATTTCAAAGCGCCCCACTCCTTTACCGCCGAAGACGTGGTCGAGTTGCAATGTCATGGGGGGATGGTGGTTGCAAATGCCATTTTGAAAGCGGCTTTGGCTCTAGGTGCGAGGATAGCCCAGCCGGGAGAATTTAGCAAGCGGGCATTTTTGAACGGGCGCATAGACCTAAGCGAAGCCGAAGCGATAGCACAGATGATAGAAGCAAAAAGCGAAGACGCGGCGAAGGTGCTTGCCAAACAGATAAAAGGGGAACTTCGCGAATATATCGAACGAACGCGAGATGCTATCGTGGAGCTGTTGGCGTATTCCGAAGTGAGTATCGATTATGCCGAGGAGGATTTGCCCCAAGATTTACTTTCGCAGATGGAGCGAAAATTAAGAGCATTGCAAGAGTCGCTTCAAAAGACGCTTCGAGCTAGTAAAAGCAGAGAAGGGTTGATGCAAGGGTTCAAAGTCTGCATCGTAGGCAAGCCCAATGTGGGCAAAAGTTCGCTTCTTAACGCTTTGCTTTCGTATGAGCGCGCTATCGTGAGTGACATCGCAGGAACGACGAGAGATACGATAGAAGAACAAGTCAGAATAGGTTCACATCTTATTCGCATCGTCGATACGGCGGGGATTCGCAACGCAAGTGATGAGATAGAGCGTATAGGGATAGAGCGTAGTATCGAAGCTATCGAGCAAAGCGACATTGTCATCGCGCTTTTCGATGCAAGTAGGGAAAAAGATAGTGAAGATGAGGAGATTTTGGAGCTTCTTGGGCGCTACGAGGGGAAAAAAACCGTTTTGTACGTCAAGAACAAAGTCGATTTGGAGCAAAAACTCGACATAAACCGAGCCTTCGATGTGGAGATAAACGCCAAAGCGGATGTCGAAAAGCTGGTAAAAAAACTTCAAGCCGTACTCGATGCTACGAACGCTTCGGATGAAGTGATGCTGATTTCCCACCGTCAAATTGATGCGGTGGAAAAAACGTTACGCTCCATCGAAGAGAGTTTCACTCCGTTGCAAGATGCGGAGCTCGAGATATTTTCTTTTTGTCTCAACGAAGCGGTGCGCCATCTCAACTCCATAACCAGAGAGTACGACAACGAAGAGATGCTCGATAAAATGTTTGGTAGTTTCTGTTTAGGCAAATAGGTACGAAAAGATGAAAATGATGGCGATAGATGTCGGTTTGAAGCGAATAGGGGTCGCTTACAGCGCCGATGGCAAAATCGTAACTCCACTCAAAGCCGTTTTGAGAAAAAACAGAAATCAAGCCGCAAGCGAGCTTGGCAAGCTTTTAGAAGAGTGGGGCGTGCAAAAACTCGTAGTTGGAATACCCCTTGGAGGGAGCAGCGAAGCGGAGATGAAACGACGCATAGAGCATTTTATCTCTTTGCTCGAGTTCGAGGGGGAAGTGGTGTTTCAAGACGAAAGCGGCACTTCCAAAGAAGCCAAAGAGCTTATCAAAGGGGAGATGCGCCATATAAAAGACGGACGTATCGACTCGATTGCCGCGATGCTGATTCTTGAAAGATTTTTAGCAACGATTAAATTGTAATTAAATCATTTTTCGATATTATAGCCTTAATGTTTGTCGAAAATATCCCATTTACATCCAAAGAGGAACTTCTTTCAGCCATAGAGGCGAAAAAACTTGAAGATTCTCCGCGATTGCTCATTCAAGTTTTCTGCGCCGTTGCGCAAAGTGAGTTCATAGAACAGATTCAAGAGGTGTTTCAAGATCGCTTTGTTGAGTCCAAACTCATCGGTGTGACGACAGACGGTGTCATAGACGGCGCCAAGGTTTACGACGAAGCGAAATCGGTCGCAACGTTTACCTATTTCGAAAGAACTACCGTCAAAACCGCCATTGTTGTAGATACGGAGTGTGAAGACTCCTATACAAGCGGCTATAAATTGATGCAAGCGTTACATGAAGAAGATCTTCAAGCCGTTATAGCTTTTTCCGATGGTATCTGCACAAACGGCGAAGAGTTTTTAGGTGGATGTAGCGATTTCGATAAAAACGTTTTGATTTCAGGTGGAATGGCGGCTGACGGTGGTAAACTCGTAGAAACTTTCGTTTTTGACAAGCACACCCTTAGCAACCATGGGGCAGTGGGTGCGGCTTTGATTTCGAAAGATTTGTATGTAGCCAACCATTACAGTTTCGACTGGCTTCCGGTTGGGAAAAAGATGACTGTAACCAAGTCGATCAAAAATCGCGTGTACGAGGTGGATGGTGAGCGCGCTGTCGATATCTATGCGAAGTATCTCGGACACGATATCGCCAAGCGGTTACCCAAAATCGGAATCGAGCTTCCTTTTATTTTCGAAAAGAACGGAATCGTCGTCGGTCGTGCGGTGCTTGCCAAACATGGCGACGGTAGTTTGACTTTTGCCGGAAATATAGATGAAGGAACTACCGTTCGTTTCGGGGTGGGTAATGTCGAGATGATAATATCGAACAGTTCTTATCATGTACAAAAACTATTGATCGATTTGCACCATCAACCCGAAGCGATTTTTATCTACTCTTGTATGGCGCGAAGAAGATTTCTCGCCGAAGCGCTTGTAAGTGAGATCCAATCCCTCTCCAAGCTTGGAAAAACGGCGGGATTTTTCACCTACGGCGAGTTTTTCCATTCTCAAGGTAGAAATGAACTCTTAAACGAAACGATGACCATCTTGGCGTTAAGCGAAAACAAAAAAGATGTCTCCATAGAATCGGAATCGGTAGAGATAGAAGAGCAATACGAGTTCAGTACCGAGCACGCATTGGCGTATCTGGCGAACAAAATTTCCGATGAGCTTTCCGAACTCAACCAGCATCTTGAAGAGAAAATAGCACAGAACGCACGTTTTATCTACAAGCAAGCGTATTACGATAGATTGACGCAACTTCCAAACAGGCTTTCTCTTATCAACGATATCAAAGAGCGGGTGGATGAGACCATCTTTTTGGTCAATGTAGATGACTTCTCCTCAATCAACGACTTCTACGGTCATATCGTCGGCGATACGGTTTTGCAAAAGGTTGCCGAGATTTTGAAAAAAGGGTGCAAGAAAGAAAACAAAATCTACAAGCTCCCTTCAGACGAATTTGTCATCATCTCCCCTTTGGAGAACCGATATACCGTTATAGAGAAGCTTATCCACAAAGTTATCGACTTGATCGAAGAGCAAGAATTCATCGTCGATGGATTACGCATCCATATAAGCGTCACGATCGGTGCTTCTTACATCAACGAAGCGGGGACGGGGCTAAGAAATGCCGACATGGCCTTGAAACAGGCAAAAAGAACGAACAAGAAGTTCTTGATTTTCAAAGAAGATTTGAAACTTGCCAAACAATATGAAGAGAACATCCAAAAAGTGCATCTAATCAAAAATGCGCTTCACAACGATGGCATCGTACCTTATTTTCAGCCCATTATCGACATCAAGACGCAAAAAGTACACAAGTACGAAGCGTTGGTGCGTATAATCACTCAAGACGGCGAAGTTATCTCTCCTGCGAACTTCCTCGAAGCGAGTCAGAAACTGAAGTTCTATGAAGAGATTATGAAGCGCATGATTAAAAAAAGCTTCGAGTATGCAAAAGCGAAAGGGGTGAACTTTAGCATCAACCTTTCGTACGACGATATAACGGATGACGAATTCAAAGCGTACCTTTTTGGTATGATAAAAGACTACGATGTAGCTTCGTTGTTGACGATAGAGATTTTGGAAACACAGGCGATAGACTACGAAACCAATGTGCAGAGCTTCGTCGAAGAGATTTACAATCTCGGAGCCAAAGTCGCCATTGACGACTTTGGAAGCGGTTATGCGAACTTCAAACATATCACCAAAATCAAGTGCGATTATCTTAAAATCGACGGTTCGCTCATTCGCGACATAGACACGCACGTAGAATCGCGCCTCATTGTCGAAACCATCATCGTTTTCGCGAAGAAACTCGGCAAGAAAACGGTTGCGGAGTTCGTACATTCGCAAAAAGTTTTCGACATGGTCAAAGAGCTTGGTATCGACTATGCACAAGGGTTCTTCCTTGGCAAGCCGCAAAGGGAGATAGAGCGCTAAAGGAGTCCGAAAAACTCCGCGGCTTCTTTTTCGTCGTCACTGAGATTCTCTTCTTTGTAGAGTTCGTCCGTTTGGAGTTTGTGCGCGATTTTCTCTTTCGCGTATGCAAAAAGGGTCTCATAACACGCTTTTGTGTCTTCGACGAACCCAAGACCGCTGAATTGGTAGGGTTCTTCCTGCTCGATGCACAGTAAAGTCCCTGCACATTTTTCTTCTATGACATCGATGAGTTCTCGGTAGCTGATGTCGAATTCGTCCGCGTACCAGCCGATGTTTTCCAAATCTTTATCGCCAAATTCCGCCACACCGTCATTTGTAGTGTCGTCGTAGAGCGCCAAGTCGTAGTTGTACTTGATAATCTCCCGCCAAGCGCCTGCAGCTTTGATGCCGATTTTCCCTTCGCTTTCGGCGGTTTTGTATTCGTGGCCCAAAAAGTCGGCGATAGAGAGTGTTTTTGCCGGAGCGAGCGCAACCGGTTTTGGAGTGTGTTTCCCTTTGAATATGACGATTTCTTCTTCGGGGGTGTAGGTGATGGTTCCGTCAAGTTTTATGCCGAACTCCTTTTGGGAGTTGATTGCTTGAAGGAGGTCGTTTTTATCGACGATGACAATTTCTTTGAAAAGATTAAACTTTTTCATCTCTTGCGCCTTTTTTTGACGTTATTATAAAAGTTTTTGCTAAAATAGAGTATAATGCGGCAAAATTTTTGGAGATTTAAGCTCCAATTCAAGGAATAACAATGGCATTGAACGTTTACTACGACAAAGATTGTGATATCGAAATCATCAAAAGCAAAACGGTCGCTATGATCGGTTTTGGAAGTCAGGGGCACGCACACGCCGAAAACCTAAGAGACAGCGGCGTGAACGTAGTTGTCGGTCTTAGAAAAGGCGGTAGCTCATGGGAAAAAGCGGCGGCGAAAGGTTTTGAAGTACTAACGGTTGCGGAAGCGACTGCCAAAGCGGATGTCGTTATGATCCTCCTTCCGGATGAAAACCAAGCGGAGATTTACAAAAACGAGATCGAACCAAACCTCAAAGAGGGTGCGACTATCGCGTTTGGACACGGTTTTAACATCCACTACGGGCGCATCACTCCAAGAGCCGACATCAACGTTATGATGGTAGCACCGAAAGCTCCGGGGCACACCGTTAGAAGCGAGTTTGTCAAAGGTGGCGGTATTCCGGATCTAATCGCTGTGGAAAAAGACCCAAGCGGAAACACGAAAGAACTCGCTCTTTCTTACGCATCTGCAATCGGCGGAGGAAGAACGGGAATCATCGAAACAACGTTCAAAGATGAGACCGAAACAGACCTTTTCGGTGAGCAAGCGGTTCTTTGCGGTGGTGTGAGCGCGCTTATTCAAGCAGGTTTCGAGACACTTACCGAAGCCGGTTATCCGGAAGAGATGGCATATTTCGAGTGTCTGCATGAAATGAAACTCATCGTTGACTTGATATTCGAAGGCGGTATCAAAGATATGAGATACTCCATCTCCAACACTGCCGAGTACGGTGATATGGTAAGTGGACCTCGCGTTATCAACGAAGAGTCCAAAAAAGCGATGAGAGAGATTCTTAAAGAGATTCAAAACGGTAAATTCGCTAAAGACTTCATCCTTGAAGGGCAAGCCGGATATCCGAGAATGAATGCCGAGAGAAAAAATCTCGCTGCACATCCAATCGAAAAAACGGGTGAAAGACTCCGTGAAATGATGCCTTGGATAAAAGCGAACAAAATCGTCGATCAAGACAAAAACTAATCCTCCTCCGTGGAGGCGGTATCGGCTTTGTGCCGACACCCCTTTAGCTGCAATCTTCTTTTTTCTTATCTGTTTTTTTAGTACTGCTCACCGTTTTCGTACATAGTGGCGTTGAACTCCACAACTTGGTCTCTACCGTTGTTTTTGGCTTCGTATAAGGCGGTATCGGCGTATTTGATAGCCTGCCATATCGATTCGGCTTGTTCAGGATAGTAAGCGATACCGATGCTTAAAGTCTTTTTGAACGTCGTTCCGGCTGCGTAGAACTCTATGCTTTTGAATTTTTCGGCGATGGTAGTTGCGATTTCGAGGACTTTGGCTTTTTCTGGGTTGTAGAGCATGACCAAAAACTCTTCGCCGCCGTAACGGATAGCCATATCGGAAGCGCGAATGCTCGATTTCAACACACGCGCAAGCTCTTTGATGACGGTATCGCCGACATCGTGTCCGTAGGTATCGTTGACCATTTTGAAGAAGTCGATGTCTATCATCATAACCGCGTATGTTTTTGCGGCTCTATCGGCTTGTTTGGTGAACTTTTCTATGAAGTTTTCGAGAAATCTTCTGTTGTAAAGACCCGTCAGACCGTCTTTGAGGGAAGATTCTTTGAGTTTTTGCATCAAGAGTTTGCTTTCAAGAACAGGTTTCGCTGCATCGAAATAGTTTTCTATATGTTTGAGTTCCGATTGAATCTGTTTGTACTCTTGCGGATTTTGGGTATATATCGAGACGATGAACGCGACTTCGGAATTGATATCAAACGGTACACAGATGTACTCGGTTTCTTTCTCTTTGACTTCACAGTGCTGGCATACGTTTTCGAAATCGACCGACATCACTTCGGTTCGTGTTCTATAGGCTCTGCACATATCGGCGTTTTTGTCTATGCTCGAACATTCGCACAAAAGCTCGCTACCGTGTTTATGCAGCAGTTCTCTTTCGTTTTTTTCTTTGTCGATAAGATAGACTTTGTAGTTTTTCAAATCGAATTGCTCCTCGAGCACGTAGTAGATACGGGTGAAGATATCTTTGTAGGTGCTATCGAGTTCGATCGTTTTTTTGAACTTGTAGATATTGGAAAGCTCGTTGATGATTTTTCTCGATTCTTCAAGCGGGTTTTCACACGTGATTCTCGAGCTTGTAACGAATGTCGATAGGCTGTTTTTCAAATCGTTGAAAGTGGAATCGAGTTTTTCAAAAAGGGTGTTTATCTGCTGGACTACCTCTTTTCCTTCCCCTTGGACATTGAGCGTTATCCTTTTGGAATAATCACCCATATGGGCGTAGCGAATCATTTTGCCCAGTTCGCTAAAGAGGTTCATAATCGGCTTGAAGAAGTAGTTGACACCAAAAAGTGCGATTATGAGAAAAACGAGATTTATCAAAATGATTTTGCCTACGGTCATAATCCCTACATACCTTGTGTCGGTGATGTCGAACTCGACCGAGATGGCTCCAAGAACATCCCCCTCTTTGGCGTCATGACATTGCAAACAGTTTGGAGAGCCGTACGCGCTTGCTTTGTATGGGATAGTTACGCGCAGTATCGCTTTGTCGGAGTTTTCCTTGACCGTGTAGGCGAGTTTGCCGCTTTTGAGCACGTTTTCGTCTATGCCGTCGCGTACCCCTTCGTTTTTGAAACCCGGACCGAATTGTTTGATGACGTTAGGAGCGCGGATAATCCAGAAGTTCTGTATCTCTTTGTGGTTTTTGATGTTGTTGAGGAAAAATTCCCGTTTGTCCATGATACCGTTTACCATATGTGCCGTCAGTCCGTCTTGAACGTATGTCGCAGTCGCTTTCGCTTTATCGAGCGCACTTTTGTAGGAGTAGTTTCTGAAATTGAGTGCAACGTTGACGACGATCGCCACCATAAGTACCAATAGCATGACAGTGACTATCAGTAGTAACTTTTTGTTGCTGTTCATTTTTGTCCTTGAGAAATAGCGTTCAATACTGTAACGAAGATATCCTTATATTTAAGTAATAAGGCATAAATAATTTCCTATCCAATGAGATGAGTTTCGTTCAAATTTGTAGGAAAATCACTGCAGTAGTAGTTATTCTACTTCAAGGTGAACTTATGCATAATCGTTTTTGAATTTGACGTATCTTGCGGCACTTGCGTAAAGCTCTTTCACCTCCTCTTCGCTCAAGGTTCTGACAACTTTCGCGGGACTTCCCATAATAAGGCTTCGCGGAGGGAACACTTTGTTCTTGGTGACCAAACTACCGGCACCCACTATGCTTTCTTTGCTAATCACCGCTCCATCCAAAATAGTCGTACTCATCCCTATAAGACACGCATCTTCTATGGTGCATCCATGAAGCATCACTCTGTGACCGATAGTTACGTCGTTACCGATGATTGTAGGGTTGCCGTCTGTTTCTACGCGCTTTTTTTTGTAGTGGGTGACATGCACCATGCTCAAATCTTGGATGTTGGTTCTATCGCCTATCTTGATGAAATGCACGTCGCCTCGTACGATAGCACCGAACCAGATGGAACATTCTTGACCTATCTCGACATCGCCTATGACGTCCGCGCTTGGGGCTATCCAGCTTCTTTGCCCGATTTTCGGGGTCATCTCTTTGTAATCGTGTATCATGGGATTCTCCTAACTTTCTATAAATAGTCGCTGGGCGAGCAATTGGACTTGACTCGGGGTGTCCTTTTTGGTCGCTTTTGAGATTTTGTTGACATACTCTTCGAGAAGTTTGTGGTTGTTTATAGGTTTTTGCCCCTCTTTTGGTTTTACCTTGATGTAACTACCGTCGCTTTGGAGTTCATGTGCGGTTGCGTTGTCGGCACATTGAAGTTTGAGGATTTGGATGATTTTCTCTTTGGACGGTTCGTGTTTGACGGCGCTGAAAAGCTCGATACGGCGGATGAGGTTGCGCGGCATCCAATCGGCACTCGAGATGTACACTTGCGATGCGTCGTTTTTGAAATAGAACGCTCTTGGGTGTTCGAGGTATTTTCCGACAATCGAGATAACACGAATATTTTCGCTCACCCCTTTGATTCCCGGTCGCAAACAGCAAATCCCCCGTACTATAAGCTCTATTTTGACGCCCGCGATGGAAGCTTTGTACAAAGCGCGGATAACATCGTCATCGACAAGTGAGTTGACTTTGGCGATGATGTGCCCATCTTTCCCTTTACGCGCTTCGTTTTGGATAAGCGAGAGGACTTTCGGTTTTATTTGCGATGGAGACATGTAGAGTTCGTTGAGTTTCCCTTTTTTGCTAAAGCCGGTAAGAAAATGGAAAAAACGGGTCAAATCGTCCGTTACCTCTTTTTTGGATGTGAAGTAACTAAAGTCGGTGTACATTTTCGCCGTGCTTGGGTTGTAGTTACCGGTTCCAAGGTGAGCGTATTGTATCAGTTCGTTGTCCAATCGTTTTGTAACCAAAGCCGCTTTTGCATGTACTTTGAACCCTTTGATACCGTAGATGACGTGTGCGCCGGCATTTTCGAGCGCTTTTGCCCACACAAGGTTGTTCTCTTCGTCAAAACGCGCTTTGAGTTCCACCATCACCGTTACTTGTTTACCGCTTTCGCTCGCATCCATCAACGCTTTGACGATGGGTGAGTTCGTGCCTGCGCGATAGAGCGTCATCTTGATAGAAACGACACTCGGGTCTTTTGCGGCATCTTGGATGAACTTCACCACCGGTTCGAAACTCTCATACGGGTGGTAGAGTAGAATATCCTCTTTTTCCATCGCCGTGAAGATGTTTTCACTATCGAGAGGCGGAAGGATTTTCGGTTTGAACTGTGGAAGAAGCAGGTGCGCGAAATTTTTACTCCCTACTATCTGCCAAAGACTCGAGAGGTTGAGGCAGGTGTTGAAAGTGTAGATGTCCTCTTTGTACACGTTGATGTGACGATTGAGAAACGCTATGAGCTCCTCATCGCCCCCTTCACCCACTTCAAGGCGAACCATTTCCCCTTTTTTACGTAGTTTCAGTCCCTCTTCGAGCATCTCCATGAAATCGTCGGCTTCCTCTTCCTCGATGGCGATGTCGGCGTTACGTGTCACTCGAAACGGCATCTGCTTGATAAGCTCGTAACCGGGGAAAAGGGTATCGATATGTTTGGCGACGATACTTTCGATAGGGACGAATTTACCGTCTTCAAGGTCGATGAAACGGTCAAGCACCCTTGGAATCCGCACGATTCCAAACCGCACTATATCTTCGTTTTCGGTATCTTGGAGTTTGACTACAAGCCCGAAACTAAGGTTGTTGAGGTGTGGAAAAGGGTGGGTCGAATCGACGGCAATCGGGATGACGAGATGGTAGATGTCTTTGAAGAACTTTTCGTTGAGTTGATGCCGTTTTTGTGTGCTCACTTCATCGTAGTTCTTGACCGATATCCCGTAGTTCTCCAGTAGCTTGAAAATTTCGACTTTGCAGTGTTCGACTACTTGCTGTTCACGGTGAAGATATTCGCGAATACTCTTTAGCTGCTCAAGAGGTGTGAGCTTGTCTGCTCCCGAGACGATGATTCCGGCGTTGAAAAGTTTTTTCAAACCGGCTACGCGAATCATGTAGAATTCATCGAGATTCGTTCCGTAGATGGCGAGGAACTTCAGTCGCTCAAGGGGTGGGAGTGTTTCATCTTGTGCGAGTTTGAGAACGCGCGTGTTGAACTGTAGCCATGAAAGTTCTCGGTTTATGTAGAGTTGAGGGTTTTTGAGATTTTGCATCGATAATATCCATTATGATTTTTTTCTATTATACCTAAAATAATTTAACAAAATTATTTATGCCTCATTACTTAACCACCCCCGTACCTCTGAAGTTGGCGCTGTGGTAGATGGTAGTACCGTGTTTACGTGCGTAATAGCGCATAAGGAGGTTTTGCAATGTCGGTTCTATGGAGGGAGCGAACCATGCGTTATTGCTGATAGCTATCATGTAGCGAGGGTTGTTTGCAAAAAGCTCTTTGGTTGTCGCTTCGTAGCAGATAGCGGCTCGAAATTCGACCCCTTGTATGGTGAAGTCATGCGGTTTTTTCGCGGTGGTGAAATCGCTAGCGCCGCCAAAAAAGGTGTCGTTGACCCATTTTTGCATAAATTTCGGCAGGGGAATGTACTCTCCAAAAGGGACAAGAACCACCTTTTTGGCTATTTCGAAGTTACCGTTTTGGTCGAAATGGTAAGCGACGTTGTAGTTTTTTCCCCCTTCGTAGTAGAGTGCACCCAAAACGACGTCGATGTCGGTTGCGAGGCATTGGAGTTGTTCGACAAGTTTTGGATTTTTGTTCAGAAACAACGGTACGACCGACTCTGGCAGCACGACAAGGTCGTAGCCCTCTTTGGCGGCTTGTTCTATTTGGCGGTATATCATCAAAACGGTCGGTCTAAGAGCGGCTTTTGTCCATTTTTCTTCTTGTTTGACATCGGTTTGGACAAGTTTTATTTTCAGCGGCGCGTCCTCTCTTGGAGGGTAAGGGGTAAAAAGATTCAGCGCACCTAGCAGCAAAACAAGCACAAGGGGGCGAAGCTCTTTTTTAGGAACGAGTTCGTAAAGCGAAAGTGCACCAAGAACGAGTGCGAGCTGCCATTTGTAAATCCCTATATAACTCTCTACAAAAGGGAGGCTAAGTTGCATCCAGTTGAAATGAAGCGGCGCGTAGAAGGAGACGAGAAAAAGTATGAACGCGCGGATATAGGGCTTGTCTGAAAGTGCGGCAACGCCGAAATAGAGCATATAGACTACGCCAAATCCCAAAACTATAAACGGGGCGATATAGCCGTTGCCGGTGTATTTGAAGCTGTAGCTTATCCAGTAGAACCAAAAAATCCCGATGAAAAATCCGCTTAAGAGGAGGGTGCGTTTTGGTACATGCAGCAAAAGCCAAAAAGCGACAAGAGCGTCTAGGGTGTTAAGCACTTTTAGCTCTACGCCCAAATCGCTTAGGTAGATGAACGCGCTGAAAAAAACGGCGGTCATTAAAGCGACGATGGTTTGGTGAAAAAGTTTTTTCGAATCTATGAATCTCGATATGGTTCTAAACATGGCGCAATTATACAAAGTGTTAGTATATTTTAAGTATAATCCGAGCAGAAATTTTTTAAAAAAGGTGAAAGAATGGAGATACTCGGACAGTTACTTCCGTTTATATTTTTGATCGCAATCATGTACTTCGTGATTATACGACCGCAACAGCAAGAAGCGAAAAAGAAAAAAGAGATGATAGAATCGCTTAAAAAAGGGGACAAGATAGTGACCGGAGGCGGATTTATAGCCGAAGTGTACAAAGTGGAGGAGCAATTTCTCAAAATCAAACTCAACGACGATGTTATCGTTCGTTTGGAAAAAGAGTTCGTACTAAGAAAGTTTGGGGATGAAGCTTAATTACAGAGTAATCATTTTTGCGTTGGCATTAGTTTTCGGGCTCGTTTTTTCCGTTCCTTCTTTGCTCAATTTGCCTGCGGGTAAAAAGGTGACATTGGGGCTTGACTTGCAAGGGGGGCTGCATATGCTCCTTGGGGTCAAGACCGAAGAGGCGGTCAAGTCGCATGTAAAGTCGATAGCTGCGAGTATAAAACGTTTTAGCGAAAAAAACGACATCTTGATAGATGATTTGAACTTCGATGACAAAGGGGTGAGTTTCACTCTTTTAGATAGTGATGACAAATCGAAAATAGAAGAGTATCTTAAAAACCTCAAAGGGGTGAAAGTCGCGTTTAATGGCGAGAAAGTGCAACTAACACTTACCCCCAAAGAGATAGAAAAAACGAAAAAACATGCTATCGACCAAGCGATAGAGACGATACGAAACAGACTCGACCAGTTCGGCCTTAGCGAGCCGCTTGTCGCCAAACAAGGAGATGGAAGCATCCTTGTGGAACTTGCGGGTATCAAAAGTGCCGCCGATGAGCAGCGAGCTCGTGAGCTTATCAGCCGTGCGGCACGTTTGGAGCTGATGGCGGTAGATGAAGAGCGAGCCGCGCGTGTTTACCAGATGAGCGACGACGATGCCGCCGAGTACGGCGATGTGATTCTCAGTGATGTGAAAAATCCGAAAATAAAATATCTCGTCAAAGAGATACCGATTATAGAAGGGGATATGCTCACAGACGCGCATGTAGGGTTCGATCAAAACAACCGTCCTGTAATCAACTTTACGCTCAATGCCGAGGGTGCGGAGATATTCGGTGATTTTACCGGTAAAAATGTTGGAAAGCGCCTTGCAATCGTGCTTGATGGGAAAGTGTATTCCGATCCGAAAATCAACGAGCGAATCGGCGGAGGAAGCGGACAGATTTCGGGTAACTACACCGTTGTAGAAGCCAAGGACTTGGCTATAGCACTTAGAAGCGGTGCGCTTTTGGCGCCTATTTATATGCTTGAAAAACGTAGTGTAGGACCGAGCCTTGGGGCAGATAGCATCAAAGCGAGTATGATAGCGCTTATTAGCGGTTTCGTTCTCGTTATGATTTTTATGGTGGTGTATTATAGAATGGCCGGAGTCATAGCCAATATCGCGCTTGTGGTGAACCTCTTTTTGATTCTTGCCGTTATGGCGCTTTTTGGTGCGACACTTACATTGCCGGGGATGGCGGGGATAGTTCTGACAGTCGGTATGGCGGTCGATGCCAACGTCATCATCAGTGAGCGGATACGCGAACTTCTGCGCGAGGGAGTTTCTATCCACAAAGCGATAGAAGATGGTTACTCCAACGCGATGAGCGCGATTTTGGATGCCAACATCACCACCCTTATAGCCGCAGTCGTACTGTATGTGTACGGTACGGGGGCTATCAAAGGGTTCGCTATCACGATGAGTATCGGTATCTTGGCGTCGATGCTTACGGCGATTCTCGGTACACATGGTATTTACGAGATGCTTGAGAAAAAGATAGCAAAAAGTAAAGACAACTATTTTTGGTTTGGGATAAAGGCGTAATTATGGAATTTTTCAAATATACAAGACCCTACAATTTCATGGGCAAATCGAAAATCGCGATAGCTATTTCGCTTTTTTTGATAATAGCGTCTTATGCACTTTTGGCGACTAAGGGGCTTAATTACGGTATCGATTTCGCCGGGGGGACGATCGTTCAGGTAAAATACGACAAAAAAGCTCCCATAGAAGAGATGCGAGAACGCCTAAAAGGTGACCCGCTTTTTCAAGACGCTTCGATAACGGAGTTCGGTTCACCCGATGAGGTGGTTATACGCATGAAAACCTCTTCTAAGGATGTGCAGCAAGATATCGGCGATGTGGTTCGAAAAAAGCTTGAGGGAACGGGAAAATTCGAGATACGCCGAGTCGATATCGTCGGACCGAAAGTGGGAAGCGAGCTTCGCGAGAAGGGGCTTATGGCGATGTTTTTGGCAATCGGCGCGATACTTATCTACGTCGCGTTTCGATTCGAGTGGCGTTTCGCGGTCGCTTCGATTTTCGCACTCGTTCATGACGTATCGATCGCTATGGGGGCTATCAGCCTCTTCCAAGTCGATGTCAATCTGGATGTTTTGGCGGCATTGCTAACTTTGCTTGGCTATTCCCTCAACGATACCATCATCGTCTTCGACAGAATCAGAGAAGGGATAGTTACCTCCAAAGAAACGAATCTCGAGGGGATTATCAACGAGTCGATCACCAAAACGCTCTCGAGAACGACCCTTACTTCACTGACGACTTTCTTCGTTATCTTGACCCTTTTCCTTTTTGGCGGAGAGATTATCTATCCGTTTAGTTTCACTATGCTAGTAGGGATAGTCGTTGGGACATATTCGTCGATTTTCGTCGCTTCACCGATACTGCTTTGGTTTGGTTTCGATGTGAAAAACTACCGTGCCAAACTCGCCGAGAAAGCCAAAAGAGAAGCGGAGAAAGAGAAACTCCGTGCACAGTTCGAAGGTGGGATGGTATAAACGCAAAACGCCTTTTTAGGCGTTTATTTCCTCTTTTATCACTTTTGCAAGCTCGCAGCAGCGCTCTATCTTTTGGGTGTGCGTGAGGTTTTCTTGTAGCAAGATATCTATAAAAGCGCTTCCGACAATCACACCGTCACTATGTTTCGCTTTGGCTTTTGCCGTTTTGGCATTGACGCCGAACCCTACGAATACGGGTGTGTCGGTAAAAGTTTTGATGTCGTTTATGAAGGGCTCGAGATTTTCGTCTTTACCGCTTCCCGTTATCCCCGTATAGGCAACCATATAGATGAACTTCTGTGCGTCTTGCACTATGGTTTCTATGCGCTCTTTTGAGTCTGTCGGTGCGACGAAAGCGATGTTGACAAGGCCGTTTTGTGCAAAAAGCTCCTTGTAGCGAAGCGTTTCTTCATGGGGTAAATCGGGAATGATGTAGCCTCCAAGACCGAGTTGTTTCGAAAGAGGCAGAAGCTTGTCCAAACCTTGCTGATAGAAGCTGTTGAAATACCCCATCCAAAGCAAATCGACCTTGTCGCTAATCTCTTTGGTTATCTCTACGGTGTCGCTGAAGCGAAAACCGTTTCGAAGCGAGAGTTGGTTCGCTTTTTCTATAAGCGGCCCATCCGCTACGGGGTCGGAAAAGGGGATACCCAATTCGATCGTATCGACACCGTTTTGGGTAAGTGCAAGTGCCAAATCGCTTGTGAAGTTCTTATCCGGATATGCGCTTGTAATGTAGGCTACGAGTTGTTTATTCAATGGTTCATCCTAAATCTGGTATTTTGAGCAAAGCGTAAGGGATAGGCGTAAGCTCCGTATCGTTGTTCAAGTCACGCTCCCACGCCGAAAACTGATCGCTGACACTTAGTAACCAGTTGATAGTGTCGTCGTTGGCTTTTCCCTCTTTGGTACGCAGCTCTTCGAGTACGCTTTCTACGAAAGCTGCGAGTTTGCGTATAGGTTCTATTTCCAAAAAACCGGCGGCCGATTTGATGTTGTGGAAAATGCGAAACAGCTCCTCGACGCTTCGTTTGTAGAGCTCGTCTTTTGCCAAATCGAGTACGATCAACTCCATAGAATCCACCATCAACGAGTAGTGGTCGAGAAATTCATCGACGATTTCGAAGTCGAACTTGGACTCAATTTCGCTTTTTACACCCATACGGTTTGCTCCTTGTGAGTAACTATATTATAACAGTTTTTTCTAAAAGTTTAGAAATATTGAAAAAATTGGGTGTATAATAATGAAAAAATTTTAGGGTTTGAAAAACTGATGAGAAAAAAACACACCGTAACGACGATTCAGAAACGAAAAGGGGAAGAGCCTCTTGTAATGATAACGGCGTATGACGCGCTTTTTGCAAAACTGTTCGAAGAGGGTGCCGACATTTTACTTGTGGGTGATAGTCTCAACATGAGTTTCGCAGGGAAAAAAGACACCGTAAGCGCTACGCTCGAGCAGATGATATACCACACAAACGCCGTTTGCGCGGGTGCGAAAGAGAGTTTCGTCATTTGCGATATGCCTTTTGGGACATACAGCGACAAACACAGCGCTTTGCAAAACGCCATGGAGGTATATAGAAAAAGCGATGCCGATGCCGTGAAGATAGAAGGGGGCGCAGATAAAGCGGATATCGTCGCACACCTTGTTCGAAACGGTATAGCGGTGTGCGGGCATATAGGGCTTTTACCCCAATCGGTACGGGGTGAGGGTGGCTACAAGGTCAAAGGAAAAACCCAAGAGGAGCGCCTCCAACTGCTAAAAGATGCCAAAGCGATAGAGGAAGCCGGAGCGTTTTGCATGGTGGTCGAAGGGGTCAAAACCGAAGTCGCCAAAGAGATAGCCCAAAGTGTCGCCATTCCGGTTATCGGTATCGGTGCAGGGAATGCGGTTGACGGACAGGTGCTCGTTTTTTCCGATATGCTTGGACTTTTCGAGGAGTTTACGCCGAAGTTCGTCAAAAAATATCTCAACGGTGCCGAAGCTATCAGAGAAGCGGTAAAAGCCTACGCGAACGAAGTCAAAGAGCGTTCGTTCCCATCCAAGGAGCATACCTACTGATGGAGAGACTCGTAGAGATAGAAAGATTCGAAGCCGAAACGACCGACGAGGCGAGTTTACGCCCGGGACTGTGGGCGGAGTATATAGGTCAAGAGCAGATCAAAAAGAATCTCGGCGTATTTATAGAAGCGAGCAAAAAAAGAAACGAAGCGCTAGATCATATACTGTTTTACGGACCTCCGGGGCTTGGGAAAACGACTTTGGCGCTTATCATCGCAAACGAAATGGCGGCGAACATCAAAGTCACAGCCGCTCCCATGATAGAAAAAAGCGGTGATTTGGCGGCGATTTTGACCAACCTCGAGGAAGGGGATATCCTTTTTATCGATGAAATCCACCGCCTTTCCCCCGCCGTAGAGGAGATTTTGTACTCTTCGATGGAGGATTTTCGAATCGACATCATCATTGGAAGCGGTCCAGCGGCGCAAACGGTCAAGATAGACTTGCCCCGTTTCACGCTGATTGGGGCGACGACACGAGCGGGGATGCTCTCAAACCCTCTTCGCGATAGATTTGGAATGAACTTCAGAATGCAGTTCTATACACCGCAAGAGCTTGCCCAAATCGTCTCTCAAGCTGCGAACAAGCTCGATAGAGAGATAGAAAAAGAAGCCGCGCTCGAGATAGCCAAGCGGAGTCGCGGAACGCCGCGTATAGCACTTAGGCTTCTAAGAAGGGTGCGCGATTTCAGTGATGTGGCAGATGAAGAGAGGATTTCACTTGAAAGAACCATCTACGCTCTTGACCAGCTTGGAATCAACAAGCTTGGGTTTGACGAGATGGACTTGCGACTTTTGCGCCTTTTGGCGCAAAACAGAGGCAAACCGATGGGGCTTAGTACCATCGCCGCTGCGCTCAGCGAAGATGAGGGTACGGTCGAAGACGTGATAGAGCCGTATCTGCTTGCCAACGGTTATCTTGAGCGCACGGCAAAAGGGCGTTGCGCTACTTTCAAAACTTACGAAACGCTTGGTGTGGACGCACCCAAAACCGAAGGAAGCCTGTTTTGAGACCGCAGTATTTCATAGCCGTACTTTTTGGGGTGTCGCTGTATTGGATGTATCTGCTTTATAAGCCGTTTTTGCTTACGATGACCATCGCGGCGCTTTTGGCTATTTCGACGGCGAATATCCAAAACTTTTTCGAAGAGAAGTTCCATTCCAAACTTGCCGCGGCTTTGTCGTCGAGTTTTTTGTTCGCGTTTTTGTTTTTCGGCCCGTTTGCGTATATTTTGTTCACCGTGACGATGATGCTCAATTCGATAGATATGGACGCTATTGGAGGATTTGAAGCGTTCATTCGGGAAAAAGTTACCAATCCTCCGGAACTTTTGGCGTTTCTCAAGCCTTATTTAGGAGATTCTTTCAGCGGTTTCGATATCAAAGCGCTCATTACCAAAGCGTTGGCGCTAACGGGAAAAGTGGGTGCATTTAGCGCCGGATTTGTCAAAAATGGTTTTTTGATTGTCGTTTTTTACTTTTTCGCACAGTACCACAGCGGTTTGATAGTGCGATTTTTGAAGCGCATCGTGCAGATGAACGAAGAGGAGAGTTCGATTCTTTCTCGTGAGCTTTCATCGGTTATGAGTGTGGTTTTTTACTCCATTCTCGTAACGGCGGCGTTCGAGGGAGCGCTTTTTGGGATAGCGGTTTCGTTTTTGGGGTACAATGGACTCTTTTTCGGTATCCTCTTTGGGTTCGCTTCGCTCATCCCCGTTGTGGGAGCTGCGCTTTTGTGGGTACCTTTTATGAGTTACGAATTTTATCTTGGGCATACTATCGGGGCTGTTTTCATAGCGCTTTATACCGTTATCGTCATCTCCGTCATCGCCGATACGTTCATCAAGCCGGTTATCATTCAAGAGATTAACAAAAAACTTCTTGCCGAAAGCGATGCCAAACTTGATAGTCTCGTCATCTTCTTCGCCATGATTGCAGGACTTGCGACGTTTGGTTTTTGGGGAATGATTTTAGGACCGGCCATCACGGCGTTTTTCCTTTCTATCTTGAAAGTTTTCGAAGCGAGAACCAAAGAGTGCGCATCACCAAAAGGGCTTGCAATCACTCCCGATAAATTTGAGGATAATCCTCTTTGAAGCGTCTATGTAGCCAGAACCAAAACTTCGGTTCTTTTCGAATCACCTCTTCAAGCCAAGAAGCTTGGAGCTGAGAAAGTTTTTTGATGTCGCCTTCCTCATCTTCGGTATGTTCTGTTTCGATAGGGTCGTAAAATACCACTTCGTAATGTTTGTCGTCATCGGTCCGGATAACGGCGGGGATGATGAGTGCACCGAATTTTCGGCTCAAGAACGACGGTACGGGTGTTTGATGAATGCGCTTACCGAAAAATTCCACTTCGATTCCCTCTTTTTTGCTGATGTTGGTGTCTATCAAGATACCGATAGCACCTTTTTGCTTGACGATGCGAAGCAGTTTTTTCAGTACGTTCGTTTTCTCGACACATTTGTTTCCAAAATGTTCTCTGGAGCTAAGTAACCACTCTTCGTATTCCCTGTTTTTTAGGTGTTTGTACACAAGCGTCGCGGCTTTTGCGTAAACCGCAAGGGACGCTCCGGCGAACTCCCAAGCGCTGTAATGGGGTGTGATGTAAACGATAGGGCGGTTTTGCTCCAACGCTTTTTGCACCACTTCGAAATTTTTCACGCTCACTCTTTGCTTGAACTCCTCTTTGGTCATGTGGCGAAGCTCCATCAGGTGCATCATGTTGAACATCAAGTTTTTGAAGCTGTATTTGGTTATGGCTGTTTTCTCTTTGTCATCCATTTCGTCTGCAAAAAGGAAATCGAGATTCGTTTTGACGATTTTTCGGTATTTTGGCGATATACGATACGCCAAAGAGGCCAAAGCGGCGAAAAAGCCTTGTCTAAGAGGTTGCGGCAGTGCCATAAGGAGTTTTTCGAAAAAGAGCAGTGTTTTATATCCCATGTAGAAGCCTTTGTGCTTGGGTGATTATCTCTTGGGGGTCTATTTCCCGTATCGAATAGTCGTTTTTGTCGATTTTGTTTATATCGACTTTGGAGGGGGAGTGGATGGCGATATTGTGCGGAGTTTGAAAAATCATCCGCTCGTTCGTAGGACCGAAAATGGTGATGCTTGGGATGTTTTGCGCCCAAGCCATATGGGTGGGACCCGTGTCGTTGCCTATGAGCAGGTCGCATGCACTGATGAACGAAACAAGCTGAGTAAGACTCATTTTTTCGGCAAGTTGTGCATTTGGGCACTTTTTGGCTATGAATTTTGCTTCTTTTTTTTCCGTTTCATTCCCCCAGATAATGTGTGCGTTTATCTCCAACGCGTTTATCACTTCGCAAACCTTTTCTTTGGGGTAACGTTTGCTTTCCCAGCTCGCCCCTATGACAAAAGCGACGTTTTTGTTCCCTTTTTGCAGTTTGGTTGGGTGCAAGATGGGAAAAACCGGCTCTTTGTTTTTAATCATCTCTTCGGTGATGGTAAAACCAAGCGCTTCGCTTACCACTTTGGCGTTTCGCAAAACGACGTTTTCTTCGTAAGGGATATGGGTCGTCGTTCGGTAGAGCAAAGAAGCCAAAGGCTCTCTGATGGAATCTTTGGCGAAACCGTGGGTGTTTTTGCCCACAACTCTGGAAACGATAGCCGATTTGAGCAGTCCTTGCATGTCGATAATCTTCGCAAAATCGCCGAGTTTTCTCAACGAAGCGATTTCATGCACGAAAGAGGAGAAGGATTTTTCTTTTTTGAGCTTTTTCAAATTCACCGTATGGACTCGATGTACGAGTGGATGGGTTTGGAGCAAGGGGGCGAATACCTCCTCGCAAATCCAAGTGATGTGGGTGTCGTTGCAATGTTTGTCGATAAACTGCAAAACGAAAGCGGAATTGACGATGTCTCCAAGAGCGGAGAGGCGTGTGATGGCGACTTTTTTCATGTATGCGGCAACTTGTGAAACATCGCTTACTCTTTTTCCTTATGCTCTATCATCTCTACGTCGTACTCTTCTATTTTGGTAGCCGTAGTCGAGCTAAGAGCGGCTATGAGTTTTTTTTGGTCTTCAAGGGTGAGATTCCCCTCTTTGACGGTATCGAGGATTTTTTCCGCCATTTTCATTTTCATCTCGTTCTCTTTAAGAAGGAAATATTTTCTTAGATTGTCGTTATATGCTTGGAGTTTATTTTCACGTCTATGTTTGATGTAGAGGTAGAGGAAAAATGCGATGATGAGAATGACAAGTGCGGAGATGACGATAGCGTAGCGGATAAGCTCTTTTTTGTTCTTCTCTTTTTCGAGTTCCGTTTTTTGGCGGATAAGCTCGAGTTCCTTTTTCGTTTTTTGTTTGAGTTTTTCTTTTTCGAGTTCGGCTTGTTTTTTGAGCTTTTCTTGCTCCAAAAGCGCTTCGGCGGAGAGTTTTTGTTTTTGGAGTTCCATCTGCGCTTGACGCTGTTTTAGCTCCAGTTCCTGTTTGAGTTTCGCATTTTGTTCTTTTAGGGTATCGACCTTTTTTTCGTTGAAAAAATCGACATCACACCCAGTTAGCGAAAATAAAAAAAGTGCAAGCAATAATGTTTTTTTCATAGGACGTATTATACATTATCTTGTATAATGGCAGGAAAAAAGGTGGTTTATGGCAGAGTTTTTGCACTTCGAAGTCGATTTGGAAAATTTTATAGAGGATTTGCGTCAAAGGGTAGCCAAAAACGAAGAGGAGATACGACGGCTGTTGGCGATGGAGCCAAAAACGTATGAAAACTTCATCAAACCTTTGGAGGATATGGAAGAGGATTTGGAGCTTTTTTTCACGCCCCTTTCACACATAAACAGCGTGAACAACTCCGAACGAACCCAACAAATCTACGCCGAAGCGCTTCCTATCATCACCGAATATTCGACGAAAATTTCCCAAAACTTGGAACTTTACAACGCATACAAAGCGATTTATGAAAACGAAAAAGAGCGTCTCTCTCAAGCGCAAAAAAGGGTGCTTGAGCTCAATATCCAAGGGTTCGAGTTAAGCGGAGCGCATTTGGACGACGCTACCAAAGAGCGCCTCGCGCAGATAAATTTAAGAAAAAGCGAACTGGCAAACGAGTTTTCTCAAAATCTGCTCGATGCGACGAACGCTTTTGAAAAGATTGTCGAAGACCCAAAAGACGTAGAAGGTATCCCCCAAAGCGACCTCGATGCGGCGAGATTCGAGGAGGATGGGAAAACGAAGTGGCGCTTTACGCTGCAAATGCCCTCGTATATAGCCTACATGACCTATGGACCAAACAGAGCGATTCGCAAGGAGATATACAAAGCTTATGTAACTAGAGCGCCCCAAAACGGCGAGATAATAGACGAACTCCTTTCTTTACGCCAAGAAGCGGCGAATTTGCTCGGGTTCGCCAACTACGCAAGCTACTCTTTGGCGACGAAAATGGCCAAAGACGAAAGTAGCGTTACGGGATTTTTGGAAGAACTGTTGGAAAAATCGACCGGCCAGTGCAAAAGGGAGGTAGCTTCGCTCAAGGAGTTCGCCGGATTCGACATACAAGCGTATGACAGCGCGTTTTATAGCGAGCGGATGAAAAAAGCCCGTTACGACATAGACGAAGAGGAGTACAGACCCTATTTCGAACAACAAAGCGTCATACAGGGGCTCTTTTCGTTTTTGGAGGAGCGTTTTGGGTTGGAGTTCGAAGAGGTGGATGAAAAACTTTGGGATGAAAAAGCCAAAAGTTTCAACATCTACGACAACTCCAAGCTAAAAGCCAGACTCTATCTCGATTTGGAAGCCAGAAAGAGCAAGCGAGGGGGTGCTTGGATGCATGATTGGCAAAGTGCCATGGTGCGAAGTGACGGCACGAAACAGCTCGCTTCGGCGTTTGTGGTTTGCAACTTCCCCCCAAGCTCTTCCACGCAACCTTCATTGCTCCGTCACGACGACGTCGTAACGCTCTTTCACGAGATGGGGCATGCGATTCACCATCTTTTAAGCGAAGTGGAAGAGAGCGGTGTAAGCGGAGTCAATGGCGTGGAGTGGGATGCGGTGGAGTTTCCAAGCCAGTTTTTGGAAAACTTCGCTTACGACAAAGAGGTGTTGAGGATGTTCGCGCGCCACTACCAAAGCGGTGAGGTTCTCCCCGAAGCGATGATAAACAAGCTTATTGAGGCGAAAAACTTTCTTAGCGCTATGGCGATGCAGCGGCAGTTGGAGTTCGCACTATTTGATTTCAAGCTGCATCAAAAGTTGTATCGAGGGGAGGCGGTACAAGAGTTGCTCGATGGTATCAGAGCGAAAACGGCACTTATAAAACCGCCAAAATACAACAAGTTCCAAAACGGCTTTGCGCATATTTTCGCCGGAGGGTATGCCGCTGGGTATTACAGCTACAAATGGGCGGAGGTGTTGAGTGCCGATGCTTATAAAGCGGTCGAAAAAGATGCGAAGCTTGCAAAGCGCTACAAAGAGGTGATACTTTATAACGGCGGTAGCCGTTCTATGGCGGAGCTGTATGTGGAGTTTCTCTCACAAGAGCCGCAAATAGATGCGCTCTTGGAATTGAGCGGGATTGCATGATGCGTGTTTTATTCGTTTTGTTTTTTTGTTTTATATCGATTTTTGGAGCTGAGTTGAAAATAGCCGAATACAACGTCGAAAACCTTTTTGACATACATAACGACGGAAGCGAGTACAAAGAGTACGTTCCAAATACGCGTTCGAATTGGAATACAAGAACCTACCGTATCAAACTCGAGCATACCGCACGGGTTATCAAAGATTTGGATGCCGACATCGTCGCACTTGTCGAAATAGAAAACATACGCGCGCTCAAAGATTTGCGAAAAACGTTGCAAAAAATGGGGGAGTATTACAGATACTACGCCATCGCCGATGCGAAACCGACAACGGTGAAAGTGGCGGTTTTGAGTAAAATCCCTTTCGTTTCGAAAAAAGAGCTTTGGGTAACACGAAGCATGCAGTACAGAAACATCCTCGAGTTGAAATACAACTTCGAAGGTGAAACGTTTTATTTGTTCGTCAACCATTGGAAGAGTAAAAGGGGTCCTGAGAGCAAGCGCATAGTGAGTGCCAAAACGCTAAAAAAGCGTATAGAGCAGATAGGGCATGACAAAAACATCATCATCACCGGAGATTTCAACAGCGACTACGAGGAGTATATAAAGTTCAAACGACGATACTCACTCAACGACACTCACGGAAAAACCGGTATAAATCATGTGCTTGGTACATACCAAGCGAGAGCTTCGGCAAACAAGGTGAAGCTACAATCGACACAGCTATACAACCTATGGTACGACTTGGATGAAAAAGAGCGGTGGAACTACATCCATAAAAGAAACAAAGAAACGCTCGATAGCATCATCGTCAGCGCGCCGGTCATCAAGCGGGGTGGGTTCGATTATAAGTTTGGAAGTTTCGGAGTGCTAAAACAAGCGTACCTTTTTTACAAAAAACGGATAAACCGCTGGTATATGCGCTACTCCAACAAAGGTGCGCGCCATATGGGCAAAGGGTACAGCGACCATCTGCCCATCTATGCGACTTTTGTTGCGCGTTAGAAAAGTCCTGAAACGCTAAGATAGAAAGCGAACTTTTTATCCGGGTCTTTGAGCGAGTTTTTGACTTTGTTCTGTAGAGGGATTTTCACACCCAGACCAAGCGGTATGCCGCTTAGCAGTTGTGTGCTGTCCCATTGTATCCAAAGGTCGGTTACATCGGTTTCACCGTATTTATATGAACCGTATTGATCCGTATTTTTGTTTTCATCTGCATGAAAGTAGGTGAGTTTCGCACTTGTCGTCACCTTGTCGCTAAGCAAACAAGGCATACTTCCACCTATGACCGCCATATAAGAATCACCGTAGTCGATTTTTGTATTCCATTGGTCTGTATAGTCGGAGTTCAAAGTGTAACTCCCGATTAAATGGAGTGTGTATTTTCCGTTGAAGAGTTTGGTGTAGTTGTAACTAAGCGTATAGGCATCAGCTCCCGAACCTAACGATTTTTTCTCATCACCTGTCGTACTTTTGTACAGTACGGTTACGATACTCAGACCGTTGCTTGCGGGGGTGCCAAAATGGTAGTTGATACCGGCGGAGACATCGCCGATCCCGCTTTCACTTTTACCGCTTACACTTACGTCTTTATCGACGAAGACGACCGGTACGTTCGCTTCCACTCCAAAGCCGTATCCGACTTGCATACCAAGAGGGATGTTGAAGATTTGGATTTTATCGGAGTAGATATACTGAGCACCGGCGTATCCGCTAAAGGTTTTGGCTTTTGGTTGCGCAGAAGTCGATGTTTGACTCTCTTGTTGCGAGATAGATTGTTCTATCGACGTGGTTTTGAGTTGATCGACCACGACGGTGTTGACGGTCGATTGGTTGGTAACCAACGTCGTTTCTTCAGTCGAGTCCTCGCTGCTTCCGTCAGATGCCAACAATCCGCTTGGCAAAGCGAGCGCCAATGCGGCTACGATACTATGTTTGATGAGACGTTTCATAATCCCTCCTTTTGTTTGTTCATGTTGAGTTTATATCGAAAGTGCTTATAGTAATATTAAAAAATGGTAAAAATAAACTTTGTATTTTGTATAATGTTTTTAATAACGATATTGTGCTTCATTAAAAAAAGATTGTGACTCCGGTTTGGTTTTATAAACTTGTAAGCAAAAAAAAAGTACAATTCCGTCCTAACAACACAGGATGGGTTCTTAGCTCAGTTGGTTAGAGCTCCCGGCTCATAACCGGGCGGTCGAGCGTTCGAGTCGCTCAGAACCCACCAACCAACAATTTTCAAAGTCTTCCAATTTATTTCAAAACTATCCATAAAACGCTTTGTTTTTAGAATTGGCGTACTATCGTGATTTTGTTGAACATTTTATTTTCCTTTCTAATTTCGTGTAGTATAATTGCGATAAAAAACGGGGAAGATATGTTTGATTTGGCTTTACTAAATGCTAATCAGTTTGATATGTACGATCAGTCTATCAAACCGATATCTATGTATGTATCTTCTCACAAGTCTATCGCTCCATCTGATTTTGAAGCGCAGAAGCTTCTGCCGTATGCAAAGCAGACCCACTTCGTTACAAGTACGCTCATTGAGATCATCGATGATCTTACATACGATAAAGAGAAGTTTGTAAACTTTGTCGCAAAGCTCGATGACGATTATGATCTACTCGATGAGTTTGTAAAAACGCTCAATCCGAATATAAAGTCTCATAAAGAGCTTATGGAGATATCCGAACGTATTCTCGATGATCTTGCAAAAGCGCAGATGGAATTAGGGCTTATCATCTCTCACAATGAAAATAACGCACCATCCGCAGTTTGACAAAGATCTCCAAAAATCCAACGAGCGTCTTATAAATCTTTATGAAAAAACCCTCTCGCTTTTTACAAGCGATAAAAATCATCCCTCTTTACATACGAAGCACATCTCTTGCAAACGGGAAAAGAGACTCTTTAGCATACGGGTTAGCCAAAGTCATCGCATACTCTACATCGACTACGAAACCCATATAGAGCTTTTTCGTTTTGTGGATCATGACAAATACGATCGGCTGATAAAAAGGTGTTGAGTTTCGCCCATTCTAAAATCAAGTGCAATTTCACCTAAACTTTCTATTGTTTTAAACTAGAATGTGCTAGAATTATCGTAGCTATAAAAAGGAGCGTCAAGTGTACACGATCAAACTCGATATAAACGATACGATCTACGATAAAGTGATGCTCTTTTTGAAAAATATCCCCGTAGAAAATATTGTCGTTGAGAAAAAAGAGGATACAGACACAAAAAAACAGGATGATATAGTTCATTTTTTCCAATCAAGCCCACTTGTCGGTGAGATCGACTTAGAGCGAGATATACAAACCTATACCGATAGGGTCGCTTTTTGAACTATCTACTCGATACTAATATCATCTCGGAGTTAATATCAAAATCTCCAAACCAAAAAGTTATCGACTTCATACGAAGTTTAAATGAAGAAAATCTCTATCTAAGTGTTATCACCATCGGTGAGATCAAATCGGGTATAGAAAAATTACAAAACAGTCGTAAAAAAGAGACACTCCTTCACTGGCTCGAAAATGAACTATTAGTACGCTTCTGTGGCAGGATCGTTCCCATCGATACCGATGTTATGCTTAAGTGGGGTGCTATCCAAAACAGACTCAAACAAATCGGTAAACTCCTACCGATCATGGATTCCCTCATCGGAGCTACGGCAGAGGTTCATAACTTCGTGCTTGTAACAAGAAACGAAAAAGATTTTCAAAATCTTGATATAGAGATTGTCAATCCGTTTTAGTTTATTTTTTTGATATAATATTTTGGCATGAACCCGCTTAAGGTGAAATGCCTTAAGTTCTTTAAGAACTTTAAGAGGTTTCTACAAGCCCCTATACAAGGGGGATATAGAGGTTTTTTCCGACAACTTATGTATCGGTTCCGACAAGTTATGTAGATAGAACCACCTAAGATAAGATATTTATGATTTCCTCAGAATCCACCACTAGTTTAAAACTCCGTGAAAATTATCCCCCTTTTATCTCTATTACACTATAATTTTACAAAAACAATAAACGGGTTTTTGATGGATTACGAGCAATATTTAAAAAACGTAGAAACACTCAACAAATACGCATACCACTATTATGTACTCGATGATCCTATCGCGACGGACGAGGAGTACGACGAGCTTTACAGAAAAGTCGAGGCTTTCGAAAAGAGCCATCCGGACAAAATCGCACCCTCTTCTCCTACACAGCGTGTCGGAGATGTCGTAGCGGAGGGGTTTGCCAAAGCGAAACATCTCAGTCGCATGTGGTCGATGGAGGATGTTTTCGATTATGAGGGGTTGCTTGGCTGGATAGAGCGGATTAAAAAGATAGACAGCGATATCAGCTTTTATTGCGAGCCGAAATTCGATGGCGCGAGTCTCAATCTTGTCTATGAAAACGGTGTGCTTGTTCGGGGTATCACCCGCGGTGACGGAGTCGAGGGGGAGGAGATAACCCAAAACGTCAAAACGATCAAGACGATTCCCTTGAGCATACAAGAAAAAACTCTTATTGAGATTCGCGGCGAGGTGGTGATAGAAAAAGAGGAGTTCGAGCGTATCAACAAAGAGCGTGAACGTGAAGGGGAAAGCCTTTTTGCCAACCCGCGTAACGCAGCGGCTGGGAGTCTAAGACAGCTTGATTCTCGCATAACCGCAAAGCGTAATCTCGTTTTTCTCCCTTATGGCGTGGGAGTCAATTCGCTTGATTTTACACTCCAAAGCGAATTGATGGAGTACATCTACTCGCTTGGGTTCAAACAGCCACCTTTTCGCTCGTGTGCAAAAAGTGCGCAGGAGATAGAGAAGATTTACGAAAAGATGAAGCAAGAGCGTGAGAGCTACCCTATGATGTTAGATGGGATGGTGGTCAAAGTAAACGAACTCCAAAAACAAGAGGAGATGGGATATACCGTAAAATACCCCCGTTTTATGGTTGCATACAAGTTCCCGGCGGTCGAGAAAGTTACAATAGTGAAAGATATCGTTTTGCAAGTGGGTAGAACCGGCGTAATCACCCCGGTAGCGGTTGTCAAACCGGTGGAGATAGAAGGGGTGGTGGTAGAGCGCGCCACATTGCACAATTTCGATGAGATAGAGCGTAAAGATATCCGCATAGGCGATAGCGTCATCATCCTTAGAAGCGGGGACGTCATCCCAAAAATCGTCAAAGTGCTTGCCGATAGAAGAGAAGGGAAAGAACGGCAAGTGCCGCGCCCGACACAATGTCCGGTTTGCGGTAGCGAACTGTTGGACGAAGGGGCGCTTATTAAATGTCAGAACCTTTCATGTGAAGCGCGTGTAGTGAACTCGATAGTCTATTTCGCCTCGAAAGGGTGTCTCAATATCGACGGACTTGGGCAAAAGATCGTCGAAGCGCTGTATGAAGCGAATTTGGTGCGTAGTGTGCTTGATTTGTACTGTTTGACAAAAGAGCAGCTTTTGCAGTTAGAAGGGTTCAAGGAGAAAAAAGCGCAAAACCTCCTAAACGCCATAGAAGCGAGCAAAAGAAGCGAACTTTGGCGCTTTATCAACGCACTTGGGATAGAACACATAGGGGAAGTCGCTTCGAAGCTTTTGGCGGAGTCGTTCGGTCTTGACTACAAAGACGCTACGAAGGAGGAGCTTGTCGCACTCGATGGTTTCGGTGAAGAGATGGCGGGGAGCTTCTTGGAGTTCATGCGAGTCAACCGTGCGACGGTAGAGAAGCTCGAAGCTATCGTACAGCCGCAGCCACCGCAAAAAAAAGCCGAAGCAAGCGAGAACCCTTTCAAAGGGAAAACGGTGGTGTTAACCGGGACGATGAGTCGCCCAAGAGGGGAGATAAAAACCTTTTTGGAATCGCTTGGTGCGAAAGTGAGCTCGAGCGTGAGTAAAAAGACCGACTTCGTCGTTTACGGTGAGGATGCCGGAAGCAAGTACGAAAAAGCTCGAGCTTTGGGTGTTGCGACGATTACCGAAGAACAGATGCGGGAGATGTTGGAGTGAGGCTTTTCGTTTTTTTGGTTGTGATGGCAAGTGTGCTTTTTGCAGACAGGCAAGGGGGTCCTTACCTTGGCGTTTTTTATGCTCAGGCGAAGATGAAGCCGCTAAGCGGTTACACCCTCAAAGAGGATACGGCTCGAACGTATGGAGGGTATGCCGGAGCGTTCATAAACTCCCATTTGAGTGTCGAAGTGGAATATGTCGATAGTTTTTCCTTCACAAAAGAAGACGGTAAAGCTTTTAGCTTGAAACTCTACGATGTCAACACCCAAGCGCACTATCCGTTTTATGACGATATGTTCGATGTTTTCGCGAAGTTCGGCGTGGGGTTTGCCTACAAAGGAGCCGACTCCGGTTTCGCCATGGCGTATGGAGTGGGTGGCGTGTACAGAGTGAACAGATGGTTGAGCGTCAAAGGGATGTACGAGCAGTTTTCTATAGGTATCGATGAAAATAACGACAACTCGGCGGACAAAACGATGAAAGTTCCGCTTCTTTACGGCGCTATCGAGGTGCAGTTTTGAGACTCGATCGCTACCTTAAGGAGTTTTGCGACATCCAAAGCAGAACCAAAGCGCAAGAGCTCGTCAAAAAAGGGTGTGTGAAAGTCGATGGCAAAACGATCGCCAAACCCGCTTTCGAAGTGGAAGAGGGGATGGAAGTCAGTCTCGAAGAGCACAAAGAGTATGTCTCAAGAGCGGCTTGGAAACTGCTGCACTTTTTGGATGAAAACGAAGATTTGCAGGTGAGTGGGAAAGAAGCACTCGACATTGGCAGTTCTACAGGCGGTTTTAGCGAAGTGCTTTTGGAGCGGGATGCAAGGAGCGTAGTGTGTGTCGATGTGGGCAAAGAGCAGCTTCATCCAAAAATTCGCTCCAATAAAAGAGTGGAGGTGCATGAACAAACCGACATACGGGAGTTTGTGCATCCCCCTTTTGGGCTTGTGGTGAGCGATGTTTCATTCATTTCCCTTTTAAAGATTTTAGACGCTATCGAGCGGCTGTCGAGTGATGAGATAATTTTGCTTTTCAAGCCGCAGTTCGAAGTGGGACGTCATGTGAAGCGGGACAAAAAAGGGGTGGTGCAAGACCAAAAAGCGATAGCGCTTGCAATGGAGCGTTTCGAGGCGGCTTGTAGAGAGAAAAAATGGAGATTGATAAAAAAATCCCCTTCGAAAATAACCGGAAAGGATGGAAATCTTGAGTACTGCTACCGATTTAAAAAAAGCTGAGTCGATCGCCCTTGGAGGGTTTGACGGTATGCATCTTGGGCACCAAGAACTTTTTAAAAGGCTTGGAATAAACGGAGCGATAGTGGTTATAGAAAACGGCTATTCGAACTTGACTCCCGGCAAAACCAGAGAGAGACATACTCCCTATCCGATTTTGTATTTGCCTCTGGAGGAGATTCGCCATTTGGAAGCCGAAGCGTTCATGGCGCTGTTGAGAGAAAATTTTCCAAACCTTGAAAAAATCGTCGTTGGGTACGATTTTCATTTCGGAAAAGAGAGAAAATACGACGCGCAGTATCTCAAAAACGTTTTTGATGGCGAGGTTGTGATAGTCGATGAGGTGAAGATTGACGGTTTTTCGGTTCATTCGCGCTTCATTCGGGAGTTCATCAAAGAGGGGAAAATGAAACGAGCGAACCGTCTGCTTGGATACAACTACACCATCTACGGCAATCTCGTAGCGGGGCAGGGGCTTGGCAAAAAAGAGCTCGTCGCGACGGTGAACATAGAAGCAAACGGTTTTTCATTGCCAAAAGAGGGGGTGTATGCGACTTTTACCCGCATAGACGACGAGGAGCATTTTCACCCCTCAGTCAGTTTTGTCGGACACAGGGTTTCGACTGATGGCAGTTTCGCCATAGAGAGCCACATACTTGATGGCGAGATAGAGTGCAAACAAAAAGCGCAAATCGCTTTTGTCGATTTTTTGCGAGAAAATAGAAAATTCGACAACCTACAAGAGCTCAAAGAGCAGATACGAAAGGATATACACATGGCAAAACGAGAGTTGAAGATGTTGGCGTTATGAGGGTTTACTTACAAAAAAGCGATATAGAGTTTCGCTTCAAACATTCGAAAAAAGACTTCATAGTCGAGGAGATTCCAAGTAGGAAATTTTCAAAAAAAGGGAAGTACCTCATAGCTAAAGTGAAAAAAACCGACATGACCACTTGGGACATGGTAGCGGTTTTTTCGCATTATCTTGGCATCGATGCGGGTGAGATAGGCTACGCTGGACTCAAAGACAAGTATGCAACCACCACCCAGTACCTCTCTTTCGATAGCAGAGCGCAAAAAGCGCTGCGCCGCTTCAAACACAAGAACATCACCATCGAAGAGATGACGCTCGATTCGAAAAATATCCGTATGGGGGACTTGGAGGGGAATCGATTCACCATCAATCTTTACGATATCGACAACATAAAAGCGGGGCAGATAGAAAAAACCGCATCGAAGATTTTGAAAAACGGTTTGGCGAACTATTTCGGCTTTCAGCGTTTCGGTAAAGATGGTGACAGCGTACAACAAGCCAAGGAGATGCTTAGCGGTGAGCGTCATGTGGCGGATGTCAAAGTGAGGAAATTTCTCCTCTCGGTGTATCAAAGCTACCTTTTCAACGAATGGCTGAAAAAGCGGGTCGAGCTTAGTCAAGAGGGTAAGTTCAAGCTTTTTAGGGGTGATGTGTATGTGGATGAAGCTGGAAAACTCTTTACCCCAAAAACGGTTTTAGTGCAAGATTTCCTTGCAAAAAAAGTTCTACCGACGGGACTTTTGTGTGGAAGAGACGTTTTTCGTGCCAAAGAGGAAGCAAGAGAGATAGAAAAAGAGTTCGATGACGAGTTTTTCCCTTATAAAGGGTACAGACGCGAAGCTATCGTTTTTCCGAAACATTTCAAATTACGATTTTCACCAAAAGAAAACAAACTTACACTTTCGTTCACGCTACCAAAAGGTGCGTATGCTACGAGCTTTCTCGAAACGCTTAAAGGGAAAGAGATTTCATAATAGTTTAAAAGAAGTTTTTGTATAATCCCGTAACTATTTTGAAATGGAGTGTTCACTCATGGGTGAGATTTTTACTTTTTTCGGGCTTATTAGCGAAAACCATAGTTTCTTGTTTCTTTCACATATGATTCTTTCTGCCGTAATCGCGCTTTTGTTGGCGAAAATGGCTATGAAGAACTTGCAACTCGTTCCAAAAGGGACGCAAAACGTGATGGAAGCGTACCTTCAGGGTGTACTACAAATGGGTACGGATGTCATGGGGAGAGCGCATGCAAGAAAGTATCTTCCGTTGGTAGCTACTATCGGGCTTTTCGTTTTCATCGCGAACGTTATCGGTATCATTCCCGGTTTCGAAGCGCCTTCTGCGAACCTCAACATGACGTTGGCACTTGCGCTTGCGGTGTTTGTTTACTACAACTTCGAAGGTATCAGACTCCACGGTGTAATCAACTACTTCAAGCACTTCATGGGACCTGTTTGGTGGCTAGCATGGTTGATGTTCCCGGTAGAGATCGTTTCTCACATCTCTCGTATCATCTCTCTTAGCTTCCGTTTGTTCGGTAACATCAAAGGGGACGATATGTTCTTGGCGGTTATCTTGATGCTCGCTCCATGGGTTCTACCGCTCATCCCGTTCGCGTTGCTGACTTTCGGTGCGTTTTTGCAAGCGTTCATTTTCATGATGCTTACGTATGTGTACCTTGGTGGAGCGGTTGTAACGGCCGATGCCGCTAACCACTAACGAATGAAAAAAACCTCTTTCGAGAGACTCTCCTCCTTTTTGCTCGGAGCGTCGTGGGCTTTCGTGCTCGCGGGCTCTGCACTCGTTTTCCACAGTTTCGCCATTTTCGGTTTCGTTTCCACTGTTTTGGCGACTTTCGTTTATGTCTTTTTCGCTCTTTTTCTTGTGTTGGCGCTCGATGCTTTCGTGGTCAATAGACAAAGACTCGAAGAAGCGAAAAAACAAACCAAGCTTCTGCGCGATATAGAAAAAAAGCTTTCAGAATAACTTGCTATAATTTTCCAAAAAACGGAGCGTTTGATGGAATACAGATACATAGGTAAAAGCGGTCTTCGCGTAACTCCCATTTGTCTTGGGACGATGACCTTTGGTAGTACGACGGACAAAAAAGAAGCGTTTGCGATTTTGGATACGGCGTATGAACGGGGTGTGAATTTCTACGATACCGCCGAACTCTACCCCGTACCGCCAAGAAGCGAATATGCGGGCGAGACCGAAAAGATAGTCGGGGAGTGGCTAAAAACCAAACCAAGAGAAAGCGTCATTTTGGCAAGTAAGGTTGCCGGAGCGGCAAGTGGATGGTTCGTTCCCCCAATCCGTCACGGTCTTACCGCAATCGATAGATTCCACATCAAAAAAGCGGTAGAAGGCTCTCTTAAGCGCCTCCAGAGCGACTATATCGACTTGTATCAAATCCATTGGCCAGACACCGTCGTTCCCATAGAAGAAGCGCTCGAGGTGTTTGACGAACTGATAAAAGAGGGGAAAATCCGCTACATAGGTACTTCCAACGACACCGCTTACGGCATCGCCAAAGCGAACACCGTAGCCAAATGCAAAAATCTTCCCCGTTTTCATTCGATTCAAAACAACTTCAGTGTGCTCAATCCCCGTTTTTTCGACGAGCTGGAGTATGCCTGCAGACATGAAGAGGTTTCTTTGTTGCCCTATTCACCGGTTGCAGGGGGAATACTAAGCGGTAAATACAACCAAAAAAGTATGCCAAAAGATGCCCGTTTCACCCTTTATCTCAACGACGAAAGTCAACGTGTCCGTAACCATGCAAAACGTTTCTACAACGAAAAGACACTCCAAGCTACAGCGATGTTTTTGGATGTGGCGCGTGAATTTGACATACATCCGGTCACTTTGGCGGTGGCGTACTCGAAACATTTCGATTTCGTCGCTTCGACCATAGTCGGCGCCAGAAAACTCGAACAACTCCCGCCTCTGCTTGATGCGTTCGAGCTCAAGCTAAGCAGAGAGATACTCAAAGCGATAGCCAAGATACAAAAAACTGTTCTTTACCCTATGGGATAAGCGACTTTAAAACCTTTTTTGGGTAAAATCGACTTACTTTGACTCTAAGGATTTTTGATGTTCGAGACGATTATCGGTTTGGAAGTACATGTGCAACTCAACACAAAAACGAAACTTTTTTGCTCATGTCCGACAAGCTTCAATCATAGACAAAATACAAACACATGCCCGACTTGTTTGGCTCTTCCGGGGGCTTTGCCCGTTTTGAACGAGGAGGTGCTGCACAAGTCGATTCAGTTCGGTACGGCGATAGAAGCGACTATCAACCAAGTTTCCTATTTCGATAGAAAAAGTTACTTCTACCCCGACTCCCCTTCGGCGTACCAGATAACACAGCTCTATACGCCGGTGGTGGAGCATGGAAAGCTTCGTATCGACCTTGAGGACGGCTCGCACAAGATTGTTCGCATCAACCGTGCGCATATCGAAGCGGATGCGGGAAAAAGTATCCATGACGGCGAGATTTCCAAAGTGGACCTCAACCGTGCGGGAACGCCGCTTTTGGAGATTGTCAGCGAGCCCGATATGCGAAATGCGGAAGAAGCGGTGCAGTATTTGAAAAAGCTCCACTCCATCGTGCGCTACATCGACATAAGCGATGCGAACATGCAAGAGGGGAGTTTTCGAGTCGATGTCAATGTTTCGATTCGTCCAAAAGGGGATGAGAAGCTCTACACCAGAGTCGAGATAAAAAACATAAACTCGTTTCGCTTCATCCAAAAAGCGATAGAAGTGGAAGTTTCGCGCCAGATAGAAGCGTGGGAAGACGGTACGTACGACGAGGAAATCATCCAAGAGACCCGTTTGTACGATGCGAACAGGAACGAAACCAGAAGTATGCGCGGTAAAGAGGAAGCGGCGGATTACCGTTATTTTCCAGAACCCGATTTGAAAAAAGCGGTGATAACCAACGAGATGCTAAAGACTTATTCCCAAATCCCCGAGCTTCCAGACCAAAAAGCGAAACGGTTCGTCGAGGAGTTCGGCATCAACGAATACAACGCGAGCGTTATCACTTCGACCAAAGAGACGGCGAAGTTCTTCGAAGATATGATGGAAGAGGGGATCAGCGCCAAAAACGCAGTAACTTGGCTTACCGTGGAGCTTCCGGCACGCTTTAGCGGGGGTATGGACATCACAACCTCGCCTGTTGATGCGAAAAAACTCGCAACACTCGTCAAACGCATAGAGGACAAGACCATCAGCGGTAAAGCAGCGAAAGAGGTGCTTGATTATATCATGCAAAACGACGAAGATATCGATACGGTCATAGAAAAGCTCGGTCTCAAACAAGTAAGCGACACGGGTGCGATCGAGGCGATGGTAGATGAGATTTTGTCTAAAAACCAAGACAAGGTCGAAGAGTACAAAAACGGAAAAGAAAAGTTGTTCGGATTTTTCGTCGGGCAAGTGATGAAAGCGAGCAAGGGGAGTGCGAATCCCCAAGCGGTAAACGAGATACTCAAACAAAAACTGAGCTAATGCATGAAACGGTTTTTCGCCAAGCTTTTGATATCGTTAGCGTACACGCTTCGAAGTAGCAAGAAGTATCAAAAGCGGCGGAAGTTTTTTTACAACCTCTTAGAAAACGACAATTACAAATACAAAAAATATTTCGACGCTTTTATGATTTTTCTGATCTTCGTAAGCGTCTTCGTTCTCATTCGGGAGGTGAAACACCATATAAGCGACTGGCTGATGGTGTTTAACAACTATGTCATCTCCATTGTCTTTTTGATAGAATACATCTTGAGACTTTGGGTCAATGGAAGCGTAAGTGCAATCATCATCGAACAAGACGAGCACGATACGATGCTCTCGAGGGAATTTCAGCTCGATGTAGCCTTAAAGAGGATTTTCAAACGGAAGTTTTCCTACATGATGACGCCAAAAGCGATCATCGACCTTTTGGCGATCATGCCGTTTTTTCACGAACTTCGGCTTTTGCGGCTGTTTGTTCTTTTTCGCGTTTTCAAGCTTTTTCGCTATACCAAAAGTTTTACCGGCCTCGTTTCGGTACTCGCAAGCAAGAAGTTCGAGTTCTTCACCCTCTTTTTGTTCACCTCCATCGTCGTTTTCGTTTCGTCGGTTTTGATCTATGTCTTGGAGGGAAGCGACCCTCAATCCAACATCAAAAGTTTTTTCTCGGCCGTGTATTGGTCCGTGGTGACGCTATCGACCGTCGGTTTTGGAGACTTCACCCCCGTAACCCAAGAGGGGCGTTTTATCACTATGTTCATCATCGTTTCCGGTGTCGGGGTTTTGAGTTTTTTCACTTCGTTGATAGTTTCGGCTTTCAACGAACGGCTCGATGAGTTCAAAGAAGCAAAAACGGTCGAAAATATATCGAAACTTCAAAGGTTCTATCTGATTTGCGGATTCGATTCGATCGCCAAAGAGGTGGTCAAGGAGTACAAATTTCGCAAAAAGAACATCGTCGTTATCGACAGCGACGAAGAGAAAGTGCAAGAAGCCAAACAGATGGGGCTCAAAGCGTTGTGTCTCAATCCCGGAAGCGTCGCGAGTTACGAAAAGCTCGCCATAGAACCGCATAGACAGATAAAAGCGGTATTGTGTCTTGCCAATGACGATATCGACAACGTTTATGCCGCTTTGACGATACGCTCGTTCGATAAAAAAGTACGCATCGTTTCGCTTTTGATGAACGATGCCAACAGAACCAAGCTCAAATTCGCCGGTGTTGACGATATCATCTACCCGCAAGAGCTTATAGGGATGATAACGAAAGAGCTTGTAGGGCAGCCAGTCGCGTTTGAGGCTATCCATGCGCTTCGAAGCGAAAATTCGATGGTGAAGATAGATGAAATCATCATCACCGAAGCTATTTTGAACAATTACAGCTATGTAGGGGAGTTGCAGAACAAACGCTACAGGATAGTCCTGCTTGGGGTATATAAAAAACAGTATGAACGTTTTTGGTTCAATCCTATCGATTCGACGCTTTTGGAGCTTGGAGACATCTTGCTTGTTATTGGGTATTTCCCTTTTATATACGAGTTCGAAAAACATCTTATGAAAAGGGTCGAAGATGCCTAAAAGCGCTTTGATATTCGGTTCGGACAAATACGCCATCGAGATAGCCAACAGCGTCAAGGAAAGCTACGAAATAGAGTTTTTCGTCATGGATGAAAACGAGCAGATCGATTTTGACGGCGAGTACAAAAAAAACGTTTTTGATTTAAGTGACGAGTGGTATAATACAGAAAAGTTCGAAGATGTGGAAAATACGATCGTTTTTTGCACGTTGAGCGAAGAGAGCGAGAACGTTTTTTTGGTGATTTCGCTTCGTTCCAATTTCGACTCCCTCCCAATCGTCGCGATCGCGAAGAACAAAGAGAGTGTCGATAAGCTGAAAATGGCGGGTGCGAACAAGGTGATACCCATCGAGCAGACGACTGCCGAGATCATCTCCGACATTATCCATAACCCTATAGCGAGTAAAGTGCTTCACGAAATACTTTACGAAAAAAGCGATCTCAAGCTCGCGCAGATAGAAGTGGAAAACGCGGAGATATTCGGAGGTGAATTTCCAGCCGATATCGATTGGAGCAGATATCGAGGTGTCGTCGTGCTTTCGATCATGCACAAAGATTTAAGCACCGAGTTCATCTACTCTTCGAAATCGAAACGACATGAACTCAAAAACGGAGATATGATCATCGTCGTTGGGTACGAGAGAGATATCGTAGAATTTGAAAAACTGGTAGGGAGCAGAAGATATGTCAATTGGAGTGATTGGAGCTGGTAAATGGGGGCAAGCGCTCCATTTTGCACTTTCGCAAAATCAAACTTGTTACATCTCCTCGAGGAAAAAACGTGATTTGGAAAACTTCATACCGCTGGAAGAGATTTTAAAACTCGAATATCTCGTTATCGCGATACCCGCGCAGGAGATAGCGCAATGGCTCAAAGAGCATTTTCGGTTCGAAAACCAGAAGATTCTCGTCGCCTCCAAGGGGATCGAAGCCAAAAGCGGGCGTTTTTTAAACGAAATCTACGACCGATACGTTCCACGGGAGAACATCTCTTTTCTCTCGGGTCCTTCGTTCGCCGCCGAGGTGGTGCAATCTCTTCCGACCGCACTTGTGGTCAATTCGACAAATCTCACTCTTGCAAAAGAGTTCGCGCAGTTTTTCCCCTCTTTTATAAAAACCTATGTCAGTGACGACGTAACGGGAGCGGAGATAGCAGGAGCGTACAAAAACGTCATAGCTATCGCCGCTGGAATTTGCGAGGGGCTCAGTCTTGGCAAGAACGCGTCGGCGGCTTTGATATCTCGCGGGCTTGTGGAGATGCACCGTTTCGCGATGAGCTACGGTGCCAAAGATGAAACGTTCTTGGGACTTAGCGGTGCGGGGGATCTTTTTTTGACCGCCAGTTCGACGATGAGTCGAAATTTCCGCGTGGGACTTGGTCTGGCGCAGGGAAAAACCAAAGAGCGAATTATCGACGAACTCGGTGAAGTCGCAGAGGGGATAGGAACGACCTACGCTCTTGAGAAAATAGCCAAAGAACGTTCGTTGTACCTCCCCATAGCTTTGGAAGTGTATGAGATTTTGGAAGGAAAAGACCCCAAAGAAAGCTTGGTTACGCTTTTAAGTAGGCAATGAGATGAAAAGTGAAACGAAAAAGATACTCCTAAGTGTAGCCATCGGCGGTGCGTTTTTTTTCATAGCGTACGGTTTTGTCGGTTTTACAAAAGCGGCATTGCTTGGAACCATAGCGTTGCTTGTGGGACTTTGGAGCAGCGAAGCGCTTCCTCTTGGTGTGGTGTCGCTTTTGCCCATCGTTTTGTTCCCCGCTTTTGGCATTCTCTCGACCAAAGCGACTGCCATCAACTATGCGAATCACATCATCTTTTTGTTTTTGGGTGGATTTTTGCTTGCAATCGGGGTGGAGAAAACGAAACTGCATCTCTATATAGCGCATAAAATCCTCCAAATCTTTCCAAAAACGCCCCGAGGGATGATTTTTTCCTTGGCGCTGACATCGGGTGTTTTGAGTTCCGTACTTTCCAATACCACTACGACACTACTTCTTATCTCCATAGCGCTGTTTCTTACCGATCATGTGGGACTGAAGATGCGTTTTGCGCTCGCAATCGCGTATGGAGCGAATATCGGGGGGATTCTAACCCCCATCGGCACACCTCCAAACCTTGTTTTACTCGGTATTATGAGCGATAACGGCATGGAAGCGATACCGTTTTTCACATGGATGATGCTAACGGCTCCCTTGGTACTTTTTATGCTGTTTTTCGTCGCGTTCTTGTTGAGTATCGGTACGAAAAACATCGCCATAGCGCATACCGAAAAAGTAGAGCCTTTGAGTTTGGAGCAGAAAAAAGTGATGGCTTTGTTGTTCGGGCTTATCGGATTGTTGCTAGTCAATGCGAAGATAGAGCCGTATTGGAGCGGCTTGGGGCTGAGTGAGAGCGCAATCTTGCTTGCAGCCGGTTTGTCGCTGTTTATGCCTCCCCTTTCGATTTTGAAGTGGGAAGAGGATTTTCACAAAGTCCCTTACGCTATTATTTTCTTGTTTGGAGCGGGATTTTCAATCGCCAAAGGTTTTTCCCATACGGGATTAGCGGACGATATAGCGGGAGTATTGCTTGGCATGACCGATATGACACCTTTTTTACTGCTTTTAGCTACAGCGACGCTTATCACTTTCGCGACGGAGATAACTTCCAACACCGCGCTTATTTCGATAATGCTGCCTGTTATCTACTCCGTTGCCAAACAGAGTGGAATAGATGCTACACTCTTTATGATGCTTGCCACTTTGTGCGCGAGTTATGCGTTCATGTTGCCAATAGCCACGCCGCCAAACGCCATAGCGATGAGTAGCGGCGCGGTACACATCAAAGATATGTTGCGCTATGGGATAGTACTCAATTTTGTCGGTATCGCTTCGATTGTCGCGATAGCGTACTTTTACTGGAGATTCTTTATATGAAGCGGATACTCAAAGAGACTTACGGTGTTTGGATATTGATATTTTACTTTTTGAAATGGCCTTATTTTTTAGGATATGCGTATCTTTACATGACCAAAGGGTTGCAAAACTGGGTGCTAATCGCTATTTGGTTCTTTTGCCTTTTTTTGATTTTGCAAGATTTTTACAAAATCGCCCGCTACGGATTTGGGTGCAAAGCGCAAAAAGGATGTGGGATCGATGAAGGAAATATTTCTAAGGAATAATTTTTTTAAGTCTTTCTCAAAAGAATAAGAGTATAATTTCGAAATTTTTTGCAAGGAAAAATCATGATCGTGCATATCGTGATGTTCAAGTTCAAAGAAGAAAACAAAGCTTTGAACATGGCAAGGGTACAGAAAAAACTCGAAGACCTCGAAGAGAGTATCGATGTTTTGAAGTCTATGGAAGTCGGCATCAACTTCAACGAAAGTGAAAGAGCGATGGATATGTCGCTGTATTCCACTTTTGAAAGTACGAGAGACCTAAAAACCTACCAAGAGCACCCCGCTCACCAAAAAGTCGTAGAGCTTATCCGTGAGGTGACGCTCGAATCGAAAGTGGTCGATTACATTTTGGAATAAAGCGCCCTTTTTCGGCGCTTTGCCTTTTTTTTACCCTTCTTTTGCTTTCTTTTGTTATTATATCTTTCACTAAAACGAAAGAGTAAGGGATGAAAAACTACATCAAAGAACAAGTTAAACAATCTTTTTTGACCAAACAGGCGATTTACGAAAACGAAGCACTGCTCGATACCATCGTAGAAGTGGCAAAAGCGTGCATAAAGGCATATAAAAAGGGAAAGAAAACGATTTTGGCAGGAAACGGCGGAAGTGCGGCGGATGCGCAACATATAGCCGCGGAGCTTGTCGGGCGTTACGGGTTCGATCGCCCCTCGATCCCCTCTTTGGCGCTAACGACCGATACTTCCAACCTGACGGCTATCGGCAACGACTACGGATACGACCAAGTTTTTTCCCGTCAGTTGGAAGGGATGGGGCAAGAGGGGGATGTGTTTTTTGGTATTTCCACTTCGGGAAATTCCCAAAACGTCATCAACGCGTTCGAAGTCGCGAAGAAAAAGAACATAACTACCGTCGCTTTAGTCGGTCGTGACGGTGGAGTGATGGCGAAGATGGCGGATTTCGCCGTTGTCGTTCCCTCGGATGCCACGCCTCGCATCCAAGAAAGCCACATCCTCATAGGGCATATTATCTGCGACATTATAGAAAAAGAACTTTTTGGAGAGGGTGTTGGCGCGTAATCCCGCTTTGTTTTTGGATCGTGACGGGGTAATCAACGTCGAGAAAAACTACCTTTATCGCATAGAGGATTTCGAGTTTATCGACGGGATTTTCGAACTGTGTCGCTACTTTCAAGCCAAAGGGTACAAAGTGGTGGTGGTTACGAACCAGTCGGGGATTTGCAGAGGGTACTACAGCGAAGAGGATTTTACGAAACTTACCAAGTGGATGGAGAGGGAATTTGCCAAAGAGGGGGTGAGAATCGCCAAAACCTACCATTGCCCTCACCATCCGGATTTTACGGGAAGTTGCGCTTGTAGAAAACCCGAGCCGGGTATGTTTTTAAAAGCTAAAGAGGAATTCGATATCGATATGGAAAACTCCGTAATGATAGGAGACAAACCAAGTGACCTCGAGGCGGCAAAAAGAGCGGGCATAAAGCGGGGGTATCTGTTCGATACCAAGAAGATAAAGAACTTACGAGATATCATAGCCATAGAGGAGAGTTATGTTAGTGCTTAATACCGGCGGAACTTTCAACAAACGCTACAACCCAATCACCGGTGAGCTGGAAGTCCCGATGGACAATTACGCGCTTGAGCGCATGATGGGTGATTTTGGAGAAAAACCGCCTCTTAGCGGGGTTGTTTACAAAGATTCTTTGGAGATGACGATCGAAGACAGAAAAATGATAGCCGATATAATTTTTCACTCAAGCGAAAAAGAGTTCGTCATCGTTCATGGAACCGACACGATGGAGATAACGGCGGAGTTTCTAAGCGAGATTTTCGAAGATCGCATCATCGTGTTGACCGGTGCGATGAAGCCTTTTGCGATCGATGAGGTAGAAGCCGCTTTGAACTTCGGTATGGCGCTTGGATTCGCTCGGGGGTGTGAGAAGAGTGGGGTGTATATTTGCATCAACGGTTATGTCGAGCATTGGGACAAGATACGAAAAAACAAACAATTAGGAAGATTCGAAGTTGAGTGAAAAGAAAAAAATAGCGTGTGACCATTGCCATTTGGAGTTTAGCGAAGATGTGATGATCAAAGACGGGGATCATTACTTTTGCTGTAACGGGTGTCAAGGGGTGTTTCATCTTTTGAGCGATGAGGGGTTGGACAGTTTTTACGAAAAGACGAAAAACGTCAAGCTCGCTCCCCCAACACAGCAATTCGAAGATAGCAAAAATTTCGATTCACCTGCATTTTACGACAAGTTCGTCAAAACCGACGAAGAGGGATTCAGCCGTGTCGCGCTCGTTATAGAGGGTATCCATTGTAGTGCGTGTGTATGGCTGAACGAAAAAGCGCTTTCGAAGATGGAAGGGGTCATAGAAGCCAACATCAACTACACCAACAACAAAGCGACTATCGTGTGGGATGATGACATCGTCAAGCTCTCCCAAATCGTCGATATGATTCGCGCTATCGGCTACAACGCTTTTCCGTACGACCCTTCGATTCAAGAAGAACGAGCCAACAAAGAGAGAAAAGACTACTATTTGCGAATGGCCGTTGCGATTTTTGCGACGATGAATATCATGTGGGTCGCGGTCGCGCAGTATGCGGGGTATTTTACCGGCATCAAGCAAGATATGAAAACGATCCTCAACATCGCCGAATGGGTATTGGCAACTCCGGTACTCTTCTACAGTGGGTGGATATTTTTCCGTGGGGCGTATTACGGTCTTAAGACAAAAAGCATCAACATGGACATCCTTGTCGCAACCGGTGCGACGCTGACGTATATCTACTCCATCTACATCACCATAACTCAAAGTGGAGAGGCGTATTTCGACAGCGTGAGTATGATTATCACGTTCGTGTTGGTTGGAAAGTTCTTGGAGGTACTTTCGAAAAAGAGTGTAGCCGATGCGCTCGATATCATGGGCAAAGATATCCCAAATGAAGTGCAAGTGCTCAAAAACGGCGAAACGGTCGCTACGAAGCTCTCCGAAGTGGAAGTTGGGGACATAGTTTTGGTTTCTAGCGGACAAAAAGCGCTGTTTGACGGTGAGATAGTCAAGGGGGAAGGGAGTTTCGATGAAAGCTCGCTTACTGGAGAAAGTGAACCGATATACAAAAAAATAGGCGATACGGTGATAAGTGCAACGGTGAGCATCGATGCCGATGTGCAAGTGCGTGTAAGCAAAGATTTCGAACACTCCACTTTGGCGCATCTTACCAATTTGCTCGAAGAATCGCTGAACAAAAAACCGCGTATTCAGCAACTTGCCAACAAGCTTTCGGAGTATTTTTCGGCTACTATTTTGACCCTCTCGGTTCTTACTTTCATTGCGTGGTATTTTAGTGGGCATAGTTTCGATCGCTCTTTTATGGTTGCGATAGCCGTCATCATCATCGCTTGTCCATGTGCGTTGGCGCTTGCTACGCCGGTAGCGACTTTGGTCGGCCTTGGGATAGCCGCGAAGCGGGGGATTTTGTTCAAAGAAGCGGCACAGCTGGAAACCATGGCGAAATCGGATGTTTTGTTGCTTGACAAAACCGGAACGCTCACACAAGGCAAACCGCAAGTGGTTGCAACAAAACGGTTCAAAGAGTTCGACGAAGATATTTTGGCATCACTGACGAAACTCTCCAACCATCCAATCGCCAAGGGGGTGTTTAACTCCCTTGAGCTCGAGGATTTCAAAGAGGTGTGTTTTACAAGCTTCAAACAACACCCGGCAATGGGGATAGAAGCGCATTTGGGCGAGCATCGTTATCTTGGCGGAAACAAAAAACTGTTGAAGTACTTTGGTGTCGATGTCGATTACGAGAGTGAGCGAAGTCTTTTTTTCTTTGCCGTCGATAATGAAGTAGTCACGGTTTTCGAGCTTGAAGACGTCATAAAAGAAGACGCCAAAGAAGCGATAGATGCGATCAAAAAACGGGGAATAGAACCTGTGATGCTCACGGGAGACCATAAAAACATCGCTAAAAAAGTCGCCGATGAACTTGGGATAGAGCGCTACTACTACGAGCTTTCTCCCGAGCATAAAGCGGCGTTTGTTGAAGACATGCACAAACAGAAAAAGATTGTCGTGATGGTTGGGGATGGTGTCAATGACATCCTTGCGCTTTCTCAAGCCGACATCGGAATAGTCATGGGAAGCGGTAGCGACATAGCCATAGAGGTTGGAGATGTGGTTCTGCTTGACGATTCGCTCCAGTCGTTGGTGCAAAGTTTCAAGATAGCTTCGACGACGTATAGACTGATAAAAGAAAATTTGCTTCTTTCACTGATTTACAACGCCATCACCATCCCGCTTGCGATGGCAGGGTATGTCATTCCGCTTGTCGCGGCGATTTCGATGAGTTTGAGCTCGCTATTGGTTGTAGGGAACTCGGTGCGGATAAAATTTAGTTGGAAAAAGGGGTAAAATGAGTAGTGGAATAGTAGGTATGATGCTTGGAGCGTCTTTGTTTTTGGGCGGTATAGCGCTTGTGGCGTTTTTGTGGGGATTGAAAAGCGGTCAGTTCGACGATGAAGAGAAGTTTCTAAATGCCGTACAGTTCGATAACGACGAAGACTACAGAAGTGCCGTCGAAGCGGAGAAAAAGAAACAAAAATTACGTGCAAAAAAGCAAGCTAAAGAGAAAAACTACAAACCAGAATAAGATAAAATATAAAGAAAATTTTGCTAATGAAGTGACAAAGAAGAGGTTGGGAGCGAAGCTCCCAAAATCAAAGGTAAATTATTTACCGATAGTTTGAGCGAATGCTTCAAGATCAGCATCGCTGTATTTAGCAACTTGACCTTTCATAACACCTTTCATAGCTCCGCCGTAAGTACCAGCTTTATAACCTTTAAGTGCTTTAGCGATTTCAGCGTGAGTCATATCTTTAACGATTTTAGATTTACCAAGAGCTTTTTTACCAAAATCTGCACCGTGGCATCCTGCACAAGCAGCAGCGTTAACACCTGCAAACGCAGAAGACGCAAGAGCGATAGTAGCAACTGAAGTTACGATAAGTTTTTTCATTTTCTTTCCTTATGATGAAGTTTCAGGAAAATTATAGACATAAAATACTTAAAGGCTATTTAATAATTTGATTAAGTTTTCGAAAATAAAGATTACGGCAAGCGGAAAAAATGGGGTTAATATTAATTTGATAAAATATGTTCATTACTCTTCAAAGGAAAACTTTTATGCGCTATATCGATGAAGATTTGGAAAACAAAACGATTCTCATAACGGGAGGAGCAGGGTTTATAGGTAGTAACCTCGCTTTTTACTTTCAAAACAACCATGAAAAAGCGAAAGTGGTGGTGCTTGACAGCTTTAGAAGCGGTGAGACGCTTAGTAACGGTAACCTCAAAAGCTTCGGACATTTCAAAAACCTCATAGGCTTTAGAGCAGAGGTGATAAGCGGCGACATCAACGACAAAGCGTTGCTGAAAAAGCTGGAAGAAGAATACAAGTTCGATTATATCTTCCATGAAGCGGCCATCAGCGATACGACGGCACAAGAGCAGGACTTGATGATACGAACCAACGTCAACGCCTTTAAAGATTTGCTCGATTTGGCCACCAAACACGGTGCCAATATGATTTACGCCTCTTCAGCGGCGACGTATGGTAGTAGCGACGTTTTCAAAGTCGGCTACGAACAACCGAACAACGTATATGGCTTTTCGAAAGTGATGATGGACAACATCGCTTACGAATATATGGAAAAAAGCGATATTTCGATAGTGGGGTTGAGATATTTCAACGTTTATGGCCCAAGGGAATACTTCAAAAATACGACCGCTTCGATGGTGTTGCAGTTTGGGCATCAAATTCTTGCCGGTAAAAATCCGCGGCTGTTCGAGGGGAGCGATAAGATAAAACGGGACTTTATATATATAGAAGATGTTATCCAAGCCAACATCAAAGCGATGAAGCCGAAAAAAAGCGGCGTGGTGAATGTTGGGACGGGTAAGGCGCGCAGTTTTCAAGATATCGTCGATATCTTGTGCGACAAGCTGGGTATCCATCCAACATACGAGTACATTCCAAACCCGTATGTGGGAAGTTACCAGTTCTTTACCGAAGCGGATATAGAATCGACCAAAGAGATTCTCGGTTACGAGCCGAGATTCGAGCTTGAAGATGGGGTGGAAGCGTACATCCCCGAAATCAAGCGTATTTTCGAAACGGAAGTGAAAAAATGATTTCGAGCCTAAGAGGTTTTAGTCCAGATATCCTCGTTGTCGGGGATTTGATGATCGATCATTATCTGTGGGGGCGGTGTGAGAGAATCTCCCCCGAAGCTCCCGTGCAGGTTGTCGAAGTGCAAAACGAAACGACCGTGCTTGGAGGGGCAGGGAATGTCATAAACAACCTTGTAAGCCTTGGAGCGAACGTGAGTGTGGCAAGTGTCATCGGAGATGACGACAACGGCGAGGAGCTTTTGGAACTTTTGAAAAAGATTCAAGCCAAAACATGCGGCATCGTCGTACAAAAAGGGAGAAAAACTTCGAAAAAATCGCGTGTTATCGCATCGAACCAGCAGATAATCCGCTACGACAAAGAGTCCAAAGAAGATATAGAACTCAAAGCGGAAGCCGAACTCTTCGAAGCTATCGCGCAAAAGATAGAAGAGTACGACGCTATCATCCTTTCCGATTACGGCAAAGGGGTTTTGACACACCGCCTCACACACCGAATTATCGCTTTGGCGAACAAAGTAGGGGTGCGGGTGTTTGTCGATCCAAAAGGGGAGGATTATACCAAATACAAAGGTGCTTACACCCTCACTCCAAACAAAAAAGAAGCCTCTCAAGCCACCAAGATAGATATCATCGATGAAGCGAGTCTCAAAGAAGCGCTTTTGCAACTCAAATCGACTTGCGACTTGGATGTTTCGCTCATAACCCTTAGCGAAGAGGGGATAGCGATATACGATGAAACACTCAAACGTTTTCCTACCGTCGCCAAAGAGGTGTATGACGTAACGGGAGCGGGCGATACGGTGATAGCTTCGCTATGCTTTGCCATAAGTAGCGGAAAAACGGTAGAGGAAGCGTGTGTGTTCGCCAACCTCGCTGCGGGCGTGGTTGTGGGTAAGATAGGAAGCGCTACGGTTACGCTCGATGAGATAGAGGAGTACGAAAGCTCGCTACATAAAAGCACAAGCGAAGCGCATATAAAGAGTTTCGAGGAGATAAAACGGATAGTGGAGCACCAAAAAGCGGAAGGAAAAAGGATGGTTTTTACCAACGGGTGTTTCGATATTTTGCATGTAGGTCATGTGAAGTATCTTCAAGAGGCGAAAAGTTTTGGAGACGTACTCATAGTCGGGTTGAACTCCGATGCGAGTGTCAAAAGGCTCAAAGGTCCAACCCGCCCTGTCAACACCCAAGATGACCGAGCGTACATTTTAGCAGCCCTTGAAGCAGTCGATTATGTCGTGATTTTCGATGACGACACCCCACATGAACTCATCAAACTCATTGCCCCGGACGTGCTTGTCAAAGGGGGTGATTACAAAGGGAAAGAGGTTGTCGGAACGGAATTTGCTAAGGAGTTGAAACTCGTCGATTTTGTCGATGGAAAAAGTACGACAAAAACGATAGAAAAAATACAAGGAAGTTTTACATGCTAAAAAAATTAGCTTTTTCGACTATGTTGGCAGCCAACTTGCTGGCGATGCACAATGCGGAGATAGATATCAACGATGCCGATTTGGAATTGGGGCTCAATCTCGATATGGGGCAGTTCAACAACGCCGTCGAGCCGAACTCCACTTTTATCGGTTTTAAGTATCTTAATCCAGATAGCGATTACAGTGATTTTAACGACCCTGAGAGTTATTACGAGTTGAGTTTGTTGTTCCAGCGTCCCGTTAGAAACACCGACTTTTTCATCGGGCTTGGGGTGAAGCTTAACTATATAGATACGAAGAACGATACCTTCAACGCACTTCCTTTGATGATAACGGGAGGTTACAACCTAAGAACGGCGATTCCTATAACATTCAACGCAGAAGTGGCATATGCGCCAAAAGTGTTGTCGTTCAATGATGCGCAGGGGTATTACGAATACAGAATCTCCGCCGATTTTCATGTGATTGACAATGCCGAAGTGTATGTCGGTTACAGAGATATGGAAACGAAATTCGAAGGTACGAGTTTTTACAAGTACAACGGTGCTGGGTACGTCGGTTTTCGATTTCACTTTTAATTCAGCAGTAACTCCGCCGCGTCGATGACCCTTTTGGCGTCGATGCGTTTCATGCACTCATGATGTTTGAGCGGACACTCCCGCTTCATACACGGTGCGCACTCTATGTCCTCTCTAACGATGATACTTTTACGATTTTTCCACTGACTTGTTTCGAAATGGCGTGTAGGACCGAAGATGGCGACTGTTGGCACTTGGTAGGCGGCTGCGACATGCATAGGACCGCTGTCGTTGGTGATAAAAAGGGAACAAGCACCGATATTTTCGCATAGTTGCTCGATGGTGGTTTTACCGGCGATGTTGGTGTAGTTTGTCACCTTTCTTTGACACAGCTCTTTTTCGATGTCGTTTGCAACTTCCACTTCGTTCGGTCCGCCAAATATGAGGATATCGAATCGCTTGCTAAAATGCGCGGCAACTTCGGCAAAACGCTCGGGATACCACCGTTTGGCACTCCCATAAGTCGCTCCGGCGTTTATACCAAGAGTCGGTTTTGCAAACCGCTTTGGGGGGATGTAGAGTTTCAAAGGGGGGATTTGTTCCTCTTGGAAATCTTTTTTCCCTCCAAATGCCAGTTCGCAGTACTGCATGACAAGATGTTTGGAGGTGGTGATGTTTGGGGTGAAAGTGAGTCCAAGAAGCTTGGCATGCCACGATGCGCGGGCGATAGTCGTTTTGGAGCGGGTGAGGCGTACCAGCAAAGAGGAGTGGAACTGTTTTCTAAATGTGATGGCCAAATCGAAACTTCCAAGCTCTTTAGCGAACTCCATAGTAGCTTTTAGACGCCCTTTTTGGCTTTGTTTTGTCGTATCGACAAGTGCTTTTTCACATTTTGGATGGTGTTTGAGCGCTTCGATGGTGACGAAACTACCGACAAAAGTGAACTTCGCATCGGGGTAAGTCGTGCCAAGAAGCTCTATGGCGGGAGTCGCCATTACGGCGTCCCCTAACCAGTTGGGAAGTACAAGTAAGATTTTCACTCCACTATCGCCTTTGTATCGTAGATGTAGTAGGGGCTTTGCCCTATCGTTACGGTGCTGGAAGCAACTTTCGTACCGAAGAGGTCGTATATTTCGTAACCGTCGCTAAAATCGAGCTCCTTTTCTACCAAGACGTTCCAATGTATTTCCAGTAGTTTTCCGTTTTGTACACACATGATGCGATAGTGCCCCCGTTTGATGTCCATACGTAGAAACTCCGCTCCTTGGAGGTGTCGTAGCATCGCCTTGTAGGCTTTGTAAGCGCCCCTTTTTCTTAGCGTTTTTTTGTCGAAGTCGTACTCTACAAGACCATACCCCTTGGCTATGAGCTGATGCCATGAAACAAGTTCGAGTTGTGCCGAAGCGAACGCCAAAAGATAGTAGCGAACCATATAGTTTGCGTATTGTGCTTCGCTGACGCACTCTTTTTCACTTGTGGGAGCGTAAGGAGCCGTGCCGGTGATGGGCCAGTTGGTTTCGGTGATGTAGATGTTTTTAGCGGTTTTTGGGGAGATGGAGACAAGGGAGCTTAGCAGCGCTATCTTGTCGCTAAGATTGAAGCCAAGCTGGGTGTTTTCGGGTGCACCGCGGCGGTCAACGTACAACAGCGCGCTAATGCCGTCGTATTTGCAGGCACAAAAGTTAAAAAGGGTATGTACCGTCCAGTGAAACTCGAAATCGATCACTCCGCTGCCGATAAGCTTGATGTCGTTAAAGTGCTCTTTTTTGAGTTTGTAAGCGACTTTGTAGAAAGAGAGGTACTCATTGACGCTAAAAAAACCCCATTTGGCTCGGTTTATCGTAGTGCCGATTTCAAAAACGTCTATGTGTTTTAGGGAAAAAATAGGTATCAAATCGTTTTTTAAAAGCTCCAAATCTTCGATGTGCTCTCTATCTTGCATGATTTTACAGACTATGTGACGATGTGCGTTCTTTTGTACGAACGCTTCGAGTTGCGGCAGTTTCTCAAGCTCCCATAACCCTATGCGAACCAAGATGCTTTGGACACCCAGTTCATCGAGCATTTGCAATGTCGCTTCGCTTTCTCTTTGAAAATCGACCCCAAGGGTGAAAAAGTTTCTGCTTTGTGCGGGCTTTCTTTTGGCAAAAGGCATCACTATCCATGCCAGAGGAAGCATAAACAGCGCCAAAATGTAAGTTTTGACAAGTGAGAAAAGCTCTTTTTTTCGCATACGTTTTTTGTATGCTCTATCTTGTAACAATGCGGCTTGGTCGGAGTAGTGATCCCATGAGAACGGTTTTTTCATAAGGTGGATTATACCTTTTGTAGGCTAAAATCTGCTTTATGAACATACTTATAGTAAGAAACGACAAACTTGGAGATTTCATAACGGCGTTACCGACACTGTATGTGTTGAAAAATTACGACAAAAACAATAAAATTACCGCACTTGTCGCACCTTTGAACAAAGAGCTGGCGGAGTTCTGTCCGTTTATTGACGAGGTGATAGTCGATGACAAAGCCGGCAGTGCGTTTGCGCTTGCCAAAAAGCTTAGGCGATACGACTTCGATGTGTCCATCACCCTTTTTTCCAATACCCGCGTAGCGTTGGCGCAGTTTTTAGCAAAAATCCCCCTTCGTATAGCTCCGGCAACGAAAATAGCGCAAGTTTTTTACAACCGCCGCGTCATACAGCGAAGAAGTCAGGTCAAAATGGCGGAATACCAGTATAATTTGGAACTTACCAAGGCGCTTTTTAGCGATATTTCGCTCGAATTTCCAAAACCGCTTTGTGCTTTTGATGTCAAAAAAGAGGATATCGTCGTTTTTCATCCGGGTTTTGGAGGGAGTAGCGATGCGAATTTTTCACTCGATGAATATGTGGAGATGGTGGATGTCGTTTTACAACAGGGGCGTTACCGCGTGGTATTGACCTTTGGACCCGATGAAGAAACACTTATGCAAACGATGCGAACGAAACTCGAAGGTAAAGACGTGGAGTTCAAAATATCCAAAGAAGGGATAGTAGCATTTGCGAAATATCTTGCAAGTGTGCGTTTGTTCGTCTCGACTTCTACGGGAACGTACCATCTCGCCTCGCTTGTGGGGACACCGACACTTACCTTTTTTGCCGATACTTTGTTCGCCAGTAGTAAAAGATGGAAGAGCATCGGTGATGAAAAACTGCAAAAACATTATATGTTACCTCAAGACGAACAAGGAAGAAGGGGGATTTTAGAGGAGGTGAAAAGAGAGCTTAAGGTTTTTTAACCTTCTCGAGCTCCCAAAGCTTGGCGAATTTCAAAAACATACTGTAAGAGGCGCCAACAGCTATGATAAACCCCGGCATACCGTCTAAAAAGCCTCTTTTGTAGATATAGACCTCCAAAAACTTTCCAACGGGCTTGAGCAACAGTTTGGTCATAGAGAACTTCACACCGTTTTTATAGAGGTCTTCTGCCATGATAGAAGAGTAAGAATTGTTTGCGTCGATGTTTTGTCTGAGGTCTTTGAAGACATAGTGCCTTAGATCGCCTTTGAGTCTGCCGACACTGCCATCGACGATCACCTTATCATGGGGGTTGTAACCGCCCCAGTGCGCCTTTTGTCTGTTGAAGAGACGTACTTTTCGATCCGGATACCACCCACCATGGCGTATCCATCTACCAAGATGAAAGCTGATGCGATTCATCGCATAGGCATCTTTGTCGAAACCTTTTTCTTTCAGTTTGAGTATGCTTTTTCTCAGCTCCGGCGAGACCTCTTCGTCGGCATCGAGAGAGAGAACCCAGTCGTTGGAAGCCTTGTCCACGGCAAGCTGTTTTTGGGCTATGTGACCGAGGAATTTTTGGTCATACACTTTGGCTCCGAGCTCTTTTGCCATCTCTACGGTTCTATCGGTGCTGAGACTGTCCACGACGACGATCTCGTCGCAAAAGTCCAGACTCTCTATGCAGCGTTTGATGTTGTTCTCTTCATTATAGGTTATAATCGTTGCGCTTATCTTTTCCATTTTCTCACCAGTCTATATTTTTTACTTTGCCTTTGAGGAGTTTTTTGAAGTTTTTGCGTAGTTTGAGCATAAAAGAGTAATGCAATGCCTTTTTGACGACTATATGGGGGTCGAGGTTGTATATCTCGGCATATTTTGTCGCGATGATTTTCATCTTTTCGACACTCGCCCAGAGCATATCGAAGTTTTTGAGCCGCTCATCGAGCGAGAGTGTTTTAAATGCCATTCTGTTGAGATCGACAACCTTGAAGGTGTAGCCGTTTGGCTCCTTTTTTATCAGGATGTTGCCGGCACTGTAGTCCTTGTGTAGCACTCCAAGGTCATGGAGTTTGGAGCTAAAAATAGCGAAAGCCTCCAAGACCTCTTTTGGGTTTTGAAAATCGGCATCTCTTAAAACCTCTTTCATCGTGAAGTCGTAGGCGAAGTACTCGCTGACATAGAAGCTCTCTTTTAAGCGGCTGTTTTCGTAAAACTCTATATAGCCGACAGGTTTTGGCGTAAGCTCTGCGAGTTTGAGTGCGTAGTCGTAGCTTCGTTTTGCTTTGGAGGCTTTTTTGGCGTAGTAGAGCGCTTTGAGGGAGGAGGGCTTTTTGAAGGACTTGACGACGAAGTTTTTGCCCTGAAAGGGGATGACCTTTATCTCGTTGCGGGCTTTGTGGATGGTGTGCTCATCCTTTTTGAAGTGCTCCTTGATATGGAGGAGAAACTCTTTGAGTTCTTCGTACTCGGGATTGATAGTGTATTTGATCAAGATTTACTCACCATATCTTGGAAAAATCGAACGAAAGTGTATCTTTGCATGCATCGAGCTTGAACTCTACCGTCTCATCGGTCGCATCGCAGAGTTTTGCGTATCTGCCATCTTTGAGCTCATATACTTTTGCCACTTTGTCGTCGGGATTGACGATGATGTAGTAGCGCACCCCCTCTCTTTCGTAGAGGTCGTACTTGATGGTTTGATCTTTTTTGGCGGTTGCTTTGGAGAGAATCTCGAAGATGATCGCAGGTGCTTTGGAGATGTAGGCATCGTTGGTGGGTTTGAAGCAGATGACGCTGTTATCGGGCTGTACGACGGTGTCTTCGGCTATCTTCCAGTCAACCGGTAGTAGAGCTTGGCATCTTTTGCAATCGCTTAGAATGTTTTTCAATTCCCAAGCTATGTTGTTGCTTATGGCTTGATGCCGTATCATGGGAGCTGGAGCCATCGCATAAGCCAAGCCGTATATAAGCTCCCAATCCCCTTCCCACTCTTTGTAGTCTTCATAGGTATATGTCGGAAGATCCTCTACTCTTAGTGCACCCATAGATTCTCCTTTGTTTGGGGTAATTATATCTAATCTATGCTAAAATTATGCAATGAAAAAAGAACAAAAGATTTTAGAATTTTGCCTCTCTCCCGACCTTGGCGGGTTGGAGCTTTTTATGGTGCAGTGTTACCGTTTTTTCGGTGAGAGAACTTCTTGTTTGGTTATGGTGCAAGAGGGAACGAAACTCGATAGATACATTGAAGGTGAAAAACACTACATAGAGCGTAAGAAGCTTTTCCCCCTCGCGCCGGCTATGAAGCTTGCTTCGTTCGTCGATGAAAACGACATAGACGTTATTCACTTTCATTGGACGAAAGATATGCCTACCGTCGTCCTTGCCAAAGTGCTCAGCAAAAAAAAGCCTCATCTCGTTCAAACACGCAATATGACGATGACCCGCTTCAAAAACGACTTCTATCACAAGTGGCTTTATAAAAATATAGACATGATGCATGCCGTAACCAATCAGGTCAAAGAGCAGATAGAGCGCTTCGTGCCTCAAAGTGTGCGTCCAAAGATAAAGATGGTCTATATGGGTGTCAAAGAGCCCAAAGTGGATGAAAAAAGAGTCGAGGAGTTGAAGCATAAATACGGCATAACCGATGAAGAGTTCGTTGTGGGCATCGTCGGGCGCATAGAGGAGGGGAAAGGGCAATGGCTCCTCATAGAAGCGCTTGAAAAACTTCAAAATCCAAACATCAAAGCGCTTGTCGTCGGACACACGATGGATGAGGGGTATCTAAGTGAGCTAAAAGAGAAAGTAAAAGGGTATGGCATCGAAAGGCAGGTGATATTTACCGGCTTTACCAAAGAGGTGAACGAACACTTCAGGCTTTGTGATGCCTCGGCTTTGGCGACAAAGCAGGAGACTTTCGGTTTGGTGGTCATAGAAGCGATGGTAAACGAGGTGGTAGTAGTGGCGACGAACAAAGGTGGACCGCTTGAGATTATCGATGATGGAGTGGATGGCTTGCTTTTTGAGAGAGATGCCGAGGACTTGAGCAAGAGACTGCAGTGGCTTTATGAAAACCAAACCAAGGCAAAAGAGATGGCAAAAAGAGCCAAACACAAAGTTTTGGAAAAATTCGAATATACGCAACAGTTGGAAAAACTCTACAAGGCGATAGATGAAATATAACTTTTTAAAGAACTATTTTTTAGTTTTTGTTCTCGTTTATGTAACGATAATTGGGACGAAATTCGTTTTTTATTGTAATTTTGAAGAGAATTTTGCAAGTTATAGCATGAGTGATATCGTGCGAGCTATTTTTTGGGGATACCGCTTCGATTTTGCCGCAAGTGCGTTTGTCGCCTTTTTAGCGACTCTCTTTGATTGGAATAAAAAGTTTTTTACGATTATAGCTTCTTTGTCGGTTGTAACCGTATTGCTGGCGCAGATTGGAGATATGTTTTATTTTGGTGAAGCCTCCAGACATGTCGGATATGAGATATTCGATATTGTTAACGATGCCCATGCGTTGTTGATGACGGGACTGAGTCAGCATAGCTTAGGGTTTGTTGTAACTGTTTTCAGCGCTATTTTGATGTTTGTTGGATTACGGAAGCTGTTTTTCCAAATACAAGAAGAACACTTAGATAGGTATTTTGCTATAAAGAAGATTTTTTTACTTTTACTTAGTGTATTTTTCATCCGAGGGATGTGGCAGCACATACCGCTCAATCCGTGGCAGGCAAATCAAATAGGCGATACGAAACTCGCTTCGCTTTCGCTTAACGGTATGTACAATATGGTTTTTTCTATGGCTACGCAAAGCAAAAAACTAAGACCTGTGCAATTGCCTCGAGTCGATGAAAAAGAGATCGAAAAAGTGTTTGGCGCACTGTATGCCGATAATAACGTAACCCTTTCCAAACCGATTGTACACTCCAAGCCAAATGTCGTGTTTTTCTTTTTGGAGAGTTGGAGTGCGACATTTTTACAACCGTACGGATATAAAAAAGCGCAAGCTACACCGAATTTCGACGCTTTTTTACAAAAGTCGCTTCGTCCTCGCTTTATGGTGGCTAACGGACACAGAACGACTGAAGGGATGTTCGCAACACTTGTTTCGTTTCAAAATCCGCTTGGGAAGTCGGTAGCCAAAACGCAACTACAAGATTTTCATTATTATTCCATCGTCGATGAATTTGATAAGCGGGGTTATAGTAGTGCTTTTTTTCAAGGAACATCCAAAGAAACGAGTGGAACGGGAAGTCTGGCGAACTCTTTGGGTTTTCGTTACAGCTACGGAAAGCGGGATGTGAAAAAACGGATATATGAAGAAAACTACTGGGGTGTGCATGATGAGGATTTGTACAACTTCGTTCTTGAGAAGCTCTCGACAACACTTAAAGAGCCTTTCGTTATAGGCATCAACGGTGCGACGACACATGATGAAAAGCTTCCAAAAGCGATAAAGCCTATCCATTTTGTAGATGATGATACGATAAATAAACAGCTCAATGTGTTTCACTTTGCCGACTACGCTTTAGGGAAGTTTATAAAAGAGGTGGAAGCGAAGTATCCAAATACCGTGTTCGTCCTTTTTGCCGATCACTGCGGCGGGCATATAAATGGCAGTTTGAAAAACTACGAGATCCCTTTTGCCGTGTATGCACCCAAGTTGATACAACCCAAATATAAAGATGTCGTACTCTCTCAAAGAGACATAGCACCGACGGTTGCAGATTTGGTACTTGGGGATTATAAAAAGATATTTCCAAATTTTAGCGGCAAATCGCTTATAAGAGATGAGGTGTTTTTTGCCGATTATTTTCAAAACGGACTGCTTGGAATCGTTAAGAACAACCGCATTGTCGAGTACAATATAGCCGCCAAGAAGATGGAGTGTTTCGATCTTGAAGGTTTTGAAAAAAAGAGCGCAATATGCGACAAACTCGACACACAGCTTGAAAAGGATGTGCTAAGTTTTAGCGGTGTGAGTCAAGAACTGCTTTTTAGCGGAAATGTGGGTGAGTTTCATAGTTATCGTTATGGGCGTTAAGTAAATCTTCCATCATAATGTCTCCGGCATTACTTGTGGTGTGTGTAGCGCCATTGAAGTTTTTTAGGTTGGAGTAAAGTCTTTTGTCTTCAAACATATTGTAAAAGTTCGGAAACGTCTGCAAATAAGCGATAAATTCTTTTAAGGCCGTATTTGTCTCTTTGTGTGCTTTTAATTCTTTTAGTAAAAGAGGGTGTAAGGGTGTAGGAAAAACATAAAGGTGGATTTTATATCGTTTCGCAAGTTTTTTAAACTCTTCATAATACGCTATCCGTTTTTTATCTATATGTGAATAGTGGAAGTTCGAATATATCTTTTTTTTCTCTTCTTCTATTTGTTTTCTCGCAATATGGTTGGCGATATTTATATCTTTTTTTGAATAGTCTTGATAGCTTCCACCCCAACCAAGAGTATCAAAGCGTGGTTTGACATCGTTTTTAAGATTGTGTTTGAGTGTAGATACGGAGGCTCTAAAAGCGTCGAAAGAGAAAAATTTTGCAAATATATTTTCATCATAGTTTTTAAACGATAAAAAGTTTAGCTCTTTGTTGCGTAGAAAATAGCTATTTGGTGGGATTTCCGGATTGAAAGTATAAAAGTCAACTCCAAGTATGATATTTTTTGGGATTTTGTTTTGTCGAATAAGGTATTTGAGGATGCCTAAATGATCTTCGATAGTTGCCGTTCCAACTCCAAAATTGTAAGTGCTTCCTCCAAGAATTTTTGTTACGATTTTTGGATTGATAGAATAAACTCTACTGCTTCCTATCAAGATATTGTCAAATCGTGGAAGTGTTTTAAAATAGTTCACTTTTTCACTTCTGTCGTCACGTGCAAATTTATATTTTAGATGGAGCAAGTTATACGAAGTCATATTGTAAGGATCGACGATGAAGTTTGTTAGCAAGATAATACTTGCCAAGACAATGGTAGTGACGAATACCTGTTTAATCCATTCTTTTGGTTTTATAGTTTTTTGGTTAAAAATTAAAGTATAGAAATTCATGGACTCCACTCATATTTAAAAAAGATATTATAAATAACAAAGCACTGAAGAAAACGGTTTTTTTATTGGTATGAAAAATCTCTTGCAGTTGTGTGCTGTTTTTTAAGAGTAAAACAAAAGCACCTAAGATAAGATAAAGCAAAAGATATTTATCGGCGTAAATATCTCCAAGCCATAAAGAAGAGATTTTTGGATGCAACCAATGGACAAAATGGGCGTATTTTTCTGGCAATACCAATTCCCCTGTGAACATCCCTTTTAGTACTTTTGTCGCAGTTTCAAAATTATTCGCTCTAAAAAATACCCAAGCGATATTGATAAAATTGAAAGTAATAAACCAAGCAAGAATGGTAGGCATGGTAAAACCGAGTTTTTTCCAAATACGATGGATTACTAGTGCTATACCGTGCAAAAAACCCCAAAATACGAATGTCCAACCAGCCCCATGCCAAAGACCACCAAGCAAAAAAGTAACAAGAAGATTTCTATATACTTTCCATTCCGCAACTCTGCTACCGCCAAGAGGGATATAGATATAGTCTCTTAAAAAATGAGAAAGTGTAATATGCCATCTTCTCCAAAAATCTTGGATATCTTTCGCTTTGTATGGAGAATTGAAATTCTGAGGAAGTTTTATATTGAATAAAAGCGCAGCACCTATTGCCATATCGGTATAGCCACTAAAATCGAAATATAGTTGAAAAGTATAAGAAAGAGAGGTGGCCCATGCTTCCAATAAGTTGAGTGTTTGTGCATGATCGAACCCATTTGTAGCCCAAGTAGAAAAAGTGTCTGCAATAACTACTTTTTTAAATAATCCTATGGAAAAAACAAAAAGTCCAGTAGCTATATTTTCATATTTTTTTATAAGATTCCATTTCGAAGCGAATTGCGGCATCATTTCTTTGTGGTGTACAATAGGACCGGCTATAAGCTGAGGAAAAAATGTAACGAAAAGCGCATAATTCAGAAAATCGTATTCTTCCGTTTCTTTTCTATAGCTGTCAACAAGATAAGAGATTTGTTGGAAAGTGAAAAAACTGATTCCTAAAGGTAAAGCAAGGTGGTACAGCCCTACATTCTCGTTCCAAATATAATTGTAGTTTTCTATAAAAAAGTCGGCATATTTAAAATATCCTAGTAAGGCGATATTACTAAAAATACCAAAAAACAATATCTGTCTTTTGCTTGTTTTCGTATATTTTGCATCTTTACTCAATAGATTGCCTACGGTATAGTTAAATAGCATCGAAACAAGAATGATTGGAAGATAGATAGGATTCCACCAGCTATAAAAAAATAATGAGGCAAAAACCAAAAAGGCTTTTGCGGCAATTATCAAGCGTTTTTTCAAAAGAAAAAAGTAGATAAAAAAAGTTACGGGTAGAAAGAAAAAGATATATTCAAAGCTGTTAAATAGCATTTTACCTCTTGTGAATTTTAAAAAATGTATAATACAAAAAAAATGATAAAACCTAGGTGAGAATTAGTGAAAGTAAGCGTAATTATAGCAGTATATAAAGATATCGAGGCGTTGGAGCTGATATTGGAAGCTTTGAAAAAACAGACGTACAAGAATTTTGAAGTGATTGTCGCTGAGGATAATAATGCCGTTGAGATGAAAAAATGTATCGATCGATATGCACAAGAGTTGGACATAAAACATACGTTTCAAGAAGATGACGGTATACGAAAGATGCGTTCATTAAATAACGGTATTTTAGCATCAAGTGGGGAATATTTGATATTTATCGATGGTGATTGTGTGCCATATACTACTTTTATAGAGGGTCATGTAGCACTTGCAGAAAAAGATTATATAGTTAGTGGAAGAAGATGCAACCTTGGACCGAACTACTCTCGAATGCTTCGAGAAAAGAAGATAGCGTCATGGGAATTGGAACGACAGTTTTTCTGGCGATTTTTGTCTATAACTAAAGATGCCAAGGAGGGGCATACGGAGGCAGGATTTTATTTTAGTCCAAACGGATGGTTTTATAAAACTTTTTTGAAAAAAAGAAATTCCAATACAAATTTACTTGGTTGCAACTATTCCTGTTTCAAAGAAGCGATCGTTTCCATAAACGGTTACGATGAAGGGTATGGACAAACTCCAATAGGAGACGATACCGATCTTGAATGGAGATTCAAATCTGCCGGATATAAGTTCAAATCCGCTAAAAATGTTGCGAATCTTTTTCATCTTTATCATGATAGGTCATTTAGGGATGATATATCGATTGGAAAAGAGTGGGAGAAGTTTCAGCAGAATAAAAAGTTAAATAAATTTGTGTGTGAAGAGGGTCTTAATACTCATTGAATTAAAGAATTACATACATTTTTCAATAGGGGATAGGTTGCTTTCACAGAGTAGCTGGACTCTATATGTTTACGAGCTGTTTCACCGAACTTCTTTCTTAACTTTTCATTGTTGATTAGAAGCTCTAATTTGTCATACCATTCTTTCTCATAATCAATAAGATATCCGCTTTTATTTTGAAGTATTACTTGATTATTGACTCCCACATTTGAGGCAATGGATGGAATCCCTATTGCACCGTATTGAATAAGTTTGAAACCACATTTGCCTCTTGTCCATTCGGAATCTATTAAAGGCATTAGACCAATATCTATCTTTTGAAGATCGTTTAATTCAGTTTTTTCATTCCACTGAATAAAATTATAAGAAAAATTAAAATGTTCCGGTGGTTTTCTATCACAAATAAATAAAAAATTTATATTTTGGTAATTATCGAGAAGTTTTTTTAATGTCTCAATAAGCTCTTGCGAGAAATTGTCATAGTTTCCACTGGTTCCCGTCCAGCCGATTGTTAGCTTATCATATTGCTTATTTTTAAGAGGAAAGAACTTTTGAGTATCGATTGTGGTAGGAATGACAAAAGTGTTGAGATTATACTGTTTCGCATATCTGGCAAGATAGTCGTTACCGCATATTATTCGTCTTGATATTTTGATAAGATTAGATATTTTTGTATGATTCTGTACAAATAAGGCATCGTCAAAATCGAAAATAAGATTTTTATTGAATTTCACAAGTAGTTTTTCGAAAAAAATACTTTTTTTTCTATCGGAACTCATGGGTCTTTGCATAAAAACGATATCGTATCGAGTGACTTGAAACAAAAGTCGAATAAATCTCATTCGTTTGATAAAAGAACGAAGAATTTTAGGAATTGCATTGTTGTTATACTCCGAATAAAAAATTGAAAATGTAAAATCATTTTTTAGATAAGGAAAATATGCTTCAACCCGAAACCTTGATGAAGCTTCATTTTTGTTTTTGAGAATAAAAAGAATTTTTTTTGTTTTCATTTTATTAATAGTCAAATTCTTTTTTCCCATATTTATTTAAAAGAAAATCGATAAAACCAAGATATATTGATTTTAATTTCCTTAGTTTGTCATCTTCTCGTGTCAAAATTTTCCAACTATTTCTATAGAGATACTGGTAGAGAGTTGTTTTCATACTATATTCTTGAAAATATTTTCCATATAAAGAAGAGACATAGAAACGATTTCTTGTTATGTAGTATCGTCTCATATAATTATGCTGGATTTTATATCTACTTCTTTTGTTATAGTCGCCTAAATTATGTATAAGTTTATGATGTGGATAGAATCTAACTTCAAATTTGTGTAAATTTGCACGTAAACAGTATTCAAAATCAACTTCATCAATAAATAATTTATCAAGAAATGGGCCAAGTGTTTGATAAACTTTTAAGTTAATTATAGAACCAGATGTTATTGTCTTGTCTTCTTTGATGTAATCACAGAGCATACTATTGTCGGATTGTCCAGAATTAGCTGTATATACAGCGACATTATCTGAAATTTGGGAATAAATACAATGAATAAAGCTATTAAAATTGAGAAAAGAACTATCTTGATCCATCAAAAGAATATATTTATATTCTAGTTCTATAGCTCTGGAACAAGCGATATTTAAAGCTGTTGCAATTCCAATATTTTTATTATTATTAATGTAGATAACATTCGAAAATTTTTCTAATATTTTATTTTTTATTAGTTTATTAACAGTTTCAGAATTGTCTATAATTATAAGTTTTTCTATAGAGTCAATATAAGATGATATATTGTTAATTACTTCTGATTCGGGGTTATAAAAAACGGTTGCAGCAATAAGCTTCATGTTAGGATACTCTTATAATTTTTTAGTTCATTTTCAATTGAAAAATTTTTTTTTGTTTTCTCAAAGTTTACTGAAGAATATTGTTTTTCCTCTATTTTTTTATGGCTGACAAATAGTAATTTGGAACCAAGTTCTTTTATATCTAAATTTTTACACATATGAAAATAGAATCCTAGTTTTTTTAATTCGTAAAAAGAAGTATTATTATAGCAAATACAAATTAAATTATGAGCTAGGGCTTCTATAAAAGCGTTACTAAGACCTTCTCCGTAGCTTGGGAATAAAAAGATATCCGCTTCATTGTAATATTTTTCGACATTGTCGGTAAAGCCGATAAGATTGATTTTGTTTTTATATGGACATTTGTCTAAAAAATCTAAAAAATGGTTTTTGTATTTTTCATCAAAACTACCGACGATGTTGAATTGAAAGTCAATATTGTTTTTGACTAAAATTTCACATGCTTTTATAGCATCTATTTGCCCTTTTCCATCCGCGATTCTTCCTACATGAAGAAGTGTAAGTGGTTTATGTTTTATTGGGGAAGGGGTATTGAATTTGAATGATGGATAAATGACAATATCTTTTGTATTTTTTCCATAAGGTATTATTTGTTTGACATTATTCAGTATGTGTTTTGAATTGGCGATATGCCAATTGACTTTACTGTAAATTAATTGATGGAAAAAATCTTTTTTTGGAGTAGATTTTGTAGTTCCGTGTCTTATGCATAGATTTATGTCAAGTCCAAAAAAAGCGAAATAGAGCGATTTAAGCTCACTGGCTCCAAAGAAGATTATATTTTTTATACCATGCTCTTGTACAATTTTTCTTGTATTTTTAATTATGGATAAACTGACACTACTTTTAAAGTTTATAGTATTTACTTGGATTTTATTGTTTTTAATTTTATTTGCTTTCTTTTCTAAAAAGGTGCCTTGCTTAACTATCAAAGTAATGGGTGAGATTTCTGCAAGATGGTTTGCCGTTTTTATAGCGTCTAACTCCATACCTCCACTATAAGGTGAGAGACAAACAATGGCTGTAGGTTTTTTCATATGCAGAATCCTTTTATAGTATAAATAAAGACAGAGCTTTAAGTTTCAAACCGACAGATAATCTAAAAGCACGTCTCTTTCTTTTGAAGTGACGAATAGAACAAAAAATTTCATCCTCATGCTTTTTCAAGAGTTTATAAAGAGAAAAATTAAAATATATAGTCTCATAGTTTTCAAATTGATTTAGAAGTTCTTCAATAAGTTTTATTGTATCTTGATTCTTGATCAGATTTGAATCATAAAAAGTTTTTAGTACTGGAATATGATTTTTTGCAGTTTGCATATAAGCTTCTTTTTTGAAGTGAAATCTATCTATAGGATTTAGAGGTTTTTGCGTATGATCGACATGTGTAACTTGTTCTGAATATCTTCGGTAGTATGTCAGTGCTTCATCAGTATAGGTTATACTCCCAAGTGTGGAAGCTACAAAACCGATCCATATATCATGGAAAATCGATTCTGGCATTGGTAAAATATGTTCGATTAGTTTCTTTTTAAACATCATTGTATTTCCAGATGTAAAATTGACTAAAAAAAATGCCTTGTTACACGACCCCTTACATAATCTACTACTTGGCCTTACAAGTTGTTTTCCTAGTTTGTTTCCATCTCTATCAATCAAAACGGCATCGGAATATATGAGAAGATTTTCTCCAATATTATCTATATAAACTTCTATTTTATTTAATTTCCAAATATCATCTTGGTCGCTTAAGGCTATATATTCTCCAGAACATAATTTTATAGCTTTTTCAAAATTTTTTATAAAACCTAAATTGGTATTGTTTTTGAAGATTTTAATTCTTTGATCTTTTTGACTGTATTCTTGAAGTAATTGCCAAGTTTTATCGGTTGAGTTGTCATCTACAACAATGATTTCCAAATTTTTGTAAGTCTGATTTATAATAGAGTTTAATTGCTCTTTTAAAAATTTTTCTCCATTATAAGTTGTCATAGCTATAGATACTAAGGGAGTTGTCAAGCGTTGCCCTTTGATTTTTCTAGTTTATATTGTGCTAAAATTAGGCCAATAAAAACTGAAAAATAGATCATAGTTGTTTTTTGTGTTAATAAAATATCTGGAATCATACCTAGAGAAAAATTGAGTAAAAAAAGTAGTTTTACAAATCTTATCTCTTTGTCTTCTATTGGTAGTTTGAACAAACTGTAAACTAAATACAAAAGTATTAACAAACCGATAATTCCGGTATTGACATATGCTGTTAAATAAGAGCTGTGAAGATGCGGATAAATAGTTTTAATTAGACCGGTTCTTTTTGTTGCTTGTTCTAACTCATAAGGAATATCTCCCATACCGGCACCAAATATAAAACTGTTATTTTTTTGCTTGAGTATATCGTATGTAATTGGATAAAAAGCGAGTCTTGCACCTATGCTACCATTATAGTTGTTTTCTTCAACTTTTTTAATATCAAGCATCGTAGCGTTAAATCTTGCTTGAACACTATCGTTAAAAGTATATCCAAGATAAAAAACTACAGTAGGAAAGAGCAACACCTGTAAAAAGTTTTTGATAGAGAATTTAAAATAGATAAAGAGTAATATCACTAAACTCGCAAAATAGATAAAATACCCAGTTCTACCGCTTGATATAACCAAGTTTGTAGTCATTGTCATGAAAAATATAATATAAACAATTTTAAGCATCTTATTTTGTACGAGTCGAGATTGATATAGTATGAGTATTGCACTAAATGCAACTAAAACACTGTATTGAATATGATTGATAAATCCTACAGGGTATCCTCTAGTTTTGGAAAATTCTGTTTGGTATAGATCAAAGTATATCAGATATGAAATTATTTCATTTATAAACATGCTAAAAACAAATGCACCTATTATTATCTGTATATCCCGTTTATCTTTTACTATACTCATAATCATAACGATCGGTAGCAAAAAATAGCGAAATAGTTGACTGGTTTGATGCCATCCTAGGTGTAAATGTTCGCTATATATAAGAGCAAAAATGTGCAATAATATAAATATAACGATAATTTTAGTAATATGATTGGAAAAAATCTGTTTGATTTCTCCTGTTTTCACATAAAAGAGCCAAATTATAAACTCCATTAATATGATTTTTTTGGAATATTGCTCTCCAAACGGGATACTAAAAGCAAGAGACATACTTAACAGTATCAAAATGAGCCTAATTTTTTCTCTTTTGTCTGCTTTTTGAAAAATATCCAAAAAATGTATAATTTTATTTGTTACCAATGTATGGACCATTAATTATTTCTCTTGTTTGTATTTAGTGTATTTCTCCAAATACCACTCAATAGTTTTCACAATCCCTGTATCGAAAGTCTCGTTCGCCCTCCATCCAAGCTCGTTCTCGATTTTCGTCGCATCGATCGCGTAGCGTCTGTCATGTCCGGCTCTATCTTCGACGAATGTCACAAGCTCTTTGTAGCTCTCTTTGCTGATTCGCTCTTTGGGCGGTACTTTTTCATCGAGGATTTTACAGATAGCATCGACTATCTGTAGGTTGGTTCGCTCGTTTCTACCACCTATGTTATAGGTCTCTCCCGATTTTCCTTTGTGAAAGGCAATATCTATTCCTTTGCAGTGGTCAAGTACATAGAGCCAATCTCTAATGTTTTTCCCATCCCCATAGATTGGGATAGGGTTACCTGCAAGCGCATTTCTGATGATGGTTGGGATCAGTTTTTCATCATGCTGTTTTGGACCGTAGTTGTTGGAACAGTTTGTGATGACGGTGTTAAGACCGTATGTCTCTTTGTAGCTTCGCACTATCATATCGCTGCTTGCCTTGCTTGCGCTGTAGGGTGAATTAGGAGCGTAGGGGGTCTCTTCGGTAAAGAGGTCGTTTGGATCGTCGCTGAGTGTACCGTAGACTTCATCGGTGCTTATGTGATGAAATCTGCAGTTGTCATATTTTTCTTTATATGTGAACGGTCTTTCCATCCAGTAGTTTTTGGCTACATCAAGAAGTGTGTAGGTTCCATTGACATTGGTCTCTACAAACACACCCGGATTTTTGATGGAGTTATCGACATGGCTCTCGGCTGCAAAGTGGATTACCCCTTGGATGTCGTATTCGTTAAAGATAAACTCTACCAATTCACGGTTACAGATGTCACCCTTTATAAATTTGTATCGCGGATGATTTTCCACCTCTTTGAGATTTTCAAGATTGCCTGCGTAGGTAAGTAGGTCGAGATTGACGATATTGTAATTTTCATACTTATCTAAGAAGTATGGAACGAAGTTTGAGCCGATAAAACCGGCACAACCGGTGACTAATATAGTTTTGTGATTATTATCGTTCAGCATTAGTTATGTACCTTTTTCTTAGCGTTACCACCAAACTCTTTTAGCATATATACAAACATCGATATAACGGCAACAGATGCTATTATTAAAGCCATTGTTTCCATTTTACAAATCCTCCAACTCATCGGTTTTCATTTTAATCTTATGTATTATAACATACCCTATAACTACAAATAAAATTATGAAAATAAAGACTAGCCAAAACAAAATTCCAAAATCATTACTTCTGTAAAAACTGCCTAATGAACCGCCAAGAGCAATAATAAATGCTGATATTATGGTCAAAGCAATTCTCAAAGAATTCAATGTTTCTTTGATTTTATCTATCTTCGCCACTATTTTCTCTCACCTAAAGTCTGCAAACATTCATCGAGCGAATCTTTCCAGTAAGGGATAGTGATGCCAAACTCACTTTTTATCTTCGCTTTGTTCAGCAAACTATAGTGCGGTCGTTTTGC
>JALWGC010000011.1 GCA_027038835.1 Helicobacteraceae bacterium | reverse complement strand
TTGTGTTTGATTTTTTAGTTGTATTTACACTGCTTGGTAGATTATGTTTTTTTCGATAATCTCGTAACCATCCATAGAGTGTTTTTTCACTCATCCCTAAGTCTTTAGCTATTTGTATTGCCGATTTCTCACTATTGAGTGCCAACTGGATTGTTGAATCTTTGAACTCTTGAGTGTATCTTCTTCCATATCCTGCCATCTTCTTTTCCTCTCTTATTTTTCTACAGAAATTTTATCATTTCTGTGTCCTAATAAGTGTAGCCGGATCACTCAAAGGAGGAAATCATTACCATACAAAATCTGCTCAATCACAGACCCAGAAAAGTGCTTGGATATAAAACTCCGTTTGAAGTGTTTTTTAGTGAAATGAGCAGGTTGCTCTGTCTGGCTAAAACTTAGGTGAAATTGCACTTGATATTAGAATGGGCGAGTGAAATGAGCAGGTTGCTCTGTCTGGCTAAAACTTAGGTGAAATTGCACTTGATATTAGAATGGGCGTTTTTTTTGATGTCAATTATATGTGTTTGTGCCAACGATTTAAGATAAGCATTGTAGCGTCCTTTCTCTTTGGAAACATAGTTTTCGGACTTCTCTTTTATTATTTTATCGAAATAAAGTTTTGCAACCTCTCCAAAAGTGATGTAACCATTTTTCTTTAACGCAAACTCTCGTTTGTCTTTTGTACTTTCTTTAAATGCTTCTCGTTCTTCTCTTGCTTCTTTGAGAGAAACATACGGATAATGCCCTATCGTTTTAGTGCTTCGCTTTTTTGTTATCGGGTTTATGTAGTCAATTATCCAAATTTTACTCCCACTTGGATTGACTTGTAGGTTCAAGCCGCCCCACCGTCTCTTAAGACATAGACTTTGTTTTTTGGTTTCGCTTTTTTGATTTTTGTATCTGTTAGCGGTGCTACCATTTTTGCCATTTTCCAACTCCTTTTAAAATCTACTGCATTGGTGTAAATCTACTGCATAATCTACTGCAATACTACTGCAAAACTGCTATTTTTACAAGGAATATGACAAGATGCAATATGCCGTTAAATGCCGAAGTAAATACGATGATATTTCCCTGTTTTAGGGCTTTGTAGGTTTTAAAATAACTTGGAAAATGTATGTTTGGAGAGGTTTTTTGGTACCACCGGGCGGACTCGAACCGCCACGCCCGAAGGCATCGGATTTTGAATCCGACGTGTCTACCAATTTCACCACGGTGGCATCGTTTTTTGGAACTTTCCAAAACCGATGGCGAAATTATAGCAAGGTTTGCTTAATCTCCCTTAAAAGCGGTAAGTAAAAATACCGGAAAATTTTTGTGCGGCTTTTTGATTTCGTGGATGACGGTAAAATCGGCGTTTTGAAATCCCGCTTTTTTTACGATGGCAAGGAGCTCTTCTTTTGCGAACCCGAAGTGGTGTACTCCGGTGTTGTCGCTATGGAACGTGCCGTCTTCGCTTACCAAGTCGGCTATGGCTATGAAACCTCCGGTGCGGAGGTTGTCTTTAATGGTGTTGAAAAATTTTTCCAAATCTTCTATATGGTGTAAGGTCATAGAGCTTACAACCCCATCGACGACGAGTTCAAGCGGTTCTTTCATTATGTCGGCGAGTATCGGTTCTATGTAGAGCGTGTCGCTGTTTTTGGTTTTGAGTGTTTCCAACATCTCTTTGGAGGTATCTACGCCGTACACTTTTTTTACTTTTTTGGCTATTTCGAACCCCAAAAGCCCCGTACCGACACCAAAGTCGATGATTTGCATGTTCTCATTTGGCTCGATACGTCGAAAAATAGCTTGGGCGATATCTTTGGCGTTTTGGACTCTTCGCTGGAGTTTGTCCCACTCTTTGGCTCTGCTATCGAACGTACTCATAATTGCTGTATCCAAAAATCGGCGTATTGTTGCTCTTGTTTTATCGTCGTGGTGTTGCCGTGACCGGGATAGACGGTTTTATCGTAAGGTATGGTTTTGAAGCGTTCCAAAGAGCGTTTCATATCTTGGGCACTGGAGTAGGGGAAGTCGGTTCGACCGATGCTTCGCTCGAAGATGAAATCGCCGCTAAACCAAGCATCACCTATTTCAATGACGCTGCAACCGGGGGTGTGTCCGGGAAAATGCAAAAACTGCACCTGCACACCGTCAAAGTCGATAGTTTCGTTTGGTTCTACGAGATAATCGGGTGTGGAAGGGGGTAAGTCGGGCATCCATGAGCTGCTTTTTAAGAAAAAAGCGTCCTCTTTTGGGGTATAAAGGGGGATGCGTAGTGCTTTTTGCAGTTCGTCGTTGCTCCACACATGGTCGAAATGCCCATGGGTGTTCAAGATGGCTGTTGGGTTTTTGACGTTTTGCATCACCCAGCTTGTAGCACCTACGCCCGGGTCGATGATGAACTCTTTGTCGTCGATGGAAACTATGTAGCAGTTTGTTTGGTATGCCCCCATGGGTTGTACTTTTATCTCCATTTTACTTCCAATTATATAAAATTTTATATGGAATTTTATCATCAATTAGAAACAATCCTCACGGCATCGACACCAAAAGAGAAAATAGCGCTTTTTGAAGCTTTTTATGCAAACTATAAAAACGGTACGATGAAGTACGACAAAGCGTTCTCTCCAAAACCGTTTCAAACACCGTCATATAGCGGGTTTTGCACCGTCGTAGCTCCAAAGGAGGTTCCAAAACGTTCCAATCTATCGACAAAAGAGGGGCAGGCAAGACTGCTGCATGCCGTAGCGCACATAGAGTACAGCGCTATCGATCTCGCACTTGATATTTGCTACCGTTTTGGCGGTATGCCTTGTGAGTTTTACGACGATTGGCTCGAAGTCGCCGATGACGAAGTGCGCCATTTTTTGGCTATAGAGCGGATTTTGAACACTCTTGGATACGCTTATGGTGATTTCGCCGTACATGATGCGCTTTTTGAAGCGAGTCAAAAAACCGCACACTCCCTTTTGCACCGCCTTGCCGTCGTGCCCCGCTACCTTGAGGCCAATGGTCTCGATGCAACTCCGGCGATACTCAAGAAGCTGAACAACCTGCAAAAAAACGAGATATTAGATAATATCAAAAACGTTTTGGAGCTGATTTTGGAAGAGGAGATAGACCACGTACACAAAGGGGACAAATGGTTTTCGTATGTATGTCAAAAAGAGGGTGTTGCAAAGGAAGCGTACGTAGAGATAATCAAACTCTACTACCCAAACGGTTTTGGAAAACTCAAAGAGCTAAACACCAAAGCGCGCCTAAAAGCCGGTTTTAGTTGCGAGGAGATGAAGAGAATGGTCGGCAAAGAGGTTTGCAAAAGCTGATGCTACCTCTTTGCTTTTTACCAGATGCGTTGTTTTAGATATAGAAGAAAAACAATGTCGTTGTTCCAAGGCAAGATGGGGTAGGGTGCGATGTTGAGTGGGTCGAGGTTGTAGATGGTGTTTTTTATGCGTAGTCCTATTTTCTTCCCGTTGGTTTGTTCTTTTTCCAATTCGAACGTGGTGTATCGCTCTGTCCAAAACGATTTTTCTCTCCAAGCTCTGTACGAAACGAGTGCACTAAAGCCGTTTTTTTTGTAGGAAATCTCCGTCCACGTACCGTATGCACCTTTAAGCCCCCTTTTTAGTTCACTTCTAGTATATCCGAACTCCCTTGGGGTGTCATCGTCGATTTCAAGATAGTAACACCCCCCAAAGAGGTCGATTTGTGCGCTAAAACCGTTTTTTTCGTAGCGGATACCGCCGTTTATCGCGGTATTGAAACTTTGTTCGATACCCGTTACGGTATTCATTCTCCAGTCTATGTCGAATTTACCGATAAAGTAGAAATCGTAGCCAAAACGAAGCAATGGTTTTTCAGCTTTGTAGGTACCGCTAAAAAGGACGGGGATGTGGTCGCTGTCGTGTTCGTGTTTGTCGTATTCGGCAGCGGCTTCGAGGTGTGCTTTTTGTACAATCTCGTATGCACCTACGCCATTGGCGTCCAAACCGAGATCGAAACCGATGGTGTGGGTTTTGTCATCGGGGATGTAGAAATCCCTCACACCGTAACTGCCGTCTATTTGCCATGTGCTTGCAATGAGTGTCGCACTCACTATAGTAGTCGATATTACACTTTTAATCATAGTTTTCTTTTTTTTTGAGCAATGATAGCACAAATAGACATAATGAAATCTTAGAATTGTGCCTCTTATGTAGAGCGGTTAAACGGTTTTTATAGTAAAATCCTACCGATGAAAAAGAGAAATTCGATTTTTTCACTCACTTTTTGGCGTTCGCTTTTCTTTGTTCAGAACAAGTACCATCGTCATGGCGTGCTGATGCATACGATTTGGGTAACGTGGGAAGCCATCAAGCGGGGAAAGTGGAAGTTCGTCCCTGCTGCTTTGCTCCATGACATAGGCAAGCCTTTTGTCGCGTATGTCAAAGACGACGAAGACAAAGAATACGGTGAGTACAGTTTTACAGACCACGAAGAGATGAGTTACCAGATAATAAAAAACTGGTTTTTTCTCAGTGACTATACGAAAAACCTTGTGCGTTACCATTATCTTGTACGGGATTTGGAAAAATCGAAAAAAGAAGACCTCCCAAGATATGCGAAAAAATACGAGATTTGGGAGAGTTTGGACGATGATTTCAAAGAGGATTTAAAAGAGTTCTTGATTTTGGACGATGCGGGAAAAGGAAAAAGAAGACGATGAAAAAATTAGCTCCGTTTTTGGTTGTTTTTGCGATTTTGGCGATAGTGGCGGGGGTGTTTCTTTCGCTATCGAATCAAAAACAGATGGTCGTAACACTTGAAAATCCAAATAAAACACCGATAAATCTGGAAAAAAACAAATACCAAGATGCATTTTGCGGTATGGTGATAGAAGATACGAACTACGCTTCTCAGGTGATTCGAGACGACGGTAAAAGCTGGTTCTTTCACGATCATGGGGATTTTGTCGAATGGCTCAAAGACAAGCCTTTTAAAAAAAAGGTGATCATCTACGTACATACGCGCGATACGAACCGATGGATAGACGCTACGAAAGCGTACTATACCGACAACGAAAAAACCCCTATGGGGTATGGTTTTGGAGCGTATGAGCATAAAAAGAAAGGGATGATAGACTTTGAGACTATGCGGCTTCGAGTTTTGCGCGGAGAGACGCTTAACGATCCGAGATATGCGCAAATCATAAAACAAAGAGAAGGAAAATAATTGGATACGGTCAACCTAGTCACTATCGCCACTATCGCTTTTTTGGGTTCTTTTGGGCATTGTATAGGGATGTGCGGCGGCATAGTCGTCGCTTACAGCAGTATCAAGCTTGGTGGTGAGCCTTCAAAAGCGTACCAGAGTGCCGCGCATTTGCTCTATTCGCTTGGGAGAGTGACGACATACACTACGCTTGGTGCGCTTTTTGGCTACATAGGCGGTGTGGTTACTTTTAGCAACCTTGCAAACGGTATTTTGCTTATCGTCGCCGGAGTCGCTATGGTGCTAGCGGGTCTTTCTTTGCTTGGAAAGGTAAAATTTTTAACAATCATAGAGCACTCTTTTAGCTCCTCTTCTTTTTATAAAAACAGTTTCAAAAAAGTGCTCAATTCGAAGTCGCTTTTTAGTTTCTATCTGTTAGGGATGCTAAACGGTTTGCTTCCATGCGGATTTGTCTATTTTTTCGCTATTGCCGCGGCAAGTACGGCAAGTGCTCTTGATGGAGCTATCGTGATGGCTGTGTTTGGACTGAGTACCATTCCGGCGATGTTCGGGCTTGGATTTTTGACCTCTTTGGCATCATCTGGGAATTTTCGCAATTTTATGATGTCGCTTTCTTCCATAGCGGTTATAATTTATGGTATATTTACACTTTACAATGGGTATACCTATATTTCCAACCCGAACAAAACCGTTCAACAATGCCATGGAGGATAAAAAATTGAAAGAATCTATAATCAACAGCGTAAAATCACTTCCACCGCTTTCAAAAACGATAACGGAGATAAACCGCGTTTACAACGACCCTGAAGCCGGAGTGGCCGAAATGGCGAAAGTGATCCAAACCGACCCGATGGTGGTTGCCAACTTGTTAAAAGCGGCTAACTCGCCGCTATACGGTTTCGCAAAAGAGATCAAAAACGTAACGCAGGCGGTTTCGCTTTTCGGTCTTAGCACCACACGTTCCATCGCCATAGGCAATGCCATACGAAAACTTCTCAACGTCGATATGGAGCCTTATGGGATTACGAGTGAGAAATTCGCCGAAATCTCCGCGATGCAAGCAGCCCTTGCACTTCGTTGGTTCAACAAGCTTTCCAAAGAGAAAGCGCAAAAAATCCATCTGATGGCATTTTTGCAAGAAACGGGGAAAATCCTTATAGCCAGCGATATCATTCAAGAAGATGAAACGATCGCGTTCAAGTCGGAAATAGAGCTGACAAACAACATAGCGCAAGTGGAAAAAAGCTTTGTCGATACCACGACATCGATCGTCTCTTCGATGGTTTTCAAACATTGGAAATTCGACGACGAGTTCGTCCAAATCATCAAATACGCCGACTACCCTTCCCAAGCACCCGAAGAGATAGCCGAGTTCGCCCAAGCGCTCAATATCGTCAAAACCGTTATCCCTATCAACAAATCGTTAACGGAACAAACTATCATTTTCGGATTGCAAAAAGCGGATAAGTTCGGATTTAATCATGAAATCCTCGAAGACAGCATCGACGAGATGCTCGAGGATATGAACTGATGGCGAAAGTCGCGACGGTCATAGACACTTTCGGCTTCTTTTTTCGAAGCTACTATGCGCTTCCGCAATATCTCAAAACCAAAGAGGGGTTTCCCACCGGGCTTTTGACGGGGTTTGTCAACTTCATTTCCACGCTGCAAAAAAAGCACGATAGCGACTATATCGTTTTCGCTATCGATTCCAAAGGTCCTACGTTTCGAAACGAGCTCGATGCCAACTACAAAGCCAACCGCGAAACGCCTCCGGAAGATTTGCTTAAACAACTTCCCATAGCGATAGAGTGGATAGAGAAAATGGGTTACAAAACCCTTGGAAAAGAGGGGTTCGAAGCAGATGATATGATCGCTACGGTCGTGAAGTTCGCCAAACAAGAGGGAGTCAACGTTCGTGTCGTCTCCCATGATAAAGACCTCTATCAGCTTATAGACGACGGTAAAGTGGTCTTGGTCGATGCGATCAAGAACTCCGTTATAGATGAAGATTTCTGCGTTAAAAAATACGGTATCCATCCGCGGCAATTTATCGACTATCAGGCACTTTTAGGCGATAGCGCCGACAACGTTCCCGGCGTCAAAGGGATAGGCAAGGTAACTGCGGCGAAACTTTTACAGCAGTGGGGGAGTTTGGAGAACATCTACGAACATATAGACGAAATAACCCCTCCGGGAGTGAGAAAAAAGCTTATCGAGGGGAGAGAAAGTGCGTTTTTGTCCAAACGGCTTGTAACGCTTCGAGACGATGCGTTTGAAAGTTTTGACTTCGAAGAGTACAAGATGGATGTAGAAAACCCCTTTTTGAACATCTACGACGAACTTGTCAAGTATGAGCAAAACGCCATATTGCGGGTACTCCATGCCAAAAATCTCGTCTCTGAGGAAAAACAAGAACGAACACGTCAAGAAAAAGAACAAACGCAAGAGCGAAACAATCTCGCTTTTGAAGCCGGACTTATTCTCGACGAAGCCAAACTCGATGCCGTTTTGTCGAAACTAACACCAGATACCGTCGTGGCGTTCGATACCGAAACGACGGGGCTGGAGTGGCAAAACGACGAAATAGTCGGCTTTAGTTTCTGTTTCGATGAAAACGAGGCGTATTACGTCCCTTACAAACATATCTACCTTGGTGTCGAAGAGCAGATAAGTCATGCAAGTGCCAAAAAGGCGATAGAGAAGATTTTCCAAAGCAAAGTGGTCGGGCACAACATCAAATTCGATTTACATTTCGTTACCGAATTGCTTGGAAAAAAAACGCTTCCAATCTATGCCGATACCATCGTTTTGGCATGGCTAAGTAACCCCGAAACGGGGCTTTCTCTTGACAAACTCAGTGAAAAGTTCCTCTCCCATACGATGATTTCGTTCAAAGATACGGTCAAAAAAGGGGAGAATTTCGCAAACGTAGAGTTGGAGAAAGCGTGTAAATACGCCGCGGAAGACGCGTATGTAACCTACAAACTTTTTTACAAACTCCAAGAGCTTGTCAAACTCCAAAGCCCTTCGATACTTCAAGAGTTTTTCGATGTCGAAGTGCCGTTTGTCTCTACGTTGATGCGTATGGAAAAAGAGGGGATTATGCTCGATGTGGCGTTTATGGAGGAGTTCAAAAAAGAGGTCGCACAAAAAATTGCCGCTCTATCACAGCGTATCTACGATTTGGCCGGAAGCGAGTTCAACATCAACTCCACCAAACAGCTTGGACACATACTTTTCGAAGTGCTTGGGCTCGAGGCTATCAAAAAGACCAAAACCGGCTATTCGACTGATGAGAAGGTACTAAGCGCTCTTAAAGAGAAACACGAAATCATCCCTTACATTTTAGAATACCGCGAAGTGTACAAACTCCACTCCACTTACGTCGAACCCCTTTTGAAAATAGCCAAAAACGTAAAAGACCACCGCATACATACCTCTTTCGTGCATACCGGCACGGCTACGGGACGACTTAGCTCCAAAGACCCGAACCTACAAAACATTCCGGTCAAAACGGAACTTGGGCAAAATATCCGCCGCGCTTTTGTCGCGCCGAAGGGCAAAAAGCTTATCGGTATCGATTACTCGCAAATAGAGCTTCGACTTTTGGCTCATTTTTCGCAAGACCCGAACCTTGTCGATGCTTTCAAACATGACAAAGACATCCACCTCCAAACTGCCGTAGTGCTTTTTGGCAAGGAGCAGGCCAAGCAAAAGCGCCATATCGCAAAAACGGTCAATTTCGGACTTTTGTACGGTATGGGGCAAAAGAAGCTTTCCCAGACACTTGGTATAACCACCAAGGAAGCAAAAGAGATCATTCAAAGGTATTTCGACAACTTTCCAACAGTCAAGAGTTACTTCACTTCCATCGTGGAGCTTTCCAAAGAACAAGGGTATGTAGAGACCCTTTTGAATAGACGACGCTATTTCGACTACGAAAACGCTCGTCCTATGATAAAAGCGGCATATGAGCGCGAAGCGGTCAATACCGTCTTTCAAGGGAGCGCGAGCGATCTTATAAAACTGAGTATGAACGAAATAGCTCGCACCATAAAAGAGGAAGCTTTGGATGCGAAGATGCTGTTGCAGATACACGATGAGCTGATATTCGAAGCCAACGAGGAAAAAGCGGAGGAATACGGCAAAAAGTTTCAAACGATCATGGAAAACATCATGCAGCTCAACGTACCGTTGAAAACGAGCTTGAATATCGGGAAAAATTGGCAGGAGCTCAAATGAAAAAGTATCTCATAACCTCTAGACAGTATTACAGCGATACGCCGGCGGTGTTTCGAAAGATACTCCATGAGACTTTTAAAAAACATTTGCCCGATTTCGCGCTCTATCGCGACAAGTTCAATCCCGATTACAAACTTCAAGCGGAGCATTTCGTCGAGACATGCAGGCAATTTCAAGGCGTAAAACCGTTTTTGCATCAAGATGCGAAACTTGCACGTTCGCTTGGAGCCGATGGGGTGCATTTGACATCGAAACAGTTTGATGAGATAAAAAAAGCCAAAGAATTTGGACTTGAAGTGTGCATCAGTACCCACACTTTGGACGAGCTTGCCATGGCGCAAGAGCTTTGTGCCGATTATGCCACGTTCAGTCCTATTTTCGATACACCCGCAAAAGGGGAAGCAAAAGGGGTGGAAGCGCTCAAAGAAGCGGTGGAGAAGTTCGATATAAAAATTTTCGCTCTTGGCGGTATCGTCGATGAAGAGCATGTTCGACTTTTGCAAGATGCCGCTCCTTATGGTTTTGCTTCGATTCGCTATTTTTACGACAGGGAGCGTTGATTGGACAAGGCACTGTTGTTCATCGTCGCCGCACTTGGGCTCTCGACAGTCGTCAACCTCGTTTTGAAGCGACTCAATCTTTCTTTGATTATCGGTTATATCTTTAGCGGTGTATTTTTGGTTTATGCGCTTGATTTGCACGATTTCGCACACTCTGAAGCGTTGGAGCATATCGCGGAATTCGGCATCGTCTTTTTGATGTTCACTATCGGACTTGAGATGTCGCTTTCGAAAATGAACCGTCTCAAAGACCTTATATTTCTCAACGGTTTTTTGCAAGTCGGTGTGAATGGGGGCGTATTTTACGCCGTGGCGCATTATGTTTTCGGTATCGAGAGTGTTTCGGCACTTATCGTTTCGTTGGCGTTCGCGCTTTCTTCGACCGCTATCGTTTTGAGTTATTTGAAATCTTCCAAAGAGATATACACCCCATATGGACAAAGGGCTATGGGGATTTTGATATTTCAAGATTTGGCGGTCATTCCGATTTTGATTCTCCTTGGAGTACTCTCCAACCAAAGCGGTGCGGATGTTTCGACCATTGTTTGGGAGACGTTCAAAAGTGCTATCGTAACTCTTGGATTGCTGTTTATCGTCGGGAAGCGTCTTTTTACTTGGTTGCTCCATTTTAGCGCCAATGCGGACAACGACGAGCTTTTTATGAGCTCGGTGCTTTTTATCGTTATCGGGGCATCTTACTTGGCGCATTTTTTCGGTTTTACCTATTCGCTCGGTGCGTTCGTAGCCGGAATGATAATCGCCGAGACGAAATACTATCACAAAGTCGAAGCGGATATCGCTCCGTTTAAAGATATTCTTTTGGGGACGTTTTTCATCCTTATCGGGATGAAGATAGACCTTGGACTCTTTGGTGAAAATCTTGTGCTTATCATAGAGATATTTGTTGCGGTTTTGGTGCTCAAGACGCTCATTACCGCTTTGTCTTTGGCTTTACATACCAAAAAAGACGTGGCTTTCAAAACGGCATACGCCACGTCCCAAATAGGGGAGTTCGCACTTGTCATTTTCGCTCTTGCGACCGCAGAAGGGTTGATAGAGAGCGAATTTGGAAAAATCGTTACGCTGGTAACTATCTTTTCTATGATGGTGTCTCCGTTTTTGATCCCCTATACCAACAAATTTACGGCACTTTTTTTCAAAGATACCAACTATATCGAAGAGGTCAGCGACATAGGAAACGTCAAAAACCACATCATCATCTGTGGGTACTCCGAAGTGGGTCAAAACGTCCAAAAACACCTCGATATGTACGGTTTTGAGTATATTATCGTCGATAACAACCCAAAACTCATTCAGCAAGCTTTAAACGACGGATACAAGGCGTATCTTGGAGATATGTCCAAAACCGCCATCATTGAAGCGCTTCATGTCAAAGATGCGGCGGCTATTATCGTAACGCTGGAAAATCCGGATATCAAACATCTTGTGTGTCAGCGTATCTTGCGTATCGATATCGATGCCAATATCATCGTTCAAATAGGCTCTCAGGTAGAAAGGGAGAAACTTCGAGACGAACTCGAAGTGCTCAACGTCGTCGATGGGCAAGTGGAAACCGCGCGCATTTTGGTCGAGCGGGTGATGCAGTGTCAGCTTTCATCTTATAGAAGTAAACGTCAGTAGTTTCCGTTTATCGCACATGAAGCGTACATTTTCAGTGCGCTTGAGAGGTCGTAAACAAAACGTTTTTGACTAGCACCGAAAACAGAATCTCCACAACGTGTCGTCCAGACTCTGTGTAAAGTGGTGTCGTAGAATCCTTGGCAATTCGAAGCGTTTTTCGAACCTAAGATGAAAATGTCGTATTTGCCGTCGTTTTCAAGTTTGTAAAAAATATTGCCGTCGTATTCTCCCTCTACGCGCAAAGTGCACATCATAGCACCGTCCCTTGCGTTTTGACAGTTGTCGATAGTGAACGATTTTTTGGCGTTGGCTCTTCTTTGTGCTTCTTCGTAAGCTCTTTTTTTCTCTTTCGCATCGGTCAAAGCGGCTTGTAGATTCGAGATGGTTGTAGCGTCTTTTTTGGAGGTTACGAATTTTTTTATCTTTCGTATCTTATTTGCGGCGCACTCGAAATCCCAATCTTCGATGCAGTTATTACTCCACCAAAAAACAAGATTCATCAAGCTGCATACCTGACTGATTCAGCTTGAAAGAAATTTTTTACCTTTTGTGGGTTTTTAGCGAGATGCTCCATATAGGCTTTTGTATTTTTTTCCAGTTGCTTTTTAGTCGTTGGGAGATTGTTGCGATTGGCAGTTTGTTTGTAGTCCTGGTTGAGATATTCATCCGGATTGAGATCGGGAGAATAAGCCGGCAAATAGAAGAGTTCGATTTGGTCTTTGTGTTGTTCGACCCACTGTTTGACTACTTTTGCGTGATGCACCCTGAGATTGTCGAGAATCATATAGATTTTCGTCTCGCTTGCATCGACAACTCGTTGCAAGAACTCAAGGAATCGATCTGTATTGATCGCTTCGTCATACAGGGCGAACATACTTTTACCTGTATTTGTAATATTTATTTGATTTTCCAAATTGTTGAACTCTTTTTTGTCTTGATTGTCAAACGCTTCGAACTGGTCGAAATCATCCATTCCACCATACAGTAGTAGAGGGAGTATCAAAAAAATCGCATATTTCATAACAATACAATCCTTTAGTAAATCTTGACAATCTCGCCGTTTTTCATGCGTAAACAATTACTGCACGATGGATCGTCCCCTTCTATGATAGTGTAGCTACCTTTTTCGAGTGGAAAATCGTCATAAACGAAAACCACTTTCACATCTTGCGTACCGATTTTGATTTTGTAATCGGAGGGGATTTTTTGAGTATAGTTCTTTTTGTTCGAGCCTTGTTGTAGGTAAATAGGCGCGTTGAACGTGAATCCGGTATTATGGAAGTCCATATCGACAAGTATGTAGGTTTTGCCGGCGTTTTGCACAATGGTCTCGACACTATAGAGCGTTTTTGCGTTCGAAGCCGTAAGTTTGTCGGTATTTTTGTGTTTGTAAAGGAAAAGTTTCGGGTTTGTGTAGGTTATCTCGCCGCCGTTTGCTTGGATGATATTTTTAAGCTGTTTAAGCAGCGCCGTTTTTGCGATTTTCTTTTTTGTGCCGCCGTTTACTATGTAGTCGTTACAAGCGGTTACATTTCCACTTTCGCATTCATCGAGCAAGGAAGAAAAAACGCTTGCTTTGTCGTAAAAACCGACATACCAAACTTGAATGTCGCCGTTGTCCAAAGCGCAAAAAAGTTTCGTGCCATCTTGATTGAAACGCAAGGCGTTGACACCGACGTATGTGTAGATCGTTTTGATGGCGATCCCCGTTGGCGCATCCCAAAGCGTTACACTCCCTTTCGTGCTTCCCGTCGCAATGAGTCCTCTTTTTGCAGAAGCGGCCGCACTGACGATGTTGCCCTCTTGTTTCAGTACTTTGACGACACTTCCGTTTTTCGCATCCCATACCAAAATTTCGCCCTCTCGCGTCGCGCTGAAAATGTTTCTTTCATCGGGAGAAAGCGCTATCGATTTGATAGTGGAGCGAAGCTTGTCGTTTATGTATTTTTTATCGATTTTTCTTGTTTGCACATCAAAACGTACCAAAACGTTTTTTTGCAGTTTGTCGTCATATTGTCCGAAGTAGAGGTAGTTTTTGTTTTTTGTGAGGGTGCAGCCGTAAAGGTTGGCGCTATAGCCGTCGTTGCCGTAATAGGTAAAAACTATTTTTCGTTCGTTCAAGTTCCAGATATCGACTCTGTCTCCTCTGCAAGTAATGGCTTCGCTCTTGTCGAGTATCAAAATCTTTTCGGGCCAAAAATCGGCTATTATCTCTCCTTTACCCGTTTTGACGTTCCATTTTCTAAATGCCGACCTTCCGTCGCTGTAGAGGTAGTTTTCGTCATCGCTCAAAGCGGTGGTAGTTACAGAAAGCGTTCCACCTTTGTCATGTGAGTAGCTGAATGTTTTGACGATTTCGTTGCTTTTCAAATCCCACTCTATGATTTTTTCGTCGTCTCCACCGGAGAACAGCTTCGAACCGTCTTTGGTCAAACTCAGTGTCTCGACCCCTTTTGTATGCCCGCGAAGCGTTGCTATGAGCGGGTTGTCGATATAGTGTTTTTTGAGTTTTTGCAAAAATTCGCTTTTGGGGTAGGTGCGTTTGAATTTGGCATATTTCGAAAAATCTTTTTTCGCTTCGAGATACGCTTGGAGTTGCATTATTTGTTTGCGGTACTTTCCATGTGGATATTTTTGCAGATATTTGCTGCAACTTTGCAAACTTTCGTCTTGAAGTGCTTGTTTGTAGTAGTGGTATTCGTTGTACAGCGGTTGTACTTTCGGTTCTATCACTTTTTGCACGCCGTCACCTATGCGAAATTTCGTCTTAAACGAGTATTTCGCTTCTTTGTCGGTTTTTTTCACTTCGATTGTATGGCGACCCTCTTTGACCATCAGTCGCACCACTTCATCTTTGTCGCATTCGGTTTTGAACTTTTTGTTCAGATACACCTCTTCACCGTCTTTATCGCAGATAATCTTGATTTGAGACGCACCGTACGCATTGGCTAAAACTCCTCCTACCAACGAGAAGAACATCAACTTTTTTACAAACTGCATAATAAACCTTGTATATCGAGTTATTATTGGTATAATAATAAAAAACAACTTATAGCTTACTTGATTCTTTAATCGTAAAAACAAAACGGTGTTAAATGATAATATCAAGTTATTTTTATTATAATTCTTCCATTAGAAAGGAATGGTATGCAATTTTTAGACGAAGATATATATGAAGCGGTAAAAAACTATTTGCCGAAAGTAAGCGAGTATGTCAACTCCCATGGGGGCGGATTGGAGCTTTTGGGGGTGAAAGACGGAACGGTGTACATCAAACTAACCGGAGCGTGCGGCGGATGTTCTATGAGTTTGATGACGACGAAGATGGTGGTGCAAAGAAAATTGCGAGAACTGATTCACCCGGAACTCAACGTCGTGAATGTGGATGGTTTACCCGAAAACGAGATGCCCGAAGACGCTTATAGAGGTGCAGATTCGCTAAAAGAGGAAAATTCTCAAGATACCGAAGAGAAACGAGAGGAAAAAAAGGGTGGCGTTATGGAAAACCTCAAGCATATGGTAGGTCTTTAACATGCTTATCGACTATGCCGATAAAGAATTGAGCCAAAAGTATCAGCTTATGGCTCAAACCATCATCCCGCGTCCCATTGCATGGATTGTCACTCAAAACGAAGATGGGAGTTTCAATATCGCTCCTTTTAGCTATTTTATGGGGCTTAGCTCCCAGCCTCCGACGATGGTAGTAAGTATTGGGCACAAAAAAGACGGAAGCGAAAAAGACACCCTTAGAAATTTGCGCAAACGAAAAAAATGTACCATTTGTATGGTCGATGAAGCTCACCTTGAAGCGATGCATTATAGCTCCAAAGAACTTCAAGCAAATAGAAGTGAAGCTACATTGTTCGACATAGAAACCAAAGAGATAGTCGAAGATTTTCCGCCGATGGTCGCGGATACTCCCGTAGCGTTTTTTTGTGAACTCTATAAAGAGATAGAACTCGAAGGCTCGAAAACGATACCGCTCATAGTGGAGATAAAATCACAATTCATAAACGATGCAATCGTTACCGATAAAGAAAAACTTACCATCGAGTATGCACCCGTGGCGCGTGTCGGGAAAAGCTACGCTCTTTTGGGCAAGAAGATAACTCCTCCTGCTATACCGTAGTGGTTAATCATGCAAGATTACCTTCTTTTTAGCGCTATTACATTCGTATTGTCGGCTTTGTTTTCGATGGGTGGAGCCGGTGCAGGTGTGGCGCTCATTCCGATTTTCAATTTTTTGGGGCTTGGGTTTAGCGTTGCCAAAGCAGTAGGGCTTTTTGCCGGAGCATCGACGACCATCACTTCGAGCGTGATGAACATCAAACGAAAAACGGTCGAGTACAACTTCGTTTTCCCAATAGCGATTACGATGATGATTTTCGCACCCGTAGGAGCATATAGCAGTAGTTTCATCGACGAGGAGAAAGTGAAATTTTTCTATATGCTTTTACTGTTTTATTCCGCTTCGATGATGATGTTCGGCAAGAAAAAAGCTCTTGTTCATGTGGAGTCGCGCTACGTTTTGTTCATCGTTGGCAGCGTAGTCGGCTTTTTGGCCGGACTTCTTGGAGTAGGGGGTGGAAACATCCTCATACCCCTTTTGGCTTTGCTTGGTTTCGCGCCGAAAAAGGTCGCCGTTGCGGTGAGTTTCGTCGTTCCTTTCTCCGCACTTGGGTCGTTTTTCACATACGCCACGTACGTGCCGCTTGATTGGGTGATGCTTGTCGTAGTTTCGCTTTCAGCTATCGCCGGAGGGTATCTAGGCAACTACATGATGCACTTCAAACTGGAACAAAGCCATATAAAAAAGATAATGGCGGTGTTGTTGTATCTTTTGGCTTGTAAGCTGTTGTGGCACTTTACGGTTTAAAAAATATACGGAACGAGCATTTTGGTCTCTTTTTTGTAACGCTCGTATTCGCTCTCTTTTTCGCACCATAGCCGTTCCTCTTTTTTCGCTTTGAGAAAAACGGCTATGAACATCGTTATATAGAAAAACTTCGTCACCACGCCTCCAAAAAGGAAAAAACCAAAAAACGCTACCAATAAAGAAAAGTACATCGGATGGCGTACATAGCGGTAGATGCCGTGCTTGACAAGCGATGCTTCGCAATGGATTTCGGGGATGATGTTGAACTTTTTCATATCACCGATAGCGGTAAGCCCTATACCAAGCCCGACGATAAGAAACGAAATGGTAGGAAAGTGTTTGACAAGATGCCAACTTGAGAGAAACATCATCAAAATAGAAAAAAACTGCAACGAAACCAAAAAATAAGAATACAGCCTACTTTTTGACATGCCGTAGTATCTCCTTGGTTATCTCCTCTTTTGGCAACGTCGCATCTATTTGCACAAGATTGACGCCAAGGAGATTCGCCGCTTCTTTAATGGCGTTTTGTATATCGAGCAGATATTCGCTTCCCCGTTTTTCGATGCCGTCAAGTGTTTTTTGACTTAAACGGTTGTGAAGTTCTTGTGGCGTGAGCCAAAGCAAAAAGACGATATCGGGATAGATATTGTCGGTTGCGAAATTATTCAATTCCACAAGCTCTTTTTTCGTCATCTCTTTGCTAGCAAGTGCATAAGCGATTCCGCTGACGGCACTTCTATCGGAAAGAATCGTTTTGTCTTTGTTTGGCAGAATCACTTCTTGAATATGCTCGGCGCGATCGGCCAAAAAAAGTAGAAATTCCGCTTTTTTCGACTTCACTTCGCCGCTAAGAACGATTTGGCGGATTTGACGCCCCGACTTCGTCCCTCCCGGTTCTTTTGTGACGACGACATCTTGCAGGTGTTTGGTAAGAGCTTCTATCTGGGTGCTTTTACCTGCGGTATCGATCCCTTCTATGGCTATATACATTGGTTGTCCTTTATGTAGCTATCTACCGCTTTTGGGACGATATGTTCGATTTTCGCGTTGTATTTCAACAATGCTCGCACACTCGAAGAACTGACAAACGCGTTGGAGAGACGGGGCATAAGGTAGATAGTCTCGATATCGTGGTTAAGGGAGCGGTTGAGGTATCCAAGCTGTAGTTCGTACTCGAAGTCGCTTACCGCGCGCAATCCGCGAATGAGAATAGGGGCGTCAAGCTCCTTTGCAAGTTCGACTGTCAGGTTTTCAAAACCGACCACTTCCACGTTTGCGAGGTGTGCACAAGCGAGTTTCACCATTTCTATGCGACATTCCAAGGGGAACATCGGTTTTTTCTCTTTATTGTGCGCTACGGCGACGACCACCTTGTCAAAAAGCTTCAAAGCACGTTCTATGATGTCGTAGTGTCCGTTGGTTATAGGGTCGAACGTTCCGGGGTAGAGAGCCGTTTTCATGCCCACCTCTTATATAGTGAATTTTCTATACCAAGCAGGTCGAACCATTTACCGATGATAAAACGCTCCATCTGCTCCAAATCCTCTTGTTGTGAATAGTACGCCATAACTGGCGGTGCTATTATCACCCCTATTTGGGAGAGTTTGAGCATGTTCTCAAGCGCTATGGGAGAATATGGCATCTCTCTTGGAGCGAGGAGGAGCTTTTTTTGCTCTTTTATCATCACGCTTGCGGCTCGCGTTACCAAGTTGTCCGCTATGCCGCAAGCGATTTTTGCCAAAGTGTTCATAGAACACGGCGTTATCATCATCGCTTCAACCCCGAAGCTTCCCGATGCTATGGCGGCGGCTATGTCGTCGTTGTCATGTAAAACGGTGTTTTGCTCTTTCGTTGCAACAATATCGCTGTGTTTGGTTTTGATGAAATGTGCCTCGATGGAAGAGGGGAGGTAGTGCAACACTTTTGTCGCGAAATCGGCTCCGCTTGCTCCGCTTGAGGCTATGACGATCTTTTTCATTTGGGTGCTTGTATCTCCACTAAGTTTTTTCCGACCACTTTGGCACGCAGTTTTTTCCCATGCTTGTTTTGGATAAGAATTATATCATTTAACCCGCCGGCTTGCAACGCTTTGGCATCCATGTCGATTTCGAAACCACCTTCTTTCAAGATAACGCTGACAAATTCTCCTCTGCGAACAAGGTCGAGTTTTTCGACATCTCTGAGTGTAACGAGTTTTTTGGCGTTTAGGTGGTGTTTAGCTTGGAGGGTGTTTAGCTCTTGGAGCGGCTGGGCTCGAAAACGTTCAAGACGAAGTGTTTTTTTTTGGAGGTTTCTTTGGCTCAAAACTTCGCCTCGAGCGATTTTGCGCTTGGTGAAATAAACCGGTAAAGTCGCATCGATGTAAAAGGTGAAGAAAAACTGCTTCTTTTTCGGGGTAATGATGCTGAACGTACCGTTTGATTTGAGGTGGGTATTTTTTTGTATCTTGAAAGTGTAGTTTTTCGGCAGTCGTTCTATGTGGTTCTTTGGGATTATGTGCACCTCTTCGATCGTTATAGCTTTGTAGTTTTCTTCGTAATGGTGTTTGAGTTTTTCTTTTAGCGGCAAGAGGTTAAGCGGGGAGGTTTTCAAAAAAGTGACGTAACTGTGTCTTGCTTTGAAGTCGTGGTATCCATGTTCACGTAAAATACGAAGTATATCTTTGCTTCGAATACGTTTTAAATAGCGGTTTTTTTCTATCGTGCCGATAACGGCGTCGTTTTTGGCATCTTTGGTGATTACCAAGAGGTGTATCTCGTTTGTAGGGGTGAAGTACTCTTTTTTCAACTCCCTTGCAAAAAGGGGAGTGAGAAAAGTTAGAAGAAAAAGGAGTGGCAGCTTGGTAAAAATCAAAAATTGCTCCAATTATCTGTTGAACATAATCGACCCAAGGCGCACCATATTCGAACCACACGCTATTGCAAGTTCGAAATCGTTGCTCATCCCCATAGAGCAGATGGTGGCGTTTGGAAGCTCCTCATAGATTTTGAAGGTTGTCTCAAACGATTGTTTGATTATCTCTTTCTCATCGGTATGCGCGCCGATGCTCATAACCCCTTTGAGATTGATATTTGGGCATTCTTCTTGTATCTGCAAATATGCCTCTTTGGCGATTTCGGGCATAAAGCCGTGTTTTGTTTCCTCTTTAGCGGAGTTGATTTGGAGTAGGGTATCGAGTGTCATATCCCGTTTTTCAAGCCGTTTTTGCAACTCTTTTGCAAGTTCTATCGAATCGAGCGCTTGGAACAAAAACGGGTCGATATCGAGGAGATTGTTGATTTTGTTCTTTTGCAAGTTCCCTATGAAGTGCCATTCAAGGGGGAGTGCTTCAAGTTCTGCAGTTTTGGCGCGCAGGTCTTGAACACGGTTTTCCCCAAAAGCGCGCTGACCGATTTCATAAAGTCGTTTTATAGCTTCGCTATCGACATATTTGCTAACGGCTACGATTTTGACTATATGGTGTGGTGAAACTTTGAGTCTGGCTTCCTCTACGCGTCTGATAACGCCGTCGATGTAGATTTTGTACTCTTCTTGTGTCATGTTAGCTCCCTGTAAGTCTGTTTATATCGTTGTAAAGTCCAAGCCCCATCAGCCCAAGCAGCAAAACCCAACCGGCAACGGTAAGTCGGTAGAGAACCTCTTCGCTTGGCTGTTTGCGGGTTATCATCTCGTAAAGGTTGAACATGATATGCCCACCGTCAAGTGCTGGGATGGGAAACAGGTTGAGTACACCGAGGTTGACCGAGAAGAGTGCCGCGAAAAAGAGTGCGCTCATCCAGCCTGCTTGAGCGGCATCGGAAGTGATTTTAACGATACTGATAACCCCTCCAAGCTCTTTTGCCGGAACTTCTCCTGTTATGAGTTTTTCCACCCCTTTGAAAATCATAGTCGAAGTCCAAAGGGTTTTATCCCAAGCGTAACGCAGACTGCCAAAAAGTCCCAAGTCCATCTTTTTGGTAACGCCGGCACTGCGTATGCCTATCATTTTCCGTTTTATCTTTTCGCCAAATTCGTTGATGGCTTCTTGGTAGGTTGGAGTTAGGGTTTTGAACTCTATGTAGCCACCGCGTTGTACTTGTAGTTGCAGTGTCCCTTTTGAAGCACCTATCGCTTTTGCCATCTCGCTCCATGTGGTGATTTTTTTACCGTTTATGGAGACGATTTTGTCGTTTTTTCGTAGTCCCGCTACTTCTGCCGGAGAGTTTTTGGAAACTTCGCCGATAACCGGCTCGAGCGCGACGGGACCTCCAAGCGCTATGGCGAAAAAGAAAAGGTATGCGGCTATGAAGTTCGCAAACGGACCGGCCACAAGGATGAAAATGCGCTGAAGCGGTGTTTTGCTTAGGTAGCTGTCGGGGTCGTAGTTCTTTTTTGTCGGGTTGGAATCGTCTTGCCCTTTCATTTTGACATAGCCGCCGAGAAATATCGCCGAAATTCGCCATTCGTTTCCAAACGCTCTAAAGGCGGCGAGTTTCGGACCGAAACCGATGCTGAAAACTTCGACATACACTCCCACTATACGTGCGGCGAGGTAGTGTCCGAGTTCATGGAAAAAGATAAGAAACGAAAGGATTAAAAAAGAGATGAACCAACTCATTTTTCGCTATCCTTGCTAAAAGCTTGTTTGAACCCCCATAGGTACTCCAAACCGCTGTAAACGGTAAGCGCGACGGCTATCCAAAGTAAAAGTTCCCCATAAGGCCAGTGCATCAACAAAAAACCGATGGCGAACATCTGTGAGACGGTTTTGACTTTACCCGCCCATGAGGCTTTGACGCTTATCCCTTCGCTCAAAGCTACGGTTCTAAGCCCCGTAATGAAAAGCTCACGCACAATGATGATGTAGATAGCCCATGGAGAAGCGCTCCCTTCTACCATAAGCCCCAAAAATGCCGCCAAAGTGAGCATTTTGTCCGCAAGCGGGTCGAGTATGGCGCCAAGAAGGGTGGATTGGTTCCACTCTCTGGCGATATACCCGTCGAAAAAATCGGTTACGCTTGCCAAAACGAACAAAAGAGCGGCGAAATAGTAGTTCCAACTGATATCCCATCCGTTTTGTGTCCATACTTGCGGGTTTAGGATAACCCAAAACATAAGAGGTGCAAGAACAATGCGGATAGAGGCTAAAATGTTTGGTAGATTGAGCAAAAATCACCTTTGTTTTTTTGAAAGGATTTTACCCAAAGAGAGATAATAACAAGATAAGAAACGTACGGGAGTTACGAAAGATACCCGTACATCGAAGTTCTGCCGAATTTTTGTGCGAGCATCGGCGCGGTCGCTCCACGTTTGTTGGCTATACTCAAATCGGCTCCTTTGGAGACGAGATACTCGACAATACTTGGAAAATCGTCCATTATCGCTTCCATTAGCGGTGTCCAGCCCGATTCGTCTTGGATGTCGATATCGGCATTTTTCTCTTCGATTAGAAAACGCACCATCTCTTCTCTGCCGCGTCGTATGGCAAGATGCAGGGGTGTCCAGCCGTATTTGTCTTGAATGTTGACATCTTCAAGAGAGTTTACAAATTCTTTGAAGCCGTCGATGTCGTTTTCGTACACCAAAGTTTCGATTTTTTTCATAATTTCTTTGTTATTCATATCTATCCTCTGTCGGTTTTTCTTCATCGAAAAGTTTCGCAACCTCTACGGTTTCGTTCAAACACTCCATCTCCATATCGTCAGGTAAGCCAAAACACCCTATGTAGTTGTATTTTCCCTCTTGAAGAGAAAATTTGTCTATGGTCTTGGCTTCGGGATCGACGATGAAGTAGTTACGCACTCCACACGTTTCGTAGAGATCTTTTTTGACCGTTTTGTCTTTGTAAGCGGTAGAAGGGGAGAGTACTTCGAAAACGGCACAAGGGAGTTCCTTGTCGTTGCAATAGAGCAAAATATCGGGTTGAACGACATTGATATCACCGTTACACTCGATTTTAAGATCAAACGGTGCGATACGCGGTAAGCATTTCACCTTTTCTTGAAAACTTTTTAGTACGAAAAAAATCGAACCGACAATATCTTGATGTATCGCACTTGCACCGCTCATCATGTAGATATGCCCGAAAATCAGCTCATATCGCTCGTTTTGCGGTGTAGAAGCATCTATCTGTAAATAGTCCTCATAAGTATAATTTGCCAATTCCCTTGCGCCCATCGCTCTATCCTTTATTGGAAAGTCGTTCCTCCATCCACTATCAAAGTATGTCCCGTAACCCAGCTCGCTTCATCGCTACATAGAAATTTACATGCTCCGCTTAGGTCCTCTGGTTGTCCCATGCGGTTAAGCGGACTTCTGCGCTCCGTTTCAGCTCTTACTTCGTCATAGTTGGGAAAAGCTCTTAGCGCATCGGTATCGATAGGACCGCCGCTAACGGCATTGACACGGATATTTTTCTCACCAAGCTCGGCTGCCGCGTAGCGCACCATCGCTTCGACCGCCGCTTTGTTGGCACCATGACCTGCGTAGTTTGGAGTGTAGATGAGATTTCCGGTCGAGCTCATAGAGATAATGCTCCCACCTCCTGTTTTTTCCATTCGTTTGGCTGCTTCTTGTGCACCCACGACGAACGCATCGACCGTTGCCGTCCAGATGTTGTTAAGACCCCTTGGCTTTAGGCGCATAAACGGACCAAACCCTCCTACAACCGCACGACCGCTGATGATAGCGTTGGAGATGAAAAAGTCGAGTCTATCGAAGTCCGCATCGAACGCCGCGAAAACATCTTTGTAGGTTTCAGGTTGAAGGATATCAAGACGGTATGCGCGCGCTTTGACACCGTAATTCGCTTCAAGGTCTTTGACGATTTCATCTGCGGTTTCACTTCGTGAAGCATAAGTAAATGCTACATCGGCTCCTTCTTTTGCGAAAGAATAGACTATCGCTTTGCCTATACCTCTCGTACCGCCGCTTATAAAGAGTGTTTTTCCTTCAAATTGTTTACATTCTGCCATGTTATAGTCCTTTGATATCGTAGTTTTTTATAACGAGTTCTATTTTGTTCATGTTCTCTACACTTGGAGCGACAAGCGGTAGGCGGTACTCAAGCGTATCGAGCAGTCCTGCTATGTACATTGCCGCTTTGATCGGGATTGGATTCGACTCGCAAAAAAGCACTTTATTAACTGGATAAAGCTTGTCGTTTATCGCTTTTGAAGTCGTAAAATCCCCCTCGAGCGCCGCTTTGACGAGTTGCGCTTTCAAGTCGGGTAGGAGATTCGCGGTAACCGAAGTGATGCCCGCGCCGCCGTTTGCCAAAATCGGGTAGTCGATGGCGTCATCACCGCTAAAAACTTTGAGTTCAGGTCTTCGTGAAAGCAGCTCGGTGGTTCGTTCCAAACTCCCCGTCGCTTCTTTGATACCGTAAATGTTAGGAACGTCGTCAAAAAGGCGAATCACCGTATCTGCCAAAATATCCACGCCCGTACGACCGGGAACGTTGTAGAGCATAAACGGAAGGTTCGGTACCGCCGAAGCGATCGCTTTGTAGTGCTGATAAAGCCCCTCTTGGGAAGGTTTGTTGTAGTAAGGGCTGACGGAGAAGATGGCATCTACACCGCAAGATTCGGCGTGTTTGGCTATCTCGATCGCTTCATGGGTAGCGTTGCTGCCTGCACCCGCGAGAACTTTCGTTTTTGTATCTTTACATACTTCGACCGCTATTTCGATACAGCGTTTGTGCTCATCATGTGTAAGTGTCGCACTCTCACCCGTCGTTCCAACCGGACATACGGCATCGATACCGTTGTCTATCTGTCTTTGAATCAGTTCGGCATATTTCGCTTCGTCAAGCTTGCCGTTTTTAAAAGGGGTTATTAGCGCTGTTGTAGAACCTGTAACAATTTCCATTTAGAACCTTTATAGCATATTGGTGGGGTAATTTTACCCAAAAAAAGTTTAATTCTCGAAAAGTTTGGCGTATATCGCTTTTTTTTCCTCGAACTTCATCGCCGCATAGGCGGGGGAAGGGGAAGGGAGCACTACGGTTCGAACTAGAAGGTCGCTATATAGTTTCTTATATAACGCATACGCTTTTTTCCCGGTGAAAGCTATTTGCTCTATGTTTGGGTATCGGTTCAAAAGTGAGGGGATGTCGCTAGGAACAATATTTTTCAAATTCGCATCGCTGGAGTTTTTTCTCTCACATGATGCCACTATGTCCCAAAGGGCGATTTTGTGTTTTTGTAAAATTTGCAGTTTTTCTTCAAGTGTAGTGTAAGGCATGTCGAAAACTTCCCCTAAAATCCTCCAAAACTGGTTACGTTTGTGGGCGTAATAGAAATCGTATTTGAACGAATCGAGCGAAGGAAACGTTCCAAGAATCAAAATACGACTGTCGTTGTTGATTATAGCCTCAAAAGGGTGGGTAAATCTTTCCATGGTAGAATTATACAAAATCTTTTGGAGTGATAAAATGGCGAAAGTGGTGATTTTAAGCGGTGCGGGTTTGAGTGCCCAAAGCGGTATAAGCACTTTTCGTGACAGCGGCGGATTGTGGGAACAATACGACGTGAGTGTCGTTTGCAACTACGATTCTTTGGAGAAAAACGAAGCTTTGACATTGGAGTTTTACGACAAGCGGCGTAAGGAGTTGGCGGACAAAGAACCCAACAAGGCGCATTTGGAATATGCCAAACTCAAAAAGCGCCATCCAAACGAAGTCGCCATCATCACCCAAAACGTCGATGATTTGTTCGAAAAAGCGGGTTTGTCGCGCAAAGAGGTGATACACCTGCATGGATACCTTCCCGAGATTCGTTGCCGCAATCCGTACTGTGAGCGGGTATATGAGATAGGTTATAAAAGTATTTTCGACTTCAACGACGGTTTTTGCCCCCAATGCGGCGAAAAGCTTCGACCAAACATCGTGTTTTTCGGAGAACCGGCACCATTGTACGAACGACTCAACGAGGAGATTCAAAGTTGTGAATATATCGTGGTTGTTGGGACAAGCGGTAATGTCATAGGGGTCAATACGATGGCGAACTTTATAGAACATTCCGTTTTGAACAACCTCGAAGAGAGTGCCGCGATAGAACATCAGCTTTTTGAAAAAGTCTATTTTATGCCCGCGACCCAAGCGGTAGATATAATCGTGGAGGAGATAGAGCGATTTTTGCGTTGAAGCTTTTTTTGGGGTTTGTCGTTTTTGTTGTTTTTTGGCAAGTGGGAGCGTTGTTGGCAAAAAATGCCATGAAACAATGGCAAAGTTTGCATACGCAAAGGCTCGAAAAAATATGGCATGGAAACGGAATAGAGATAAAAAAACCTCATTGACGCATAATTTATGTGGCATATTGCAATATTTTTGACATTTTCACTCGAAACAGTTCATAATTCCTAATGTATTCGCTAAAATTACAAACAAGTGTCGCTCCTTTGGATACGTAAAAGGTGGAAAGATGGTAGAACGGTTTTATCTGAAAAACTTTTTGAGTTTTGAAGAAGTGGAACTCGAGTTGAACAAAGGGCTTGTGGTCTTTAGCGGACCTAGCGGAAGCGGAAAGTCGATCTTGATGGAGGCGATATTGTCCTCTTTTGGGCTTGGAAGCGCTGACGCTTCGGTTTGTGAAGCGAGTACCGCTTGGAAAATAGACGAACGTTTCGGAATAGAAAACGAAGAGATAAACATCTTCAAACAAGTCAAAAAAGAAAAAACACGCTATTTTATCAATGCTCAAGGGGTATCGAAAAAAACGATTTCTGCAGTGGCGTCTATGCACCTGCGCCATTTGAGCCTGAAAGATTACAGTGACTTCGAAAACGACAATCTTCTATCTATTTTGGATAGTCGTATCGAAAAATACGACAAAAGTATAAACGGATTGCTTGACGAGCTCAAAGAGAGTTTCGATGCGCTTGGGAGTGTGAAAAAAGAACTTGCCACCATCGAAGAGGAACAAAAGCGTATAGTCGAACTCAAGGAATTCGCCGCTTTCGAAATAGAAAAAATAGAAAACATCGACCCAAAACCGGATGAATACGATGAACTGATGCAGATAAAAAAAGAGCTTTCCAAAAAAGAAAAAGTGCAAGAAAGCATAGAAAAAGCTTCATCGATATTCGAGTTCGAGTATGCCGTAAGTGAGGTTTTGGAGCTTTTAGAAGAAGATAGCGCTTTTTTCGACGATGCACTTAACGAATTGCGTTCCAAGCTCGAGAGTGCATCCGAGCGGTTCGCATCACTTGAGGAAGTCAATGTCGAGGAGGTGCTTGACAGACTCGAAGCCCTAAGCGAACTCAAAAGAAAATACGGCTCCATAGAAGAAGCGCTGGAGTACAAAGAGAAGAAAAAAGAGGAGCTCAAGCGGTACGAAAATATAGAATTCGCCAAAGAGGAGTTGCAACAAAAGGTAGAAGAACTGACCGAAAAAACGCTCAAACTTGCAAATGAAGTGAGTAAAAAACGTCAAAAGGAGCTTGAAAACTTCAAAAAAGAGCTCAACGACTACACAAAACAGCTCTATTTGCAAGAAGTTTCGATCGCTTTGGACAAAAGGGAAATCCATGCAAACGGTCAAGATGTCGTTACATTGGCTTTGAACGAAGTCGCGTTGAACAAAATCAGTACCGGTGAATTCAACAGACTCCGTTTGGCTATTTTGGTACTCAAGTCGGAAAATTCTACCAAAGAAGGGGGTGTGCTCATTCTTGACGAAATAGATGCGAACCTAAGCGGTGAAGAGTCGATGAGCGTAGCGAAAGTGCTCAAAAAACTTTCGAAAAACTACCAAATTCTCGTTATCTCCCACCAGCCGCAACTTACCTCGCAAGGGGATCAACATTTTTTGGTTTACAAACAAAACGGCGTATCGAAAGTCAAAGAGCTCAAAGAGCGAGAACGCATAGCGGAAATAGCTAGAATAGTTAGCGGAGAATCGATAACCAAAGAGGCGACGGAGTTTGCAAAGTTGTTGTTGCAATAAACCTTTAAGTGAGAAGATATTATAATCTACTTATGAATTTATGCTATGTGTACAATGAACAGATTACTTACAGCTATTTCGACGCACTTGAAGAGATATTCGAAGAAGTGGCGGTCGTAGATATCTCCAAAAAAAACAGTGTAGAGGAAGAATTTTCAGCTTACATAGTGGACATTGCCTCTTATGAAAAAGAGAGACTCAATCGCTACAGGGCTTTTTTCAAAAACAGAGCCAACCCTCTTGTCTTTTTGCTCGCTTCAAACGGTGGAGGAAACGGTGCGGTGTACCAGCTTGCGTACATGATCAAAGCCGAATCGGTATTTTCCAATATGTACGAACCCAAAAAACTTGCTTTGAGTGTTACCAACGCAGTAGCCGAGCGCGCATTTGAAAACAAAGTTTCTTATCTCGGGCGGTTGGTAGAGGAGAAAAGCAAATATTTGATCGTTCACAAGAACAAGCTTTCTTATGCGAACAAAGCGCTTATGGAGGAGTTTTCATGCGATTCGCTCGAAGATGTCGAGCACAAAGTGTGTTCGAAGTTCGATATAGAAGCACTTTTCTCTACGAACGATGAAACATTCGTTAGCGGAGAGTTTTTTTCAAAATCGAAATTCGACATCGTAAAAAGTGTCGCAAAAGAGAATGAACATGTACTTTTCGTAGAGCGTTTTGAGTACAACAAGCTTGCTTGCAGACCGAAAAACGAACTGACGACAAGGGTCGCGTTTGTCGAATTTCTCAAGGAGCGACTCCATGATACCTTGATTGAAAAGGGTGATGAATATTGCATCGTTTCTATCAAAATAGACAATTTCAAAAAGATTGGAAATGTCATAGGAAAAGCTGAACTGGAGCTGTTTTTACAAGACTTTGTCCATAAATCGGAAGAGTTGCTGTGGGAGTTTTTTCTGTTTTGCGAATACTATCACGATTTTTTTGTCGCCGTTTACAAAAACCGTCCGTACGATTCGGTCGTATCGCAAACAGAACACTTCTATGCACAAATAGATTCTTTTTTCAAAGAATTCAATTTTAAAGTCGATATTGTGCTGCATGTGGCAAAAATAGGCACTATGGGCTTTGATAGGACACTTTTGCTGCTCGATTCGATACGAGCTGGGAAAATCTCGAAAAAAGATATCGCAACCAGCCAAATCAAATATATCGGTAAGTACAAAGAGGATATGAGCGATAAGGAGATTATCGCTTTGTTGCTGGACGATTCGTTCATAAACGACGCCGACTTGAAGTTGGTGAACGTCTATAAAGGGATGGTGATAGACTCGCCGACAAAAATTTTGAAAAAGGAAAACGACGCGGTTTACGTCGTGGTATCGCAAATGCAAGGAGCGGCGATGAGCGTAGCCAAAGAGACCGTTATCCGTTCCGATATTATCAAAAAAGACATAAAAGCACAAGTTGTGTACGTCGATAGAAAGCGAAAAATAGCCAAACTCGAAAATTTCAAAGTGGTGGACCCCGACCCTATGTACAAAGACGGCGGACGAGTCGATTTTGCGAAAAAAAACGTCGCTATCGTTTCACTAAAAGGGATGAAACTCTCAGCTACCATCGTAGATATATCCGTCAATTCCATTACTCTGAGCATCAACAAAATCCGTTCTTTGGAAAGCTATGTTTCAAAAGAGGTGGAAATCACCTTTTCGTTACCGACAAAGCGCCTCAAGGAGGGTGAAGTCTCCATCGTCGAAAAAGCAACGGTTTCGTACATAGACTGCAAAGGGGAAGGGGGGATGTGTAGAATTTTGTGTGAATTTTTGCCCGGAAGCAAAAATAAGAAGATAATAAACGAATACATCCATTTACGAAAAATCGAGATACTTACCGAGTTGAAAAAACTGAACTATTAGTGGAGAAACAATGATAATAGATACCCATATACATTTGGACGACAAACGTTACGAAGAGGATTTGGATGCGGTGATAAAGCGAGCCAAGGAAGGAGGAGTAGAGCGCTTTATCATCCCGGGTGCGGACGCTTCGACGCTTTTACGCGCTGTCGAGATAGCACAAAAATACGACGATGTCTATTTCGCCGTAGGGATACACCCTTACGATTTGGAAGGGTTCGACGAAGCGGTTTTTAGGGAGTTTCTACCCCATCCAAAATGTGTAGCCGTCGGTGAATGCGGGCTTGATTATTTTCGACTCGAGGGGACTCAAGAAGAGAAAGAAGCGGTAAAACAAGCACAAAAAAAAGTTTTCGCGGCACAAATAGAGCTTGCAAAAGAGTTCGAAAAACCGCTTATCGTGCATATTCGAGACGCTTCGTACGATTCCAAAAAGATACTTTTGGAACATAACGCATGTGAAGTGGGGGGAGTGCTTCATTGTTTCAACGCCGACGAACAGCTTCTTTCTCTCAAAGAGTGTGGATTCTACTTTGGAATCGGTGGTGTGCTGACATTTAAAAATGCGAAAAAACTCGTCAATGTTCTGCCTAAAATCCCGCTTGAGAACATAGTGGTTGAAACAGACGGTCCATACCTCACTCCCGAGCCTTTTAGAGGGAAAAGAAATGAGCCGCTTTATACCACTTACGTAGTGGAAAAAATAGCGCAAATCCTTCAAATAAGCAGGGATGATGTGGAGGAGACAACGACACGAAACGCCAAAAAGCTGTTTAATATTTCTTAATATCAAACAGCTTTAATCTCTTTTAAATCTCTTTTTTTGTAAAATCGACTCTCTTGGTTGAACGACCGAAACATATTACGCAAAAGAGTTGATCCATTGAAAAGATTTTTTTTACTTTTTATACCTATTTTACTAAGCGCCAATCTTTCCTATACGCTCAATTATTCCAAAGAGATGCAACTGCTTGACAGTTTCGACGTCGATGAGAGTTTTATTTACGATCCTATTTTGAACGACATGAAAACATCGATCAAGGAAAAGTACAAAACACGACATTTTTTCAAGGCGATGGACGATGCGTACATTTTCATCCCTTCTATAAAAAACATCCTTGCCCAATACGGTGTGCCTAAAGAGTTTTTGTACCTTGCGATGGCGGAATCGAACTTTCAAAATAGCGCATACTCGAAAAAAAGAGCCGCCGGTCTTTGGCAGTTCATGCCAAAAACGGCAAAACTCAACGGTTTGAAAATCGACGAATACGTCGATGAGAGAAGAGACCCTGTCAAATCGACCAAAGCCGCCGCGAAATATTTGACTTTTTTACATAAGGAGCTTGGGAAGTGGTATCTTGCCGCCATTGCTTACAACTGCGGTTACGGCAGGGTCAAAAGAGCGATAAAAAGAGCCAAAACGGATGATTTGAAAGTGCTTTTGGATCCAAAGAAAAAATATTTGCCAAAAGAGAGTAGATTCTACATCAGAAAGATTCTCGCGCTCGCACTCCTTGCAAACGACGAGCAATTTTTGCTCGATAGCGAGTACGAGTATCTTCTCAACCGTGCCAACGCCTACTCGCTCGCTACCGTGAAGCTCCCCGGCGGTGCGTCGCTTGTGGAGCTCTCCAAACAGGTTCAAATACCGCTAAAAGAGCTTAAAAAGCTCAACAGACACCTAAAGTACGAGTTCACTCCCCCATATAAAAACGGGTATGATGTTTATATTCCTTACATTAAACTGGCCGATTTCAAGCAAAAATATCGCCCCTCTTCGAACCAAAAAACGTATCTCGTTCATAGAGTCAAACGTGGTGAAAACTTGAGTATAATCGGGCGTCGCTACGGTGTACCTTACAAAGTGATTATGGACTTCAACCATCTAAAAACCTCCAGATTGCGTTTGAAGCAAAAACTGGTCATCCCCATAGACAAAACGAAAAAAGGGCGCAGGTTTGTAGATAGCAAGAACTATTATCTGGTCAAAAAAGGGGATACGCTCGAATCTATATCGAGACGCTACAGAGTCAGTGTCGAAAATATCAAAGCGCAGAACCATCTCCATAGCAGTTTGATAAAAGTGGGGGAGAGGTTGAAGATATATGAATAAGACGTTTCTCTTTTTCACCGTTGCAATTGTTTTGGTTGTGTTTGCAGGGTGCAGTACCAGAGGGGAGGGAACGTACGCTTACAAGCGTTATTCTCAAAAAAATTACGAAGAGTACTCCCCAAACGTTCCTCCAAGCAGATACAAAAAAGCGACCAAAGCGACGATGCGCCCCTATACCGTTAGAGGAAGAACCTACTATCCAACCGTTGTGAGTGTAGGAGATGTTTTCGAAGGGACGGCAAGCTGGTATGGACCGAACTTTCATGGGAAATGGACATCTAACGGTGAACGTTACAACATGTACGACTACACCGCGGCACACAAAACACTCCCCATGAACACCATCTTGAAAGTGACCAACCTTCGAAACGGAAAGAGTGTCAAAGTGCGCATCAACGACCGAGGGCCGTTTGTCGCCAACCGCATCATAGACCTCTCGAAAGCATCCGCGAAAAAAATCGGCATGATAGGTACGGGAACCGCACCGGTGCGACTGGAAGTTATAGGTTTTGCCGACAAAAACGAAATGCCGACCAACCAAGAGATGAAACGTTCTCCAAAATCGGTTACCGAAGGGGGATTCGCTTTGCAGATAGGTTCCTTCTCACACATCGAAGGTGCGATGAAAATACAGCAAAAATATGACGGTATCGACGGATATGAAACCATCATCAAAGATATCCAGAACAACTATGGGAGAATGTACAAGGTGTGGTTAAGAGGTTTCAAAAGTGAAAAAGAAGCAAGAGATTACAAAGCTCTTGGAAAATTTAAAAACGCGTTTATCGTGAAAGAGGACTGAAAATGGTAGAGAAAAAAAGAAAGACGAAAGAAACGGATATAACGGTAAAATTGCATATTTACGGTAGCGGTAGAAGCGATATCGATACCGGTGTAGGCTTTTTCGACCATATGCTTGAGAGTTTCTCCAAGCACAGCTTGATCGACCTCGAGGTAAAATGTGTCGGAGATACCCACATAGACGACCATCACAGTGTCGAAGATGTGGGCATTGTAGTCGGTCAAGCCATAGCTGAAGCCATCTACCCGATAGAAGGGGTGGAGCGTTTTGGAAATGCCGCTATAGTGATGGATGAAGCGTGTGTCGAATGTTGTTTGGACCTTTCGAATCGTCCTTATCTTGTTTATGAAGCGGAGCTGGAAGGGAAAGTGGGGAGTTTCGATGTCGAACTTGCCGAAGAGTTTTTCAAGTCTCTCGTTCAAAACGCGAGAATTTCGGCGCACATCGTTCAGCAAAGAGGTAAAAACAAACACCACATCATCGAAGCTTCTTTCAAAGCTTTAGCGGTCGCATTGCGTAGAGCGCTTGTGAAAAATGCCAAAGTTGGCATACCAAGTACAAAGGATGTATTATGACGAAAATGATAAAAATGATTATACTCGACGTCGATGGGTGTATGACAAACGGCAGCATCACTTTCGATGAAAACGGCGTGGAGAGCAAAACGTTCAATGTCAAAGACGGTCTTGGCATCACCACTTGGTTGAAAATCGGCAACGATGCCGTTATCATTACCGGACGTACATCGAAAATTGTCGAGCGCAGAGCCAAAGAGCTTGGTATCGTTCATCTGTTTCAAGGTGTAAAAAACAAAAAAGAGGTTCTCCAAAACATCATGGATGTTTTAGGGGTGGACCCGCAAGAGGTAGCGGTCATTGGCGACGACCTCAACGATATAGGTATGTTCGAAGTCGCATCGCTTGGTTTTGCACCGGCTGATGCACATCCGTCCATAAAAGAAAAAGCCGATGTCGTACTCAAAGCCAAAGGGGGCGAGGGAGCCGTACGTGAAATGATAGATACCATAGTTTCGAGAAACGCTCAACAAAAAGAGTTTTTAAGCGTCTGGCAATGAATATAAACCTGTTGATTTTATCGCTTTTTGCCATACTTGGAGGGATATTTCTACTCTTCAAGCCCCTTTCCATAAGCACGGCGCAAAACGATAAGGAGATACCGTTGTTGGAAATGCGAGATTTCACACTTTACGAGTTCGATACGAACAAGCTCGTCGATTTTTCCACCGGCAAAAAAGCGTTGAAATTTGCAGATAGACATGAATTGTACGATTTTTCCTACAATGACAATGCCAATGGGAAAATAGTCTCCATAAACGCACATAAAGGGATAGACAAAGACAACACCATCACTTTGGAAAAAGATGTGCGTTATATGACAAGCGAGGGTGTCGAGTTCAAAACGCAAAAAGCGTTTTACGACAGAAAAAAAGAGTTCGCTCGTTGCGACACTCCGTACGTTGCGACCATGCAACAAAACGTCGTTTACGGCGATACGCTCTATTATGACCTAAAACACGACAAACTGCGCTCTACGAATGTAAGAGCGACATACCATTTGAACGGACAGAAACGATGAAAAAAATCTTCTTTGCACTTTTGTTTGCCACTTTGTTTCTCCCTTTTGGTCTGTATGCCGAGGAGTTGAAAATAAAAGCGGACTATTTCGAATCGGATCAAAACAAAGGGGTGTCTCTTTTTAAAGGGAACGTGCACATCACAAAAGGGTTTGACGAAATCAACGCCTCGAAAGTGACTATCTATACAGACAAAGAGAGAAACCCCATAAAGTTCATCGCCGAGGGTGATGTCAAGTTCAGATTGGAAGACAGCAACAAGAAAAAATACTCCGGGGTCGCTCAAAAAGTGGTTTATTTTCCAAATAAAAAAGAGTACCGCTTCTACAAAGACGTCTATTTGTACCAAATAGGGGAGAAAAAGGAGATTAGAGGCGATGAAGTGGTGTTTAGCGCTATTAGCGGTAAATCTTACGCCAAGGGTGTTGATAAGAATCCGGTCATTATGATTTTCAATCTTGAAGAGAAAGAGAAAAAAGAAAAATGATAGATATCATCGATGCCAGTTTCATAACATCCGCACCCAATGTCAAAGCCGCACCCCCTTCGCTGGAGCAAAACGAAGTGGTTTTTATGGCGCGCAGCAATGCCGGAAAAAGCTCGCTTCTAAATGCTTTGACAAATAGAAGAAACCTTGCTAAAGTTTCTTCGACTCCGGGAAAAACGAAGCTTATCAACTATTTCGACGTTACGTTTTTAGACCGTGATACACAAGAAAGACTCGTTGCGAAATTTGTCGATTTGCCCGGATTTGGATATGCCAAAGTATCCAAAACCCAAAAGAGCGACTGGGAGAAAAATTTAACCGATTACATTTCGAAAAGAAAGCAGATAAAAATTTTCATCCATCTTGTCGATTCGAGACATCCAGACCTTGCAATCGACAAGAACGTCTATGAGTTTTTGACTACCATCGCCGAACCTTCACAGACGATTGTGCAAGTGTTTACCAAAATCGATAAACTCAACCAAAAAGAACTCAGCGCTTTAAAACGAGCGTATCCCGGCGCATTGATGGTTTCAAGTGCGAAAAAACGTGGTATAAAAGAGCTTGTAAGCACCATTTACGACATCCTCAAACACGAAGAGCAGGCAGATGGTGACATATAAAAAAGCGACTTTGAGGGATATCCCTACAATGCAAGCGTTGGTTTTGCCCGAAATCGAAAACGGCACGATACTACCGCGAAGCGACGATGAAGTCGCGACCAATATCCGCTCCTATACATTGGCGTTTGAAGATGGAGAGTGTATAGGTTTCGGTGCGCTTCATGTCCATACCGCTTACCTTGCCGAAATCCGCTCGCTCATTGTCAAAGAAAACTTCAGAGGGAAAAAAGTAGGGGAGGGGCTTGTTGAAACATTGCTTGACGAAGCCGACTTTCTCGGTGTGCAAAAAGTACTCGCACTTACGTACAAACAGGCGTTTTTCGAAAGACTAGGATTTAGTGAGATACCAAAAGAGTCGCTACCGGAGCATAAAATCTGGGCTGACTGCATAAAATGTAAACATTTTCCGATATGCAACGAAATATCGCTTATAAAAACTTTGTAAAATACGCTCTTTGGAGTGTAGTTTTCGCTTTATACACCTCTTTAGGGTGTATTTATCTGTTTTTACCTCCTATGATGGCGGTGTTGTTCCTTTTTTTTAGACGTTCACTCCAAACGGAAGATACGCTGCTGCTTTTTTTCGTCTTGATAGACATATTCGTTTTGGAAACACAAAAAGGTTTTCTGGCTTTTTCCGTGTTGATATATTTTATGCTCATGCAGCGTTTTGTCGTTCCTAAAATCGACCAAAGCATAAACGTAGCACACTTAAGAAATTTTCTGTATGTTTTCATTACCTATTTCGGATATATCGTCTTTAGTATGCTTTTATCGCAAATCTTTCTGATTCAAGGGATATCGATCGATTATTATATAGTTTACTATATAACTGTCGAATTTTTGATAGTGAGTGTGTTGGCATGAGAGTGAAATTTCTGATTTTCATTTTTCTTAGTGTCGCGGTGGCGCTTTTGGTGCGGGTGTATTATCTTGCAATAGAATCGAACTCCTACTACGAAAAACTTTCCCAAAACAATACCATAAAAACGGAGTATATCGCACCGGTACGCGGAGAGATACTCGATAGAAAGAACACACCCATAGCTATCAACAAGCTTGGTTTCAAAATTCTTTTGAAGCCTCACTTAAGAGGTAAAAAACATATAAAAGAGTTCGAAAAAGAACTTGACAATCTGGTAAAAACTTTTCCCAAGCTCGATAAAAAGAAAATGACGAGAAAGTACAAGCGCAAAGATTCGTTTTATAACCATGATTACATAGAAATAGTCGATTTCATCCCCTATACGGAGATGATGCCCCACTATCCAAAGCTTCTTTTACATGACAACCTCCAGATTCTACCGGCACCAAAACGGTACTACCCTTTCAAAGAGGTCGCTTCCCACGTCATAGGATACGTTTCGAAGGCGAATAAAAAAGATATTCAAAACGATCCGCTTTTGGAGCTTATAGGTTATACCGGTAAAAACGGTATCGAGCGTTACTACAACACCTACCTTGAGGGGGAAGCGGGAAAACGGATAGTTCAGGTAAATGCGAACAATCAAGTGATAAAAGAGTTGAAACACACGCCGCCGGTCGAAAATAGAAAACTCACGCTTAATATCGACATGGATTTACAGCGTTTCATCGCCGAAAAGTTCCAAGGAAAAGCGGGTGCGGTTATTGTCATGAAAACCGATGGAGCGATTCTTGCGGCAAGTAGCTTTCCGGAATACGACTTGAACACTTTTGTTTCCGGTATTTCGAAAAAAGAGTGGATCAAACTCACGACCAGTCTCGACAAACCCTTCACCAACAAGCTTGTCAACGGTTTGTATCCTCCCGGTTCAACCATTAAAACAGGGCTTGGGCTTATCTATATAACAACGAAACTGTACCCTTTTTGGACGGTGTTTTGCACCGCAAAAATGCCTCTTGGAAAACGTGTGTTTCGATGCTGGAAACACGGCGGTCATGGGAAAACCGACATCATCAAAGCGATACGAGAGAGTTGTGACGACTATTTTTACAAAGGGAGTCTCAAAGTCGGTATCAAGATTATGAGCGAGGGGCTAAAGCGAATGGGGCTTGGAAAAAAAACCGGTGTCGATCTGCCAAACGAGTTCATAGGTACCGTACCTTCTCGCGAGTGGAAAATGAGAAAATACGGGCAGCCTTGGTATATGGGTGAAACGGTGAACACATCGATAGGGCAAGGGGATATGCTTGTAACTCCTATGCAGATGGCAGCGTTTACCGCTTTGATGGCGACAGGAAAGCTTCCTGTTCCCCATTTTGCCAAGCTTATAGGCAAAAAACCTTACAATCCAAAACCAAAAGACGTACTGACACAAAAAGAGAAACGAAGATTACCCATTATCCAAAAAGCGATGATGCAAGTGTGTAATAATCCAGCAGGTACGGCAGCGCACTATCTTCACTCTAAAGTGAAAATAGCCGGAAAAACCGGTACCGCACAAGTAGTGGGTATCAAGCAAGATATTCAAAAGAGAAAATTAGAACATGAATTATCATACTACTCAAGATCGCATGCTTGGTTTACGACTTACGGTCCTTACAGACATCCTCAAATTATCGTAACCGTCTTGGTCGAACACGGAGGTCATGGGGGGCAAGCGGCAGGGGGAATCGTTTCAGATATCTACAACTGGCTTTTGGAGCACAACTACATCACCCGCCGCTAAGCGGCAAAAGCGTTTTGAACGAAAAGGGCGAAAACAAGTAAAAGGAAAATCGCTCCGGCTTTGTTGTAGAGTTTGTTCGCAAGTATGAACAAAAGAGCGAGCGATGCGGCGGTCAAGATGTAAAGGTCGAAACTTGAAGCTTCAAGGTCGATCGACAACGGGTTTATGAGTGCCGCCGAACCAAGTACCATCGAGAAGTTCGCGACATTCGAGCCGATGATATTGCCGATACTCATCTCCGCATTTCCTTTTTTTGCGGCAACGACCGAGACGACAAGCTCGGGTAAACTTGTACCAAATGCAAGCAGGAAAAGCCCTATGAGCCACTCGCTAACACCAAAACCGCGTGCTATTTGCGACCCGCTCTCGACCGCGTAGTTCGCACCTCCTACAGTCAAGGTGAAACCGACTATGAGCAACGCTACGGTAGGGAGCCATCGAAAGCTTTGCGTGTCGATATCGTCGGTGTCTATTTCCGCTTCGAGCACCTCTTTTGCGGAGCCAAAAAGGAAGATGATGTACGAAGCCATCAACAATAAAAACAAAACGGCATCGAATCTACCGACAACTCCATCTTGAATCATCAGGAAAAAAAGAACGACCGGCATCACTATCCATGCGCTATCGAGGTTGAAAAGGTCCCGTTTTGGGTGCATCTTTTTCGAAAGTAAAAAGACGACTCCAAGAACGAGTGTGATGTTGAAGGTGACACTCCCTATGACGTTGGCTACCGCCATATCGGTTTTGTGGTGGTACGAAGCGACCATAGAAGCTGCCATTTCCGGCAAACTCGTTCCAAAAGCGACCAAAGTAGCACCGATGACATAGTGGGAGATATTGAAATGAAGCGCTATTTTTTCCGCTTCTTTGATTATGAAATCAGCACCGTAAATCAATGCCGCCATCGAAACGACAAATATCACGACCTCAAGAAACATCTTCACTCCTGACTATCAAACTTTTGGGTAAATGAAAAGCGTTTATGATTTTCTCCTCCTCTTTTCTCATCTCTCCGTTATCTATCTCATGGTCGTACCCAACCAAATGCAGCATCCCATGAATAAAAAGTAAAACGAACTCTTCTTTTGCAGAATGTCCAAGTTCTTTGGAAACATTGTCGACAAAATCACATGATATTACGATAGTTCCAAGAAGTTTGTTTTTCTTCCCCTCCAAGGGGAAGCTCAAAACATCGGTAGGGCGGTCTATACCTCTGTAGGTTTTGTTTATGTGTCGTATCTCTTCGTTGTCGGTAACGATGAGTTCTATATCTTTTTTCGTATATTTCGAAGCGATTTGCAAAAGAAGGTTTTCATCTACTTCGCACTCTGTTTTGTTTTCTATCTCCACCATATACAAATCTAAAAGTAACTTCTACGCTACGACGTTGAGGTTCATCCCAAGGCCGGTGAGTTCCGCTGTTTGTTGTTGCTGTTGGAGCTGTTTTTCTTGCTGTTGTTGTAGCTGTTGCTGCTGCACAGCAGAGTCGTCCAAGATTTTTGCAACACTGTTTTGTTCTACTTCCATCGCTTTTTTAAGCGCATATACACCATTTGGAGTATTTTGTGTCGTTGCTGCCGAAACATCCATAACAGCCTCCTTCTATGGGTTTTACACCCTTTTTCTAACCTCATTATAATCTCTTTATGCTAAAATTCTCATTATGAAGAAAAATTACGACAAAAAACGGTGTGTATGTATCATCAGTGGCGGTATGGACTCCACTTTGGCATCTTTTATGATGAAAAAAGAGGGGTACGATATCATCGGCGTACACTTCAACTACGCCCAAAGAACTGAGCGAAAGGAACTCGAAGCTTTCAACGACGTTTGCGATGCGCTCGAAGTGACTAACAGATACGTTTTGGATATGGATTTCTTTTCCCAACTTGGTGCTTCGGCGTTGACCGATGTTTCGTTGGAAGTGCCGACAGACGGCATAGAGGAGGGGATACCCATAACTTACGTTCCGTTTCGAAACGGGATTTTCCTCTCGATGGCAGTCGCCATAGCGGAAAAGGAACGAGCCAACGCCATCGCCATAGGTGTCGTCGAAGAGGATAGTAGCGGGTATCCAGACTGCAGAGAAAGTTTTATAGAAGCGTTTGAAAAAGCGGCGAATCTTGGGACGAAACCCCAAACAAAATTTGAGATAAAAATGCCTTTGGTGCATCTAAAAAAGAGTCAAATCGTCCAAAAGGCCGTCGAACTCGACGTGCCGCTCGAGCTGACTTGGAGCTGCTACCAAAACGAAGATGTCGCGTGTGGTGTATGCGATAGTTGCAGACTACGTTTAAACGGGTTTGAAAAAGCGGGAGTGAAAGACCCCTTGCAATATGCAGTTTATCCATAACGGCGTAACGATTCACCATACTATCAAGCCTCGACTCAAACATAGTTACATCTCCATCGACGAGTATGGAGAGGTGCATCTAAAAACGCCGAAAGTCTCCAAAGAGTTCATTTTTGAACTTTTAGAGAAAAAAGCTGTATGGATAGCCAAGCACAGCCAAAAGAACAAACGTCAAAAACCGCTTTTTGCTAAAGAGATAGAGTTGTTCGGTGCAATCGAAAATATAGAGAATATCCCTGAATTACGAAATATACTAAATAATATCAAAGTTAAAACACCACAAAACTACCAAAGACACATAGACTTTTTTTACAAAAATCTCGCAAAAGAGTACATACCAAAAAGGGTGGAGTATTTCGCAAAAAAAATGGGGCTTGAATACAGCCGTATCGGATTTCGGAAGATGAAACGCAGATGGGGGAGTTGTTCAAAAGATAGAGTGCTTACATTCAACACCAACTTGATAAAACGCCCCAAAGCGTTCATAGACGAAGTGGTCGTCCATGAACTCGCACATATCGTGCATTTCAATCATTCAAAAAAATTCTACAAGTTGATGGAGCGGTATCTGGAAAAATAGAAAGTTTTTTCTTCCGTTTGAAGGTATGCTCCTCTTCCTGACTTAAAAAATACGCTTGTTTGTATTTGCTTGAAGGTGACCAGAGTATCCAGCCGTTGGTTCCAAGGTCGTTTGCAGCGGCTATTTGCTCACGTATCTCGAACACTCCGTAGCGATAGCGTTTTTTCGTATAATCACGAAATGCCTGTACCCATGGGCGAAGGCGGTCGAGTTCTATTTTGTCGCTTACGTGCTTGATGCTACGGTATATCACTTCGTAGGGTTGCGATGCGGGATAATCGAACCCGAAAGAGCCATACGCGAAACCGGAAGGGTAGAGCATGGGGCAGAGGTAATCCGCATGACGAGCGAACACTTCCACCGTCTGACCGATGTTGTTGTCATCTTTACTCCACAAAATATTGCCGTAGGTATCGACGGAGATGAAAACACCGTACTTTTGCAATCTTTTTTTGGCATATTCCAAAAATGCACCTATGGTTTTGGTGCGGTTTTGTTGTGTGTTTGGTTTTCGAAGAAGCAGTCCCGCTTTAGCCGGGAAGCGGATATAATCGAAGTTGATTTCGTCAAACCCCCTTTTTGCCGCATCTTCGGCGATATCGACGACATATTTCCAGCTTCGTTTGTCAAAAGGATCGACCCACGCCATATTGTCATGGTTTCGCCAGATTTCACCGTTTTGTTTTTTGATGGCGTATTCTTGGTTGTTCACCGCTTGGAGTTCGTCTTTGAAAGTGACTATGCGTGCTATCGTATATACATCGTGCTCTTTGAGAATCTTCATAAAACGCTCTATATGCTTGATGGTTCGTTTATGCCATACACCGTAGCTGTTGGCTTGTTTGACGCCTGTTTTATAAGAAGTGTTGCCATATTCGTTCTTGATATCGACGACGACGGCGTTTACCTCTGTTTTATCGATGATAGAAAGGGTATTGTTGAACGTTTTTGAGTGTGGCGAAGCTCCCCAAAAAGTAAGATAAAGCGCTTTTACGCGGATTGGACGAAGAGGGTGGGTGTCGGTGTTTTTTTTGGCTTGGAAACTGTAAGGTCTATATCCAAGTGCTTTGATGTGGAGTGTTTTTTTATCGGTTTTGATGCTAAAATACCCGTTTTTATCGCTTCGGATACATTCGCTTTTGTCGCAGACAAGAGCGTTTGCAAGTGGTTTTTTCGTTTTTGCATCGACCACCACACCCGTAACGTTGGATGCATACGCTACCGATACAAATGCAAGAGTCGATAATATGTATCTCATGGGTTTATCGGATATCGAGAAAATATTTCAAGCTGATATCTGCGAACTCTTTTGAAAGTTCGAGATGCTTGGCGATAGATTCGTACACCCGTTCGAACTCTTTGTTTTTCGCGCTTAATTGAGCTACTACTTCTCCAAGTGCTTTTTTCCCTGCTTGCGTTACTTCATCGGGGAATTTTCTTAATTTTACCCCTTTTTCTTTGAGTGTTTTTAACGTATGGATATTTTCGTAATGGAAACGGTAGGTCATGTTGGCGTTCATTTCGCTTGAGCACACGTCTATCATCTGTTTCTGCTCATCGGAAAGCTTGTCCCAAAACGCTTTGTTGAAAGTAAGCTCGAGAATACTTCCGGGTTCATGCCACCCGCTGTAGTAGTACGGAGCGACTTTGTAAAAGCCCATTTTGATATCGAGTGCCGGTCCGACCCACTCCGTAGCGTCTATTACGCCGCGCTCGAGTGAAGTGTAAATCTCTCCTGCAGGCAACAAAACCGGATTTACCCCGAGTTTCGCCATAACCTCACCGCCAAGGCCCGGTATTCGCATTTTCAATCCTTGCATATCCGCAAGCGATTTTATCTCTTTTCTGAACCAGCCTCCCATTTGGATGTTGGTATTGCCTCCAAGAAGCGGGTAGAGGTTGTAACGTGCGTAAAGCTCACGCCAAAGTTGCAACCCCTCACCGTAAATCATCCAAGAGTTTATCTCTTCCGCATCGAAACCAAACGGAATCCCGCTAAAAAGGGAAAACGCACTGTTTTTCCCTTTCCAGTAGTATGGACCGGAGTGAAAAGCGTCTATCTGCCCGCTGCTTGTAGCATCGAATACCGCAAGTGCCGGAACGAGAACGTTTTTCGGATAGAGCTTCACCTTCAGCGACCCGCCGCTTATAGCATCCAGACGCGCTGCGAACGCCTCCACGCCTTCTCCCATGATTGGAAAATGCGCCGGCCATGATGTGGCTAGTTTGATGGTGGTTTTCTTTCCTTTGTTGATATATACCGCTTTTTTATCGGTATGTTTGGGGTGTTTGGAGTAATCTATGGCGACCCTATTGCTGTCGTTGCATCCATCCAAACTCAAAACCGTCGCACCGACTGCAGTCGAAGTGAGCAAAAATTTTCGTCTATCCATTTTCTTTCCCAAAGTTAGATAGTGAATTATACTTTAAAAAAGTGCTATTTATCAAATGTAAGCTCGAATTCCAACTCGACATCTTGCCAAGTTTTCCCCTGATGCAAATCGTAACACGCTTTGTTTATCGATTGTAGTGAAGGAAGCATGTCGAAATCGGCAAGGTCTATGACACCTTCGGCTTCCACTTCCCGAAACTCTTTTTCGTATTTAAACGGTATATTGAGGGTTTTATCGTTCATCGTTATCGCCACTACAAGGATTTTTTTCTCTACCTTGATTATTTTGGCTTCGATTTTTTTCACCCCTTGGATATCGAAAAAAGATGCTACGAGTTTTTCGTCCCTTTGGGTGTTTTTACTGTTTACGGACGATGTATCGATAGTAACGGCGGTTTCAAGGAGTGCTTCTTTGAAGTTTTTCGCCTTGTGTGAATGTAAAATTATATTGTCGAAAGTTCCTTCTACCCCTTTTTTTAGTGGAGTTTTGAACGCTTTGAATTCGATATGAACATTGTTCGCTTCATAGCCAAAAAGGCTGAGTGCAAGCATACTTGAGAGTAATATTTTTTTCATTTTCTTTCCTTTTGTTTCTCTGGTTTAAATCAACTCGAATGTCAGTTGTTTCGGTTCTGCGGTTTCTTTTTCTTCGTTTAAAATCTCACTTCCGCTACCGCAAACGAGCGCGAAGTGAAACGGCGTAGTTTTGAGGATGTTGAACACTTCTCTTGTTGTATCGTAATAGCGACAAACAGGGCAATCGCTCGCTTCGAAACTTCTTGGAAGCAAAAAAAGGAGCTTCGCCCATCGCATCTCTTTTTGTAAATACTCCATCGCATCTTCTACAAACTCCATATCACGCTCGAATATCAAAACCGTTTCGCTCGCTCCCGTTTGTGTCGGAGTGAGATTTTTTGTCGCGAAAACGATTTCGAAGTGGGGGAGGTTTTCAAACCCACGCAGCCCGAACGAAACGTCAAGCGTTTTGTAGAAGTTCAGAAGCTTTTGCAAATAGGGGATGAAAAAGGCAGACAATGCGATGCGCTCGTAGTATCTGTCGTCGAATATAAACGATGTTTCAAACAGGGTTTTTTCAACCACTTCGATAGGGTACTTTGCGATGTCGGTAAGTTGTTTTGGGTCTATGAAAAGATCGCTTGAGAGTTTTTTAGGACAAAAAAGCGCTTTTGTCTTTGGCGGCAAGTCCCAAAAACGCTTCACAAGTTCTTGTATATTTCCGTCTATGACGACGATCTCTTCGGAAGTGTCTATCTGCTTGGCAAGCTCCAAAACGACGCTATCACAGGCATACGCCTCAAGCTCGAGTTCGATAAAACGGAAACGAAGCAAACGTAAAAGGGCATCGTTTAGATTTTTGACTTTTATCCATGCTACTTCGGTATCGGAGATTTGTGCCTGCTTTTCGAACAACACACCGTACGCGCCGTTTTGTAAAGCAAGAGAGATGTCGTCACTCTCGATTGCGACGAAAAGATCTCCGCGCTTCACTTTGGCTGGATCGAAAAGTATCTTTTGAAACACACTTACTTCGGGTGTGGTAAGAAGCTGCGCGGAAGTAAGTGCGACGACGTTTTCAAGCCTCATCCAATAGGCGTTCCGGCTTGTTTTGGTTTTTCCGGACGTATCAGACAAAGGCCGTCTGCGTCTTTAGCGGCAAGGAGCATCCCTTGTGAGACTATTCCCATGAGTTTCGCAGGTTTGAGGTTGGCAACGACACATACTTGGGTGTTGAGCAAACTTTCCGGTGAATAGAACTCCTTGATACCCGCGACGATTTGGCGAGGTTCTTCTTCACCCAAATCGACTTGCAGTTTGAGGAGTTTTTTACTTTTTGGTACTTCTTGGGCTTCTACGACCGTTCCCACTTTGAGCGAAGTTTCGAAAAACTGACCGATCTCTATGAGGTTGTCCTCCTCTTTTGGTTGCTCTTTTTGCTCACTTTTTGCTTGAGTGTTAGGCTGAGCTTGAGGCGCTTCAGGAAGAAGCGGTTCTTCTATCTTTGGAAAAAGCGGCGGGATTTTCTCTATGGTGAACGTCTCAAGCAGACCCTTTTGCACTACAAGACGCTCGAACGTTTGGCTGTCGATGGAGATACTAAGTGCATCGGCGATTTTTCGCGCGGTATTTGGCATAACGGGTGAGAGAAGCAGAGCGGCTTTGGCGAGAATATTCGCAACAAGCGCGACTGTAGCTAAAGCTTCATCTTTTTGCCCGTTTTTCATCTTCACCCACGGCTCGGCTTCTTGAATGGTACCGTTTCCAATGGCAAAAAGTTTCCATAACTCTTCGAGATAGCGGTGAGGCTGGACGGTTTGGATGAAACTATCGAGCGTATCGATGACAGCGTTTAGTGCATCGAGCTGTTCTTTATGGTAAGTCGTGACATCTTTGGAATCTATGACGAAGTCGCTGTATTTTCCGCTCATACCGATGATGCGGTTAAGCAAGTTGCCAAGGTCATTGGAAAGGTCGGAGTTGATGCGGTCTATGAATGCACGTTGTGAAAAGTCGCCATCTTGTCCAAACGGTACTTCACGAAGCATGAAATAGCGCAAATTTTCCACTCCGTACGCATCGGCGACCTCTTTAGGGTTGACCACGTTCCCTTTTGATTTACTCATTTTTTCGCCGTCTCTCGTCCACCACCCATGAGCAGCTATATGTTTGGGTAAAGGAAGCTCCAAACTCATCAAAAATGCCGGCCAGTAGATGGCATGAAAACGTAAAATATCTTTTCCAACGAGGTGGATGTCCGCAGGCCAGAACTTCTCCATCAAGCTTTCGTCATCTTGTCCGTAGCCAAGTGCCGTTACATAGTTGAGCAACGCATCGAGCCATACATACATGACATGTTTTGGGTCGTTTATCTCTTTTGGAAGCGGCACACCCCAGCTAAAAGAGGTTCGAGTGACCGAGAGGTCTCTAAGTCCTCCTTTGACGAAATTTATAACTTCGTTGGCACGTGATTTCGGTAAGATGAAATCGGGATGCGTTTCGTAATACTCCAGTAGTTTTTGCTCGTAATTCGAAAGTTTGAAAAAGTAACTCTCTTCTTGTACTACGGTCGTGCTTCTGCCGCAGTCGGGACAAAACTCACCGTCAACCAACTGGGTTTCCGGAAAGAACGCTTCGCAACTCACACAGTAATGCCCTTCATACTCACCTTTGTAGATGTCACCTTTTTCAAACATCTTCAAAAACGCTTTTTGTACCCCTTGCTTATGCGCTTCGTCCGTCGTGCGGATGAACTTGTCGTAACTGATGCCGAACTCGTCCCAAAGATTTTTGAATGTAGCGCTTATTTCATCGGCGAACTCTTGTGTAGGTTTACCCGCTTTTTTCGCGGACTCTTCGATCTTTTGCCCATGCTCGTCCGTTCCTGTCAAGAAAAACGTCTCTTCACCCTTTAGCCGCTCGTACCGCGCTATGGTATCGGCTATAAAAGTGGTGTAGGCATGCCCAATGTGCGCTTCACCGTTGACATAGTAGATAGGAGTCGTGATGTATTTGCTCAATTTCAATCCCCGTTTGAAGAATTTTTAGAAATTCTATCTAAACTATCCTTTTAGTTTCGTTATAGTTAAAAAGATTGTCAATTATAGATTCTTTAAGAATTATAAACGATTAACATATAAAAATATGTAGTGTTAATATTGACTTTTCGGACAAAAATACGTAAAATGTGAGTTAATAAATAGTTATGTAAAGATAAAAGCTAGTCAAACTGAGTAGTTAAGGGAAGATATGTCTGAAGTAAAAAAGCTATTAGATGAATCTAGAAAAAAATTGTTGGATTTGTCTTTGCGAAATCCTCTTATTAATTATAACTTGAAACGTAAAAATAGGTTAATCATTGTAGATGAATTGCCTAATGTTATGTATAAAAAGTTATTAGACGCTGAAATAATGAAATTTGAACCTGTGCCATATCCTGAAATTGATGAATCTGAAGAGAATATTCAAAATGAAGAAATGGATGAAGTTAGTGGTTTTATATCTGCTAAAAAGCATGCCCAAATACTTGGTATATCAATTGACGAAGAAGTACCATTTGTAGAAAATGATTCAGGAATTTTGTTAGATAAACATACTGATAATGCTATTCAGACATTACATTACCCAGATGCCCTTGAACAAATGTTGAGAAAACGAAGATCCGATGCAAACTCGGCAATACAAGAAAAAGGTACAAATATTCTTTATCTTGCTATTGGATTTTTACAGTGGAAGCAGTCTATAAATTCTGAAAAAATATTGAATTCTCCGTTAATACTCATACCGGTACAGATTGAACGTGGTAAACCAGATAAAGTTACTGGGGTATATACTTATAATCTTGTATATACTGGGGAAGATCTTGTTTCTAATATTTCGTTGCGTCATAAAATAAATCATGAGTTTGGTATAAAGTTGCCAGACTTTAACGAAGAAGATACGCCTGAAGAATATTTCAAAAAAATAAATCATATTTGCGAGAACAATAAAAACCTTATTGGGGTAAGCCGTAGGTTTGCATTAGACTTTTTTCAATTTAATAAACTTTTGATGTATCTTGATTTAGAATCTTCAAATTGGCCAGAAGATAGAAAAATAGAAGAACATCCTATTTTAGCCGAAATAGCAGGAGAAATAGACTCCCCAGAACAATCTATGGTTTTTGAAGAAATTCCTGAAGATGAGACAGAAAACTTGGGCTTGGTCATGGATGCGGATGGATCTCAACGTGATGCGATTGCACAGGTAATGCGGGGGCATAATTTGATTATTGAAGGACCCCCGGGAACCGGTAAAAGTCAAACCATTGCGAATCTTATTGCTGTAGCTTTATCGGAGGGAAAAAGTGTTTTATTTGTTGCTGAAAAACTTGTAGCTCTCGAAGTTGTAAAAAAGCGTTTGGATGCAGTAGGACTGGGTAATTTTATTTTGGAGCTACATTCACATAAAGCAAATAAAGCAAATTTTTATACATCACTTAGAGAAAGAGTTGATTTAGAGGTTTCTTTGTCTTCAGATGAATTAGAACAGTCTATAGAAAATATTGAACACATTAAACAAAGGATTAACGATTATTTGAATGTGTTGCATACACCACAAGAAATCATTGGACAAACTCCATATATTATTTTTGGTGAAGTATTAAATAGAGAGCAAGAAGCTTTTTTAAATGTACCTTCTGAAAACAAATTTTTAAATATTGATCAAAAAATGCTCCAAGATCTTAAAAACGAACTAGGTGCATTAGAACTGTTAATAAAAGAAAATCAAGGAATATTAAATTCCAGATGGAATGGATTGGAAACTACAAATGCAATTTCCCTAGATACTGGAGTTATTATTGAACTTTTGCAAGAGTATAGAGACAAACTTCAGAATATGAGCGCATTGTTTGAAGAAGATAACTTGCTCAGAGTAGTACCTCAAACAGAAGAAATGATTAAAATCATAGACAAGGCCAATAATAGTGAGGCTTTTTCCGAATATCCAGACCCAGAAAAATTAAGAATAGTTAATTCTTTTTCTATCGATAAAATTAAAAACTTGATGCACAAGACGGAAGAATTGATAGAAAGGAGTAGCTTTTTTGATGAAATAGATATGGAAATGGTTGAGAGCATTGATAATATTCGTCAACTATCAAGGGTATTGAGAGGATTCAAAGATATAAGTTTCTGGGGAAAATTATTTAATAAAGAATATAAGAATGCCAAAAAACAATTTAACTTGATCAATATAAAAGAAAAAGCTAAAAATGCTGAACAAATGAGTAACGTTCTGGATAATTATAGACATCATATCGAAAAATATTTACAAGAATTTAAAAACTATTATAAGGATGGTGGCGAATATTTAATGAAGGAAATAGGTCTTGATACTATTGACCTTAATAATATTAAAGCACTAGGTAAGACACGTGAATATTTGGATTTAGTTATAGAACTCAACTCTGCCTACCAGTGGAAACAAAGAATGATTGATTATGGATTCAGCGAAGAGTTACTCAAACCATTTGAAACAGAAGACCAACAGAACTATGTTGATGCTCTTGTAAGAGTATTACTAAAAGCTAAACCAATCTTGGAAGAACTTTTAACCTTGAAAAACACTATTAGTCAGTATGTCAATATAAATGAAAATATTTTCTTTAATAATGCAAAAGAATTTAATACGAGATATGCAATTTTAGAGGAAAAAATTACAAATACTGCTGAGTTGGGAGCTTGGATAGATGTTTCTAGATTACTGTCTACTTTAAATGATTATGGGCTGTCTGAAATTTTAAGATATATAGTACAACATGATCTTGCTGATAAATTGAAAGATATTGTTCTTTATGCTTACTACAGAGAATGGGCGCATAAAATTTTGAGAGATAATGTAGTTCTTGCACAATTTAACAGACATCTATATGAAACCTCTTTAAAAATTTTTAGAGAGCTAGATAACAAACTTGGTAGTTTGTATGCAAAAAAACATGCTTTTGAATTATCTAAAAATATAGTACCTGCAGGTACAAATGGTAGAGTGAGTGAAAAAACAGAAATGAGGCTTATTCAAAATGAGATACGTAAACAAAAACGCCATTTACCTATACGGCAAACATTAAAAAGAGCTTCAAAAGCTATCAGGGCTCTAAAGCCGTGCTATATGATGTCTCCTCTTAGTGTATCACAGTTTATTGATCCTATGCAGGAACCTTTTGATCTAATGATTATGGATGAAGCCAGTCAAATTTTTCCAGAAGATTCACTGGGTGCCATAGCCCGTGCGAAACAAGTTGTTGTAGTAGGGGACCCAAACCAGTTACCTCCTACTAACTTTTTTTCTTCTAGCATGAAAGAGGATGATATACAGGATGAAACAGTTGTAACATCAGCAGAATCAATTTTAGATTTGATGCTTCGTGTCTACCCACATGTTAAAAGATTGAAATGGCACTATAGATCACGACATGAAAGTCTAATTGCATTTTCAAATCATCATTTTTACGATAGTGAGTTAATGATTTTTCCATCACCTGAACGAGATACTTCACAAGTAGGGATAAGCAGAAAATTTATTTCTAATGGATTCTTCAAGGAACAAAAAAATACTAATGAAGCCATTGCTATTGTTGATGCTATTTGTGAACATTTAAAATCTAATCCCGTAGATAGTCTTGGTGCTGTTGCAATGAATAAAAAGCAAGCAGAGCTAATTGATAGATTATTGGAAGAAAAAACAAAAGAAGATATAAATATCAGACGTTTGCTCGATTTAGCTATTAATAAAGGAAAGTTTTTCATCAAGAATCTTGAAAATGTTCAGGGTGATGAAGCGGATATTTTATATATTGGTACAACTTATGGACCTGATCCGGAAAGTAAAAAAGTATATCAGCGTTTTGGACCGATTAATGGTGATCACGGTTGGAGACGTATGAATGTTTTAATTACCAGAGCAAGAAAAAAAATTGTTGTGTTTACTTCAATGGTCAGTAATGATATTATTCCTGCAGAAGGCAACAGAGGACGTATGGCACTCCGAAATTATCTCAAATATATAGAGAGTGGTCATGTAGAATCTATACAGGGCACTACAACAGGAAAAGAACCAGATAGCCCATTTGAAGAATCTGTAATTAGGTTTATACAATCCTTGGGGTTTATAGCCCATCCTCAAGTTGGTGTAGCCGGATTCTTTATTGATATTGGTGTTATGGTGGAGGGATCATACAATTATATAATTGGTATAGAATGTGATGGTGCAGGGTATCATTCCAGTAAATCTGCAAGAGATAGAGACAGAATACGCCAAGAAATTTTGGAAAGTATGGGTTGGCATATACATAGAATATGGAGTACCGATTGGTTTAAACATCGTAAAGAAGAAGAATTAAGGCTACAAAAAGTTTTAGCAGAGGCTAAAAATCGTGCTGTGCTTATAAAAGAGGAAATGGATGAGCCTAAGAAAGAAGAAGCAATATTGGAAAATAGAGGTGTGGATACCAACGATAGGTTGTCAAACAAGAACTCTGCAATTAATATTAATAATAGAGAAAATAGTATAGTTAGTGATAAAGATACTCTAACTCAAAGATTACTGAAATTTAGAGAAGAGATAGTTTCCAAAAAATATGCGATAAATTCAAGATCAATTTTAAGTGATAGAATGATTGAACTTTTAGTAAATAACAAACCATTAACATTAGAAGAATTTAGAATGTGTATACCTAAATACTTACGTGAAAAAATAGATTACAATCAAATGGAATATATAGACCAGATATTTGAGATATTAGAAGATGGGTAATTTGCAACTATTACATAACAAATCCTTGCACAGAACAGGTAAACCTGTCGGTGAAGTCGATCGTTAGATGATATTTTAAAAGTAATTTTGCTACAATCAGTAAGAATAATTTTACAAGGAAATGAATGCCAGAAATTAGTAGATTTTTAGGTATTAAAATATTTATGTATTTTAATGAACATAATCCTCCACATTTTCATGTCGAATATAATGATTATAGAGCTTCAATTGATATTAAAACTTTTGGAGTAATAGAAGGAAGATTACCTTCAAAAGTCTTGGGTTTAGTTGTAGAATGGGCAGAAGATCATCAAGAAGAATTGCTACAAAGAAAGAAACAGGAGAATATAAAAAAATTGAACCTTTAGTTTAGTTAAAGGATTAAATGATGTTGAGTGTAGTAGATGCAGAATATCAAGATGATTATAAAATTGTAATAGAATTTAATGACCATAAAAAGGGAGTTGTCGATTTAAAAGATTTTATTTTAGATGGAAAATTAAAACCGTTCAGACAACTTCAAGACATAGAAAAATTTAAAAATTTTACAGTTGATTACACTATAAAATGGAATGATGAATTAGATTTAGCTCCAGAGTATTTATATTACAGAGCATTTGAAAATGATATCAAATTAAAAGATAAATTTAAAAAGTGGGGTTACATCTAACAAAACAAGCGAAGCACTCCCGTAGGGATGTTTCCTTGAAATCATTGCAGAGTTATATTTGACCCTGCGGCTCAAATATTTCTCAACTCAACCGTTAAAACTCGAATCCCCCGGTATCTCCCTTGCTCATCGAGTTGTACACCGCATCGACGTACTGTTTTCTAAGTTCACACTCCAAAAAAACTTCACAAGCGGAGCAGGTTTCAAACCCTTTTTCGTTTTGACATTCTCTTAATTTGTTAAGCATTTTTTCCAAATGGAGCTCGAATTCATCGAGCTCTTTTTGTGCTTGTTCAGCCATTTTGACTATACACCTCTTTGACACGTTCTACTTCGTATCGCGAACCGAAAAAACACGGACTGGTGTCATGTACGCCGTTATAACCAAGGGTTAGCAACTCTTGTTTACCGTCTATGGCCATTCCACCGGCTTTCGTGTAAACGAACGCAAAAGGGAACACTTCAAAAAGGCGTCGTAATTTCCCATTTGGTTTGTCGGTAGTGGCAGGGTAGCTGAACAAACCGCCACCTTTTAGCAGTATTTGATGCAAGTCAGGCACCATACCTCCGGAGTATCGTAGTCTGTATCCTTCTTGGAAGAAGCCGTCTATCATCTCTTTGTGATAAGTCGGCCAGTGCTGTTGCGTGCCTCCCGGAGCCATGAGTTTCCCTTTTTCGTTTAGGCGAATCTCCTTGACGAACTCGAATTCATCGGCTTGAAGTAGGTAAAGTTTGACTTTATTATAAGCAAAAACCATCTCTACCCTAGGTCCATACACCACATAACACGCGGCAACCATTTTGTCGGTTCCAAAGTCACCGTCGTAAATGCCAAAAATACTCCCCACGCTCAAATTTACATCTATAAGCGAAGAGCCGTCAAGCGGATCGTAAGCTATGAAGTAACGTCCATTGTCATGCAGTTTATCGGCGTGTTCTTTTTCTTCGCTTGCTATGGTATGAACCAAATCGACCTTGCTGAACTCCTCTTCTATGATCATGTCGCATTTGATGTCGAGTTCAAGCTGTGTTTCTCCCGAACTGTTGGCACTTTGGGAGTAACCTATATCTTTTACGTCTATGGCTTCTTTGATCCGTTTCGCGCTTTTTTGGATCGCTTCGAAAATGGCGTCTAAATCGTGGTTCATCATACTTCCTTTGCGTTTTTTAGTATCCATTCGATCACTTCGTTTATATTGTTCAGATCGAGTATATCGAGGTCGGTCGGAATGGTGGTCGCGTCTATGCTTTCATCGACCGCTATGGCTTTCATGTACTCGAAGTACTCTTCATCAAGTTCGTTTCGAAACACTCCGATTTTGGGAAGAGGGAGATTTTTCAACCCTTCGACAAGCAAAATGTCGAAATGCCCAAAAAGGCGTACCATCTCTTCCAAATCTTTATGACGGTTCGAAAAGTACGTCGTTCGGGTAGGGGAGGTGACTATCACTTCCGCTCCGGTATCGTAGAACTTGTAACTGTCTTTCCCTTCGACATCGAACCAAGCTTTGTCTTTTGGGTCGTGTTTTATGATGGCGACCTCGTACCCCTCTTTGTGAATCAACCGTCTTGCTATCTTTTGGATAAGCGTCGTTTTTCCGCTGTTTGAAGGTCCCGTAAAACCTACTGCCAATCTTTTTTTCATTTTTCAACCATGTTTTTTCGAAATTATACAAAACCTTTGATTACGAAATGGTATAATTTCGTAAAAAAAGAAGAAAAGCCACATGAAAAAGCTTGTATTTACACTTATAGTCTCTTTTTTGCTTGCCGGATGTGCCGACAAAGACGCTTATAGTAAATTTGAACTCCTTAAAGACCAAGAGGTTGCATTCGATAACGTAACACTTGCAAAAATCACCAAAGCCGACGAAGTAAGCGGTGTGCTATCGGCACTCTATTTAAATGCCGTCTATCCTAAGAGGTACGAGAAAGAAACGTTCTATGTCATCGTTTATTCCAAAGACAAGCGATTGCTTGAAAATCTCGAGTTTAGTCTTAACGGCGTAAAACCGCTTTCTTTGACGGTGCTTCCGCCGCAAAACGAGTTTTCCCATCTGCTTGACATCAAAAACGACTGGAGCCACTACTACCTTGTCGAGTTCAAGCCAAGCAACGCAACGAAACTCAAACTTTCACTAAAGCTTCTCAACAAAGCGCAAGCTAGCGTAACGTTTGAAAAAACGCAACGATAGAAAACGGTTCATTGTAGATTTTTTTATACATCACGTAATTCGCAAGCACTCGCTTACCATACTCTCTACTTTGGGCGTTTTGCATCATCTCCATACTCATAAACGGCTCGTAAACACCTTTGCCAAAACGTCCACCGGCTTTGTAACGGGTGAAAAACCCATACCCGCCGTTGTAAGCGTAAGCTATATAAAGCGGGTTATCATCAAGCAGTTTTTTCAACCATTGCAAGTGGATGTTCGCATATTTTAGATTTTTTCGTGGTTGAAACATCTCATCGAAACGTTTGATGTTTTCATTTTGTTTTTTGGCGATGTTCTTTACTAAAAAAGGCATCAACTGCATCAGTCCAAGGGCGAACGAGCGTGAAATGGAAGAGGGGATATAGTCACTTTCTTGCCGCATGATCGCATAGACAAGCGCCTTTTCGTCGTTTGTAAATCCTTTGAGGTATTTTTCGTACGGTGTAATGTAACCGTGAGCTTTGTAGCGAAACGCTTTTTCGACAATAAAGCGCTGAACCGCCAATGTATCGTCATAACGGTACTTTTTTGCAAGCTTGAAAAGTTCGTTAGGTTTCGTAGCTCTTATCTCTTGGATGATTTTTTCCCAATCGAACGGATTTCGAAGGTCGTACGGTGAATGTTCGCCGTTTGTCAGCAACTCATAAAAATAGTTCTCTACATCCGCTTGCATCGTTTCATGTGCATAAAGGGTGTAGATGTTGATACTCATACTCAAAAGCATCGTTTCAAGATAGCTTCTATCATGTGTAGCTTGATACAACCAAAAATAGACTTTGTCTATGTTGCGTTGATGTCTGGCTTTTTTTTCACTCGCTCGCAACAGGCGAGCAGCTTCTTTCTCGTTGCCGTTTCGCAAAGCGTTCAATGCCAAGTAAAACGTCGTTTCGAAGGAGAGTTTTTTTTCATCTATACCGAAAAAGGAGCGTTGCAGTTCGTTTAAATCGTAGTTCGTGACAACATACATGACAAAGCGGTGGAAATTGGATGCTTTTTGCAAAAAAGCCACATCATCCATGCTCAAAGTTTTGTTGAAATTTTTGTAAAAATCTTTTTTCGGCACCGTCAAAAGGTAACTGACGACCAAAGAGGGGGAATATGTGCGATACCGTTTGAAAGAATAGGGTTCGTTTTGAAGCACAAGAAGTTTTTTCTGCCATCCACTCAAGTCGCGTTTGGCAAGTTGTTCCCGTTCAAATCGGTTGAGAGAGCGGGTTTTATACAACGAAAAAGCAAAACGCAAACATTTCGCATCGGTGATGGCAAGGAGATCTTTCCTTTTTTTACAGTCGAACTCTTTTCTCACTTCGTCATCTACGATTTTCGCGTAGAGTTTTTTTATTTTGTAGTTGTTTTTGTTTTGAACGAGTTTGAAAGCTTCTTTGGCTTCTACTTGCGATACGTTTGGAAGTTGCAAAAACTCCCAAACCATAAAATCGCGCGCTCTGGAGGGCTCATACTTTTTTAAGCTTTCAAGCGTAAGGGGGATTTGGCTGCCAAAAAGAGCACCGTAAAAGAAGGCGAAAACGAAAAAAAGCTTGAGCAAACCGCCCCTTTTAAAAAGAGATATGACGCATAACGGAGGTGAGAATCACAATAACTACCTGCAACGCGATGATGATAATGAGCGGCGCGAAATCGAGCCCTCCGAAATCGGTACGCATAAACCTACGCACCAAATCGTAAGCCGGATTGGTTACGCGGTAGAGAAACTGTACGACCGGATTGTAAGGGTCGGGATTGACAAAGCTGATAAGCGCGGCAATGATAATAATCCAAATATAAACGTTGATAAGCGAAATGACGATTCCACCTATACCCAATAAAATATCACCCATCATGATGCAATCTCCTTGATATAGTTTTTAATGGCGGGATAGAGCGTCTCCAAACTCGGCTCTTGCAAATCCCCTAAGACGATTTTGTTTAGAATTGTAACGAGTTTTTCTCTATCAAGAGTGCAGGTACGCTCCAAATATTCGACAAAATCCACAAACTCCTCGAAATAGGGTGCTTCTTTGATGCATAATTTCAGTTTTTGTGCATCTTCTTCCAACCCATTTGTGAATGTTTTTTTGGCAAAAACCTGTTCCACATACGTTTTTAGCTCTTTTGTAGTGTCGGCTCGAGGCAAAAAAAGCTTTGCCAGTTTACCTATTTCATCATCCGCAAAACCGACAAAACGGCTAAGTTCTTTGTTATCGAGGCGTTGAAGATGCTCTTTGTTGAGACGTTTTAGATATTGCAAATCGAACTTTGGCGTCTCTTTGCGAAACTTTTTTGGATCAAGCAATATTACTGCTTCTTCGAAGGTATAAACCTCTTTTGGCATATCGACACTCAGATTTATAAGGTAGTTCGCGATGGCTTGCGGTAAAAACCCATCTTCGAGCAAACTTTTTACATCGACGTCGCACTCCAAAGCAGGCAAGTGTGCAAAAACGACATTTTTATCGTATCGCAGGTTTTCAAAAACATACAACTCTTTTGCCGCTATATCGACACTTTCTTTGGTTTGAACGACAAAAGAGATATCTTCAAGCATATCGTCAACGGCGGTTGCGAAAGTGTGTGTCGGAGTTTTATCGACATGAAGCAGGACGAAACTATCTATGGCTTGAGGTGAAAACTCCATTTCCCCTTGGACAACGTCGTTGAGTGAAACGGAAGAAGCAGGTTTTTTTATGCGAACACGAAACGGCTTTGGATTGTCTATGACCTCTTCTGCAGGGAGGTTTTCGCATCTTCCCTCATAAGGTTCTTGTTCTTCATCGCAAAAGCAGTTGAACGCTTTTTTTCTGTGAATGAGGTCTATCGCCATCGCGGAGTAGAACTTCAAGTTTTTGCTTTGGTGCAAAATATCTTTGTACTCTATGCCAAAAAGCTCTACAAGCCCTACAAATTCGGCGTCTTGGCTTTGTTCGTTGTGGTGCATCGCTTCGATATCTTCGATACGAATGACGAACGCTTCGTTACGCTGTTTTGCGACAATGAAGTTCAGCAAAGCCAGACGGATATCTTCTAACGTAGTTTTTTTCTTGGGGTTGTACGAATAACGTAACATCTTTCTCCAGTTTATTATGTTTTTAGATGCGATTTTATCTTATTTTTATTAATTTGCTAAAATACCGTTCAAATAACATAAGGACAATCGTATATATGGAAAATAAAAGAAGAGATTTTTTACGAACTATCGTCGCAAACGACCTTGAAGCGGGCAAGTACGAAGAGGTCGTCACCCGTTTCCCTCCCGAACCAAACGGTTTTCCACACATAGGACATGCCAAGTCGATCTCTATCAATTTCGGTATCGCCAAAGAGTTTGGCGGCAGATGTAACTTGAGAATGGACGACACGAATCCCACAACCGAAGATACACAGTATGTCGAAGCGATCAAAGATGCGGTAAAATGGCTTGGATTCGAATGGGACGGTGATGTGAAATTCACGTCCGATTATTTCGACAAACTCTACCGATACGCCATACAACTTATAAAAATGGGGAAAGCCTATGTCGATAGCCTCAGCGAAGAGGAGATGAGAGAATACCGCGGAACGGTAACCCAACCCGGTAAAAGAAGCAAATACGCCCAGCGCTCCATCGAAGAGAATTTGGAGCTTTTTGAAAAAATGAAAAACGGTGAATTCAAAGACGGCGAGCATGTACTTCGTGCCAAAATAGACATGAGTGCGGCAAATATGAAGATGCGCGACCCGTTGTTGTATAGAATCCGTCATGCGCACCATTTTCGAGCAGGGGGCAAATGGGCGATCTACCCGATGTACGATTTCGCCCATCCGCTTTCGGACTACATAGAGGGGATAACCCATTCGATCTGTACGCTGGAGTTCGAAAACAACCGTGAAATTTACGATTGGCTTTTGGACACGCTCGATCTCAAACCCCCAAGACCTTATCAGCATGAATTTGCGCGTCTTAACATCAACTACACCGTAATGAGCAAAAGAAAGCTTTTGGAACTTGTCGAGGGTGGATACGTCAACGGTTGGGACGACCCAAGACTTCCGACAATCGCAGGACTAAGACGAAGAGGGTACACACCTGAATCGATTTTGAATTTTTGTGAGCAAATCGGTGTGGCGAAAGCCAACTCCGTCGTCGATGTCGCACAACTCGAGTTTGCCATCAGAGACGACCTCAACACCAAAGTTCCACGGGTGATGTGCGTTCAAGAGCCGCTAAAAGTCACTATAACGAACTATGAAGGCAGCGAAGAGATAGAAGCTCCTTACTACCCAAGCGATGTAGCGAAAGAGGGGAGTAGAAAAGTTCCTTTTGGCAAAACCATCTACATCGAGCGGAGCGATTTTGAAGAAAACCCACCAAAAGGGTACTACCGCCTTACACCGACACAACCGGTACGCCTCAAACACGCTTATATTATACAATATGAAGAAGCGATACGTGACGAAGAGGGAAATATCGTCGAAATAAAAGCGAAATATTTTCCAAACTCCAAAAGCGGTAACGACACAAGCGGCATAAAAGTAAAAAGCGCCATCCAATGGGTGGAAGCGCAAAATGCCAAGCGGGTGGAACTACGCCTTTATGATAGACTCTTCAAAAACGAAGCACCGCAAGGGATAGAAGATTTGAACCCGAACTCTTTGAAAGTGGTGCAAAACGCGCTGGTCGAACCGGCAGTCGTCGAAGAAAGACCGAATGAGCGTTTCCAATTCGAGCGTATCGGCTACTTCTATGCCGATCCAATCGACTACAACGAAGAACATCCGGTGTTCAACAAAATCGTAGCTCTTAAAGATTCATGGGCGAAAAAAACGAAACCAAAACAGCCGCAACCAAAACCACAGCCCAAAAAAGTTCAACAAATAGACGGGGAAGTAACCCCGATGACAAAAGAGCAAGAGGAGCTTTTTGTACGCTATACCCAAGAGCATAAACTCGGAAACGAAGTTGCGAACACCCTTGCAAGAGATGAAAAACTCTCCAAATTTTACGAAGAAGCGCTAAGTGTAAGTGAGAATCGATCTACCATAGCCAACTTCGTAACCAATGAAGTCGCAAGGGAGCTTAAAAACAAAGCGATAAACGAACTACGATACACTCCAAAAGAGATAGCCGAGCTTGCTGTTTTAGTCGATGACGAAACGATTTCCACTAAAATAGCCAAAGATGTTTTCGAACAAATGAGCAAAAGCGGTGAAAATCCAAAAGCGATAGTCGAAAGTAGGGGACTGATGCAAATAAGCGACCCAAATGTCATAGAGCCTATTATTGAAGAAATTATCGCAAACAACCCACAAAACGTGCAAAAATTCAAAGAAGGGAATAAAAAGCTTCTTGGATTTTTCATTGGACAAACGCTCAAAGCTACAGGCGGCAAAGCCAATCCTAAAATCGTCAACGAACTCGTAGCGAAAAAACTCCAATCCTAAAAAGTAAGAGGGGGATGCGAGTTCCTCTCTTCCAAATTGAAGACCCAAAAAGAATCATTAACGGACGTAGCAAAAAACACACTATAACAAAACTTCGAGGTTGAAAATTTGATGTAAAATGGATGTTTGTTCAGAAAAAAGAGTGGTGACCCCTAGGGGACTCGAACCCCTGTGGCCAGGATGAAAACCTGGAATCCTAACCGCTAGATGAAGGGGCCATCTAAAGAAGCTAAGTCGCTTTGTGTTAGGTGGCGAAATTATAAAGAAATATCACTTAAAAAAAGCTAAAAAACAAAAAAAGACAGAAAAGTTTTTTCTAACTTTTCCGTCTAAATAATTAAGCGTCGTAAAATTTACGAAGCGCGCGGATGATAACCGCATTTTTAGAGATAGATTCCGCTTTTGCGTTGTCGTTGACAAGGTCGTAAAGATCGAGCGGCAAAGAGATTGAGAATGTTTTTGTTTGTTGTTTACGTTTTTTGTTAATCATAGAAACGATGCTTGCAAGCAAATCGATGATTTTTTTCGTATCTATAGGTTTTTGAATGAAACTGTTGACTCCAACTTCGATCGACTCGGCGATTTTACCCATATCGTTGCTTCCGGAAATAACGATAACGATTTGTTTAGGATTGATCTCTCTAATGCGGCGAGTAAGCTCTATACCGTCCATCCCTTCCATAACGATATCTACAAAAACGACATCAGGAGTGTGTTTCTTATAAAGTTCCAAAGCTTCGTCTGAATTGAGGGTAGAGTAAACCTCTGCAAAGAAGTTTTTAAAAGTGGAGCTCAAAAGCTCGTTTGTAACTTTTTCATCTTCAACGATCAACGCCGTAAGTTTTTTAGTTTGTGATGTAAGTTGAACCAAATCTATGTTTTCCATAGTAAACCTTTCAAGTAATTTTTTTTGTTACCGAAATTTTACACAAAAAACGTTAATAGAACAATAACATTTTGAAACTATTAACAAATTTTTTATTTTTTATTTATGTTAATGGTTATTTGTAGTCTTTTTTAAATTGAGAAAGCCATTCTTTATTTTGATCGAGAAGCTGCTCTTTTTGTGTCAAAAGATCATCTATGATCTGTTTCAAATCTTTTTCATCCATATACTGGAGCAAAGAGGGGTTGATAGTCGTCGTATGAGTCGCATCGTAGCTATTTAGTAGTTTTTGTATGTCGAGAATGAGCTTTTGCTTGAGATCGAGTTCTTTTTGATTTTCATTCAAAATGTATCCTTTCTGGGAGATAGATTGTTTTTGGTTAACATAATGTAAATTCTCTTGAAAATATTTTTATGTCAAAAAACAGGATGAACACCGGTTAATATTCATATTATCGTATATGACATCGAAATTCGGGTGCAGCTATAAGCCGAGTTCTGTCTTGGAGGTTATTAATCTAATATGTATTTCACAATACATCTCAAGCGAAGCGCTACAATCCAAGAGTTTTACCATACGCTTCTTGCTGCCGTGTTGGGTTTACAAGCTCCAAGCATTGCTGCAAGGACTGGTGGTCTCTTACACCACCGTTTCACCTTTACTACTTCTTGTACATGACAAGCAAGTAGAAGTCTAGTTTCTGTTGCACTTTCCCTTGGGTTACCCCAGCCATCCGTTAGATGGAACACTCTCTTGGAGCAGCTCGGACTTTCCTCTTGTTGCAATCAACAAGCAACACTCCGCTGCACCCGAATTATTACGAAATTATATCATAAAATAAGGTGTGAACATTTGTTCATACCGTCAAAACTAAATATGAACAATCGTTCATTTTCCAATTTGTTGAAATGAACGCTTGTTAATATATTTTCGATACAATATTAACAAATGTTCATACCCTAAAATAGGGTGTTTGACACTATTTACGCTATATAGAATTTTATATAGTACAATCAGTTTCGCTACAACATGCAAGGAGAAAAACGATGTCTTTAAGTACAAAAGAGAAGATACTCAAAGAAGCGAGTACCCTATTCTCACAGCTTGGATACAAAGCTACGAGTGTAAGGAAAATAGCATCGAAAGTTGGGATTAGAGAGAGTGCTTTGTATAACCATTTCAAGAATAAAGAAGAAATTTTTTTAACGATTGCAGATGAAATCTTCGCTACTTCTGTAGAGCTCGATAGAGAAAAAATTCAAGAAGAAGCAAAACGTGGAAAACCTTTTTTGGCAAGGTTTGCAACAACCTACAAGCTTGTCACGTTCGATAAAAATTCGGAAAAAATGTTTAGATTATTACTTATAGAACTTTTTACCAACGAAGCGTTACGCAAAAAGTTCATTCAAGAATTTCACGATAAAAACATCAAACTTCTCTCCGAAGCGTTTTTTATAATGATGCAAGAGGGGTTGATCCGCTCTAACGATCCGATGCTTGTAGCATACGAGTTTTTAAGCTCACTATTTTACATTCGATTTCATATTACCCTACTTCGCATCGACAGCGAAAGTACAAGCCATCTCTCGACTCAAATGGAAAAACATGTCGATTTTTTTTGGGAAGGTATCAAGGTACAGTAGTTTCAGCGTTGACAAAGATGTTTTATATAAATCAATTTTCCGTAACGAAACTGACTTTCACCGCTAAAAAAGAATAACAAAGAAGCTTCTTTCCTGTCTTCATTTCTTAATATTATACAATATTACAAATAATACTATATAATATGAAGTAAACACAATAAAAAAAAGAGGGCAAAACACCCTCTTTCTTACTGGAAAGATTATTTCCCTTTAGCCATCGCCTCTTCCGCATATTTTTTACCAAGCTCATATGCAAGTTTATTCGCTTCATGAACTTTTGGTGGAACTTTTGAAAGCATAGTTTCTATAAGCTCTTCATGTGGAAGAACTCCCGTCATTGTATTTGCAATCGCAAGCGCAACGACAGATTGAGTAATAACATTACCAACCTCTTCTTTCGCTATGGTGATGATTGGAATCTCGTAAACTCTCCATTTTTCTCTATCTTCATCTGTCGGATATGCCAAGTTCGGGTCAACGACGATGATACCGCCCGGTTTCACACCGTTTTTAAAAGACTGGTACGAAACATCCGCGACTGAGAGCATAAAATCGATTTCACCCTCATTCGCATAAGGGTAGCGGATTTCATCATCATCGAGAGTGATATCAACCACAGTCGGTCCGCCACGCACTTGAGAAGTATATGTAGCGGTTTTAAGACCGTATCCACCCATTTTGATCTTACAAGCAGCCATAATTTCACCTGCAAGAAGAACACCTTGACCACCAACACCCGTAAATCTTAAAGTATGTCTTGCCATTGGGTATCCTTATATTTTTTTCTCAAAATCATCTTGAGTGATTTTGCTTCTTTTACCTTGAGCCGCTTCGATAACCATATCGTAAAGCTCACAGTATTCTGGCTGCTCAACTTGTCTTAGCACACCTGTTGGGAACTTGTTCATTTTTTCCTCTTCAGGAAGTGCTTCCCATTTTTTCAGTGGTAAAGTGATGCTGTCTATCCACTCGAGGTTTTGGATAGCGTTTTGCATTTTATTCTTTCTACCAAGGTTGATGTGACAGTTAGACATGATATCGAAGAAACTGAAACCTTTGTGTTGGAAACCTTTTACAAGGATTTTTTCAAGTTTTTTCGGATCGATCATTGTCTCTCTTGCAACAAAAGACGCTCCAGCACCCATTGCAAGTTTACAAGCATCGAACGTCGGATCGATATTACCACGTTTCGCACTTACACACCACATACCTTGTGGAGTCGTAGGTGAGATTTGCGAGTTTGTAAGACCGTAGATGAAGTTGTTGATAAGAATGAAATTCAAATCGATGTTTCTTCTACAACCATGGATTGTATGGTTACCACCGATAGCAAGACCGTCACCATCACCCGCAACGACGATAACATGCTTGTCAGGATTTGCAAGCTTGATACCTGTTGCATATGCAACGGTTCTACCATGAGTCGTATGCACCGTGTTACAGTCGATGTATGAAGAGAATCTTCCCGAACATCCAATCCCAGAAACGATACAAACATCGTCCATATTCCATCCACATTTATCAATAGCACGGATAACGGATTTAAGAATAACACCGTCACCACATCCCCAACACCAAAGTGTCGGCATCTTTTCAATTCTAAGGTATTTTTCGTAGTTAAATGCCATTACATCATCTCCTTAACTTTTGCTACCATTTCTGCCGGTGCGATTGGTCTTCCGTTTGCTTTGAGCAATCTTGTAAAATCGTTTCTTTTGATGATTCTTTCGATCTCTTCTGAATATTGACCCATGTTGAGCTCGGTTACCATGATTTTATCGCCGAATCTTTCACCGATCTCTTTGATCTTTTTCGCTGGGCTTGGCCAGAGCATAATCGGTCTAAAAAGCCCTGCTTTGATACCTTCTGCTCTTAGTTTGTGTACCGCTTCGAATGCACCGAGTGCGATTGAACCGTAAGCGATGATACATACTTCCGCATCATCCATCAAAACTTCTTCATAATCCGGAAGATCGTCAAGTCCATCGTTTTGCTCCGCTACGCGGTTGATTTTACCGACAAGGCGCTCGATATTGAATTCACATTGTTCAGCATCCTCTGTAGGGAAACCTGTAGGACCGTGGTGAAGACCGGTAATGTGGTATCTATACCCTTCGAACATTGGGTTGAGAACCGCCGGAGTATCCATCGGTACGTCGTATGGTCGGTAATCTTTTGGATCACCGTCGAATCTTTTTCTGTTAACAATATTCGCTTCAACTTCCTCAAGATCGGGAAGAACCGCTTTACCGTGCATGTGACCGATAGTCTCATCCAAAAGCATAAATACTGGAGTCATGTATTTTTCAGCCAAGTTGAACGCTCTAACAGTCTGAGTGTAACACTCTGTCAAACTACCGGCACAAAGTGTAATGGAAGCGAAATCCCCATGTGTAGGATATTTAGCTTGACCGATATCCGCTTGAGAAACACGTGTTGGAAGACCTGTTGATGGACCACCACGCATAACGTTTACGATAACGAGCGGAATCTCAGCGATAAACCCAAGACCGATTTGCTCCGCTTTTAGAGATATACCGGGACCTGAAGTCGCTGTAAAAGACTTTACGCCCGACATAGACGCACCAAGCGCTACGGAGATACCGCCAATCTCATCTTCCATTTGAATAAATTTTCCACCAACTTTTGGAAGAAGATCACTTGCTTCATGCATCACTTCAGAAGATGGTGTAATCGGATAACCACCAAAAAATCTCGCTCCTGCATCGACTGCCGCACGTGCTGCGAGTTCATTTCCCGTTGAGATTACTTCTCTTGCCATTAGTTAGCTCCTTGATTTAGTGACATATAGTTGTTCGCACGAATCTTTTCTTGTCTCTCTTTCGCTTCGTCAGAAAGTTTCGCGAATTTGTATTCTTTTCTATCGGCAACATATATAGCGAAGTCTGGGCAAGAAAGCTCACACTCCATGCACCCGATACAAGAATCTGGATACTCTATATTGATATTCGCACCAAGTGTCGATGACGGATCGTAAACCATCGCTAAAACACCCGCTGGACATACCGACACACAGATGTCACACGCTTTACAGTTGTGTTTGTTTACCCATACCGGAACATCTCCCGGTTTTTCTGTATGAAATGTAGCTCCCATCTATTCTCCTATTTCTAAAAGTTGAATTTTCTCAACCATTTTTTACTGAGTATCTCACTTCAGCATATCGAAGTAAGAATACCCTATTTTTGTTAAAGTCTCTCCTAATCGTGCTCCAAACGCTCACAAAAGCAACGAAACGTTACATCGAAGCTCACACGCAAGAGAAAGAGACTACTTTTTCAATACCTCGGCAACTTTTTTACCGATATCCGCCGGACTAACAACGACATGAACGCCTGCAGCTTCGAGTGCTTCCATTTTTTCTTTTGCCGTACCGGCACTACCACTTACAATCGCACCTGCATGACCCATTCTTTTACCCTTAGGTGCCGTTTGACCGGCAATGAAAGCGATAACAGGTTTAGTAATGTTTTCTTTGATATATGCCGCAGCTTGAATCTCCAAATCTCCGCCGATTTCCCCTATCATTACGATAGCTTCGGTTTCTGGATCCGCTTCGAACATAGGAAGGAGTTGTTTGTAACTAAGACCGATAATTGGATCCCCTCCGATACCGACTGCGGTAGTGATGCCAAGTCCCTCTTTTACAACTTGGTTACTCGCTTCGTAAGTGAGCGTACCCGATTTGGAGATAAGACCGACATTTCCTTTTTTGAAAATCATTCCCGGCATGATACCTATCTTACACTCTTCGGCAGTGATGATACCCGGGCAGTTCGGCCCTATGGTTTTCATCCCTTTTTTCGTCGCGTACATTTTCGCATACATCATATCTTTTACAGGAGCGCCTTCGGTGATGATTACGGCAAGCTCGATACCGGCATCGGCCGCTTCCATAACCGCATCGGCAACGAACGCAGGTGGAACGAAAATCATCGAAACGGTAGCGTCAGTCGCATCGACCGCTTCTTTGACGGTATTAAAAACCGGCTTTCCAAGATGCTCTTGACCACCTTTGTTAGGAGTGACACCACCTACGATATTCGTACCGTAGTTGATACACTGTTCAGCGTGGAAACTCCCCTCTTTCCCAGTAAAACCTTGAACGATAACTTTTGTATCTTTGTTGACCAAAATACTCATCTTATAACTCTCCTTTCGCTGCTTTTACCGCTTTAGCCGCGCCATCAGCCAAATCTTCCGCCGCTATTACGTTGTCGATTTTCGCATTTTTCAAAATCTCCGCGGCTTCTGGGGCATTCGTACCGTCAAGTCTTACGATAACAGGTACATGAACATCTACCATTTTCGTCGCTTCGAGAATACCGTTTGCGATACGATCACATCGAACGATTCCACCGAAAATATTAACAAAAATCGCTTTTACTTTCGGGTTTTTAAGGATTATCTCGAACCCTTTTGCAACCGTTTCGGCATTGGCTTTACCACCGACATCGAGGAAGTTCGCAGGAGTTCCGCCCATATAATTGATAGCGTCCATCGTACCCATCGCAAGACCGGCGCCGTTAACCATACAACCGATTTCACCATCGAGTGCGACATAGCTTAGACCGTACTGAGAAGCTTCTCTCTCATCCGGGTCTTCTTCGCTGATATCACGCATAGCTTCGATTTCCGGATGTCTATATAGTGCGGAATCGTCAAATCCCATTTTACCGTCAAGCGCGAGGAAATCACCGCTTCCGGTTTTGATAAGCGGGTTAATCTCGATAAGCTCGACATCTTTGTCCATATAGATAGCGAAAAGTTTTTGCGCGAAACTTATGAATTTTTTCTGTTCGTCTTTGTCGGTAATACCAAGACCGAATACAAGCTCACGCCCATGGAAGCCTTGGAAACCGATAGTAGGATCTACCGCTACCTTGATGATCTTTTCAGGTGTTTCTTCGGCAACTTTTTCGATTTCCATACCACCTTCGGTCGAAGCCATGATTACAGGCATCTCTTTGGCACGATCGAGTACGATACCAAGATATAGCTCGTCTTTGATATCTGCACCCTCTTCTATGTAAACTTTTTGAACGAGTTTACCTTCTGGACCTGTTTGGTGCGTTACAAGCGTCATACCGATAATTTCACTTGCAAGCTGTTTGACTTCATCCAAGCTTTTGGCAAGCTTCACACCACCGCCAAGACCGCGACCACCTGCATGGATTTGCGCTTTGACGACCCAGATGTTTCCACCGAGTTCTTTTGCGGCTTCAACCGCCTCTTCCGGAGTAGTGGCGACTATCCCGCGAGGGGTCGGTACGCCGTACTCTTTAAATATCTGTTTGGCTTGATATTCATGTACATTCATATCGTTTTCTCCTTTATAAGTTTAATCTCTTGCCCATTTTTTGCGTCCCTCTTCATAGAGGTCGCCACCGTATGAGTCGTTCACGACAGTTACCGGAAAATCCTCTACTTCAAGGCGGCGTATAGCTTCTGGACCAAGCTCCGGATACGCAATCACTTCCGCAGATTTGATACGCTGCGCTATAAGCGCTCCGGCGCCTCCGGTCGCGCCGAAATAGACCGCTTTGTACTCTTTACAAGCATCTTTAACCGCTTGGTTTCTTTTCCCTTTTCCTATCATCGCTTTTTGCCCATGCTTGATAAGAATAGGGGAATAACTATCCATTCTGTATGAAGTTGTCGGACCGGCACTCCCTATCGGTTCACCCGGTTTAGGCGGTGTAGGACCGACGAAGTAGATAACACTACCTTGCAAATCGAAAGGAAGCTCTTTCCCTTCTTCAATCAAATCGACAAGTCTTTTATGCGCCGCATCACGCGCTGTATAGATAGTCCCGTTCAAGTAAACGATATCTCCTATACGGAGTTTTTCTATATCTTCGTTTGTTAGCGGGGTTGTCATTTTATACTCTGCCATCTTCTTCTTCCCCTTACAATGTTATATGTGAATGTCGTGAGCTATGGCACTGAACGTTGACAGAAACCGGGAGGCTGGCTATATGACATGGGTTTTTCTCGATGTGAACCGCCATAACCGTCTGCGTACCGCCCATACCCATCGCACCTATGCCAAGCTTGTTGAGTTCTTCCAAAATCTCTTGTTCGAATGCATCGAGTTCAGGAACCGGGTTTTTCGTTCCAGCTTCTCTAAAAAGCGCATGCTTGGAGGACTTCGCGGCAATCTCGAACGTACCGCCTATACCTACTCCGACGATTATCGGTGGACAAGGGTTCGGACCCGCTTCGGAGATAACATCTTTGACAAATTGTTTGATCCCCTCTTTTCCTTGTGCGGGAGCCAAAACACGCGCGCGGGAGACGTTTTCGCTTCCGCCCCCTTTTGCAGCATATTCGATCTCTATCTTATCACCGGGTACAATGTCGAAATGGATCATAGCCGGGAGGTTGTAACCCACTTCGTCTTTAAGATTGTGTCTATCGAAACAATCACATGTAGAAGCTCTAAGGTAGCCTTCTTTGTATGCCGCTTCGGTCGCTTCGTTGATGGCATCTCGTATCGAACCGCCGACAACTTTCACATCTTCTCCGACATTGACGAAAAAGACGGCAAGACCGGTATCTTGACACAACGGTCTGTCCTCTTTCGAAGCGAGTTGCGCATTATCTAAAATCTGCTTCAAAACCGATTTGGCAACTTCGCTTTCTTCGTTATCGTACGCCTTTTGGATAGCTTTCAAAGCGTCTTCAGGGAGATGCGTAGCTGTGTGCATCACCATCGCTTTTACCGATTTTACCAAATCTTCGTATGCTATCTCTCTCATTATTGATCCTCGAAAAAGTTATTTTTATTCAATGTGTCTATAAGTTTTTTAACCGAATCGCAAGACTGTTTGAACATCGCTTTTTCTTTGTCGTTCAAAGTTACTTCGATAATTTTTTCCACACCGTTTGCACCAAGCATTACAGGTACGCCGCTTACGACATCTTTGTAGCCGTACTCTCCGTCAAGGTAAACGGCACACGGATGGATCTGTTTCGTGTCTTTCAAAATAGCTTCGACCATGATCGATGTCGATTTGGCAGGCGCATAATACGCAGAGCCTGTTTTAAGGTATCCGACAATCTCAGCGCCACCATGTCGTGTGCGTTCTACCACTTCATCGATTTCCTCTTGAGAGAGAAGATCGCTAAGCGGCACACCGGCAACTGTAGAGTAGCGAGGAAGCGGAACCATATCATCGCCGTGTCCACCCATTACGGAAGCTCTGATTTGCCCTCCTCCGTAACCGAGTTTTTCTTGTATGAACGACGCCATTCTTGAGCTATCGAGAATACCCGCCATTCCAACGACGCGGTTAGCTTCGAAACCGCTTTCACGCAGTGCGACATATGTCATAGCATCGAGTGGATTGGAAACCATGATGATAATAGCGTTTGGAGAATACTTCGCTATCCCTTGCGCTACCTCTTTTGTAATTTTCGCATTTGTCATCAAAAGGTCATCACGGCTCATCCCCGGAAGTCTCGGACTACCTGCCGTTACGACGACGACATCACAGTCAACAAGCTGACTCATATCTTCGGCAACTTTCACAACCGTATGACTACGTATAGCCGAAGCCGCTTGAGACATGTCGAGCGCTTTACCTTTAGCGATATCGACTTTGTTGTCACGCAAAATAATTTCATGACAACTTCCTTGCATAGCCAACGAATACGCTACGGTCGCACCGACGTTTCCAGCTCCTACAATCCCTACTCTCTTTCCACTGTTTTTATGCACACGCTCTCCTTTTAAGTTTGCTCATGGCGCATATACTTAAATCTTATTGTGTCGTATCACAAAACATTTAAGTATATCGAACCGCCATGGCGGAATTATGTTTTTCATTATATCTTGTAATAGGTTTAAAAAGAACTAATAGAGTTGAATCTACACACTTTTTAAAGCTAAGTGTGTAGATTCGTATTGATATTAGATACTATCAATAATACCGTTTAGCGTTTGAGACGGTCTCATAGCCGCTTCGGCTTTTGCATCGTCAGGTCTGAAGTATCCGCCGATATCTTGTGCTTTACCTTCTACCGCAAGAAGTTCTTCGAGGATTTTCTCTTCATTTTCTTTAAGTTGTTTTGCAACTTCGGCGAATTTTGGATCGTTTTCTCCAAGCGCATCCGCCCAGTACATCGCAAGGTAGAAGTGGCTCGCTTTATTGTCGGGTTGACCAACTTTTCTACCCGGCTCTTTTCTGTTGTCAAGATACGCTTCGTTCGCTTTATCGAGTGCTTCGCAAACCGCTTTGACTTTTTCATCACCGGTTTTGTTGTAGATCATTCTAAGGCTTTCTGCAAGTGCGAGGAACTCACCGAGGCTATCCCATCTAAGGTGACCCTCTTTTAGGAACTGCTCTACGTGTTTAGGAGCTGAACCGCCTGCACCGGTTTCGAACAAACCACCACCTGCAAGAAGTGGAACGATAGACATCATCTTCGCACTTGTTCCAAGCTCGAGGATAGGGAAAAGGTCTGTGAGATAGTCTCTTAGGACGTTACCGGTTACAGAGATAGTGTTTAGACCCGCTCTTGTACGTCTAAGAGTGAATTTCATAGCTTGTTTTGGAGCCATTACATGGTACTCGATAGGCTCTTTTTCAAGATGAGACGGAAGGTACTCGACCACTTTTTTGATCATATTCGCATCGTGCGCTCTGTTGGAGTCAAGCCAGAATACGATAGGATCACCTGTAAGTTTACCACGCTCATGCGCGAGTCTGATCCAGTCTTTGATAGCTACGTCTTTTGCTTTGTAGAGTCTCCAAATGTCACCTTTTTCGACATTGTGGCTCATCAAAACGTTACCATCTGCATCTTTTACTTCCATGACACCATCTTCGGCACATCTAAAAGTAAATGGGTGTGAACCGTACTCTTCCGCTTTTTTCGCCATAAGACCTACGTTGGATACATGCCCCATAGTCGTTACGTCGAACTGTCCGTTTACTTTACAATCTTCAAGCATTTCACTATACATCGTCGCATAGCTTCTATCTGGAATAACGGCGACACACTCTTCAAGTTCGCCATCTTTGTTCCACATTTTACCGCCTTCACGGATAACCGGTGGCATAGAAGCGTCGATGATGATATCGTTGGAGAAGTGGAGGTTTGTAATGAGGTTGTCACTGTCAACCATCGCGATATTTGGCTTACCGCTTAGAATAACTTCTTTGATAGCCGCTTCGATCTCTTCTTTTTTGTCCGATTTTTCGATTTTTTTCAAAAGATCACCGATACCAAGATCAGGATTCACACCGATTTTTTCGAACTCGTCTGCGTATTTTGCAAACACATCTTCAAAGAAAGCGGTAACCGCATGACCAAACATGATAGGGTCGGAAACTTTCATCATAGTCGCTTTGAGGTGGATAGACCAAAGAAGACCTTTTTCTTCAGCGTCTTTGATAGTTTGTTTCAAGAACGCGCTCAAAGCTTTCGCATTCATAAATGTAGAAGAGACAACTTCTTTATCCTCGACATCGAAGCTTTTTAGCTCTTTTCCGTTAAGAGAAATAGTAAGCTTACTGTCTTTATCCATGATAACGGATTGCTCATTCTCATAGAAATCACCGTCATTCATGTGAGCGACATACGCTTTACAATCAGGTGCGAAAGGCTTGAGTTTGTGTGGGTTTTTCTGAGCGAACTTTTTAACCGCTTCTGCAGCGCGTCTGTCGGAGTTCCCTTCTCTTAGAACCGGGTTTACCGCTGAACCGAGACAAGTGGAGTATTTAGCTTGAATCTCTTTCTCCTCTTCTGTTTGCGGCTCTTCAGGATAATCAGGGATATCGAACCCTTGGCTTTGTAACTCTGCGATACACGCTTTTAGCTGTGGAATAGATGCAGAGATGTTTGGAAGCTTGATAATGTTCGCTTCTGGTTTGAGTACAAGTTCACCGAGTTTCGCAAGCTCGTCTTCACCTTTGCCCATAGCGGCAAGTACACGCCCTGCCAACGAGATATCGCTTTGCTCGATATCGACTCCGGCAGAGTTGAGAAACTTTTTCACGATAGGAAAAAGTGAGTATGTGGCAAGTGCCGGTGCTTCATCGATTTTGGACCAAACGATTTTTGACATGTTCATCCTTTTTGCTCTTGAAACAAGAGCGAAGTTTTAGTTTTACGATATGTATAATAACAATTAAATAGCAATATTATTTAAGAATATAGCACTTGAAAAACTATTTTTTTATATTGTTGCAAAAGGTAACATCACTAAATTAAAATAAAAAAGATTAGTTACGTTTAGTAACACTTTTTATATTGTGCAGATGGCGTTTGTAGGAGGAAGTAAAAGCATGTTTGCCGCTACGTAACTTTACGAAATAAAGATACGATGTTTTCGCAGGAAAAATAGCCGCTTTGATGGCATCGAAACTCGGGTTGCACACCGGATAGGGAGGAAGCCCGGCAAATTTGTAGGTATTGAAACTGCTGCTATCTTCCCTTAGCCGTTTTGCCGTTATTTTCATGTGGGAGTATTTACCGTAATTGAGCGCACCGTCCATTTGCAGTTTCATACCTTTTTTGAGTCTGTTGTAGATAACCGAAGCGACAAGCGGCATCTCCTCTTTGGAAGCCGCTTCTTTTTGCACGATCGATGCGACGACAAGGTAGCGAAGCCATTTTTTCTCGTTGTAGTTGCCAAAAATTTTCTTCGCATAATGGCGCATCTTGTTTTGTGAGTTTTTCAGCAGCAGTCGCACTACCATCTTCTCGCTAATGCCAAGAGGAAGTTTGTAGGTGTCTGGGATGAGCATTCCATCGGGATATTTCGCTTGTTTTTCATACTCGTAGTGCAATATAGTCGCATCCAAAGCGAGTTTTTTGGATAACTCCTCCAAAAAGACGTATGTCGTTTCTCCGGGAATGAGCGTAACATCGACAAGAGGTGCTTTGGCTGTTGTCAGCTTGTACAAAAAGTCCGCTCTTTTTAGCTTTTTGGCACCTATGTAAATCCATCCGCTTTGAGGCTTTCCGATAAAACGCAAAACAAGAGAATCTATTTTGGTAAGGTTGTAGTTTTTTTCCTTGAGGTATGTTATAATATGGTTTATAGACCCCTTTGGTATATAAACAACTTCGTTGGTTTTGACAATCATATTTAGGTAATAGATGAGCGACAACAATACAATCAAAGCGATACCGCATATCCACTTCAATATAAAAACTTTTTTTCTATCCATTTTCATCGCTTTGGTGGTGGTTTTGTACCTTCTTACACAGGGAATAAAAATCGATTCTTTCGATATCGCCAATGTAAAAGTTGAAAAATTATACATAAAATGGGATGAAAAACTTATTATTTCCATAGACGATATCAAGATTTTTCCACAAAAACGGCAGCACCCTCGAAACGATTCACAAAAAACAACACTGAAAAAACTCCTTTCTACCCTCACCCATATTTACGATTATTTTCAAACTATAGACATCAAACATTTTCAGTACAAAAACATCGTCGGTTCTGTGAGATATTCGCAAAATACCGATGGTTTCGTAAAGGTCGATTCAGAAGATTCGCACCTCTTTGGTACCATCTACATCGATGGGGACACTATCCATTTTCATATCAATTCTTTGCGCTCTGTTTATTTGAAAACCCAAATAGACGGCGATATTATCTTTTACAAACCGGAAAACGTTCTTCATACGAATTTAAATATCAAGCTACTTGAAGAGGTCTCTTTCTCGCTCGAAGGGGACTTGGAAAACAACCTGTTTTATTTTCGTACACGCTTTAAGAACAAAATCGAAAACAGCGCACGAATTTTTTCCGCTATAGGTTTGCCGAAATATGTTCGCTACTGGGTCATAGACGCGATAAACGCCAAAAATGTCGCGATAACGAGTTTCGAGGGAAGCATCGATTTGGAAAACCCGAAAAACTCTCTAAAGACCATCTACGCTTCTGCCGAGCTCGATGAACTCAAATACACCTACAATCCAAAATTAGCACCCGTTGCGACGACAAGAACCCTGCTGGAGTTCAAAGAGGGGGTACTCTACATCCGCCCGCAAGAACCGACAACATATGGCTTCGACCTGCAAAAAAGTTATCTTAAAATCGACTTCACTCAACCAAACGAACTCTTAACGCTCTTTTTACGTTTCGACAAAGGGAAACTCGACAAGAACGTTTTGCACGTTCTTTCGGTTTACGGCATAGACGTACCGCTTGAACAGATAGCGGGCACGACAAAAACCGACTTGAAAATCGCAGTAAGACTCCGCCGCCTCAGCGTAAACGCCGATGGAACGTTCACGGTAAAACAAGGGGCTTTTCATTATTTGGGTATGGATATAGCGGTGAAACATCTCGTACTCAGATTGAAAAATTCCCATATATTCGCCAAAAACATGTTCGCTTCGCTTGGCAAGAGCATACAATCGAAAGTCGATTTGGACCTCCAACTCGCGAAAAAAACGGGAAAAATCGATTTTTATGCCCAAAAAATAGATTTGATAAAACAGAAACTGCAACTCAAATCACATCCCCATATAGTCTATACTATCAACAAAGACAAAAACGATACCATCTTCATTCCCGATACCTCTTGGAGTTTCGACAAAAAAACGGCAATACATGTCAAAGAAGCGCGTATTCCGTTTAATTTTGAAAAAAAGTTGCTCAATATTCCGATAATCAAACTCGAGATTGCCAAAAAAGCGATCGCCCTTGTAAGCGGTGAAGTCGATTTCGCAACCAAAAAAGCCGATATCGACATCGACATCCCAAAACTCGAGCTTGATAAACTCAAACTTGCACAATCCGACCTCTATCTCCATCTAAAGATAGAGAATAAAAACTTCGATATCTCGACCCACAAACCAACCTATCTTTACATCGGTGAAGATGAAGCGAGCATTGAAAAGACGAATATACACTACAAAAACGGTGTTTTCTCAGCACGCAACGTCGCGTTTGATTATGGAAAATTCTTCAAAGGAAAGTTCGATGTCGATTTTAACACCACCAAACGTAAAGGGAAAATTTTGCTCCTTTCCTCTTTGCTACGATTCGACAACGATACGCCGCTTTTTCAAAACACCGAACCTATCTATTTCAAACTCAATCTTGCAAACGGCGTTCGCCTTTACTCCAGCAAGCTTGCCGCTTCACTTAAAATCGACAAGCGGGAGTTTTTCGCCAAAGCGGTATCGATAAAAAAACTACTTCCCTACTCTCCACTTTTACGCAAACTGAAAATCTCCTCCGGCATTTTCATGGTGAGAAAACGAAACGCTAAGAAAAACTTCGAAATAGACGGTATTCTCACCGGCGATTACGCTTTTATCGTTAATAAAGAGAAGATTATCAACAAGTATAAAATCGATGGAGCCATCGCTAAAGAGACGAAACTGACCATCAACGACAAAATCTATCTTAGTATTGATGAGAATATTCAAATAACAGGGAAGAACTTCGGTATCAACTTAGTGGAGTTAGAGAGATTTTTGGAGGATTTTTCGAACAAAAACAGCTCTAAAAGCAAAAAACGGATATACGCTGCACTCAAAAACGGCTATCTTTACATCAGTTCTTCAAGAAGAATACTCTACGATAAACTCGATTTGCAAGTGACCAAAGAGGAAACGACGGCACAACTACAACACAAAAAAGGTCTAGCGGGCTTTCGCTTCAAAAAGAACAAGTTCTACCTCTATGGAAGCGGATTTAGCGACGTTTTCATGGACAATCTTTTCTTTCAATCGAAGTTCAAAGGGGGCAAGCTCAATTTCAACATTATCGGAACTTTCGAAAAATACAAAGGGATTATAGAAATAACGAACACGACGATACTTGACTACAAAATTCTCAACAACATTCTCGCCTTTATCGACACGGTACCCTCACTTATGACGTTTTCATTGCCGAAATATTCGACCGAGGGGCTCGATGTATCGAAAGCCTACGCTTCTTTTAGCTACGAAAATCAGGTTTTCGATTTCGACAATATCAAGCTCGATTCACCGCAGTTCGAGATTTACGGCAAAGGCAAAGCGAGTTATACCGAGAATTTCATCGACCTCATACTCGTACTTAAAACACGCCTTGCGGATAAAGCATCGAAAATACCGCTTGTTGGGTATATCTTTTTCGATGGGGAGAGTATTTCGACAACATTGACGGTAAAAGGAAGTTTGACAGACCCGAAAGTCTCGACTATGATAGCTAAAGATATAGCCGTAGCTCCTTTGAACATCATCAAAAGAACACTACTGCTACCGGTTAAAATATTCGGTTTCGATGAAAAATAACGAACTATTCGTTGCGAAGAACCGTCAAAACATCCACTTCGCTCGCTTTTTTGGCAGGGTAATATGAAGAAAGGATGACGATAACAAACGCACCGAAGACAATCAAACAAAAGTCTATCCAGCTCAAATCAAGCGGCAATGTGGTCGTAGGATAGACATCTTTTGGCAAATGGACGATGTCGAACGTTCCAAGCACCCATACACCCAACAGCCCAAGCAACGCTCCTGAAACTATGCCGGCACTCCCAATGACGATACCAAGCTTCAAAAACACCCTTTTTATCTCTTGTTTGGTCGCACCCAACGACAAAAGGAGTGCTATCTCGCTTCGTCTGTTCATCACCGTCATCAAAAGTGAAGAGATGATGTTGATAGAAGCTATGAGAATGATAAGCATCAAAACGATAAAAAGCGAAGTTTTTTCCATCTCCAAAGCGGCGAAAAAGTTCACGTTATCTTGCCACCACCCTTTTATCGTTACCGTTTCTGGAAGTTTCAAAGCGATTTTTTTGATGTCGTTTTGCGGGTCTTTGGAAAAAATGTGGATACCGCTGAATTGATACGAGGGTATCCCTTTTATGCGCTGCATCGACTCGATGGTCGTGTAGCTGTACGCTTTATCATACGCCAAAAGTCCGGAATCGAAAACCCCTTTTATACGAAAGCGCTTGATAAGCGGCGTAACCGAAAACCCGCTTGGGCTTATGCGGGTGAAGATGTACATGAGTTTGTCACCGTTGGTTACACCAAACTCCTCCTTGAGCGTTTTTCCCACTATCACTTCAAAACGCCCTATTTTCTTGTTTTTGAGCGCTTTTGCCAAAACGCTGTTGACTTTGGCTTCCGAGTCAAAATCGACACCGAAGATATACCCCCCTTCCAACATATCCCCTTTGCGAGTAATGACGGAGGAGATTACGTAAGGACTAAAAGAGAGGTCGCTAAATTCGTTTTGCAGCATATTAAGCAAGTTTCTATCGACCGCGCCGTAGAACTTCGGCAAAATCGTAAGCGGATAATTCATAACGGTAAGCTTCTTTTTGAACTCGTTATCGAATCCGTTCATCAAAGCCATAGCGACAATAAGCACCATAACCCCAAGAAGAATCCCCAAATACGCCAATAGGGCCGAGAGAAAGATAAACGGCTGTTCCTTGTCAAAACGCAAGAAACGTTTGACAAGGTAGTTGACTATATTACTTTTCAAGAGGCGAAAACACCTTTTTTCGGTCCGCTTTTTCCGCAGCACTGTTTGTACTTTTTACCGCTTCCACAAGGACAAGGGTCGTTTCGGGCGGGTTTTTTCTTCGTTGTTAAAGTTTCACTCTCTTCATCGAGGTTGAGACTGCGGGAGAGTTCTTCTTGTTTGCGCTCTATCTCCAAAGCTTCTGCAAGTCTTTTTGCCTCTTCTTCCGGTGATTCGAACTGGAAGCGGATCATATGAAGCGTTCTTACGATGCTCGCTTTCAAGTCGTTGATAAGCTCTGTAAAGAGATTGAACGATTCTTTCTTGTACTCCACAAGCGGGTCTTTTTGGTTGTAAGCTCTAAGTCTGATACCGGTTTTCATATTGTCCATCTGATACAGATGCTCTCTCCACGCTTCATCGAGTTCTTTAAGGTAGAGCTCCCGCTCTATATCGGTTCTGGTTTGCTCGTCTATAACCGACATCTTCTCTTCGTATTCGTTTTTCGCTTTTTCCAGTATGTAGTTGTAGAGTTCGTCGTATTCTTTATTTTCAAGTTCCTCTACACTCACTTCGAGACTCAACTCTTCAAGAAGCAGTTTTTGGAGTTTTTCAAGGTTGAAGTCTTCCCTTGCAACTCCATCAAAAATCTCCGCTTTTGCCAAAAGCGCGCCGATATACTCTTCTCTATTTTCTTCGATTTTCTTGGAGATGTCGAACTCCGGATCAAGCAGTTCGTTTCTGAATTTGTAGATGATCTTTCTTTGCTCGTTGGCGACGTCGTCGTATTCGACGATATGCTTTCGCCCTTCAAAGTGCATAGTTTCGACTTTTTTCTGCGCTTTTTCCACCGCACGCGAAACCATTTTCGACTCTATGTATTCCCCATCTTCGACGCCAAGACGCTCCATGATAGACTTGATCTTATCGCTTCCGAATATTCGAAGTAGGTTGTCTTCGAGTGAGAGGTAGAATTGACTCGTTCCCGGATCCCCCTGACGTCCGCTTCGCCCGCGAAGCTGATTATCGATTCGGCGGTTTTCGTGCCGCTCCGTACCTATGATGTACAAACCGCCGAGCTCTTTGACTTCATCGCTCACTTTGATATCCACCCCGCGGCCCGCCATATTCGTAGCGATAGTTACAGCCCCTTTTTCACCGGCATGCTTGATGATTTCACCCTCTTGTTCGTGATTCTTCGCATTGAGTACGGTATGGGGAATCTTTTCTTGTTTCAAAAGTTGATGCAACTCTTCCGATTTTTCGATACTCGCAGTCCCAATAAGAATCGGCTGCCCTTTTTTGTGCAGCTCTTTGACCTTTTCTATAACCGCGTCGAACTTCTCTTTTTCGGTTTTGTATATAAGGTCGTTTAGGTCTTGTCGCTGAACAGGCACGTTTGTCGGAATGGAGATGACATCGAGACCATAGATTTGCGCGAACTCCGTCGCTTCGGTTTGTGCCGTACCGGTCATACCCGCAAGTTTGTCGTACATTCTAAAATAGTTTTGGAACGTGATGTCGGCTAACGTTTGGGTTTCTTCTTTGATTTCGACACCCTCTTTCGCCTCTAACGCTTGGTGTAAACCTTCACTGTATCGGCGACCTTCCGAGAGACGTCCGGTAAATTCGTCAACTATCACCACTTCGCCCTCTTTGACGACGTAATCGACATCGTTTTCGAAGAGATAGTTCGCTTTTAGAGCGTTATCGAGCATATGGGGAAGCGTAGCGTTTTCAGGGCTGTAGAGATTTTCCACGCCAAAAAGCTCTTCGGCTTTGGTTATCCCCTCTTCGGTCAACAAAACGACTCTGTCTTTTTCATCGACGGTGAAATGTTTCTCTTTTTCCATTTTCAACGCGACTTCGTTGGCTTTGATATAGTCTTGAAGACTACGATTCACCGGCCCGGAGATAATAAGCGGCGTTCTGGCTTCGTCAATCAAAATGGAGTCCACTTCATCGACGATGACGTAGTTGTGCCCGCGCTGAACCATTTGGTCGCGGGAGTAGCTCATGTTGTCACGCAAATAGTCAAAACCGAATTCGTTGTTCGTACCGTACGTTATGTCGGCGGCGTAGGCTTTTTTCTTCTCTTCGAAGTCATGGACGCTTTCTAAGATGACACCCGTGGTATAACCGAGAAAAGAGTACAACTGCCCCATTTCGGTAGCGTCACGCTTGGCGAGATAATCATTGACCGTCACCAAGTGTACCCCTTTTCCGGTCATAGCGTTGAGTACTATCGGCAAAGTCGCTACCAGCGTTTTTCCTTCCCCCGTTTTCATCTCGGCGATTTTGCCTTCATGCAGAACGATGCCCCCTATGAGCTGTACATCGTAATGGCGCATACCAAGCACACGTTTACTCGCTTCTCTAGTTATCGCGAAGCTATCTTCAAGTACGTCATCGAGGCTTTTGTTCCCTTCGTTGACCTCCGCTTTCAAAGCGTTGAACGCCTCTTGAAGCTCCTCATCGCTCATCGCTTCGTATTTCGGCTCGAGAGCGTTTATTTTTTTCACTCGTTTTTTATATTTTTTCAACGCTCTGTCGTTTTGCGTTCCAAAAATTTTCCCTAATGCTGTTTGTATCATCCGCTATCTCTTTTTTCTGAAATGGTCGCTATTTTAGCATAGGAAATCTAATAGTGAGGTAAATCACCCACCCGTAATTTTTCGTTATTTAATTTTTTATATAATTTTATATAATCTCAAAAAGGAGACCGATGAAAGCGTTACTTGTTTTGACTTTTCTTTTGACGATGCTTCATGCGCAGATATTGGAAAATCTTCAAACTTTTCAAGCCGATTTCGCTCAAAAGATAGACGACAAAGAAAGAAAAGTCGTCACTTACGAAGGGAAGATATTTGCCGATAAGAAGCTACAAAAAGCGAAGTGGAGTTACCTCAAACCGATACAAAAAGATGTCTACATCCAACAAAAACTCGTTACCGTCGTCGAACCTGAGCTAGAACAAGTCATCATCCGTAAAATAGCGAGCGATTTCGACATTTTCACCCTTTTGAAAAATGCGAAAAAAATCGCGCCCAACCTATATGAAACGACATACAAAAAATACACTTTCAAGCTCTATTCCAACGGAAAAAATATCGAAAAACTCGTTTATAAAGACGATTTCGACAACCTTGTAACCATCTCTTTCTCGAACCAAAAATACGACGAAAAAATCAACCCGAAAACCTTCGAAGCGGATGTACCTAAGAGCTACGACCTCATAATCGAATAGACTCTTTGAGGTAGTGTGCCACCGCTTCTTCTTCGTTGGTACGCTCAAGCACGATGTCCGCATACTTCTTGGCTTTTTCATGTGCGTTGGCGACCGCTACCGCTTTGGAAGCCTTTTGAAACATCCCGATATCGTTGAGACTATCACCAAAAACACATAAGTCGCTTTTATCTTTTTTCAGATACTCCAACACATCTTCAATCGCGTGCGATTTGTCCCCAAAGGGGTGCAATACCGTCAAAAACCAGCAATCAAAATAAACATCTTTGGCGTTTTTTATCTCTATGGCGTTTCCAAAAAGCTCTTCAAGGCGTTTTTGCAACGCTATCATGTGCTCTTTACTTCCCATATAGACGATTTTGAGATTGTTTTGCAGGGGGATGAGTTTTTCTTCAGCTTGCAATCTCGAGTCGTTTTTGTAAGAGTTTACAAGCTGTTTTTGAAACTTGTTGAGTACTTTTGGGTACAAAAACCGCTCATCCATCGCATCTTTTTCGTACCCGACGATAAAAGGCTCGATGGCGAACTCTTTTTTCGCTACGTCGATAATTTCGCTTGATAGAGCGAAATCGAGCGTATGGGCACGAATAAGCTTTTTATCCGCCGTTGCGACCATAGCCCCGTCAAGTAAAACAAGAGGGATACCAAGGTGTAAATCTTGCAAAAACTCCAAACTTTTTTTCAAACTTCTTGCCGTGGCGATTCCTAGCAAAACACCGTTTGCGGAAAAATCGTTCCACACCTCTTTGCTAAACGCTCCTACCGTAAGGTCGTTTTTCAAAAAAGTTTTATCAAGGTCGGTTATATAGACGTTATCCATCGATTTGCGGCATTTCTTTTTGAAGATTGAGCTCGTTTTCGAAATAGATACTTTGTGACGGGAACGCAAAATCACTACCGTGACGATGAACGATTTCGATGATTTTGAGGTTGATATCTTCTCGGATTTTCAAATACTCTTCCCAATTCGCCGTCGTGGTGAAAAGGTAGAAAAACAGATCGAGACTGCTCGCTCCAAACTCGTCGAAATACACGAACAAAGGCTCTTTGTGGATTTGCGGATGGTTTTGCAGCATGGCTCTGGTGTCTTGAAGAATCTTTCGCATCTGCTCATTGGTCGTGGAGTAGGTAAGCCCAAGGCGCATCTTGATACGGCGTCTATCGCGTCTTGAGAAGTTATCGACTGCGGAGTTGGCGATAGTGGCGTTTGGAACGACGATTAGACGTTTATCGAACGCTCTGATTTTCGTCGTTCTCATACCGATATCCTCCACTATTCCCTCGACCGAACCTATCTTGATCCAGTCCCCTATTTTGAATATATTGTCGGTCAAAATAGCAAAACCGCCAAAAAGGTTCGCCGCCGTATCTTTCGCCGCCAAAGCGAACGCCAAACCGCCAAGCCCAAGCGAAGCGATAAACGCACTGACGTTGATGCCAAAAGTCTGTAAAACGGCAACGACACCCAAAGCGATAATGAACACCTTGAGCGCTTTGACCAAAAAAAGCCCTATTTCATGGGAAACTTTCTTACCAAAAAGAGAGAGAATGTTGTTTTCGAAATTTTTGACTAGATTGTACAACGCCCAAAAAAGCAAAAACGTGAATGAGCCTTTTAGAAACAACCCCATATGTTTTTGCAGATTAAGAGAAAAAGCGGCAAAATAGACCCCAAAGACGATAAACATCGTATTCAAAGGTGCTCTCAAAGCGAGTAAAATCTTATCATCTACATCGGTTTTCGTTTTTCCGGTAAACGTTTGCGCAACCGATACGACGGTAAGGGTAAAAATTTTCCGCGCGAAAATAAACATAAGAAAGATGGCAAACGCTATGGCGAATTTGTATAGCGGAGTGTTTAACACCGAATAGTTGAGTAAGTCTATAAACTCTTTTGGGATATTTACGTTTTCAAGCATGAAAAGCCTTCGTTTGATGAACTACAAGATAGGAAAATATACAATCTTTTTTATTTATAGAAGATTAAAAAAGGGAAAAAGAGCGCAAAAAGCGCTCTTGTAGGTGTTATTGAATTTTTGGAAGGGAGAAGTTTTCCACTTCGTTGAAGTTGAGGTATCTATAGATTTGATCCTCTTTACCTTCAAGTTTTTTAACGATGTTGAGGTACTCCTCTTTTGTCGGAAGATAACCAAGCATCGCACAAACCGCACCGAGTTCCGCAGAACCGAGATACACTTGCGCACCTTTACCCATACGGTTGTCGAAGTTTCTCGTACTTGTAGAGAAAACGACCGCGTTGTCGGCAACTCTTGCTTGGTTACCCATACAAAGAGAACATCCCGGTATCTCCGTTCTCGCACCCGCAGCACCGTAAATAGCGTAGTAGCCTTCTTCTGTGAGTTGTTTTTCATCCATTTGTGTCGGAGGACATACCCAAAGTCTTGTCGGTACAGCACCCTCACCTTTGAGCACTTCACCAAGAGCTCTGTAGTGTCCGATGTTGGTCATACAAGAACCGATGAACACTTCGTTGATGATATGTGGACGTTTTGGGTCGGCAAGTACTTCTGTAAGTGTCGCGACATCGTCCGGATCGTTTGGACATGCCAAAATCGGCTCTTTGATTTCATTGAGATCTATCTCGATAACCGCTGCGTACTCCGCATCTTCGTCACGCTTCATAAGTTCAGGGTTTTCAAGCCACTCTTCCATACGCTTGATACGGCGCTCCAATGTTCTGTGATCTTCGTATCCCGCTTCGATCATCGCTTTGAGCAACTCGATGTTGGACTTGAGGTACTCGATAACCGGCTCTTTGTCAAGATGAACCGTACAAGCCGCTGCACTTCTCTCTGCACTCGCATCTGCAAGTTCGAACGCTTGTTCCACTTTCAAATCAGGAAGCCCTTCGATCTCGAGAATACGACCTGCGAAGATGTTTTTCTTACCTTTTTTCTCGACAGTCAAAAGCCCTTCTTGGATCGCTTTGTAAGGGATAGCGTTTACCAAGTCACGAAGTGTGATCCCCGGTTGAAGCTCCCCTTTGAATTTCACAAGAACAGACTCAGGCATAGTTAGCGGCATAGAACCTGTTACTGCAGCGAACGCGACGATACCGCTACCACCCGGGAACGAAATACCGATTGGGAAACGTGTGTGTGAGTCGGCACCGGTACCTACGGTATCCGGCAAACACATTCTGTTAAGCCAAGAGTGGATAACACCATCCCCCGGGCGAAGTGCTACACCGCTTCTTTGAGCGATGAAATCCGGAAGCGTGTGGTGCATCTGCACATCGGACGGTTTTGGATACGCCGCTGTATGACAGAACGATTGAAGTACGAAATCTGCATTGAAACCAAGTGCCGCTAGCTCTTTGATTTCGTCTCTGGTCATTGGACCGGTCGTATCTTGGCTACCGACGGTCGTCATGGTAGGCTCGACGTACATTCCCGGTCTTACACCTTCCATACCACACGCTTTACCGACCATTTTCTGAGCGAGTGTGTACCCTTTACCGGTGTCGGCAGGTTGTTCAGGTTTTAGGAAAATATCCTCTTGAGGCATACCGAGTACTTGTCTGGCTTTGTTCGTAAGACCGCGACCGATGATAAGCGGAATACGTCCACCCGCTCTTACTTCGTCGGTGATGGTGTTAGGGCGAAGTTTGAACGTAGCGATACACTCGCCGTTTTTGTGCGCTTCCCCTTTGTAAGGATAGATGTCGATAACATCTCCCATCTCCATTTGCGTTACGTCAAGCTCGATAGGAAGTGCACCCGAGTCTTCCGCAGTCGCGAAGAAAATAGGAGCGATGATACCGCCAAGAACATAACCGCCGGTTCTTTTATTCGGAACACCCGGGATATCCTCACCAAGATGCCATTGAACGGAGTTGATACCCGATTTTCTCGAACTACCAGTACCAACGACATCACCGACATAAGCGACAGGATGCCCTTTTTCTTTCAGCTTTTTGATAGTACCGATAGGGTCGTCCATCTTCGCTTGAAGCATGGAGTTTGCATGGAGTGGAATATCACTTCTTGTAAACGCTTCGGAAGCCGGTGAAAGGTCGTCTGTATTTGTTTCACCCGGAACTTTGAAAACGGTGAGAGTGATTTTTTCCGGAAGCTCTTTTTTCGCTTTGAACCACTCTGCGTTCGCCCAAGACTCAAGAACTTTTTTTGCCGCTTCGTTGCCGTTTTTATACAGTTCTTCCACATCGTTGAACGCATCGTAAACCAAAAGAGTGTTGCTAAGCGCTTTGATAGCAGCTTCGACAACCGCTTCGTTCTTCGATGAGAGTGCATCTATCATAGGTTTGACGTTGTAACCGCCAAGCATCATACCAAGCATTTCGACCGCTTTTTCCGGGCTGATAGCGTCAACTTTGACTTTTTCGCTCGCTACGTCGTTCAAAAAAGCCGCTTTTACATAAGCCGCATCGTCAACACCCGGTGGTACTCTGTTTGCAAGAAGATAAAGATTCTCTTCCATATCCCCTTCGTTGTTTTTGATCATTTCGATCAACTCTACAGTCCACTCAGCTGAAAGTGGAAGTGGAGGAACGCCAAGTTTGGCTCTTTCTTCTACATGTGCCTTGTACTCGTCCATAAATGCCATGTCAATTCCTATATAGTAAATTTATCGAATCGATTATATCTTATTATGGAAACAAAAAAAGAGCTGTGTTACGTTACGAAACAATTTTTTTGACTAAAAAATTACAAATGTTTCGTTTCGTAACCAAACTATACCGCAAACATCAATTGTGAAAGGAAAATGATGATAATAACGAGGATAAAAGGGAAAAGATGGCTTTTAAATACAAGCGGTTGAATACCGAAAAAGACCTGCAAGACACCGCGAACACCAAGCCAAGCGCCGAGAAACGCTTTTACAAGCAACACTTTTTGAAAATTACTAAGCCCCTCTTCGCCTATAGTTCCAAAATGGTACGAAAATAACACTCCACCGCTTAGAACCGCTACGATAAGTGCTTTAGGAACCACTTTTCTGACGTACTTCATAAACTGCTCTCTGGCTTTTGGGTACTCATCACCCAAATCGTTTTTCATACGAGAGCAAAACAGGTTGTCGGTAAACAAAAAACCGCCGTATATGAAAACGGAAAAGATATGAATGAGGTGGAACGTCAAATAGAGCATACAAACAGTCCTTGGTAAAATTCTATGGAATTATAGAGTGATTAGCTGAAGAAAAACTTTCAAGGAAGATTTAGACTAAAATCTCCCTCGTACCTTTTGCATTGGGTGCGGAGAGAATCCCCTCTTGTTCGAGTTGTTCCACTACACGCGCGGCACGGTTGTAGCCTATTTGCAGTTTTCTCTGCAAATAGGAAATCGATGTTTTTCTATCGTTGAGTACGACCGATTTGGCTTCTTCGAATAGGGGGTCGAGTTCTTCGAAAACCTCTCTATCACCCCCTTCGTTGTCGGTATCTTCGACAAGGAAACTTTTGTCGTAATTCGGCTCACGTTGCGATTTGAGAAACTCGACTATTTTTTCTATCTCCTCTTCACTACTCCATGGAGCATGCAACCTCACCACGCCCGGAGCACCCGGAGGGGTAAAGAGCATATCACCCCGCCCAAGCAGGCTTTCCGCTCCTTGCTGGTCGAGAATGATTTTGCTATCGACCTTTTGCCCTACTCTATAACTTATGCGACTTGGGAGATTCGCTTTGATAAGCCCCGTAACGACATCGACGCTTGGACGCTGGGTCGCGACTATGAGGTGGATACCACTCGCTCTTGCCATCTGCGCAAGGCGCGCGATGGAATGTTCGACATCTTTGCCGCTTGTCATCATCAAATCGCTCAATTCGTCGATAATGACAACGATATAAGGCATAGGCTCCACTCCGTTCTTTTTCGCTTTTTCGTTGAAGTTTTCTATGTTTTTCGTTCTCGTTTCGCTCATAAGGGTATAGCGGCGCTCCATCTCCGCTACCATGTTGTTTAGTGCCACGACCGCTTGTTTCGGTTTCGTTATGACAGGCGTAAGAAGATGAGGGATGTCGTTGTAGATAGAAAATTCGAGCATCTTGGGATCGATCATCAAAAGGCGTAGATTGTCGGGAGAGTTTTTGTACAAAAGTGAGAGAATCATCGCGTTTATCCCGACACTTTTACCGCTTCCCGTCGTACCGGCTATGAGCAAGTGAGGCAGTTTTTTCAAGTCCGTAACGAACGGTTTACCGACGATATCTTTACCAAGTGCCATAGTTAACGGCGAAGCGGCTTCTTGGAACAGTTTGCTTTCGAGAATTTCTCGCAAGTAGATGGTTTCTCTAGTTTCGTTTGGGATTTCGATCCCGACAACGTCTTTGCCGGGAATCGGTGCTTGGATGCGGATAGTCTCGGCAGAAAGCGCCATGGCGAGGTCGTCTTGAAGATTGAGTATTTTACTCACTTTGACGTTGGCGGCGGGTTTGAACTCGAAAGTCGAGACGATAGGTCCTGTATAGGTACGAACGACATCCCCTTCTATTTTGAAATGGGAAAGTTTCTCTATAAGCTGGCGGATTTTGTCGTCTATTTCGTCTTCGTCGATGGCGATTTGCTTTTTATTTGGTTTTTCAAGGAAACTAAGCGGCGGTAATTTGAAATTTTTCGGTTTTTCGGTCTTACCTTTTTCGATGGTTTCGAGTAGTTTTTTGTTCTCTTCGAGCTCATCGACGATAATGGCGTTTTTATGTTCTTTGAGTTTCGAAGCCAAAGTGAGTATGTCGTTAGTTTGGCTATTCTCTTCTTTTGGGCTCTCTTTGTCCCTTTGTTCCTTCTTTTCGTCCAAAACGACTTGTTGTTTTTCCTCTTGGGTCTTTTCTTCTATCCAAGGAAGTTCATGCGATGCCAAATCCTCTTCTTCGTCGGTTTGCGTAGGCGTATTTCGTGGCTCCTCGAGGATGGGGCTTTCTTCTTGGATGTCGGCTGCTTCATCGACAACCTCTTCTATCTCCTCCTTAGCAACCTCTTGCCGCTTTTGTTCATAGTTTTTAGGAGTCGGTTTTTTTACAGGTAGATTCAACGAAAACTTCTCTTTAAGAAGCAGCAGAAGTTCCGCCGTCGTTTTATCAAGCAGTATCACAACCGATACCATCGTTATGATAAACCAAAAAATCCATAAACCGAAAACCCCTATGTAGGGTTCTAAAAACTTGGAAAAATCGCTTGCGAACTTCCCTGCGAAACGGTTCGTTACAAGGAGAGCCTGAGCGAGCAAAACGGAAAAAAAGAGCAAGAACGAAGCGATGAAAACTTCTACTGTTCTTAGAGTTATTTTGTGTGATTTGTAAAACCTGTAAAGCGGATAGAGCAAAACGAAGATATACCCATATGCGACGTATCCGAAATAAAGATGATTGTACGCCGCAAACGTCTTTCCAAAACTGCCCAACACACCGCTACTGCCTAAAATGTTGGCAAAACCCATGTAGATAAATACACCAAAAAGTACTATAAATATCGTATCGCGCAAGATAGACCTCTAAATTTTTTTAAAAGTATATCGAAAAAGACTCCAAACTCTCTAAAATATGGCAAATTATCATAGATAATTCACCAAAGAAAGTTTGGAAACTCTCCCTATGGTAGAGAGGATCGCTTGGTAGTTGAGTGTCAACTGATTGAGCTTGAGAGAGGCTTCGGCTATGTCGGTATCGAGCACGTCGGAACGAAGCGTTTGTGTGCTAATAGAAAGCAGTTCGCTTCTATCTGCCGAATTTTGCAAACTTTTTGAAAGAGAACCTATCTTTGTATGAACTTTCGTTACATGAGCGCTTAAATCGTCAATTATCTGTATGCCGTTTTGGATACCGACGTTTCTTGGGTTGGTGGCATCGCCATCAGCTCTAGTTCTTCCAAGTCCGACAGCCTCGATAGCTTCGTCAAGCTGAGCGAAGAAGTCGGTTTTCGGATCGGTTACCGAAAGCGAAGCGTTTTTCTGAAAGCTCAAAAGCCCCGGCTCGTTGTTCGTCTGAAAGAAAACACTCAATTGGCTTTTCGTCGAAGCCACACCCGTCTCTTCGAACGTCAATCTCCCTTTTTCGTCCAGTTGTGTTTTTGCGTACGAACTACTTTGCTCTATCGCTTTGTCGTAGTCATCGGCAGTATTTGTCGCTGGAAGTTTGTCCGCCATAACCATGTTAATGACATCGTTTAATTGTTGGTAGGTTACATCGTTCGCAGCGGTCGCTTGGCGTGGATCGGAGTTATTGAAAACCGAATAAGAAGAAAGACCGACAAGCTGATAATTGCCATCGCTATTGAGGTCTTTTTTCAAAGTGAAGGTCGTACCGTTATCGGAAAAGTCGATAGTCGCTTTTATATATTCGCCGTTTACGTTTTTCCCTTTTATGACAAGCTTTTCGCCATCGAGTGTCTGGTTGTTATCAGAAAGGTTGGCTACTTCGCTGAGTTTCGTTTTCGGTGTTGCGTAGGAGTTGTCTTCTCTGACGATTTGAGAGGTATTCGAGAGGAGTTTGGAACCTTTTTTGTCGAAATACACCTCTTTGTCATAGACCAAAGCGGCATCGGCGCCAAACCCCTTGACGTTAGTGGAATTACTCGAAAGCGTTTCGAGCCGTATGTCAAGGTTGGATGCACTGTTTGGGTTGGAACTTTCTATTTTTATTTTTCCGTTATCAAGATAGAAATTGAGTGAATCGTCTTGGTCGAACTCGTTATCCAGCGTACTCATCAAATCTTGAATCGTTTTGGTCGAATCGACATTGTAGGTGATAGAAACTCCGTTTCCTTGCGTATCGGTTCCGCTTAGGCGTATCTTTTTCGCTTTGTCGAACAAAGCATCCTCAAGCAACGTGTCGGTGTGGGCTACCTCGTTGGTTTGAAGTTTGATGAATTTACCCGAAATCGAGAACCGCTGCGCATCGAAAGGGTCATGTACGAGTCTTGTTTTGTCTATCGGTCGTGTCAGGTTGGAGTTTGTAAAACCTTTTAGCACGACATCGGAATTTTCAAGCTCCAAAACCGTTTTTCCTCCGGCATCGTCGGTATTGTTGCCGTCTAAGTTGAAATCGACGGCACCGAACATATGAAAATCGAGTTTCGAAGAGCCGGGGATTTTGTCTTTGACTTCAATCTGTCCATACTGATTGAGTGTTACATCGACACTATCGTGCCCGTACAAATCGGAAATCTTATCGAGCAGTTCTCCCACTTTTTGTGTCGAATTGAAAGTGAGCTCCTCGTAAAACACCTGCCCGTTATGCTTGATCCCTTTTATGTAAAAATGGCTTTGCGGGTCGTTTGCAGGGTCGTTGTCAACATCGCCCATAAGATCGCGAATGGTGTCGTTTTCGGTGATGTAGCGCTCTTTCGCCACATCTGCAGGCTCCAAAGGGTCTTTCATAATATCAGGGTGGAGCTCACTTTGATTGAGATTTTTGATATTTGTCGAAATGTGTCTGTGTCTTTGGCTCTCTTCGCCCAAGAAAAGCTCACTGCCGGGGATGTTGTACTGAATTTTCACGTTCGAACCGGCAAACGCCTCTAGGGTCTTGTCGTTGCCATGATACTTACCGCTTGCGTCCATCGGTTTGGTATCGAACGCTGAACCGGAAAAAAGGTATTTACCGTTGATGGAGGTGTTGCTTAGCGTAACAAGGTGATCGCGCAACCCTTTCAACTCGTTATAAACTGCATCGAGGGAAGCGTCGTTATGGCTTGCGTTAGCGGCGTTTACCATCAAAACTCTCATTCTATCGAGTGTGGTTTGGAAATCGTTGAGCGCTTTGTCGGTCTGGGTGGAGATTTTCAACGCACTTGTCGTGCTCGATTTGGCTTGTTCGAGAGTGGCTATTTCGTTATCGAGCCGCATCGTGTCGCTAAATACCGATACGTCGTCCTTTGCATACTCGATTTTCAATCCTGAAGATATCTGTTTGTTGACATCGAAAAGTGATTGGCTGATTCTGTTTTTGTTAGGTGAAAAGACACCTTTGTAGTACATGCTGTTGGTTATTCTCATAACTTCTCCTCCCATCCTTGGAACGCTTTTGTTTTTCTAAGCAATTTCGATTCCAAAACCGCTTCGAAGTGCTTTTTGTACTATATCGTCCAATCTCGATTTTTAATTACCCCCTTCCTCCTCCTCGGCAAGTTTGAGCTTGAGCACATGACGCTCGGTGATGACGGTCATAAACTCCCCTTCGAAAACTTTGATATCGAGTACGAAAGCTCGAACGTGAACGCTTCGCTTTCTCCCTTCTTGATGGCGTACTTGCGCTTTGAAGTGCACGACATCGCCAAGTTTGACGGGTGAGAGAAACTGGCACTCGCTTTGTACCAATACGACGTTTTTCTCATTTACCGCCGCCATAGCCGCGAAATCTGCGGCACCGAAGATAAATCCCCCATGAATTAGCCCGTAGGAATCGACCACCATTTCGTTTTCGGTTTGGAGTTCAAGCTCGACGTACCCTTTGGTGTGTTTGGTAATCTCACCACAAAGATAATTGTTGATCATCGTATGGGTTTCAAGCGGAAGTTTGTCCTTGTTTGTAATGAACTCGTTTTGCTCTTGATCGTTTTGCTCTTTCTCAGCCATGTTTTCCCTTTTTCTTCTGTTTCTTTACCAATTTCACATACACCCTTCTTGGAGATGGATACCCTTCTACGGTTTTGGAACTGTCATGTGGGTCTAAAAAGTTCCCAAGCGACTCACCGTCTATCCAATCGGTTTTTCGCTGTTCCTCTTGTGTCGTTACACTTGTCTCCAAAACGACAAATTCGCTAAATCCGGCTCTTTCACACCAGTTTCTAAGCGCACTTATAGTCGGAACGAAGTGGATGTTGGGTATTTTCGAATAGCTCGCACCCGGACAAAGCGCCACGGGTTCATCCCCTTCTATGTAGAACGTGTCCAAAAACACCTCCCCTTCTTTGTCAAGCGCGCGGTAGAGCTGTTTTAGCATCACGATAGGATCGCTTCTGTGGTACAAAACCCCAAGACAAAAAATAGTGTCGAACTTCTCTTCATAAAACTCCGCATGCTCCACGCCCAACAATTCGTATGTTATTTCACTTTTAATGAAAAAGTTCATAAACTCGAACTGCAATTTGAAAAGTATGGAGGGATCGAACCCGACAAGTTTTTTCGGTTTATCCTCCAAAAAACGGAACATGTAGTAGCCGTTGTTGCACCCTATGTCGGCCACCCTTTTGTTTTCGAGGTTGAAATAAGGACGCAGAAGATTGTACTTAAGGTAGCTTCTCCATTCACTGTCGATAAACGTACCGAAAATCTCAAAAGGCCCTTTTCGCCACGGCTTCATCATCTTGGCGATCGATTCTATCTGTTTTGGGTCTTCGTATTCCCCTTCAATCTTGATAATATCGCCTAAAGTGACTTTCGCATCGGTTGGTCGTAATGTTTGTAGCGCTTCGAAAATGGGGGCTATATTTTTCCACTTGAGCCATTTTCGGCGCTCTTTTCGTATTTCATCTAAATTCATGGGAGAAATTTTACCATATACCAAGCGATTTCAAGCTATAATTGCAAAATTTTTTTCAAGGATGCTCTCGATGAGATTAGAGAAAAAAGCTACCGTCGTTTCCACATCGGTCGCGACCGTTTTGGTGCTTATCAAACTTACGGTCGGCATTTTAAGCGGTTCTGTCGCCATACTCGCTTCGGCGATAGATTCCCTTTTGGACCTTACCGTTTCGCTGTTTAACTATTTCGCATTACACAAAGCCGAACAAGACCCTGATGAGAAGTTTCACTTCGGCAAAAGCAAACTCGAACCTCTCGCAGCGGTGATAGAAGGCACCATCATTTCCATGTCCGCACTCTTCATCGCGTATGAAGCACTTTTGAAAATCACCCATCCCCATAAAATAGAGATGCTACAAGAAAGTATGGGGGTGATGGTCGTCTCCATCGTCATCACGGCGTTTTTGGTGATGTTTTTGAACTATGTCGCCAAAAAAACCAACAACATGGTCATACGCGCCGATGCCCTGCACTACAAAACCGACCTTTTTAGCAACACCGCGGTACTCGTAGCCATTGCGGTCGTTTATTTCAGCGGTTTGAACATTATCGACCCTGTTTTGGGTATAGCGATCTCTATCTACATGCTCTATAGTGCGTATCCGATACTCAAAGAGGGGATTTTGATGCTTCTTGATATCGCCATCCCCGAAGATGAAATAGCGATGATAGAAGCAATACTCCAAAACGAAAAAAGGATAAACGGTTATCATTACCTAAAAACACGCGCGGCAGGCTCGAACGTGTTCATCTCCGTGCATATCGTCCTCACACCCGAAATCAAACTCTACGACGCCCACCTCATAGGAGACCAAATAGAAGCCAAAATCAGAGAAGCGTTCGAAAAGATAGAAAAAAAAGCGCACATTCTCATCCACCTCGACCCCTACGACGATACCGAGATAAACGAAGAGGAAGATTTCTTCTAAACCGCTCCAAAAGCGACAAGAAGCGTCGCTATCCACACGCAAGCAGTAAATATCAAACTTATAAGAACGATGGCCGCTCCCGCATCTTTGGCGTTTTTGGCAAGTATATGGTAGTCTTGCGTTACCAAATCGACCACTCTTTCGATAGCGCTGTTTACGATCTCGGCTAAAACCGGAACGAACAAAGAGAGCGAAAGGATAGCGCTGTAAACGAACTTGATAGGAAGCATCCAAGCGAGAATCCCCGCTAAAACGAACAGCAAAATCTGCCATTTGAAACTGGTTTCGTTTTTGATGATGTCATACAACCCTTCAAGTGCGTAGCGTCCGTTTCTAAAAAGGTTGTGTTTTGGTTTGTTCAGCATTTTCTGCTCTCCTTGCGAAGATATTCTTCAAGCTCTTTGGCTTTTATCTCTTTTTGTTTTGGAGGGAAGAAGCAAACTTTGACTTCCCGTCTTGGCAAAGGAAACTTCCTGCCCCGTTTGCACCTTGCAAACAAGCTTCCTTCCATCCCGCTTATATAAAACGGAACGAGCACGCCCTCCCATGTCCCCTCTTCTATCAGTTCGAATCCTCTATGAAACGGGTCTATTTTACAATTTCTCTCTATGCCCCCTTCTGGAAAAATCGCTACGATGTTTCCTTTATGCAGCCGTTTTACCGCTTCGGACATAGCGTCTTTGAAACCCCATCGAGAGAGGGGAATCGTCTCCCCTTTTTTCAAAACCGGGTGAAAAAGCGCTTTATGGTAAATCTCTTTGTCTATCAAATAGTTGATACGCCGTTGCAGGGGCAGTTGTAAAAACAGCCAATCGAGCCAACTCACATGATTACCCAAAAGCAGTACCGCTTTATCGCTTGGGATGTGGTGCAAACCCTCGTAGGTAACTTTGTAGCGAAGAGCAGCCAAAAGCTCGAACAAGCTCCAAACGGTTTGTACGAAATAGCGCTTGAGCAGCATAAGCGTCAAAACGAGCGCGACCGCTCCCATGAGAAAAAAAAGTGTCGTCGAGTCCATACCGAAATATGCGAACACGGTCGTTAAAACCAAAAACGCTACCATGAAAATATTTTGTATGAAGTTGTTACCGGCAAGGATAGTTCCAAGATGCACATTTGGGCTAAGATGCTGAATATTGGCATTGAGCGGGACGAGTATGAAACCGCTAAAAACCCCAAAGAGCGAAAACATCACCGCTATAACACCGAGATTGCCTACAAACACAATACCAAACACCACCAAAGCGATTCCTAACGAACCCATAACGGCGATACCGGCGTTGATGTAGTACTTCGACAATCGTGCAGCCAAAATCGACCCCGCAACTATACCAAACCCGGCAAGAGCCATCACCCCTTGAACATAAACGGCGTTTGTAATGTGCATATTCGTTTTGGCGTATTCTCCAAAAATCGCCAAAACCACTTGTGAAATCGACCAAAAAAGGCTCAAAGCCAAAATGTTTTCCCATATCTCTTTTTTTCGCCGGAGCAGTTTGAGGTTTTTAAAAAGATAGTACCCTTTTATATATTTGTCGAAAACGAAACGCCGTTTCGTCGCTTCGATTTGTTTATCGGGAAGCTTGGATGCCAGATACCACTCTACAAGCGAGCCTAACACCAAAAGCCATCCAAGAGGAGCGATGTGGCGCAACACGTCCGCTTGGGTGATGAAGTCGTCATGCAAAAGCCACTCGAAAAGTACCGTGTAGAAAATGATACCGCTCAATATAGAAACGGTAGTTACGGCTTGTACCGCGCCGTTTGCGGCACTTAAAAATTCATCTCCGACAAGCTCTTTGATGTAACCGTACTTCGCCGGAGAATAGATGGCACTTTGCAACGCCAGCAAAAAAGTCATAAAAAACGCCGCATAAAACCACCCAAGATAATAAAAAAGGGTTATACAAAGCGTTATCCCTACCGCTAAAAGCGCGGCGTCTCGCATGATAAGGTTTTTTTTGAAACGATCGGCCAAAAAACCCGAAGGGGAGAAAACCAAAACGAAAGGAAGCAGTATCAGCGCATTCACGATTGCGGTATATACTATCTGCTGCGGTCCGTCGTAAACTTTGAAAACGGTATTTTGGATGATTATTTTATGTCCCAAGTCGGTAAAAGCGTTGAGAAAAACGACTATGAGGTAGTTCGTAAAACCGGCTATTTTAAAAATGGTTCTCATTTGGCCAAAGGGGCACTCCAAAGCTCGTAACGTCCGTGATCTTTTTTGATACGCTGCAAAAGAAGGTCTATGTTTCTTTGCAGGCTGTCTTGGTCGAGTGCATGTTCTTTGGCGATGGCGACGGCATGAGCGAGTTCTTTGTTATCGACGTCGTCTTTGTAGCGAAACCCTATCTCTTCTATCTCTTTCAAAAAGCGTTCTTTCTGACTTGCGGTATCGAAACTGACATAATGCTCCACCTCTCTTGGAAGCGAAACATCATCCCCCTCACCCATCATCTGTAATACGATTTTTTTGCTATATATCAAAAACAGTTCCAAATCGGTAGGGAAAAGATTTTCATAGTAGAAGTCCCATTTGTAATCACGCGTGATACTCACTTCGTACTTATAGCCGCTTCCGCTAAAAATCGCCGAGACTTTTTGTTCTATCCCCTTGGATTCTTTGGAATAGAAATAAAACTCGCTCCATCCGTCCTCGACACGCATCCCTATGTAGATAGCATTGTCGCTCAAAGAATCGACAAGTTTTTCTTTAAATTCCAAAAAACTCTCAACCTCGTCGTTTTCTTCATTCATAGCGTCGAATTTGACAAAAACGCTTGCGAGGTATTCCAACTCACTTTCATTCCTGATATCACCAAGATTGACTTCGATAAAACTGTTCGCGCGTATATAGTTCTCTAACATGAAAATACCGTTTTTTCTTTTGATTATATCGAAAAATCGGCAAAAACAAAGAGTTTTAAAGTTAAATCGTGTAAAATAAGTCCATTGTATATATCGCTTTGGAGGTTTTGGCTTTATGGTATCGTTTTTTCGCAAACTCAAACTCGCATCGGCAGCCGGTATCATCGTCTCTGTCGTCATCATCATCGTAACGAGTGCGGCTTATTTCAAACTCTATACGGAAAACAAAAACGCACTTCTTGGCAATCTGAAAAACCAAGGGGAGATGGTGCTCAATTTCGCCGATGTCTTGTTCCAAAGTAGAAACGAAAAGTTCTTCAGCGGAGAAAGCCCCGAAATCCCCCAAGTGATTCAAAACGAGGTGTTCAAAAAATTCACCGACATCAGCGGGGGGAAAGTGTTTTTCAAACAAGCTTCGAAAAACCCTATGCTCCAGCGAAACAAAGCGCTCCCGTACGAAGAGCGACTTATCGAGTACTTCAACCAAAATCTCGACGAAAAACAGACCGAATTGTTCGCACATGAAAAGGGCAAAGAACTTTTTGTCGTAGCGCGCCCTATCAAAGCGGAAGAAAGGTGTAAAGCTTGCCACCCTACGTGGACTCCCGGGGTTGTCATAGCGACGGAAAACGCCAAAATAGACACCATCGATTATCGCAATGCACTCGATTCCAACCTCTTTATCATGGGTTTGAACTGGTTTTTGAACATTTTCCTCGTCGTTTTGGCGATTCAGCTGTACTTCTACTTCGAAATATCTAAACGGGTGCAAAAGATTTTGGATATCACCTTTAGAATAGAAAACGGAAACTTCATCTTGAACGACCTTGTCAGCGAAAAAGAACGAACACAAAAGACACAAAACGAAATAGACAGAATCATCCGCCACCTCTACCGCGTTGCCGACAATCTCAGACCGGTCATCTCCAAAGTGGTTTCACAGTCCAAACAAATAACGTTCGATGCTTCTTATGCCACTATCAAAGTAGCTGCGAACAAAGATGGACTACTCCGGCAAAAAGAGATAGTCGATGATTCCATCCGCTACATCGAAGAGGTCAACCACGGCAGTAAATCGCTTCTTGCACAGATGGAGAACATCAAATGGCAATCATCCAACTCCCTTACAAGCGTAAACGAGGGGAAAGACGCTTTAACGCAAAACCTCACACAAACCGACCAAGCCGCACAATCGATGGAGCAGACCATCAGCTCCATCGAAGCGCTCTCTACCCTTTCTGACGAGGTGGCGCATACGGTTGACGCTATTTCCGACATAGCCGAGCAAACCAACCTGCTGGCTCTCAATGCCGCCATCGAAGCCGCACGTGCAGGTGAGCATGGGCGAGGGTTCGCCGTCGTAGCGGACGAAGTGCGCCAACTTGCCGAAAAATCGGCACAAAGCGCGAACCTCATAAAAGGTGTTATCCAAAACATCACACAAAGCATCTACACCGTTACCGACGATGCGCAAAAAACGAAAGAGGTTTTCACGCAGCTTGAAGAAACGACACAAAAACTCAACGAAAAATTCAACGATATCGAAAAAACGCTCAACACCACCATCGAAGCGATAGACAGCTTCGAAGAGCAGTTCGTCGAACAAAACGACAAGCTTCAAACCACAAGTGAAAAACTCGAAGTGGTTAACGAACAATCGAAAAAAGCGTACAAAGATTCTCAAAACCTCGACCAAATCATCAACGAAATCATGCAAGAAAGTGCGGAGCTCAAAAGCCTTAGCGACAACTTCGAAGTGATTCTCAATAAAAGAAAAGCCAAACGCACCATCGTTTCTCCGCCGAAAAAAGCGAAAGTGAAATTAGGTTCGAAGCAAATAGATGCCTATATATTCGATATAAGCGATGAGGGAATTTCGTTCTATTTCAGCGGAGAGGATATCCCTTCAAGTACCGAGATACACACCAACGAACATATAAGAATCCACTCGATAGACAACACCATAAGTGGAAGATTCATCATAGTGTACGTCGGGAAAGGCTCTGCGGAGAGATACTTCTGCGGAGCGAAAAAAGATTGACTATAAAGTTATAGTTTTTTCTATCTCCAACCCAAATCCTCCAAGACCGACAAAGTCGGTCTTTTTGGAAGCTGTCAGCAAATCCATCTTCTCCACTCCAAGCTCTTTGAGTATCTGCGCACCTATGCCGAACTCTTTCATAGTCGAATCTTCGTGATGTTTTGGCTTGTTTATGAACACCAACACCCCTCCGTTGTTTTTAAGATACTCGATGGACGCGACAAGCTCTTTGTATTTTTTCTGATTGAGCAGTAGTTCCATATCGGGGATGACATTGTGAACCTTGACGTTGGAGTGCGCTTTTACATTGTAAAATACGATAGCGGTATGCTCTATCCCTTCATGGTCGATAAACACTTTTTTCTCCACTTTCACGCCGAAAAACTCCATCTCCTCTTCCTCTTTGAGCTCGAGCAGCCTTTCGTTCGCCAAACGGTACTCCACAAGGTCTGAAATATAAACGGTTTTTAGGTCGTGTTTTTTGGCGAATTTTTCCAAATCGTCCCTGCGCGCCATCCCTCCGTCATCTTTGATGATTTCGCAAATGACCGCGCTTGGAGCAAGCCCCGCCAAGCGACAAAGATCGACACTCCCTTCGGTATGCCCCGTTCTCACAAGCACGCCTCCGTCTTTGGCGATAAGGGGAAAGATATGTCCGGGTTTGACCAGTTCATCCGGTTTGCTTATAGGGTTTGCCAAAATTTTGATCGTCATATCTCTTTCATATGCAGATATGCCGGTTTTGGCGTCTTTGGCATCGACAGAGATGGTAAAAGCGGTTTCGTGCATCGAAGTGTTCGTGTTTACCATCGGTACGAGTTCAAGCCGCTTGGCTATCTCTTTCGTAACGGCGACGCAGATGAGTCCCCGCGCTTCTTTTGCCATGAAATTGACATGTTCTGGAGTCGAGAAAGCGGCGGCATATACCAAATCACCTTCGTTTTCTCTGTCTTCATCATCGGCCATAATGACCATTTTCCCTTTTTTGATCTCTTCTATCGCCTCTTTGACTCGTTCAATAGGTGTCATACAATCTCTTTTCATATTTCTTTTGATGGTATTATACCAATATTTTTACAATTCTTCCCCTCAAGCTCTTGACATTTAAAGAAAAATTTTCTATAATTCCACTCCATTAATTGATGGACGCAAGAAAACACTTGCAAATGCGCAATATATCGCGGAATAGAGCAGTTCGGTAGCTCGTCGGGCTCATAACCCGAAGGTCGCTGGTTCAAATCCAGCTTCCGCAACCAAAATGCTCTTTATTGGGGTATCGCCAAGTGGTAAGGCAACTGGTTTTGGTCCAGTCATTCGGGGGTTCGAGTCCCTCTACCCCATCCACTTCCATCAATTAACGTTCTAAAATATCGCGGAGTAGAGCAGTTCGGTAGCTCGTCGGGCTCATAACCCGAAGGTCACAGGTTCAAATCCTGTCTCCGCAACCAATTCATTGGGGTATCGCCAAGTGGTAAGGCAACTGGTTTTGGTCCAGTCATTCGGGGGTTCGAGTCCCTCTACCCCATCCACAAACATTCTCCTACTACTTAAAAAACAAAGGCACTACAATGCTACAAGACAATTTGGACGCATCGACTATCATTACGCGAACTGCGATACTTGTAGTCATAGCCGCTTTTTTCTTCTTTATCTTAAAAAGCGACAAGAAAGAGCGATAAAGCCCCCTCTTAACGGAACGAAGTTCGCTCTATCGGTGGTTTGTATTTCGGGTCTTTCCCTTCGATTGTCCAAAGCTCTTTCGCTTTCTGGCTGAGTGTTTTGAAAAAGTCCTCCTCTATAAGTTCGAACCCTTCAAACGTCTCTAAAAGAAGCGTTTTTTCCTCTTCTAACGTCAACTCTTTTTCTTGTAAAGGCAAAGGAACTTTTTCGCCCCGCTCCAAGTTAGCTATGTGCCAAAGCGCCAAAAATCTGTTGGAATAGTAACGAAGCACCTTTGCCGAGTACTCTTCGAAATTTTCCATATCATGTGCTAAAAACAACTCTATTATGAGTGTAACCACGTCGTTTAGATGGGGAAAAGGCACCATCGAGAAAAGCTCACGTCCGACACTTTTACCGTATGTATGCTCCGCTCCAAGAAATATACGGCATCCCCCCTCGACATCGCCGAAATTGTTGGTTTTAAGACCTATAAGCCCGATGTCGGTATGTCTATGTCTGCCACACCCCTTGGCACAGCCGCTAAAACCGACATAGATGGAGTGCTGTTGTATAAGTTCAAGCGGCAAGTACTTCGTCTCCCCTTTGATGCTCCATACCGCATACGGGCAAAGATTACCCGCACAAGCTACAACCGTCGAACTGTTTGCCGGTGCGCTAAATGGGACATCTTTTGTTTTTAGACCGATGATATGGATGTTTTGATCCATCCCGAAACGAAGCTCTTTTGCATTATCTTTTACGAACTCGGCGATTTGTTTCATCTCTTTGGCATCGAGTTTTGAAAAGTCCGTTTGATAACAATACCCAAACGTACCGTCTGCAAGCTCTTTGAACTCGCTAAAACCGCCTTTTTTCAACACCAACTCACCCGCACTTTCGAAACTTTTGCCGAAATACCCCTCTATGAGAGAACGAAGATGTTCCATACCATGCTCTTCTATAAAATAGAACAGCCGTGTTTTACTGCGAGAGTAGCGCGACCCATGTTCATAAAAAGTTTCCAAAAACGCCTTGTAAAACGCAAAAACGTCCTCTTCTTTTAGAAATATATCCGCATCTTGCGCCGTTTCGGTGTTCTTTCCACCCATATAGACGTTAAAGCCGTAGTTCTCCCCTTTTTTTGCCAAAGCGAAATAGACGTCGTTGGCGAAAAACGAAGTGATATTCGTCTCGTTTCCGGAAATCCCAATCGAAACGCGGCGAGGAAGCATCCCGACATATTTCGGATTTTGGATGATGTAGTCTTGCATCTGCTTGATAAGCGGATAACACTCTATGTGGGAGTCCTCAAGCAAACCGTCATAGACATCGGTTACGATATTTCGAACGTTATCGCCAAAGCTCTGCCAAGTCGTAACGCTTTCCAAAGTGTTGACCCGCTGCCACACCTCCAAAACGTCGTCGGCATAGACATCATGTAACTGAATACCGCATCTTGCAGTCAAAACGATAGTTAGGTCGAACTCCTCGACGATTTGTGAAAGTTCGATGAAATCTTCAAGCGAAATCCTCCCTCCGGCTACACGCACACGCACGGTAAACTCATCTTCCAAGAACTCGGTGTTGAAGATGCCGAAATCTTGCAGATAGTACCTGTCTCCCTCTCCAAGATTTTCAAAATCGATCGTATCGAACTCTTTGAGATAGTAATCGTACGGCTTTTGCCGCGCTTTGTAGGTTTCTCTTCTGTTTAGTTTTTTTTCTTGTGTCGCTTCCATCATCTGCCCTGTTTTGTTTGGCGCATTATACTTTCATGCAAATAATAAAACTCTAAAACTTACTTACAAACCTCTTTACCAAGATTCTTTTCAACCGAGGCTATTTTCGATTTTAGTCTGTTTGTAGTGTTTTTACGTATGTCGAATTTCAACGCGCTGTAAACTCGCTCGCAATCGAGCTGTTCGTACGCTTTTTCAATGATACCAAGCGCTTCTTTGATACTTTGCGTCTCGACGACCGTTCCCATAGGAGTAAGCTTGTAAGCATAACCGCTTTTGTCTATCATGTCGATAATCTTGCTTACTTGTTTGGAAACACTCGCACCTTCTCTACAATCGTCCGAAGTTGGAAACATCGAAAACTCAAGCAATACACTCGTCATTGTCACTCCTGTATTTTTTGCGCAATTGTATCGAATTTTATAAACAATCTTTCAATTTCGGCAATATCGAAAACATCCACGGCATTTTCAAGTTGTGATGCGAATTCTTCGATAAAATCGATATTGTACGTTCTTGCCACTTCCTCAAGCACGGATGCCAACATCTGGATTTCGGAAATATTGTTGCTTTTTGCCGCTTTGTTTTTCAACGGGATGATTTTCTCTGTGAAAATAGCCCGAATCGTTCCTATATGCTCTTTTACTTCTGCGGAAAAAAGTTCCTCTTTCTCCTCTTCTTGGGGACTTCGACGTAAACGCTCGTACGGCAGAAACTTCGCCAACATCGCAAAAAGCTCGCCTCGAAGTACCGGTTTTCTTAAAAATCCGTCAAAAATTCCGTTTTCACGTTCGTCGTTTTCTTCTTTTTTCAAAACGGATGCCGTAAGGGCGATAACGGGGATATCGGTTTCTTGCTTGATGATGGCGGTAGCTTCGTACCCATCCATCACCGGCATCCGAATATCCATCAAAACGACATCCGGTTTTTCATTTTTTACAAGCTCTACCGCTTCGGCACCGTTTGACGCGGTTATCACTTCCACTTGTGTATTTTCGAAATTTTTGACTATCAAATTTCGGTTGTCTTCCACATCGTCCGCTATTAGCACTTTTGCTTTTTTGAAAACGAACTCCTGCTGCGGCTTGAAAGAGGATACGAAAGATTCGTTTTGTGCGACAATCGAAGCGACCTCGATGTCAGAAAGCTTCAAAAAGAACGTAGAACCTTTACCCTCTTCACTCTTGACGCCAAGCTCACCACCCATCATAGTCGCCAACTTGCTCGAAATAGCCAGTCCAAGTCCCGTTCCCCCAAACTTTTTCGTATCGTGACCGTCCGCCTGCTCGAACTTGTTGAAAATCCGTTTACACTGCTCTTTTGGAATCCCTATGCCGGTATCTTCAACTTCAACAACAAGGTCGAGTTTGGAGCTTTTCGTTTTCTCCGACGAAGGGTAAATGCGAAGCGCTATATGACCTTTTTGGGTGAATTTCACCGCATTGCCGACAAGGTTGAAAAGTATCTGCCGCAAACGAACTTCATCGAGATAAAGCGACGCAGGAATCGTTCTATCGATATCGACAAGCAAATCAAGCCCTTTTTTTTGCACTTCGAGAATAAAAACGGACTCTATCTCTTCGGCAAGCTTGAAAATATCGGTCGGTTTTTTCTCTATACTCAGTTTTCCAGCTTCGATTTTGGAAAGGTCAAGTATGTCGTTGATAAGCATTAGTAAAGAATTTCCCGCATTTTTGATGGTTCTGACGTATGATTTTAGTTTTGGTTCACTCAGCTGCTCTTCGAGTAGTTCGGTAAACCCTATAATGGCATTCATGGGGGTTCGTATTTCGTGGCTCATATTGGAGAGAAATTCCGACTTCGCTTTGTTGGCTTCTATCGCTTTTCTCGTTTCTCTCTCCAGCTGCTGTTGAGTCGCTTTGAGCTCGGTGATATCTATCCATCTGACATGAATCGTCTCTTTGTTGTCTATGTAGAGCTTGGTCAAAACGACATCGACCCAAAACTCCTCGCCGTTACTTCGCAGATGCATCCACTCGAAATGGTGACTCCCTCTCTCTTTGGCTATTTTCATCATCTCTTCGGCTTTTTCGAACGAATCTCTACCGTCAGGTTGTTGCGGGGGGCTCAACTTGGAGGGATGGGTATTTAAAAACTCCTCTTTGGATTTGTAACCCAGCATCTTGATTGTCGCTTCGTTACAGTCTATGAATTTCTCGTTGCGTAACAGCAAAATAGCGTCTGTCGCTTTTTCGTAGATAGTCGTGAAGGTTTTGTTCTTTTCTTCGAGTAGTTTTTGGGAGCGAAGCAGTTCTTGTTCTATACGCTTACGTTTTTCGACCTCTTTTGCCAAACGTCTGTTCCAATAGAAAGTTCCCAAAAATATCAATATCAAAACAGCGAAAAATTGATAAAAAATAGTGTAATCAGGCGGCGAGCTCAACCATTTTCGGCGTATCTCTTTTTGCTCTTGAGGAGTTATAGAGGCAAGTGCCTTGTTCAAAATGGAGCGTAAAATCTCGTAATCTTTTCTGGTGGACATATATATTTTTTTATGTTCTTGCTTTTTGTACACTTCCAAAGGAACGATGTTTTTTATCCCTTGCTTTTGCAAAACGTAGCTGATAGCGGCATAAGTATCGAACAGCACGTCCGCTTCCCCCTTCGCTACCGCTTCGACGGCATCTTGAAACGAATCGACAAATTTCACTCTCATCCAAGGAAACTCTTGTTCGATTATCCTCGCATTGAGATACCCTTTTGGGATGGCGACATACCTCCCCCTTAGGTCCGAAAGTGCTTTCGCTTTTATATCTTTTCGCACGAAAAAATACTGTGAGAGTTCGAAATACGGTTGCGTGAAGTTCATATAAGTCGCTCGATCCATATCGAAATACAAAGCATCGAGCATATCGATTTGTTTGTTTTTTATTTTTTTGAGGTTGTTCTCCCATTTGTCTATGACGACGTTGAACTTCAAACCGGTTTTTTTCGATATAGCATCGAGATAATCTTTGGCTATCCCTTTGTATTCGCCGTCTTCGACGAAATCGACAGGCGCCCAGTCGTACTCCCCTCCGACGTTGATGACAGGATGTTTATGTATCCATTCCCGCTCTTTTGCGTCAAAAAGATACTCTTGTGTAGCGGATGCTTTTGAGTGGATGAACCATTTTTGAATGATACGCTCTTTTTCCTTGTCGGAGATGCTTTGAAGCGACTTCTCGATGATAGAAAAAAGGATCGGTTTGTCTTTATCGATAGCGACGCAAACTTTGGTTTGAAGCTCTGCCAATTTGGTTGTGATTTTCAAATTGGTCAAAAAATTGTTTTTCATTATATATGTCGCAACCGCTATGTTGCCTATGTAGGCATCCGCTTTAGCGAATGCGACGGCTTCGAGTGCATTTTTGTTCGACGTTGCAAGATAGAGCTTTATCTCCGGATGATTTTTCGCCATCCATTCATGCAAATAGGAATCTTTGTTCAATGCGACCGTTTTTCCCCTCAAGTCGTCGATGGAACGGATGTCGTTTCGTTTGTTCTGTACGATAACCGCCAAAGGCATCGTGGCATAAGGGGTCGTAAAAAGCAAAAAACGCTCTCTTTGCGGTGTTTTGACGGCACATGTCAGTCCATCGATCTCTTTTTTCCACATTTTTTGCATCGTTTTTGACCAAACGTCGGGTTTGACATCGAATCTCAATCCGCTTTTTTTCGAAATAAGCTGCAACATATCCGCCGCTATGCCGCTATGCTTGAGATTGTCGTCTACAAAATCGTACGGCGGCCAGTCGTAGTCGGCTCCAAGCGTTACAGTTTTATGGGTTTGAATCCACTTTTTTTCCTCGGGCGTAAAATTCACTGACGTTTGCGCGTAAAGATTTAAAAGAAGAAAAAGTAAAAGAGTTATTTTTCGAAACATCTCATTCCATTTGCAAAAGCTCGATTATCCGCTCTTGATTTTCCAAAAAGATATCGACAACCAACGGATCGAACTGCGTTCCTTTGTGCTCGACTATATACTCCACCGTTTTTTCAATACTCCAAGCATCTTTGTAGGTTCGCTTGTGCGTCAGCGCATCGAGTACATCGGCAAGTGCGACTATTCGTGCGTAAATATGTATTTCCTCCCCTTTGAGGCCTTGGGGATATCCGGTTCCGTTGTATTTTTCATGGTGTTGATACGCTATGATGTCGGCTGCTTGCATGATTTTTCTGTTTGGAACTTTCAAAAATTTGTGCGCTTGCGTCGTGTGGGTTTTCATGATTTCGAATTCTTCTTCACTCAGCCGAGTCGGTTTGTGTAAAATCTCGTACGGAATCGCAAGTTTACCGACATCATGCATTGGGGCGGTGTAGTAGATAAGTTCGGCGTCTTCCTCTTTGAGAGAAGGGTGTTTCAAAGCCAAAAAACGGGAAACTTCCGCAACTCTTCTGACATGATTGCCCGTTTCGTCGGAGATCGCTTCTATCATCTCCATCAACATAAAAAGCATCTCTTTTTGCGTCGCTTCGAGCTCACCGAGTATCCGTTTTCTTTCCGATTCCATTTTCACTTGCAGCGAAACATTGTTGAGTTTGAGAATCTTTTTCGCTCTGTAAAGCTCCAAATGTGTTCTTACGCGCGCCAAAAGCTCTTCGGCTTGAAACGGTTTGGCTATATAATCGACCCCACCGACTTTGAAGCCGTACGCTACCGATTCGCTATCGGCCTTCGCGGTTAGAAAAATGACGGGAATATCCGCAGTTTCTTCATTTGCTTTTATCCTTTTACACACCTCGAAACCATCGATACCCGGCATCATCACATCGAGTAGAACCAAATCGAAATCGTTTTTTTCAAGTAGCAATAGAGCTTCTTCACCGCTTCTAGCAAAAGAGAAGTTGTAGTTGTCCTCTTTGAGGATATTCATAGCTATTTGTATATTGTCAGCGACATCGTCAACTATCAAAATACCGTAACTTAGATTCATGTGCCGTACCTATTTAGTTTGTAAGAGCATTTTAGCACTTTAAAATTAAATAATAATAAAAATTATTCGATAGAATTATTTTTCACTTGATGTATGTTGGAACAAGTGTTCGTAAACGGTTGTAGATTTTTTCGAAATCGCTACTATAGACCCTTGTTTCTGCGATAGTGGTGATGAAGTTGGTATCGCCCTTCCAACGAGGTACGAGGTGGAGATGGATATGCTGCGCAATACCGGCTCCGGCAAACTCTCCAAGGTTCATCCCAAGGTTCACTCCATGTGCGCCAAACCCCTCTTTGAGCATCTTTACGCATCTTCTTGCCAATTTGCTTATATGCAACCAGATTTCTTCATCGAGTTCTTCGAGTGCGTCGGTATGGAAATGGGGTATTATCATAAAATGTCCGGGGGTGTAGGGGTAGCGGTTCATCACGATGAAACAATGCTCGTCCCGATACAGCACATGCAGTTTTTCATCCTCTTTGGCGTTTTTGGAGATGTGGCAAAACACACACCCTTGTATCTTCTCTTTCGTAACGTAGTCGCTTCGCCAAGGCGCATATAAAATATCTTTCATCATTCACCCCAACCGAGTTTTTCTTTGAGCACTTCGAAATAGTTGAACTCTTCCCTGTGGATAAGCTTCGCTTTTTTGATAGCGAGCTGGATGTAGATGCTTTGATTTTTGTGCAATTCGTACATATCTTGTCCATCGACAATCACAAGCGCTTTGTCATCTCCCGTTTTCATCTCTATGGGGTACTCTCCGGGCAATATCGCCGGACGTTGGGTAAGCGAATGGGGACAAATGGGCGTAAGTGCGAAAACGTTCGTCAACGGGAAGATAATAGGACCGCCGGCACTGAGATTGTACGCCGTCGAACCTGTCGGAGTGGAGACGATAACCCCGTCCCCGTAGTAGGTGTTGAAACTTTTCTTATCGACATAGGTATCGATATGGATCATCTTCGAGATCGATTCTCTGGTGATGACGATGTCGTTAAAGGCGTACATTTTTATTTTTTTATCCCCTTCGACCACCTTCGCTTTCAAAATGGCTCTTTCGTCTATGCGGTATTTTCCCGCAAGTATCTTGTCCAAAAAACTCGCGAACTCTTCCAAACCGATATCTGCCAAAAAACCGAGCCTTCCCGCATGAATACCTAAAACGGGGATATCGTATTTGAAACTGCGTCTGACCGTAGAGATAAGCGTACCGTCTCCCCCCAAAGTGATGAGGAAATCGCAGCTTTCACACATGTTGGCAAACTCCATCCCCTTTACACCTATCATTTCTGCACTCGTGCTTTCTATGACCGTTTTGATGTCTCGCTTTTTGCAAATATCTTTTATTTTGAAAAAACTGGTTTTGAGTCGGGGTGTCGATGGGCGGAGAATCACCCCTACTTTACGAATGTTTCCAAGTCTCATACGTTTTCCTTCATATGCGGCGTTATCATCGCCAAAAATCGCTCTTTGCAACGCTCGTTCGCACTTGCGACGATATACCCTTTGTAACTGATAGGGTCGATGTCGTTGCCATCGAGGTCGGTTACGAACCCCCCTGCGTTTCGCAGTATCAAAATAGCTGCCGAGAGATCCCAAGCGTGAGAAAGATTTTCAAAATGAAGCAGATAATTGCTAAACGCTCCTTTAGCGACCATACACAAACCGTATGACAAACTCCCTCCTATCGAAACGAGTTTTTTTATCTCCCCTTCTTCGAACAACGAACAAAGTGCAGGAAGAACGGGATTGTTTCGCTCAGGTTTGAAGTTCACGACCGTAACGTCGTCGTTTTTTCGAAGCGGAAGGCGTAGAAGCCCCTTGAAAGCGGGTTGATTTTTCTCGGTGAAAAAGAGCTCGTCGGTAAACGGGTTGTACACCACGGCAACAATCACTTCCGCGTTTTCGATCAAGGAGAGGTTGATTGCAGAGGTGTTTTCATGGGTTATGAACGACCATGTGCCGTCTATGGGGTCTATCGCCCAGTAAGGTTTGGAGGTATCTATCTCTTCGCAGTTCTCTTCCCCCATGACTTGGATGTCGAAACTGCCTTTGAGTTTCTTGGTCATGTAGTCTTGAACCTGCTGGTCGATCGGCGTTACCGGCGTGTCGTCGTTTTTGAGAACGAACTCGAACATATTGGTCTCGCGCGCTTCGCGAATGATGCGTCCCGCTTCTTCGACAATCTGCTTGGCGATTATGATGTAAATATTTCTCATAACGCTATTTTAGCATAATAATCGTTGCGGTATTTGCAAAGGGGATTTTACAAATACCGCGTGGGAGAGAGAAAATTAGTGGGGTTGGAAGGAGGAGAGAGTGGATGCGACGATATTTTCAAGAGTTTTTTTCGTTTCTTTCACCATGTCGATAGATATTTTGTCTTCAATATTTAAAAAGTTTATCCAGTTTTCCATGTTGAAAAAGCCGACATGCATGAAATTTTCGTTCGGTAGTTTATAGATATACAATGCAAATGGACTCAACGCACCCACGGCCGGATCGTTTTTAGATATTTGTGCAGTCAATTGTGGTTTTGAAATCGCGTAAATTTGATAAAAATCGTACACACCTTCTTTGTCGTATTTTTTGGCAAGCACTTCTTCTACGTTTTCTAAGGCTCTTATGGTAAATCCCGCTTTTTCCAGCTCGTTTTCGACGAAACTTTCATAATCTTCTACAAATTCTTCATAAAATTCTTCATCTTTTATTTCGCTTTTTTCTACAACTTTTCTCGTTTTTTCTATCAATAGCGGTTTAGTCAATTTTTGTAGCGATATCGTATATGATTTCGAGCTAACTTGCGGTAAAGCGAGCTGTAAAGTCGTTTGTATTTTCTTCGCGTATGCGTTCAAACTCGCTTCGTCAGGTTTTATCTGTAGTGCTTGCGCCATCCCTTTGAGATTCAAAACAGCTACTTTTACATTTTTTCTATCTTGTGTTTTCCATACGACAAGAGGCATAGGTGCCAAAACGCCAAATCGAGGATATTTTTCTAAAAGTTTATAAGTCAAATCCTCGTCCATCATAACAGAACTCGTAATATTGTTTTTTTCTTCTTTTCCAAATACACTCAAGCCCTTGGACTCGAGTGTCAAATAGATGCTTTGCGACGTGACGGTGGCGTCTTTTCCGGTATATACATCGATGGTTTGAATGGTCTTGGTTTGCGACGCCAAGGCGCTTGAAAGCACCAAAGCGGCAGAAACGATCCCTTTGAGTAAAAATTTTCTTTTCATTGTTCCATCCCCCTACGTATGGGTTATTTCGTTGTTTCGTAAGTATCTATAACGTTTCCGTTGATATCTATAGCTTTGAAAACCATTTTATTACCATCGATTGCAATTTTACAATATTGATACGTTTTTTTCGCTTTGACGATATTTTCACGGTCTCTGCTACTGTTTGACAAACTATACAGAGGTGCGCCACCTCCACCGCTTGTTATATGCGCTACACCATCGACCATCGCACGAGCGTAAAAATGGTTGTGACCGTTGATTATCAAAGAAACTCCATACTTTTTCGCAAGCGGCTGGATGTATCTTTGTACATCGGAATTATTGTTGTGATGCCCTTCAACAGTCCAGCCCGGCGCATGAAACACAAGGATTTTCCATTTTTTCGAGCTGTTTTTCAAATCGTTCTCCAGCCATTTGTACTGTTCGCTCCCTGTTGAATAGCGAGCATAGTATTGGTCTATCAAAACGATATGCGCCGGACCGTAGTCGAACGAACGGTACACACCTCTTGAACCTGCATATTGTACCGGAAAATATTTTTTAAATATGCTCAATCCTCTTGCCATATGGTTTCCGGGTGTTCCAACAATCGGCATAGTCGCTTGTAGTTCGTGCATATTTTTATATGACGGATCGAAGTATTGGTCATCCCATTTATACTCCCTACCACCATCACTCACCCAGTCTCCACTGTGCAAAACCAAAGTTTGAGATGCAGGGTCGTTTTTGTATTCTTCGATCATTCTTTTTGCAAGTTTATCATGGATACTCGGTTGACTTCTTGTATCACCGTAAGCAAAAAGTGTTACACTTGTAGCGTCATCGGCAGGCGCTGCAGTGAACGAACCGCTTCCAACCGTTCCGTTATCGCAAGTTACGGTGTACTCGTAGTGTTCACCCGGAGTCAAACCGGTAATCGTAAATGCATGTACATGATCGACACCTTCGGTAGATGTTCCGCTACCGCTGCCCCAATCTACACTACATTCTTGCGTGCTTTCAAGCTGCCATACAACTTCCATTTCGGTATTTTTATGATCGAACACAAGGTATGGACCTTTGGCTACATCGGCTTTTGCCGCCGCAACCACTTTGACCGTTCTCGTTTTTTTCGTTACATGACCATCTTTGTCTTTTGCAGTATAAGTAAGCGTATAGGTACCGACTGTGGAAGTATCGACCTCCCCCTCTACGGTAACTTCGACTTTTCCGTCCTCTTTATCTTCCGCGGTAGCACCCGGATCGACGAACTCTTTGCCCTGCTCGACAGTCATAGGGTTTTGCCCTTTGAGTGTAATTACAGGTACACCGTCACCTACCGTTTGTGCTTTTGCGACATCGAAAACAAGTTTCAAGTCGGTAGTATGCACACCGTCACTCATGTGGATAGTGACGTTTTGCACTCCGGCAGAAAGTTGTTTGGCTAATTTAAAGTTTCCGTTTTTATCTATAGAAAAATTATCGTTATCGAGTGAAACTTGCAAATTCGATCTATCGAACTCTTTGAGATTTACATCAAAGAGTTTCGTACCCGCTTTTGTATCTGTAGAGATTTCGATGCTACCAAACACCTCCAAATTAGCTATATGCAAGTAGGTGTTATCCGCTTTGAGTACAAGGTATTTCCCTTTGGCTTCGGAGCTTGGAGTCAACTCTTGTGCCTCGGCTACACCATCGAGCGTACCGACAAGAGTCGCTCCTTCGAACGAACCGCTATAAGAAGAGTCCATAAGATATACTTTCGTACCCATTAAGCGTTCTTCGTATCTATGCTGTTCATCCCCTTCGATAGCTCCGCTTCTACCAAGTACGACCACTTTGGAAACTTTGACTACACCCGGAAGTTGCAGTTGTAGCCAGTTTTTCGTATTGTCATCGGTTGTATAGTTGAAAGTCGCGTTGCTGTCATCGATCGCGTTGGATGCCGGATATTGTCCGTTGAAGTTCGAACCTTCACTCGCTTTTGCAAGATAGCGAGCGATGTTTTTCGTTACTACATGAGTAGTCGCTTCACCGTTTTGGTCATCGTTTTGGTTGTCGTCTTTTTTGATGACTTTTCCGTAAACTTCCACTTCGGCAACTTGCATGATTGAGTTATAACCATCGTTGTTCGTTTGTTTAAAGATTATATATTTTCCGGTTTTTGTAGGATCGAGTACTATAGCTTGCGGTGCTTGCTGACCTTTTAGTCCTTTTTTTATCAAATCTTCTTCACTTACACCGTCGCTATATGGAGTGTCGCTTAAATAAACGTTCGTAGTTTTCAAAAGATAGTCGTATTTTCCTCTACCGGTTATTACGATTTTTGAAACCTCGGTAGTTCCCGGTAGTTTGATTTGCAACCAATCCCGATCCGGATCGTTAGCCGTCATGGAATATGTCTCTTCATGCCCATCGACCGCGTTTGATGCAAGGTGCGTGTTGTCGTAGTTCGAACCTTGTGTCGCACTTAGTCCCGTAATTTTTTTGTATGCGTTTTGATTGTTTTGGTCATCGCCACCATTGTCCGGTTGAGTTGCATTGTCGTCAGGGTTTACCCCATCATCTGGTTTAGTGTTGTCACCGTTGTCCGGTTGCGTGTTGTCACCGTTGTCCGGCTGAGTGTTGTCACCGTTGTCCGGCTGAGTGTTGTCACCGTTGCCCGGTTGTGTGTTACCGCCATTGTCCGGCTGAGTGTTGCCACCGTTGTCCGGCTGAGTGTTGTCACCGTTGCCCGGTTGTGTGTTACCGCCATTGTCCGGCTGAGTGTTGCCACCGTTGTCCGGTTGTGTGTTACCGCCATTGTCCGGCTGAGTGTTGCCACCGTTGTCCGGCTGAGTGTTGCCACCGTTGTCCGGCTGAGTGTTGTCACCGTTGCCCGGTTGTGTGTTACCGCCGTTGTCCGGCTGAGTGTTGCCACCGTTGTCCGGTTGAGTGTTACCGCCGTTGTCCGGCTGGGTTACGTTAAGATCGTGCTTAGCGTTGTTGCCGTCATATTGCTTCTTGGCGTTGTCTATGAACTCGTTGGCACTATCACCACACCCCGCCAAGCTCCCCATCAACAGCAATGCTGTAAGTACGTGTCTGTAATTCATGGCTATGTCCTTGTAAATCTTAAAATAAGAGTTTCAGAAGGATCAAGAAAAAGGAGGAGAAAAACATTCACCTCTGGCAACCTGGCAATCTTTTGGAACTACGACTATCCAAAAGACCCATGGCTTTCCGTCCCTGTCTCACAACAGGTTTGGCTTTTTCAGGCTTCTGTAACAGTATTATAGCATAAACTATTATTAACATAACCTTATATTGTTAAAATTTTAAAAAAACATAGATATTTTTACACATTTTTATAAAAGAAACCTTTTTTTCAAGCTTTCATAACATAAATATCCGCTATATGGAAGCGGTATCGAAAACGTTTCCTCAAGTGTAAGCCCCTCAAGAAGCGAAACAAGCATCTTAACAACTCCCGCATGAGTGACTACCAAAATATTTTCCCCCTCTTGAGCCAACAAAACATCGTTGAAATACGTATGAAGTTTCCTTCTATACGCTTCAAGGGTTTCTCCGCCAAGCGCTGCTATCCATTGCTCGAAGTTTTCATACACTATCCCCTCTGCGGTTATCTCATTGAAACTTTTCCCCTCGTGCCGCCCCCACGATTTTTCTCTAAGACTACTTGTGTAGATAATTTCACATTTAAGCTCGAAAGCCTCTATCGTTTGACGCGCTCGAAGCAAATCGGAACAAAACGCTTTATCAAAACGGATGTGCGAAAGTTTTTTTGCAAGTTCTTTCGCATCCTCTTTTCCTTTGGTAGAGAGGGGAATGTCGATGTGTCCGTTGTACTTCCCTTGGTACTCTTCTATCACTTCGGAGTGTCGGACGAAATAGAGTTTCATGTATGCGCCGCCACGAGAAGTGCAAGCAAAAAGAGTTCACTCGTTTCTATGATAAACCCATACAAATCACCGCTCAGCCCGCCATAGCGCCTACGAAACAAAGTAGCCGCAAGCAGTCCGAAAATCAAAGCGGGTATCATCAACCATATCCCATCCATCATCAAAGCGATAGCACCGACATACACCACCGCAAAAACGACCAACGGTTTTGAAAGTTCCTCTTTTACAAGCTGCCCCACCCCGCTTGAGATGTACTCGAAACTATACATCGCCACTACGGCATTGAGACGAGCGAGTGCTAAAACCAAAGGTAAGAACAGCGTATTTTCAATCCCTACGAACAAAGAGGCTTTGAAGATGAGAAAAACCACGCTAAAGAGCATTCCCATCCCACCCACATGACTCTCTTTCATAACCGCAAGCGCTTTTTCTTTGGGTACGAACAACCCATCGACGGTATCGCTAAAACCGTCAAGATGTAACGCCCCGGTTAAAACAACCCAAAGCGTGAACACGGCCACACCGCTTTGCAGCGGCGGGAAAAAAGAGCTAAACACCATGTACGCCCCATACAGCACCGACCCGAGTAAAAACCCGACAAGTGGATAGAACATAGCGCTAAGCCCGTTGATACCTTTGAAAAAATCATGCACTTTCATAAACGGCACGATAGTGAGCATATTCCATGCAAGCGCGAAAGCTTTTAAGTATTTCATCGTATCCTCTGCGCTATCCCTGCAACGACATTATAGACCGCATCGCATTTGTGGGACAACTTTTGCGAAACGATTCCGTTGACATCACAAAACTTTCTCACAAGCGCATTTTGACCGATGACGCTTTCGCCAACATTGTTTATGACAAACACTACGTCTTGTTCGAGCTTTAGCAATTTTTCAACCTCTTTGTATATCTTCTTTTCCTTACCATGATAAAGCATATTGTTTATCCACATACTCATATCTTCGACCAAAACGACATCGTCGCACTTTTTTATGACTTTAGCAAGTTTTAGCGGCTCTTCGATGGTTCTAAAGCGCTTTTTTCTTTGCTTCTTATGGCGTTTGATGCGCCTTTTCATCTCATCGTCGAAAAACTCCGTCGTGGCAAGATAGTACGGTTTCTTTTTTGAGTGGCGCAGCGCAAACGACTCCGCATGACGACTTTTTCCCGACTTTATACCGCCTATGAAAAGTGTTTTCATAAAAAAGTTCCTCTGCTTACAAATCCAAAGGGGATTTTAAAGATTGTTTGTTTAAATCTCGCACGATGTGCGTATAGATCATCGTAGTCGAGATATCCTTATGCCCTAAAAGCTCCTGTATGGTTCGTATATCAAATCCAGCTTGCAACAGATGCGTAGCATACGAATGTCTAAAAGTATGAGCTGAAATTTTCTTAGGAATTTTCGCTTTGTTCGCGGCGACTTTTATGTTTCTGCCAAAAGTTTTATCAAGTATATGATGTCGTATCATTTTACCGCTTCTTGGATCTTTGGAGATATTTTTCATAGGGAAAAGATACTGCCATTTAAACTCTTTGTTTGCGTTTGGATACTTCCTCTCCAACCCATTTGGAAGATTGACATACCCAAAACCTTTACTTAGATCCTCTTGATGGATTTTAAAAACATCATCTATTTGAATTTTCAATTCATCTTCAAGAGACTGCGGAAGTGGAACAATCCTGTCCTTTTGAGATTTACTATCCCAGATATATACATTTTTAAAACCGAAATCTATATCTTTGATCCTAAGCCTCAAAAGTTCGTTCATCCTCAGCCCGCACCCGTACATAAGTGAAAGCATGAGTTTATAAACCCCGTTCATATGAAATATAACCCTCTTGACTTCTTCTTTTGTCAAAACAGCCGGCATATGCTCTTTTCTCTTCGCTCTGAGTGCTTGAATGTTCCAAGAAGAAGTGTCGATTTTCAATATCTCTTTATACAGAAAGAGTATCGCATTAAACGCTTGGTTCTGGGTAGTAGGTGAAACATTTTTATCAACTGCCAAATGAGTCAAAAACTCCTCTATTTCATTTTTACCCATCTCGGCGGGATGTTTTTTGTCATGATAGAGTATATAGTATTTATTCCAATACAAATAGGTCTTTTCGGTCGATCTACTATAACCTTTTTGAATAATTTTATCTTTAAGTTTATCAAGTAGCTTTTTTTCTTTCGACATGCTCATAAACCTTTGTCTATGTCCATTTATCACAAAATAATAGCAAAAAACCTATTATAGACATATTAAACAACAATATAATCATTTATTTTCTTAAAGTTAATTTTAAGTCTTGCTTTATTTTCATTTTGTTATGATTTTGAAGTATGAATAAATAGTTAGCATATACGGGAGCTCACAAGTAGCATTTTAAAAAACAATTATAAAATTTTAGATACAATAGATTGAATAAATCAAGGAGGTTTTAATTATGCAAACAGTTACATTAAAACTTGAAGATAACATAAGTGAAAAATTTTTATGGCTTTTAAGTCATTTTGACAAAAAAGAGATTAGTATTATTGATAAAGATGAATATATTAGTGATGATGAATATCTAAGAAGTATTGATGGAATGGTTGAAAGTATACTTGAAGCTAGAAGCGAACCTATTGAAAAGGGTGTAACATTAGATAAGTTAGAATGGTAACATGTATCAACTTATTTTTATGACACAAGCACAAAAAGATGCAAAAAATTTAGCTTCGAGTGGCTTAAAACCAAAAGTGATAAAACTATTTGAGATTATACAAAATAACCCGTTTCAATACCCACCGGAGTTTGAATATCTAAAAGGTGACATGAAAGGTTTGATAAGTAGAAGAATCAACAAGCAACACAGATTGGTTTATGAAGTTTTTGAGGAAGAAAAAATAATAAAAGTTTATCGAATGTGGAAGCATTACGAGTAAAATGCTAACAAATCATTTGAGAGAAATATTTGACCCTGCGG